>JAIOZL010000002.1 GCA_021740645.1 Bacteroidales bacterium
AGAACATGACCGTCACGCATAACCCCATTTTATATGCCGGAGTAACCAGTTTTGATGTCACGGCCAATGAGGGCGCCCTGATCTGTCTGACGGTCAATGGTGAGATCATCGGTACAGGTGAAGCTACGGGTACACCGGTAACCATCGATATTCCCGGACAGGTTCCTCCAGACCAGGTTATCGTTACAATAACACTGCAAAATTTCTATCGTTATTCAGCAGTCGTTGAAGTTATCCCTCCTACTGGACCTTATGTAGTTCGTGAATCCTTTACCATTAATGACGCTACTGGCGGAAACGGAGATGGTTTAATGGATTATGGCGAATCCAATTTATTATCGCTCACTGTTGAGAATGTTGGTGTACAACAAGCGGATAACGTTGTAGTTACCCTAAGCACAACCGACACTTATATTACAATTACAGATAACACGGAAGCTTATGGAAATATCGCTGCAGGTGCTACTGCTGTTATGGCGGATGGTTTTGCATACGATGTGGCCAACGATATTCCTGATGGGCACAATGCTGCTTTTGAAGTATCTGCAACCGACGGAACCGATACATGGGTAAGTAACTTTGTGATTGAAGGTCACGCCCCTGTGCTTGAATTTATTGATTTTGTAATCAATGATCCTACCGGAAATGGAAACGGAAAAATTGATCCGGGTGAAACTGTAGATATTGTTATAAACGTTGAAAACTCGGGATCAAGCCAGGCTTTAAATATTGGTGGCGATCTTTCGGTTGTTGATCCTTACCTGGTGATCAATTCCGGAAATATGGCGTTTGGTAATCTTTTGCCAGGTGCTGCAGGAAATGCCACCTTTAGTGCTACTGCTGCATCCAATACCCCGGCTGGCTATATCGCAAGTATTGAATTTAATATGGAAGGCGACCTCGGAATTACCGGCTCAGGTATGTTTGATGTCGTGATTGGCCAAATTCCTGTTCTAATTCTTGACCTTGATGGAAACCAAAATTCAGCGACAGAAATGGAAGACGCCATTGCCGATATGGAAGTGGCTTTCGAAACACTTACCTCTTTCCCACCCGATCTCAACTTATATTCAAATATATTTGTTTGTCTTGGAATTTACAGCGACAATCATGTGCTTTCAAGCAGTGAGGGAACAACGCTTGCCAATTACCTGAACAATGGCGGGAATTTATATATGGAAGGTGGTGATACCTGGTACTACGACTCACAAACTGCTGTCCATGCGATGTTTGGAATTAACGGAACAAGTGATGGATCAAGCGATATGGGAACCGTGGTTGGTCAGGCCGGTACAATTACCGATGGCATGACCTTTAATTATTCTGGTGATAATAGCTGGATGGATCATATAGAGCCAACAGGATCAGCTGTTAAGATTTTCCAGAATCAATCACCGAGTTATGGAACAGCTGTTGCTTATGAAGAAGGCTCTTACAATACCATTGGAGCTTCCCACGAGTTCGGCGGGCTTGATGATGGTTCATCTCCATCTACAAAAGTTGAATTAATGGCTCAGTATCTCGACTTTCTGGGAATAACCATGTCGATCAATGCTTCATTCGGTTCAAGCACAACAGAAGTTTGTGAAAATGGCACAGTTGACTTTTTCGACCAATCATCAGGTGGTGCCATTAGTTGGAGCTGGACCTTCGAAGGAGGTACCCCTGCAACTTCTGCGATGCAAAACCCAACGATTACCTATTCAATTGCTGGTTTATATGATGTGACGTTAGAGGTGTCTGATGGAACAGAAACTTCAAGCATTACACTTAATGACTATATTAATGTAATTGTAAGCCCCGATATTCCCGGAAGTCCTTCCGGCCCTGCCATGGTTTGTGCAGATATGGGTAGCAGTTCCTACAATACTTCCGGTAGTATTGGTGCTGATACTTATGACTGGGTTCTAGACCCATCATCAGCTGGAACAATTTCAGGGAGTGGTACCAGCATAACCATTAGCTGGCAATCGGGATTCCTTGGTGATGCTACTCTGAAAGTAGCTGCCGGAAATGATTGCGGGATGAGTGCTTACTCTGCTAATTTTGATATTTCAGTTTATTTACCAGAGGTTACCCTTGATCCATTCGAAGATGTTTGTCTGCAATGGCCTGCATTTGAGTTGACAGGTGGATTACCAGAAGGCGGTGTATATTCGGGAGCAGGAGTAGATAATGGTTGGTTCGACCCATCAGTTGCAGGAATGGGAACACATACCATTACCTATACATATGAAGATCCGAATGGATGTAGTAATTATATGGAAGAAACTATCCTGGTTGATCCATGTACAGGTGTGGGAGAAAATGACCTTAATAAGGCCGTATCCATTTTCCCGAATCCGAATAATGGTAGTTTTACACTTCAACTGGCTCTTGATCAAAACGAAGTTATCGACATTGCTATTTACAATGCACTTAATGAAATGGTGTATAGCGAAAACAATGTTTCAAATAAAGATTACAGTGGCATCATTGATCTGAGCAATTATGCACAGGGGATTTATTACCTGAGGATTAAAGGTTTGGATCAGAATGTTGTTAAAAAGATTATTATTCAGGAATAGAGAATAGTAAGACTAAATAGGTAATTGAAAATTGCGTAATTTTGTCAAAAATTGCGCAATTTTCGGTTATATTAACTGCAAAAAAATTAAAAAAATAGATATGAAACGAATTTTACTTTTAATCGCGATGCTGATATTTTTTGGACTCTCAGGCGTAATAAACCCGGCAAATGCCCAATTAAATATACTCGATTCTAAAGCGGTCTCCATCGAAGACTTTGAAACCGGTAATTTCTCACAATACAATTGGCAGCAAGGAGGTGTTGCTGAATGGTCTGTGACCGATGCCAGCCCCTATGAAGGAACTTATAGTGCGAAATCTGGCCTAATTACACACAACCAGACTACAAGCATATCTCTTGACTGGGAAGTTTATGCTCAGGATACCTTATCCTTTTGGTACAAAGTATCTTCAGAAAATAACTACGACTATCTTTCATTTTATATTGATGGAAGTTTGCAGGACGAATGGTCAGGAATTGTACCCTGGACAGAATATATTACCGTAGTTGGGGTTGGTTCTCATACCTTTACATGGGAATACAATAAAGACATTAGCGTTTCGAGTAATGAAGACGCGTGTTGGGTAGATTATATTACCTTCCCCCCTGAAGAGATAGAGGCTAATTTTGCCGCTGATACTACTTATCATTGTGAAGGAGATGCCGTGTATTTCTATGACGAGTCAATTGGACCGGTAACAGAATGGTATTGGGTATTTGAAGGAGCCACTCCTAACACTTCAACGTTGCAAAATCCTGTAGTTGGTTATGCAAATGAAGGCTCTTTTGACGTATTCCTTGAAGTTACTGATGGTGTGGAAACGGCTACGCTTTATCTCCTCGACTACATACAGGTGGGTTCTACTCCTAATCAGGCTCCTACACCAACGGGTATCGCATTTTTATGCGCTAGCTGGGGCAATAGTACGTACAGTATTTCGGGAATGGGTGGCGTGAATTCCTATGATTGGATGCTTACACCCCCGGAAGCAGGTTCTGTTTCGGGTAGCAATACAAACGTTACGGTGCTTTGGACTCCCGGATATCTCGGGCAGGCTCAACTTAGCGTGGCTGGAATAAATTATTGCGGAATAGGTGTTTATTCTAATCCGCTCACAATTACCAGGTATCTTCCTAATGTTACCTTAACTGTCCCCGGTTATGTTTCAATCTCAACCCCACCCTTTGAATTAACAGGGGGTTCTCCGGCAGGAGGGGATTACAGTGGCCCGGGTGTCTCCAACGGAATGTTTGATCCTGCAGCAGCAGGATTGGGCGAACATTCCATTTCCTATGAATATACCGATGTAAACTTTTGTTCAAATTCTGCAAGTGCTATACTTACAGTAACGGAATTTACAGATATAAACGAATTGGCAGATAAATCTGAATTGTATGTTTATCCTAATCCAAATAATGGTTTATTCAGTGTTAAAGTTAATTTGGAAACAGGCTTTATTGGAGACCTGAAAATTATAAATATGATTGGTAAACAAGTTTTCGAACTAAATAATTATCAGGTTGAGCAAAACAATATATTAGAACTCGATCTAACTTATCTTCCTTCAGGAATTTACTTTTTAAATTTTAAAGGACAGGATGTAAATATCTTACAAAAGATTATCATTCGATAGGTTTATCTATCCATAATATAAAAAATGGCGCAGGGAAAAATTCTATGCGCCATTTTTCATTGTGTTATCAGGATTTTGTAAAACATCAACGCGGCTACATATCTTTTGTCCTAAATGTCTTATTTTTGCTATTTAATCTATCGATGATCATGAAGAAAATCAATTGTATTATAAATGTAGTATTAGTTTACATTTTTCTTATTTCCACTAATCTTTTTGCGCAGCAACAAAACATTCCAATAGGACTGGATGATTTACCACTTCTATCGAAGGAGGATTCAGCAGGGCTGGCGAACCTCCCTATTTTAACGATGCCTGAATGGATGCAGGGATCTAATGCCAAAACCCTGCCTGAATGGGTAGACAATTCTACAGAAATATACTGGCGGCCGGTATTTGCGCAGGAGCAATATGAATGCGGGCAGGCAAGTGGTATAGGGCTTGGTTTTGCTTATGAGATCAACCGGATGCGTGATGTAGCAGGAACTGAACCGGAAAATCAATATGCCACTCATTTTACTTGGAATTTTGGGAACGGAGGTAATGGTTGGTATGGAGTCAGCTATTTTCATAGTTTTGAAATTGTAAAATGGGAGGGAACCCCTAATGTTGAGGTATATGGCGGAATGACCGCAGGTGGTCCCGACAGATGGTTGTCAGGCTATGATAATTATTATCATTTAATGCATAACCGGATTTCTGAAGTCTATCAAATTCAACTTTCCACAGAAGAAGGAATAAATACATTAAAAAACTGGATTCATAATCATCTTGAAGGTGCTGATGATGGGGGTGTGGCAAATTTTTATACCAATGCACCGGGAGGCATGCCTACTTTGCCGGCAGGTACCCCTGAGGCAGGTAAATACGTTGTTACCGGCTGGACTTCGGCCAACCATGGATTAACCATTTGTGGTTATCATGATTCTATCCGATGGGATTACAACAACGATGGCCAGTACACAAACAATATCGATTTAAATAACGATGGCATCATTACACCCCGGGATTGGGAAATTGGCGGACTAAAATTTGCGAATACTTATAGCGGCGGCCCCTCCTTTGGAAATAACGGATTTTGTTATATGATGTATAAGTCGTGTGCAGACCCTTACGGAGGTGGAGGAATCTGGAATAATGCCGCTCATGTATTGTATGCTAAAACCAATGTGGAACCGCAGCTTACGGCTAAATTTACCTTAACATACGACTGCCGTGATAGGATCAGGATACAAATGGGTATGTCGACGAATGAAAATGCCAATTCGCCGGATTATGTCCTCGGATTTCCCATGTTCAATTTTCAGGCGGGCTGTAACTACATGCAGGGAGGAACTTTGCCAGAAAATAAAACCATTGAAATAGGCCTGGATATTACCCCATTTCTTAATATGATGGATCCGGGGACACCGGCACGATATTTCCTTCTGGTTCAGGAGCAGGACCCCGAAGGATGGGGTAACGGTGAGGTCAACAGTTTTTCAGTAATTGATTATACTAATGGAATTGAAGAAGTTCTTTCTGATCAGTTTAATGTACCCATTGTGGCAGATGGTTTAACCAAGTTATGGGTCAATCATTCGGTTAGTTACGATCCCGTTTTTATTACTAATGATACCATTCCCAAGGCCACTGTTTATGAGCCTTATAGTCTACAATTAGAGGCTGATGGCGGCACAGCACCTTACCTCTGGGATTTTGATATGAACTTTGTTGAAACACCATTTACTCAACCATTTCCAATGGTCACACAGGAGCAGTTATCTCCCTCAAATGCAAATACTGGCTATGTGACCAAACAACTTGGCTTTACTTTCCCATTTTACGGACAGGATTTTGACGAAGTGAGGGTTCATGTTGACGGGTATATCACCTTTGAGGATTTCTTAACTTGGCCCTACCAGATTTATGATTTTCTGAAATGGGCAAAAAACAAATACATATCTCCCTTCCAGGCTGATCTCAGGTTATATGCAGATGATAATATGTGGTATCAGGGTGATGAAAACTCTGCCACCTTTCGCTGGCATACTTCTGTTAATGGTTACGAAAATACTTCTGAATTAAATTTTGCAGTCCAGTTGTTCAAAAATGGCGACATTGCTTTTTATTATGGTGATGTGAATGATTATCCTGAGATGGAATGGCTTTCTGGCATCGCATCAGGGAATACAAAATTTTACCAGTTTTCTGAGGTACACAATGATGAAAATATACCCTCCTCCCTGAAACTTGATTTTGAGGCGAATCAATACCCCAAAGGCTTTACGGTTTCACGTTATGGTGAATTTGCTGGAACCGCAACTGAAACTTATGATGACCTGGAGGTCAGGTTTTTGGTGACCGATGAAAATAATATCTCCAGCTCCAAAAAACTCCTCTTTTCAACGGATGGTTCAAACTACCTGGTAGTAAAGAATTTCATAGTTAATTCAGGAGATGATGATGTTATAGAATTTGGCGAAACGGTTAACCTTACTGTCCAGATTGAAAGCCTGGGCCTAGTAAATATCTATGGTGCTCAAATGGCAATAAACTGCACAGATGAATTCCTAAGCTTGATTGATAGCACGGAGGTATTAGGTGATTTTTCTCCGGGAGAGATTAAAGAGTTTACTTCTGCTTTTACATTTGATGTTTCTAACTTTGTTCCGGACGAACATTCAATTGACCTGAATACTTTTATTGAGGATAGCTCGGGAGATGACTGGTCAAGCCACATATACCTCACTGCTTTTGCTCCGGAGATAAATGCCCTTAATTTAGAAGTGGTCGATGGGGAAAACGGTGGCCTTGACCCGGGTGAAACGGCAGATATCATTATCACACTTTTTAATAGTGGTGGCGCTGATGCTTATGAAATTCTTGCTGAATTAACTTCTTCGGATCCTTATATTGTTATAAATAATTCAAGCGCTTTATTGCCAGAAATTAACCCAGGATCTACCGGTGAAGTGGTATTTAATGTTACTGCTTCGGATGAAGTTCCTGTGGGGTATGTACTGGAGTTTGACCTGAATATTCAGGCAAATAATGATTACAACAACCTTGACCAGGTGTATATTATCTGTGGCCTCCTGAACGAAGGATTTGAAACGGCAAATTTTGTTGCATATCCTTGGTTGTTTGGCGGTGATGCGGAATGGATAATAGATGACATAGAGTTGTGGGAGGGATCATATAGTGCAAAATCAGGAGATATTGAGGATAACGAAACCTCTTCGATGGAATTGGAATTGTATGTATTGGGAACGGGCGAAATCAGTTTTTACAAAAAAGTTTCGAGTGAAGCCAATTATGACTACTTACATTTTTATATTGATGGAGTGGATATGGATTCCTGGGCTGGAGAACAGGATTGGACACAACAATCTTATCCTGTCGGGCAGGGAATACATACCTTTAAGTGGGCTTTTGAAAAGGACTATTCGGTAAGCAATGGATCTGATTGTGCCTGGATTGATTATATCTTGTTTCCCCCATTTGGGGATACTGACCCCCAGCTTTTACTTGATCCTGAATCTATTTTAGTAACCCTTAATGAAAATACCATGGCGTATGATACGGTACATATTCTGAATGAAGGCAGTGGGCCCTTATTTTATACCATGGAAATAGTTGATACTACTGGTAATCCGGTGGAATGGCTATCCATTGAGTCTTCTTTTGGTGGTCTTAATCCCGGAGGACAGGATGATATTGCCATAGGTTTTGATGCTTCACAGTTAGAAGCCGGACTCTACAATGCAGAGATTATTATCACGGATCATATGGAGAACGAGTACCTGGTTGTTTGCTGGCTTTATCTCGACCTTGCCACAGGTATATCTGAGCAGAATCACGATATATTTATTGGGAATAATCCGAACCCTTTTGATCAGACCACGTCTATTTGGTTTGAGCAAAATGAACCCTCCACAGTTACGCTGGAGGTTTACAATTATTATGGTAAAAAGGTTAAAACAATACTTTCATCAGAAATAATGAATCCTGGAAAACACAATGTTGTATGGAATGCAACTACTGATGCAGGAGTGCGTGTTTCAAACGGCATTTATTTTTACCGGATTAAAATGAATGAAAAATCTTTTACCGGAAAAATGATTCTAATGGATTAAAACATTTACGAAGGAAAGAAAAATTAATAGCCGAAATATTATTCAGACAATAACATTTTTTCTGCTTCAATTTGAAGCATCTCATCTAGGGTAAGGTACAGGCCTTCAGCTTTGTCTTTAATTTTCTCAATTAACAGGCTGTCGTTTTTAAGCTGCTCTTTGTAGTGGTTTATTTGCTGAAATCTATTATAGGCATCCGGGAAATTGGTTTTAAACATATAGTCTGCCTCCATAGATACGGTTTCATCCAGGCTTAATCCTTTTTCTTCAGCTTTTGCCCTTACAAGGTTTAACCAGTTTTGATCTGCCCGTATGGCTTCTTCATAATGTTTCTGTCCCCTGAAGGTCATGTAGTTTTCTGGTTCGTTCTCATGATACACGTAGTTGGCTTCTTTTTCAAGTATGATTTCAAATGGAATTCCCTGGTTTTCTGCTTTAGCAATCACTTTGTCAATCCATTCTGTATAAATCCAAATGTTTGCCTTGTAATTATAGGTTTTATCATACACTGAGTTTTCGCCATAAAGGGCATATAACTTATCAATAAAACCCCAATCAAATTTATGTAGAAATCTTTCCGTAACCATTAACAAAATTATGTTCTGCTTTTCCACTTGCTCTTTAAGGTCGAGGTCAGTGGCGAAGGTAGGATTTTTATAATACTCCGGATATACCAGGTTCCCGAAATACCAGAAGGCCTCGTTATTAAATAAATACCTTGTTATCCCTGTATTGTAAATATTCCAGTAATAGCTGTCAGCAATGGTCAACATCATTGGCCTGGGTTTGTTAGGGTTGTTTTCAAAGCGTATCAAAGGATAGGCGAGAGTATCGTATTCAGGCAGTCTGAAAAGAAGGTTTAAAGCGGCTCCCATGTCATAATCCGGTTTTTTCGCCCGGGTTTGAATCTTCAGTGAATCAATATACATGTCGTTCAGGTCGATATCCCGAACGTGCTCCAGGTATTTAACGAGGGAGTCAACGGCAATTGACATCCCATAAAGACTCCAGTGAGTGCCATACCTTGGATATAAGGGATATTGGGTGTTACCTTTCAATTGTTTAAACCACTGATTAAAATCGATGAAGTTGACTTCATGATTTTTAGCCTTATTTACAAAATATTCATAATTTGTTTTGGGATTATTGCGGGTAAGGTATTCATTGGGTATAAACTCCGGATAAAAGGAGGCTTTGCCAGGCTCAAAAACAAGTATTAAATCGATATCAAATTCCTTTTTCAGATGTTCCTGTACAAATTTCAGTTTTCGTATTCTCTTATCTATGGTAGATTCACCAAGGAAATCTCCACCATTGAGAGTCCGGATATAGTCGTATTCAATCAATTGTCTTTCCTTGCACAATACCACCCCCTCTGCATGGGGTATATCAAACAGGCTATAGTCCAATTGATTGGTGATGCGAACCAAAATGTTTCTAAAACCGATATTCTCTTCCAGGTAAGTATCAAAAGCAGATTGAAAGCTTCCATCAAACCATGAGGCCCAGGAATAGGAAGGTTGTTTGGCAAGGACAAAATCACCATCCAGCGCCGGAACCCTGAATAAGCGATATTCTTTTTGAATTGCCGGAAGTACCAGCAAAACTAAAATGATCCCTAATCCTATTTTTTCAATTACTTTCAAATTCTCTAAAGTCTAAAGTCTAAAGTCTAATATCTAACCTCTAATATCTAAAATCTAAAATAAATAAATGGATTAAAACCTGAAGACGTTATCGACCCCAGGCTAAAAATTACCAGAATTACAGAAATCAAAACCATCAAACCCACAGTTTTTTGATTTTTACGTTCAGCAAATATTTTTTTCTGCCATGCTTCAATTTTTATAAATCCTCCCCAAAAGGAGAAAAAGATGGCCAATAAAAGTATGGTATAAAACTTCACATCAAAATTATAACTATCACCCTGTCCCTGGAATGAAAACATTTTACCCATATATTTCCATGCAAAGTCAAGGGTTTCGGCCCGAAATAAAACCCAGCCCACCAATGAAATTAAAAAGGTGATGACCATGCTTGGAAGCTTGCCAATTGTTTTAAAAAATTTCAATAACAACAATCGGTCGGCTACCAGGAACAACCCTTGAAAAGCTCCCCAAATCACAAAGTTCCAGGCAGCCCCGTGCCATAAGCCCGAAATCAGGAAAACCACCCATAAATTTAAATAAAGCCTTCCTTCCGAAACTTTATTTCCTCCGAGCGGGATGTATAAATAATCTCTCATAAAGCGCCCCAGGGTTATATGCCAGCGCCTCCAGAATTCAGTAATGTTTTGTGAGATATATGGATTATTGAAATTTTCAGGGAAACGAAAGCCAATCATTCTTCCAAGCCCTATGGCCATGTCAGAATAACCCGAAAAATCAAAATAGATTTGAAAAGCATAAGCCAGGATGCCAATCCAGGCGGTGGCTGTATTGAATTCAAGTGATCCATCTGCAAATATTAAATCCACCTGTTCGCCAAGCACATTGGCAATGAGCACCTTTTTAGCCAGACCTATAGCAAACCTGAAAAAGCCGGTTAAACGGTTGTTGTTGTTTTCGTTCCACGACCGGTCTTCAATCTGGTCGGCTATTTCATTAAAGCGGACGATGGGCCCGGCAATTAACTGGGGGAACATCAGGATATAAAGGGCGTAGTCGGTAACTTTCTTCAACGGTGTATGTACACCTCGATAAACATCAAGGGAATAGGTTATTTTTTGAAAGGTAAAAAAGGAAATGCCGATAGGTAGCGCTACTTCAACCCAATTGGCAGGCTTACCTCCAAACCAACTTAAGACTTCATTGAAATTATCTACCATGAAGTTGGCATATTTAAAATAGGCTAAGAGGCCAATGTTCAGGAAAACCGACAGGCTTACCAGTAATTTCTTTCGTCGGGATATGCTTGTATTAAGTGCTTTAACAATATAAAAGTCAATAATAATTGAACCGGTAACGATAAAAATAAAATCAGGGGCACCCCAGGCATAAAAAAACATACTGGCTAAAAGGGCGAAATAATTTTTTAAAACTTTTGGCAGTATAAAATAGATGATCAGAAAGGCAGGGAGAAAATACAAAAGGAATAAACTGCTGCTAAAAACCATTTCCTATTTTAATTTCTGATTTTTTATGGCTGCAAATATAGAAGTAATTTAGGTTTTAATTGAGTCGAAACAATATCATTTCCTTCGATCCCAACTCGTCTGCATATTGGCGCTGACAAATACGGTGGCAAAAGCGGTTGGTTTTCTCACTACATCTCCGATTGTAGTTGTAAAGGTGTTAGGTTACCGCACCACAAATTTAACCGATCCCATCACCGAAGTACCAGAATACCCCTCGTTGTCCGTAGCGTCCTCAGCTACGGACCTTCATAAATAATCCAGAAGACTTTTTATATAGTACTGCAATAGATTATGCAGGAATCCCTGGATACGAAAAAATAATGAAGATTGAATGATAAGAGTCCATAGTGAGGACACTATGGACAACTATGGGGGATATTTTAATAAACTCAATCAAATTTAATACAGCCCTCTCTGCCCTGCGGGCATCTCTCCCAGGGGGAGAGAACAAAGTCCGTTTAAGTTTAATTATATCCTGGAATAATATTTTAAAATTGATTGAAACTCCCTCTCCTTGTAGGAGAGGGCTGGGGTGAGGTGTTTTCCAAACTTCGCATACATTAATAAACTCAATCAAATTTAATAAAGCCCTCTCTGCCCTGCGGGCATCTCTCCCAGGGGGGAGAGAACAAAGTCCGCCTCGTTGTCCGTAGCGTCCTCAGCTACGAACCTTCATAAATGATGAAAAATCCAAAAGACTTTTTATACAGTAGTGCAATAGATTATGCAGGAATCCCTGGATACGAAAAAATAATGAAGATTGAATGATAAGAGTCCATAGTGAGGACGCTATGGACAACTATGGGGGATATTTTAATAAACCCAATCAAATTTAATACAGCCCTCTCTGCCCTGCGGGCATCTCTTCCAGGGGGAGAGAACAAAGTCCGTTTAAGTTTAATTATATCCTGGAATAATATTTTAAAATTGATTGAAACTCCCTCTCCTTGTAGGAGAGGGCTGGGGTGAGGTGTTTTCCAAACTTCGCATATATTAATAAACTCAATCAAATTTAATAATGCCCTCTCTGCCCTGCGGGCATCTCTTCCAGGGGGGAGAGAACAAAGTCCGCCTCGTTGTCCCTAGCGTCCTCAGCTACGGACCTTCATAAATAATCCAGAAGACTTTTTATACAGCAGCGCAATAGATTATGCAGGAATCCCTGGATACGAAAAAATAATGAAGATTGAATCATAAGAGTCCATAGTGAGGACACTATGGACAACTATGAAAAAGGAGTGATGATATGAAATCAACCCATTAAGCAGGTCTTTATATTTTTATAATTTCTTCTTCTCTATGTTGCAGATAGTAATCCCATTTATCCTCAATTTTATCCAGGCTTGATTTAAGGGCTTTTTCTAATGGGGTGGGTACAAAACCAAGATCTTCCTGCAAAGGAATCGTATTTAATTTTGAATCCTGTAAAACGCCTTTCACATGTTCGGCTGTAAACAAAGGGACTTTCTGGGTTTTTTGAAAAAATAAGCCCAACCAGTTGGCGACAAAAACCGGAATCGGAATAAAAAATTTCTTTCTGTTTTTGATTTTAAGGATCAAAGAAATGAAATCTTTAAAGGGAATTACCAAATCACCCGCTATTTCATATATTTTTTTATTAGCCTTTGGTTCTTCCATACATTTAACAATATATTTCGCAAAATCTTCAACAAATATGGGATGTTGTGTTTGTTTTCCATTCCCTATGAGAGGGACAATGAATGGCAACCTGAAAACATTTTTTAGTACCCGGTTCAGTCCGAGGCCTTCCGGGCCCAATATCATGGCAGGGATAAAAATGGTGTAATCCAGGTCCGAAGCCATTAGTACTTCCTGTCCTTTCAGCTTGGTAACCCCATAAGGCCCTTTTATTTTTTTTAAAACAACCACACTGCTTATCTGTACAAAACGCCGTATTTTATAAGTTTGGGCAATTTCAATCATGTGTTTTACACCCCCCGCATTCACGGCAAAGTTTTTATCATAATCACTACTGCCAAGCAAAGCCGCCAGGTTTAGAATTGCCAATACTTTTTTATCCTTCAGGTAGTTCAATAGCCCGGGATTCTGCATTTTATCGCCACAGAGGTCATAAGAGAAATATACGATCAAATCATTTTCGATACGGCGGGAGGCAAAATGTGGGTAAGTAAGCCCAATTACATGATATCCCTCTGAAATCAATCTTTTGCATACATAGTATCCAAGATATCCGTTTGCACCTGTAACCAGCACATATTTTTTCATTTGATTTTCCATATTTAAACAGTCAATGATTTTCTTTTACTTATATGTAAAAAAATTTGTCCCAAAACCAATGCGATTAATCCTCCACCAATCTGGGCCACCACAAATATCAGGGCTGAAAGAGCCAAAACCTGATTTTGAGGATAGGCACTAAAAATATATATAAAGGTAACTTCTCTTGTGCCCAGGCCCATAACGGTTATGGGAAGCAAATTTAATAGGCCGGCTACAGCTACCCCTCCCGATATACCAATGAATGTAATATCGAGGCCAATTCCTCCTTTACCAATGATGTAGCAGCTTATAAAATAAAACAGATTACTTATTAAAGAAAGGCAAATTATATAAATGATATCCCTGGCTTTACGCTGAATAAAAGCCTCAGAATAGTTACGGATAAACCGATCGAATAAGCGATTGATAACTTTTGAACTAAACAACAAGACCCCGAGAATGAAAAAGATAACACCTGCAAGAATAATGAGTAATTCGTATTCCTCCTTTATTGGAATCGTTTTGCTAAAATAAAGCGATATTCCGGCTATAAAAACAAAAAAGCCGATGTCAACCCCTCGTTCGGCCATCACCCTTATACCTGAGGCAATAATACCTTCTCGTTTATTTTGGTAGCCTGCCTTCATTAGTTCGCCTAGCCGGCCCGGAGTAATTACTCCCATTGCATAGCTTTCAAAAAATTCCCCGAGGCTCTGGAAAATCTGCTGTTTTTGATTATCTGTGTTGAGCAAATGCCATCTTAATCCTTTGGCAAAAAGTAATAGTAACTGAAAAAAAACAGCAAGCAATAAAAACATAACACTTGCATTCCGGATTTCTTTCCAAATTTCACCAAGGTCGACACGGAAGAGAATGAATACAAAAAGGACAATTCCTACCAGTCGAAGCAGAGTGAACCATTTGATCTTCTTCTTTTTTTTATGTATTTCTTTTTCCGGCATTGCCTTTACTCATTTAGCTTTTTTCGTTTTATCTTATAGGTTGATTTTTTCCAGATTGTGCGGGTTTTTTCAAAAATTCCACCGACGAAGGAAGGGGGCAGCTGCTCAATTAAAAACCGTGATAAGGATGTTCCCAAAACTAAAAACATCAGGTTAATCACCACTTCCATCAAATACCGGCTAAAGGTAAAACCTGTGATCGTATACCCAAAATCAGGATTTTTAAGTCCTGCCCATTTTCTGAAGCGCATCCGGATAAATGTTCCTCTTTTTTTAAGGTCATATCCATGCGAATGCATTGTGATAGCCTCATCTTCACTGATTGGATTTAATTCCAGTGTTCCGTCCGCTATCATTTCATCAATTATCTTTTGTCCGGAGGCAGAACGGGAAATTACCATCGAAAAACCTTTGCCTCTTTCTTCATAAACCGGAGCCCAGGCATCCCCTCCGGAGATATCAGTGAACTCATTGCTTAAATCGGTACACAATAAACTGTTTTTAACAATGTGAAAAGGGATTAAATAATTCGCATGAAATTTTGGCAACTCAATCACCCTGCCACTTTTAAGCTCTACCCGCATATTGCCCGGCCATTCACCATACCTGAAATAGAGCCTGGTTATTTGCGTATAGTCCTTCAGCTTATAGGATTTTAAAAAGCTTTTTACAGAAGAAAAATGAAGGGTATTTCCATAAAACGGACCAAATATATAGTGGATGTTTTTCACTGTGGGGTCATCCATATTCTGAAGTTTGCGGATGGATTGCACCTGTCCGGGAAGTCCAACATAGGCCAGGCGCCCATTGAATTTTTCAGTTTCTGGTAATAATTCATTTACCGAACTGATGATGTACTTGCTCTGGGCAGCTTCTAGAATTTCTTTTTTGGAAGTAGCAATAAATGGCTGAGTGAGCCAGGGTTCGGTTTTTGACATCCCTAAAACAACAGCTCCGTCAATTCTGTTATTTTCTAAAAGCCAGATGAGGATTTGGGATAAAATTCCTCCACTGGCTGAGTTCTGACGAACAATTTCATCCGTTGTATTTCCGATATAGATATTTTTATAAACTCCCGTAAATTGATTAAAGTTTGAATTATCTCCGTAAATTTTTTGGTTGAATTCGGGAAAATTAAATGAATGTCCTGCGCATGCATTCCACATCCGTTCAGCAAGTAAATCATTTACCGGTTTAACTATTCCAGGTCGATAATTAGCTGTTCGGTGTTCGAACACTACCGCCCCTTCAGATAATCCCACACAAGACCCGCAGCGGTTACACAGATGCGAACGCATCACCCTATTTAGTCGATCAATATTTTTCACACACAAAAAACTGACGTATTCCTAATTCTGATATAAATGTATTTTGAAAACGCTGAATTATTTTTTCACCCCAATTTTGCAAGCTTACCGGCCCGGCCGGGATGAGTACAGTCCCTTTGTGCAACTTAAGGTGCCACCCGGTTTTTTCAAGCATCGCCTTCACTTCGGAGGACCTTAAAAAACGGTGAGGGCCCTCGCCATGGCCACCAAATACAGCCGTATAAAACCGGTAGGGTAGTTCAGAGGTTAGTGGGGGACAACTAAGGACCATTTTTGCTGAGCCTTTCGATACCCTGTGCAGCTCCAGAAGAAATGCGACAGGATCAGAAACATGTTCAAGCGTTTCAAGGCTAAGGATCCGGTCGAAAGTATTATTATCAAAAGGAAGCTTAGAATAGGTATTGATTTTTTGCTGGTTTACTCCCGGCCTTATTTTAATAGCCACTTTCATTAATTCTGAAGAAATTTCTGCATTTAAAACTTTGGCTCCGGGGCATTGTTTTTTTATATAATCGTCAGCTTCACAATCCCGGCTTGAAATATTCAATACTTGCAAATAGTCAGCTAAATCAAGGTATTTTACACTTTCAATAAAACGCTGGTCATGGGATTTTTTCACCTTATCGTTTTCGGCCACATAAACGTCTGCTACCTTATCCCAGTGTTCTTCTACCGCACTGTCGTTCCAGGTATTTCTGTGATCTGAATTTTTATAATCCCTCATTAACTGCGAAAATTTTTTAGAAATTTCAACTTGCAAATATACACCTGCTGATTGAATTGGGGTATAAGTATTTCTACAATGAATGATTTACCAAAAGATTCTATAATTTTACGGTCTTTCAAATGAAACATTCAAACATTAATCTTGAGGGATAAATATTCAAATATTGTTATTTTACTAATCGTATTCGTAGCTGGTTATTTTATCTTTTGGTATCCTCAGTATGTTTTCGCCTACGACAATTTTGGGTTTTACTTTTTTTTACCCAACCTGTTTATCTATAAAAACTTCGGACACATTGATTTGTCCTTACTCAATCAAATTAATGAACAATATAATTTATCCTATACCTTATATCAGTTTTCAAAAGTAGAGTCAGGGAACATCGTTGACCGCTTCCCGATTGGAATGGCCATTCTTGTCGCCCCATTCTTTTTTACAGGCCACCTGATGGCTTTGTTAAGCAATTATCCTGCAGATGGATTTTCACAACCCTACCAATGGTCAATTCTTGCCTCAGGTCTTTTTTATTTGGCTATAGGATTTTATTTTACAAAAAAGGTCCTGAAGTTTTTCTTTAGCGATAAAACAACTGCGGTAATCCTTTTTGTTTTTTTCTTTGGGACAAATATTTTCTTTTTTTCAGCAATGGGTAATCACTTTCCCCATGTATACCTGTTTACCCTTTATGCCCTTTTGCTTTACTTCACAATTGCCTGGCATAAAACAACAAAGAGAAAATATGCCGTATGGCTTGGGATTGTTTTTGGGTTGATCCTCAGTTCCCGTAACAGTGAGATTATCGCAGTGTTTATCCCTTTGTTTTGGGGTGTTTATGACAGGAGATCATTATTCGCAAAAATCAACCTCCTTAAAAAAGAGTATCGGCAAATATTGCTTTTAATTGCTTTTACTTTCCTGGCATTACTTCCACAATTGGTCTATTGGTGGTCGGCCACCGGCTCCCCTGTTTTTTATGCATATGATGATGCTGGCTCCGGGCTAAACCTTTTAAAGCCAAGATTTTTTTGGGTCTTGTTTAGTTACCGGAAAGGATGGTTATTGTATTCCCCGCTCATGGTATTATCGGTGCTGGGTTTTTATTTTCTGTGGAAAAAGCAAAAAGAAATATTTTTTCCAATTATCGTATATTTCCTGATAAACCTTTATCTGATTGCCTCATTCTCTTCCCTGATAAGTTATGGTTTCAGAGCATTTGTCCACTCCTATGCCGTTCTCATTATCCCATTTGGCTTTTCTGTTTCTTTTTTAACACATCAAAAGAAATGGTTTGTTTATCTGCTTGGATTACTTATCCCGTTGATTTTTTTTATAAATATTTTTCAGGCATGGCAACTCGGAACAGGTATTCTTAATGGGCGGCGAATGACAAAAGAATATTACTGGAGTGTTTTTTTAAAGAATAAAGTTGAGTCAGAGGATAAAAAGTTATTACTTATAGAAAGGTATTACGACGGGAAAGACCGCTTAAGTAATGAAGAAGAGTTTAACAAACGTGTGTTGTACTATAATAGCTTCGAAAACCCGTCGAACGAATTTTTAAAACAATATGGATCCCTCCGGTCATCTTCAGGAAACTACTCTTACTATTTGGATGAAAATACGGAATATATTGCCGGATATGAGCAGAAAATGAGTTCAATTACCAAAAATTATTATGCCTGGTTCAGGATAAGTTTAAAAGTATATCCTCTTGATAACCCACATGAAAGTAATATAAAAGTGGTGGTTGGGATCACCCATAAAGGCGACATTTATAAGTACCGGACTGTTGATATTTCAGACTACCCCGATTATGATGAACCAAACAGATGGTATACCCTGTCGATTGATTATTTAACTCCGGAACTAAGATCTTCCAGCGATTACCTGAATGTGTATATATGGAATCAGGGAAAAAACAAGGCCTACCTTGATGAATTTAAAGTTGAAGCCCTGACTGTGGATTAAATTCTTTTCGTTTAGCGCCTTCTGTTAAGCATAGAAATTTGGTCGGCTATCAATCCGATAAAAAACAGGAACATCCCTAAAACACTGAGTAAAATAGCAGTATTTGAAAAACGGCCAAACAGGAAATAACCGTATAAGCCAAAGCCCACCCCGAGTAAAAATGAAATTAAACTTGCCGGGAAAAATATTTTTAAAGGATTAAAAAGCATGATTATCCTGAAAATGAGCAGGGTGGTTTTTGCCCCATCCTTAGCAAATTTCACGTTGCTTTTTCTCCCCACCCTTTCACTTACTTTAATTGGAAATGTTCCTATGGTATAGCCTTCTTTAAGAAAAGCAAGGGTGGAGGTGGTTGAGAACGAAAACCCATTCGGCATCAGGTGAAGCATCTCTGAAATAATCTTCCTGTTGAATCCCCTGAAACCCGAATTATAATCAGGCAATTTTTGCTCCACCATATATTCCCCTATCCATCGTATTATCTTTTTTCCTGATTGTCGGTTTTTCACCTGGAAAGAATCATCGGTGCGTTCACCAATAACCATATCGTAATCATCCAGCATATCTATAATTTTCTGAATATGGGTTGGGTCGTGCTGGCCATCGCTATCCAAAATGATGACTTTATCCCCCTGCGCTTTTCGTATGCCTGTTTTTAAGGCAGCGCCATAACCCTTGTTTACATTATGATTATATAATTTTACCGGATATTCTGAAATAATTTTACCCGTATCGTCTGATGAACCGTCGTTGATATAGAGGATTTCGTAACCTGAAGGTAAATTGAGTTTAATAAATTTTTCGAGGCCGGAACGAATGGCTTCTTCTTCATTATATGCGGGTACGACTATGGATACATTCATAATATTAAATTGGCGATATTTTTTATCCCTGACGATATTTCAGGTAAAAGTTTTTTAATTGGTGATAGTTCCGGTCGAAAAATATAGCAAGGGCTAAAAAAATTAATATCCACCCTATCCTGGATTGAAACCTGTCAATAACCGTAGCCAGGGTGCCAAAAACGATTGCATTGGAAATTGCACCCATGATGATAACAAGGTAGAATATCCTTTCTAAGGGATTAATTTTGCCCATAAATATCAATAGTATAAGATATAAAATCGACAGGGAATAAAGTAAATAATATATTTGGTTGACCAATGTTAAAGAAAGTTTATCCCAATATTGTAAGGTAGATTTATATGACTGGAAATCTATCGGAAATCCATTTTCTATTGCAATAAATGGTCCCGAGCCAGAAAGTTTTGGCACCGCCACTATTGAAATCCGGAAGAATTGTTTGGCTGAGGAATAAATGCTTTTCGCAAAATAAGTATAGATGTATTTTGGCTTAGAAATAATTTCTTGCGTAATAAAGTTATATTCCTCCTCTACTTCTTGCCAATACTTAAATTTATTAAAAGGGCTGTTTTCGTTCCAGATAAACCCGCCTGTAGTATTTGGAAATTTTCCCTGGTATTCACATAAAGAAAAATTGTGGTCGATACATGCTGTTTTTAAATAATCTTCCAGAATTCCATACTCTACAAATTTGGCCATTATTGCACCGTGCTTGTATTTAGCCGTAACAAATCCATTATTAGTATAGTAATTGTATCCTCTTATTGCGATATTGGAAAGAATTAAAATTGGAAGAATAAGCGACAGGGATAATAAATGATATTGACTTCTGTATTTCCTGTTTGTTAAGTAAAAAATAAAAATAAAAACGAAGAGTAATAATATCACATAAATATTGGAGAAATGAGAAATGCTTGCCCAAAAGATAAAAATCCCGCTAATAATTCTTGTAATTAATTTTGAATCTTTACGAATAAAAAAGTAAACACTTAATATAGCATAGGCTGTAAAAATATCAGGCATAATACGGTTAACATACCATCCCATCCCACTAAATATGCTCAAAAGAGAAATTATAATAATGTGAACAAGTCTGTAATTAATTTCTTTTTTTGATAGTAGTTCCTTCAGCGAAAAGAAAAGGAAAAAGTTTAAAATCAACGCCTGTACCACCACAATCATCCAAACTGCCGTTTGCCAGGTAACAGCCCTTATGAATAAAGAATATCCAATAGGGGTGATTGCATAGGTTTGAAGGCTGCGCGAGGTTTTAAGGTAATGCCCTGAGTCCTGATGTACAATAGGGTAACCATTATAAAGAGAAGGAATAATAAGTATCAAGGTGGTAATTGCAAAAAAGGCAATACTAATCAGGGTTTTTCGACTCATTATTTTTTTGGCAAAAGTATTCATTTGTTTTTAAAAATCATCGTCATCAACTACCGTTTTAGTGTTATTGTCATCTTTAAACTTATCGCAATCAATTTCAACAGAAAGGGGCTCAAGGGGTGGTTCAAAATCCCCCATTGAAATGTTAATGGTTGAGTCGGCGTAAATCTTTTTCATATAAAGTGCCCAGATGGGTAAAGCCATATTGGCCCCCTGCCCCAGATACAATGTACGAAAGTGTGCTGACCGGTCTTCACAGCCTACCCATACGCCGGTAGAAAGCTCAGGTGTTAAACCCATAAACCACCCATCGGAGTGATTATTGGTTGTCCCTGTTTTCCCTGCAATGGGATTATCAAATTTATAGGTTAATCTAAGCCTGATTCCTGTCCCATAACTTACTACCCCCTTCATCAGGTTCAGCATTAAATATGCTGTTTCCTCACTCATTGCTTCCCTGGTTTCGGGAACAAAGGATTCAATAACATTCCCATTTTTATCTTCAATACGCATAATAAAAATGGGCTCAATATGAACTCCTTTATTGGCATAACAATTCATTGCACCCACCATTTCATATAATGAAATATCTGATGATCCAAGAACGATTGCCGGAACCGGGTCCAGAAAACCGGTTACTCCCATGTTTCTCGCAATTTTTACTACTGATTGGGGAGAAAACCGTTTGATCAGCCATCCGGATATCCAGTTATTGGAAGTGGCCAGGGCATATTGTAAGGTGATCTCTGTTCCAATATCATCAGAGCCCGAGTTTCTTGGCTCCCAGGTGTCACCATTATCCAGGTAAATAATCGGCTGGATATTGGCAAATTTTGAACAGGGGGATAAGCCATTCTGCATAGCCAGGGTATATAAAAAGGGTTTAAAAGTAGATCCCACCTGCCTGGCGCCCTGTGTTACATGGTCGTATTGAAAATGTTTATAGTCGATGCCTCCCACATAAGCTTTTACATAACCGGTTTGAGGCTCCATCGACATAAGTCCGGCCTGTAAGAAAAACTTATAATAGTGAATGGAGTCCATAGGAGTCATTACCGTATCTATTTCGCCAGCCCAGCTAAAAATAGTCATTGGTGCAGGCGTGTTGAAGCTTAAAATGATGGAATCGGCAGGAACATTATGGGCTTTCAATTTTCTATATCTTTCGGAACGGCGCATGGCGGCATTCAGAATTTTTTTAATTTCTTCTTTGGCATTTTTTTCAAAATAAAATGGCGCATTGGTATGGCCTTTCCAGTGCTTGTAAAAAGTTGGCTGCAGGTCTTTCGATAAGTGGTCCACAACTGCTTCTTCAGCATATTGTTGCATACGGCTATCAATGGTCGTAAATATTTTTAAGCCATCTTTGTAAAGATCATAGGGATTACCATCTGCCTTAATATGTGTGGCACACCATTGTTTTAGCTTTCCACGCAAATATTCCCTGAAATAGGTAGCCTGGCCGGTCAGGTGGCTTTGTCGCTTAAAGTTCGACATGTCAACAGGAATGAGCTTAATCGAATCACAGGCCTCTTCTTCGAGGAAACCATATTTTACCATCTGATTTAGCACCACATTCCTTCTTTCCTGCACCAACTCAGGCCTTCTGACAGGGTTGTACAAGGCTGAATTTTTCAACATCCCGATGAGCATAGCGGATTGCTCTATTTTAAGCGAATCAGGGGTAACATTGAAGTAAATTTTAGCAGCAGACTTAATCCCTACTGCATTGTTTACAAAATCAAATTTATTGAGATATAAAGTAATGATTTCTTCTTTTGAATATCGCTGCTCCAGCTTTGTGGCAATAACCCATTCATTTAGTTTCTGTAAAACCCGCCTGGTTTTTGAATTTGGAACTTCATGAAAAAGTAATTTTGAAAACTGTTGGGTAATGGTACTTCCTCCGCCTTTATTCTGGCCCATCAAAGCGCCTGCTACAGCGCGGCCAAGGGCTTTAAAATCAATGCCGGAATGTGAGAAAAAACGAATATCCTCAGTAGCGATCAGTGCAGCGATCAAGTTGGTATCAAGCTCGCCATAAGTAGCATCCGAGCGGTTTTCTATGAAATATTTCCCCAGCAAATAACCATCTGAGGAGTAAACTTCAGAGGCAAGGTTACTTTTCGGATTTTCCAATTCTTCAAAAGTAGGAATGTATCCAAGCCTTCCTTGTGAAATAAGGGTAAAAAGTAAAATTACCGCCAGGATGGCGAAAGTAAAAAGTGACCAGAAGATGAGGATATATTTTCGATATCCAGACTTGTTTTTTGTTTGTGCTTCCTGTTCCAACCGTATCTAATATTAGTAATGAAATCTTGATCAAATAAACTTCAAAAGTAAAAATTTATTATCAGATGACTATGAAATGAGTTCCTTCCTAAGCATGTTTAGCGCAGTTAGAGCAGCCCGTTGAATATTTCGTTCGCGCTGGTCACCCATCTGGTATTTTTTTGCAAAGGTTTTTATTGGTGTAGAAACAGCTATCCAGGTTGTTCCCACAGGTTTTTCCGGTGTTCCACCGCCAGGCCCGGCAATACCGGTGGTAGCAATGGCGCAATCCGTTTTTAATACTTTTCTTGCACCTTCGGCCATTTGCTGCGATACAGACTCACTCACTGCGCCAAACTCAATAAGACTTTGCTCTTTTACTCCAAGTATATGTTGTTTTACATCGTTGGCGTAAGCCACTATGCTTCCTCTATAATAATCGGAGCTTCCTGCAACAGAAGTGATCATTTGGGCAATACTTCCTCCTGTGCAGCTTTCCGCAGTAGATACACTCCATCCTTTCGCTTTTAACAATTGTCCAACAACCTGCTCAAGAGTATCCTTATCATACCCAAATATGTCATCAGCCAACAGCTCTTTTACCCTGGAAAGTTCATTAGCTATTAATCTTTGAGATTGTTCATTGTTTTCGCCATATACTGATAATCTAAGCCTGACCATCCCCGGTTTTGGCAGGTAAGCCAGTTTAACGCCTTTGGGAAGAGCATCTTCCCAATCTTTTAAAATTTGAGCCAGGATAGATTCGGGGATACCCTGTGTTAAAATTGTTTTATGCAGGACACTTTGAGTATGAAACTCCTTTTTCAATTTAGGTATAATGTAATCCAACATCATACCCTTCATTTCGTAAGGGACTCCCGGCATAGAGATAAAAACCTTCCCCTCCTTTTCGAACCACATTCCAGGAGCTGTTCCGTGATTATTTATAATTGGAATACATGAAGCAGGGACCATAGCCTGTTCTTTTGAAAGGCGGGATGTGTTTCGTCCAAATTTTTTAAAAAGTTCGGTGATGCTATCAAAAACCTCAGGCTTATATACCAGTTCGGTTTTAAAATATTGGGTTAAGGTGTGCTTCGTGATGTCGTCATTAGTGGGACCCAGTCCGCCTGTTATTAAAATGAGTTGTGCTCGTTGGGAGGCTTCATCAAGAGCTTTAAAAATGTGGTTCTGTTCATCAGAAATGCTGCTTATCTGGCACACCCTGATGCCAGCATTATTGAGCGCTTGTGCCATCCAGCTTGCATTGGTATTCACCACCTGCCCCACTAGCAATTCATCTCCAATTGAAATTATTTCTGCAAGCATACGATAATATGATTATTTAAAAATTGATTACGTTTGTACCAAGTTTCGGTAAAAATAATAATAAATCGGAATGGGAAAAGCTAAAATTATTCAGGATTCAGAATTGATCCTCAATCCAAACGGAACCATTTATCACTTAAATCTTCGGCCTGAAAATATTGCAGGTACCATTATTTTGGTGGGTGATCCGGGACGGGTGGAGAAGATTAGTAAAAAGTTCGACCATGTGGAGTTCATGGGGCAGAACAGGGAAATTTGTACACATACCGGAGTTTATAAAAACAAACGCTTAAGTGTTATTTCTACGGGTATGGGCACAGACAACATTGACATTGTGGTAAATGAACTGGATGCCCTTGTGAATATTGATTTAAATACCCGCATCATTAAACCTAAGCATACAAGGCTAAACCTTATCCGCCTGGGAACTTCGGGGGCTCTGCAACCCGACATCCCATTAAATGCATTTATTGTCTCGGAATATGGCCTGGGCCTTGACGGGCTCTTACACTTTTATAAGGTAAATGACGATATCCTTGAACAGGATATGGTTCAATATTTTGAGGAAACCCTGGCCCGGGATTCCAGGGTGGCAAGCCCATATGCTGTGGGTGCGGACAAGGAATTACTCGCCTTATTTGAGAATAAAAAAGTGCATAAAGGGATTACCATAACAGCCCCCGGGTTTTATGGCCCGCAGGGGAGGGAATTGCGCATTCCTCTTGCTTTTCCTGATTTTAACGATCAGCTTAAATCATTTAGATATAAAGAGAATCGGATACTCAACTATGAAATGGAAACCTCAGCCTTGTATGCCCTGGCTAAGACTTTAGGACATCGGGCAATAACCATTTGTGTAGCCATAGCAAACAGGGAACGACGAGAAATTAACCAAAACTATCATACAGCAATCGATGAGTTGATCGGGTTGGTATTGAATAAGATTGTATCCATCGCAGAATAATACTTTTTGGGAAATAGAGTTTGTTTTATTATCTTGCAATACATTATGCATGACTATTTCAACCTTATTTAGCATGAGCCCTAACAGGATTATATTAATAATTGGTTTTTATTTGTGCCTTTCAATGTCTTTCTCACAGGACAGTGCAAAGATAAAGCGAATAGATAGTTTGCAAAATCTATTTGATCAGGCCAGGCCAGGTGATAAACCTCAGATCCTGCAATTTATTGCCAAAGAATATTTAGCCCAAAACCCAGATACAGCAAAGGAGTATATAAATAGAGCTGTTTTTATTGCCCTCGAATTGAACGATTCAAATTTAATGGTTCAGGCTTATCAAAACCAGGGCAATTTATATGATCTTTTATATGAATATACTAACTCTGCAAATGCTTTTGTTAAAGCCGTTGAGATAAGAAAGAACCTTGCCAGGGATACTACCTTAATAAACCTGATAATTAAAACAGCACGCGCACTGGGCCATGCAGGTAAATTTGATAAGGCAGAGGTATTTTTATTAGATGCCCTCGCGATTTGCCAAAAACAAGGAATCCAAAATGAGCTCTGTGAATTGTATTTTTCCATGGGTAACCTGTATCATTCTTCCGGCAATTATCAACTGGCTGCAAGGTACTTTTTACTCGCTGAAAATGAGTCTAAAAAGGAGAAAGATGATGTTTTTCTGGCAGATATTCTCAATAATTCCGGTGTACTATATAGCGATATTGGGAGTTATGAAAAAGCTTTGGAATATTATATGAAGTCTCTTGAACTTTATGAAAAACATGAAGATAAAAAGGGCATTGCCCAAACTCTTAACAATATTGGGATTGTATATTATGATTGGGGTAATAAAGAGAAATCGCTGGAATATTATCAGAAATCTTTAAACATTGAAGTAGAATTGGGTAACAAACAGGGCATAGCCGACTCATATAATAATATTGGAATTGTATACAGTGAATGGAATCAAAATGAATTGGCTATAAGTTATTATAACAAAGCACTTGATATTTACAAATTATTTAATGATTCCCTTGGGATTTCGAATGCAAAAAATAATATTGGTGAAAGCTATGCGGAATTGGGGAATTACGAGCTTGCTCTTAAATTTTTAAATGAGTCCTTATTGATTGAAAAAAAATTCGGAAACCTTAGTGGGGTTGCTGAATCTTTATTAACAATTGGTAATGTCTGCTTCTTATCAAATGAACTCCGAAAAGCATTAAGTTATAATGATAAAAGCTTTAAAATAGCCGATTCTGGAAATTTCGTACCCATATTAAAATTAAACCATGAACTCTATTACAAGATTTATAAGCAACAAAACATATTTGAAAAAGCATTATATCACTACACCCTTTTCGAGTCAATAAAAGATGAGGAGTATAACGAGCAGTTTATTGAACATCTCACTAAACTGCAGTTGAAACATGAGATTGACCGGAAGGAAAAGGAAAGAAAAATCATTGAACAGGAATTTGAAAAAAAGGAAAATCAGGCCCTGACCCAACAAATTTATCTCATAATCATTTTTGTATTAATGATCGTATTTGGCATTCTGGTATATTACGATATCAGGTCCAAAATTAATGCAAACAATAAGCTTAAAGCAATAAATAATGAATTGTTTTCTCAAAAAGCGAAGCTTTCAGATACCTTATTTCAGCTGCAAAAAAGTGAAAGTAAATACAGAAACCTGGTAGAAAATTCCCCCTCGGGTATTTTGTATATCGATAACATGGGCAACATCCTTGAGGCAAACCAAAAGCTATTACAAATTTTGGATTTACCAGACGAAAAGGAGACGCAGAAAATCAATATTCTTGAATTTGAGCCATTCAGTGGGATCGGCTTTTCTAAAGAAATCAAAGAATGTATAAAGTCGGGTTCATCTTTTACGAGTGAAAAAGATTATGTTTCTGATAGGGGTAAAAAGGCCGTTCTGAAGTATACCATTAACCCAATAAAAACTTCTGATGAAAGCGTAGGGAGCCTGATCATAAATATCGAAGATATCAGTGAGACAAGGGAAACAGAAAGACTGAGGCATGAAACGGAAGAGAAATACCGCATGTTAGTGGAAAACTCATTACAGGCGATGTTGATCATTCAGGATGCCAAACTAATATTCGGGAACTCTAAGGTGGAAGAGCTAACTAATTATTCTTTTGAAGAATTGTCGTTAAAAGGCAATAACTGGTTAAAATTATTAATCCATCCCGACGACTTAAAACGCTCGCTTAAAAACGTTTTGGGGGCCTTAAAGGGGTTGGAAACAGAAGCAAGAAATGAGTACCGTATTTTACGTAAAGATGAGGCTGTAAGATGGATAGAAACACTGGGAGTTGTGGTTGATTACCAGGGCAAGCCTGCTATTCTGATGGTGGCCGTAGACATTACAAAGCGTAAAACATCTGAACAATTCCTTTTGCAATCGGAGAAACAATTAAAAGAGGCAAATGCAATGAAAGATAAGTTCTTCTCGATTATTGCCCATGATCTGAAAAACCCATTTAGCTCTATTTTGGGTTTTGCCAACCTTTTATATGAAGCCTACGATAATTTTGAAGAAAGACAACGCAAGAACTTTATAAAAAATATTTGTGAAGCTTCTGAAAACACCTTTAAATTACTTCAAAATCTTTTAGAGTGGTCACGGACCCAAACAGGCAATATTGAATACAGGCCTGAGAAAATTGATATAAATAATTTAGTTAATGAGAATATCTCCATTTTAAGAACCAGCCTGAAAAATAAAAATTTGTCGGTTATTTCTGAAATTCCTTTTAATGCCGTTGCCATGGCTGATGAGAATATGATAAAAACAGTAGTCAGGAATTTGCTTTCCAATGCCATTAAGTTTACAAAACCTGGCGGAGAAATAAAAATCACAGTGGTTAAAAACGAGGACTATTTTAAGATAAGTGTAAAAGATAATGGAATTGGTATCGAAAAAGAAAACCTGGCAAAACTTTTTAGAATTGATGATCAATACCGAACCATCGGAACATTGAACGAGACAGGCTCCGGCATTGGCTTACTCCTCTGCAAAGAGTTTGTGGTTAAAAACAAGGGAGAAATTAAAGCTGAAAGCACAAAAGGGGTGGGCAGTGTGTTTTCTTTTACCCTTCCGGCGGCTAAATCTTAATCCTTGCTTGTTATATCTCCGAACTTTTTTATTTTTGCCTCCAAATAGTGTAGCATTTGGATAGAAAAACTAACAATAATGAACTCTCAGCACTGATTAGCCTTTTGGATGAACCCAGTGAACCGATTTTTGGGCGAATAAAAGAAAAGCTGATCGTTTATGGGCCGGAGGCTATTCCTCACCTTGAAGATGCCTGGGATAATACTTTCGAAAATATTATCCAAAGCAGGATAGAAGACATTATCCATAGTATTCAGTTTAATGCCTTATTAAAAGATCTGGCGGAATGGAGGGAAAACAACCAATTCGACTTATTTAAAGGGTATTATTTACTAAGCAGTTTTGCCTATCCTGACCTAAAGGAGCAGGACCTAAAAGACAAGCTGGAGTTGATAAAAAGGGATATCTGGCTTGAACTTAACAGCACACTCACTGCGCTTGAGAAAGTGAAAGTAATTAATCATATCATTTTTGATGTATATGGTTTTTCGGGTAATAAGGTGAATGTTGATGCGCCTACCAACTTTTTTCTAAACACCCTGCTCGAAACAAGGAAGGGAAACCATCTTTCAATCGGCATTATTTACATGATAATTTCCCAAAAACTCGGAATCCCCATTTTTGGTGTTGACCTTCCCCAGCACTTTGTGTTGTCGTATGTCGATGAAATCCACGATGAGTTGATCACTGTGGTTAATGAAAATGAAGTTCTTTTTTATATTAATCCTTTTAACAATGGGGCTGTTTTTACCAAAAAAGAAATAGAGGTTTTTATTAACCATATGAAAATTAAGCCTGAAAACAAGTATTTTAAACCCTGCTCCAACAAGCAAATTCTAATTCGGATGATGGATAGCCTTATCACCACCTACGGAAAACTCGGGCAGGAAGAAAAAACAGAGGAATTGAAAAAATTGATGGCTGTTTTAAAGGGATGATTTTTTCTTCGATTGTAATATACGTCCTATCGTTTTGAAAATAATACCGGTGTCTGTCTTTAGGTTATGTGAATTAACGTATTGTAAATTCAATTTTAATTTTGAAGGCATAATGGTGGTTATGTAAGCCTCTTCAGGATCAGGATAACCGGCCAGGATTTCACTTTCGTTCATATATTCAAGAGAAGCATAATCAGTAAGGCCGGGCCTCACTGACAAAACTTTCTTTTGCGCCTCATTATACATATCTGTGTATTTTTTCACTTCCGGCCTGGGCCCTACCATGCTCATATCTCCTATCAGGACATTAAATAATTGAGGCAATTCGTCAAGTTTATATTTACGAAGGAAAACCCCCTCTTTTGTAATACGATGATCTTTTTCACCTATCGTTATCAATCCTTTTTTGTCCGACCCGCTTTTCATCGTCCTGAATTTGATCAGAGAAAATTCACGAAAGTTTTTACCCGTCCTTTTCTGTAAATAAAATACCGGCCCGCCTGAACCAATTAAAACAAATAAGGAAAGTACAATAAATACAGGGAAAAGGAAGATTAACCCAAGCAAAGAAAAAACAATATCAAAAAGACGTTTTACCATTCATTTAGCTGGTAAAGAAAATTTAGATGGCTCCCTCAAACTGTTTTAAGAACCTGACATCATTTTCGAAAAATAACCGGATATCATTAATTTGATATTTCAGCATAGTGGTACGCTCAATGCCCATTCCAAAAGCAAACCCGGTATACTTTTCAGGGTCGATGTTACAATTGGCCAGGACATTCGGGTCAACCATTCCACAGCCAAGGATCTCAACCCAGCCGGTATGTTTACACACTTTACAGCCTTTGCCTCCGCAGATAAAACAGGAAATATCCATTTCTGCAGAAGGTTCTGTAAAAGGGAAATAAGAAGGCCGTAACCTGATTTTTGTATCTGTGCCAAATAACTCCTGGGCAAAGTAATAAAGTGTTTGTTTGAGATCGGCAAAGGAAACATTTTCATCGATGTACAGCCCCTCTACCTGGTGAAAAATGCAATGGGCGCGAGCAGATATGGCCTCATTCCGAAAAACCCTTCCCGGGAAAATTGACCGGATAGGCGGTTTCACTTTTTCCATCATCCTGATCTGAACGGATGAGGTATGCGTGCGCAACGCGATATCGGGATCTTTGTCGATAAAAAAAGTATCCTGCATATCCCTTGCAGGGTGTTCCGGAGGAAAGTTCAGGGCTGAAAAATTATGCCAGTCATCTTCAATTTCAGGGCCCTGGTAAACCGTAAATCCAATTCTTGAAAAAATATTAATAATGTCATTTCTTACAATGGAAATAGGATGCCGGCTGCCTGTTTTAATAAAATCGGCCGGTAAAGTCAAATCCAGGGTTTTATCCTTTGAGGTGTCCTTACTTTCTACCGAATTCTTGAGGCTATCAAACTTCTCCTGTGCCAGATTTTTTAAATGATTTAAAACCTGGCCTGCCGCTTTGCGTTGTTCCGGAGCCACATTTTTCATCTCACCAAATAAGCCGGGAACGATTCCTTTTTTGCTTAAAAATTTCAGACGGAAAGCCTCTACCTCCTCCACCGAAGAGGCAACAAACTCCTTTATCTCTTTAATGTGTGCGTCAACTTTTTCTTTCATCCTGCTCAAAAGCAATTATTTTATAATCGAAATCGTCATGCTTACATCTTCTACCGGTTTATCCATTTGGCCGGTTTTTACTGCGGCAATTTTATCAATTACGTCAAGGCCGTCAATCACTTCACCAAAAACGGTATAAGAACCATCCAGATGTGGGGCCCCTCCAACAGTAGTATAAGCTTTGATTTGTTCTTCAGTATAGCTTACTCCGGAACGTTTCCCAAACATTTCCAACTGTTCGGCCTGAAGAACGGTACCCTGTACAATATAAAACTGGTTCCCTGAAGAAGCCTTTTCCGGATTCACCTGGTCGGGTTGCCTTGCAGCTGCCAGTGCACCTTTTTTATGGAAAAGACCGTACACAAATTCAGCAGGTACTTTATATCCAATATCAACTGTACCATCGGCATTTTGACCACCCTGGATCATGAAATTTTTAATCACACGATGAAAGGGAGAATTATTATACCAGCCTTCGTTAATCAGTTTCACAAAATTATCCCGGTGCTTTGGAGTTTCATTATAAAGAACCGCTGTCATGTCGCCGTATGTTGTTTTAATAAGAACTTTAACTTGTTTATTATCCTGGCCTTGCGAGATCAGAGTGACCATAATGGTTAAAACAAAAACCAATAAAAAATTTCGTTTCATAATTTTATACATTTTTAATTTTGAGTGCAAAGTTAAAAATTATAATGAGATGTTGTTTTTTGTATATTATTATAAATATTGAAAGTTATAATGCCAACAGCACTAAGTGAAACTTCCAAAATAATTTCGTCAAATATAGCTGGCAAATCATCGGATGACTAAAAGTGCTGTTAGCTACAAAATGAATATTCGACGCCCAATTTATATTCATAAGTCATCCGATGAATAGTGGAAGTTATTTTGAAAGTATTACTAAGGAAAAAACCAGCGATTTATTGGAGACGGATAAGGGGTACTCTGGCCCGATATGGATGAAGACATTTTAGCGGAAGTAATGATTTATTAATGTTTGCAGCAAACCAGGCACGAGCCCTTCCTGCTCAATTGCCATTGCTGGAAGACTCGCCTGTTGCGATATTATTAATTCAATTTTGTATATTTGCATTACAAATGAAAGTAAAGGAAATCATCAAACTCATTGAATCGGATGGATGGTATATTGTACGACAGAAAGGAAGCCATCAACAATATAAACATCCGGTTAAAAAGGGATTGGTAACAGTTCCCGCACACAAGATGTCGGAAGATTTACCAAAAGGTTTGGAAAATAGCATTTTAAAACAAGCAGGACTTAAATAAAAAAGAATGGAATATTTAATCATTTTTGAAAAAAACAAACAAGGCCATTATGGAGCTTACGTCCCTGATTTGCCCGGTTGTGTTTCGATAGGTGATACTTTAGAAGAAGCTAAGCAAAATATTAAAGCTGCCCTTGAGCTTCATCTTGAGGGAATGAAAATGGAAGGATATATTATTCCCAATCCTTCTGCAACTGCCGATTTTGTTACTGTATAAAATCACGATGGTTTTTGCTAAAAACTACATTCTGGCACGAGTCCTTCCTGCACACTTGCCATGCTTGAAGACTCACCTTTAGGGTGGTGTTTAAGTCACAATAATAGGACACTGATTATTATAATTGTTTATGATTTATTAAGATTATAGAAATCAGTATTTATCATAATTAATCAGTTGTATCAGTGTACCCTTACAAATTTTTCTTTGTGCATCTTCGGGAATTTGTAGCTTAAAATGATTATATTGAATTTCAGCCCTTCATCCATATCAGGAATGAGCCTGCAGTAAACTTTTTAATTTTATTCTTGATAGGTTTGATTGATATTAGATTGAACCAATAAGTTTTGGCACAAGTGAATATTTTGGTCGAGGCTTTGATTCTTTAATGTTTGCAGCAAACCAGGCACGAGTCCTTCCTGCACACATGCCATTGCTGGAAGACTCGCGCCAGTTAGGATATGATTTATTAAGATTATAGAAATCAGTATTTATCATAATTAATCAGTTGTATCAGTGTACCCTTACAAATTTTTCTTTGTGCATCTTCGGGAATTTGTAGCTTAAAATGATTATATTGAATTTCAACCCTTCATCCATATCAGGAATGAGCCGGCAGTAAACTTTTTAATTTTATTCTTGATAGGTTTGATTGATATTAGATTGAACCAATAAGCTTTGGCACAAGTGAATATTTTGGTTGAGGCTTTGATTCATTAATGTTTGCAGCAAACCAGGCACGAGTCCTACCTGCCCACATGCCTTTGCTTGAAGACTCGCGCCAGTTAGGTGACTATTTTTTGCAACATCATTTTATACACTAGTTTGGTTTACTTTCAATATAACATTTACGGCAAAGAGGTTCGTAGCTTTCCGTTTCGCCCAGAACAACCAGGTTGTCGTCTTCAACTTTGCGGTAGGAATACTGGGCAAGGCTACCACAACGGATGCAGATAGCATGGACTTTTGTCACATATTCTGCTGTTGCCATTAAAGAAGGAATGGGGCCAAAAGGTTTCCCGGTATAGTCCATATCAAGGCCGGCCACAATAACCCGTACCCCGTCATTCGCAAGGAGATTACAAACCTTTGCCAGGTCGTCATCAAAAAACTGAGCCTCATCCACACCTACTACGTCCACGTCGTGGGCCAGGAGCAAAATTTGGGCAGCTGCCTGAACGGGTGTCGATTTGATGGAGTTTTCGTTGTGCGATACCACATCTACATCGTCGTAACGGACGTCAATAGAAGGTTTAAATATCTCCACCCTTTGTTTGGCAATTTTAGCCCTGTTGAGCCTGCGGATCAGTTCTTCGGTTTTTCCGGAAAACATCGAGCCGCAAATGACTTCTATCCAGCCACCGCCCTTAATTTGTTTTTTTGTGTTTTCCAGAAACATGAATGATACATATTAATTTTCGTAATTTTATCCGCTGATATTCGTGCCTTAAAACCGGCCGGAATGCAAAGATACATACATAATTGTTTGTCGGGGCAGGAAGCCCCTGTATAATTTTGAAGTTAAAATTTGAAGTAATGAAGAATAATGTATTCGAAAACCTGAAGGATCAGCTTTTAAAATTAAGCCAATCTGTTAATATCCTGAATGAGCAGGGCCTTTCGAACATCGAAAAGGATTTAATTCTCGAAAAACTTAGGGGAATATATGATCAAATGTTAAATTCAGAAACCACTGAAAAAGGGGTAGAGAAAGAGGAATTGCCACCTGCTTTCCCGGCAATTAAAGAGAGTGAGGATTTATCTACCGACCTGATCGATGATGAGATTCATGAGGAAGCCGATGAGGAAGTAGAAATTGCTTCTGAAGAATTGATTTCAGAACAGGATGCTCCCATCATAAAAAAAGAGGAGAGTAAAAGCTTAACAGAAAATTCAATTGATCTGTTTTCAGTCGCGGACCAAAAAACCATTTTGGAAAATCAGCCCCCTCCTGAACCAACTAAAGATCAGCCGGAAACGATCGCAGATAAATTGACCAGGAATAAAATTGAAAGCCTTAAAAATGCCATCGGCATCAATGAGAAATTTTTCTTTTTAAACGAGCTTTTTAACGGGGAGCTGAACGAATATAATGCCACTATCGAACAATTGGATAAATTTGAGACGATAGAGGATGCTGAGTTTTTCCTCCTGAGCTTAAAAGATGAAAAAAACTGGGATGAAGGATCTGAGGCATTGGCTCAACTTCAGGAATTTGTTGCAAAAAAACTAAACCCTTAAAAAGTGCGCCTGGCTGTTAACTTTATTTTGCTTTTGTTTTTTGTGCAAATTTCAGTTGCGCAAGATCTTAGTTATGTGCGAAGCCTGGTTGATACTCTTTCAGCTCCCGGGATGTTTGGCAGGGGATATGTGAACGATGGCGATAAAATAGCTGCCAATTTCATCAAAAATGAATTTAAAAAAATGGGTGTTCAGGATTATGGAAACGGATATTTCCAATACTTTACCTTACCCATGAATACCTTCCCCCAGGCACCCGCGATAAAAATTGATCATCGGCCCCTGACTCCCGGAGAGGATTTTGTTGTCTTATCTTCCTCGCCTTCTGTTTCAGGCACTTTTAAATTACTTTATGTCCTGGCAGATTCAGCAGGCCAGCTTGTCTTCCCTGACTTTATTTCGAAGGTAAATTATCCTGAAGTAGTGCTGGTAACCGATATTAATCAGCGACAGTTTGAATACAACGAAAAGATGCCTTTTGCCGGGCTAATCTTCCTGGTTAAAGATAAAGTCTGGTGGCATGTAAGTAACGGGCATACGGTCTTGAACTATTTTGCATTGCAGGTAAAGGAGAATCTATTGCTACCTGATCGTGAAATGATCACAGCCCGTATTAAAAACAGCTTTATTCCGGATTATCCCACTCAAAATGTAATTGGTTTTATTGAAGGTCGTGAGCAACCCGACAGTTTTTATGTATTAACGGCCCACTACGATCACCTGGGAAGCCTTGGCCCTGATGTGTATTTTCCGGGTGCCAACGACAACGCTAGCGGAACTGCCATGATCCTCGACCTGGCCAGGCATTTTTCCCTGCCGCAAAACCAACCGGAATATTCTATTGCCTTTATGGCTTTTGGTGCCGAAGAAGCTGGATTATTGGGTTCAGGGTATTATGCTGAACATCCATTGTTTCCCCTGGATCAGATTAAATTCCTCCTCAACCTCGATATGGTGGGTTCGGGTAGTGAAGGGATTAAGGTGGTAAACGGCACGGTACACAAACAAAGTTTTAATCTGTTGGTGGAACTGAATGAGGAAAAAAGATACCTGAAAAAAGTCAGTCCACGGACGGAAGCAGCCAACAGCGATCATTATCCGTTTCATGCCAAAGGAGTTCCCTCATTTTTTATCTATACCCTTGGCGAAGAATGTAAAGAGTACCATAATATTAATGATACCCCGGAAAATTTACCCTTTACAGCTTATGAGGGTTTTTTCAATTTGATTATTGATTTTATTAATACCTTATAATATGGCAAAATTGATCGTTGTTCCAACCCCAATTGGTAACCTTGAAGATATAACTTTCAGGGCCGTGAAGGTATTAAAAGAGGTGGACCTGATTTTGGCAGAGGATACCCGAACCAGTAGTAAACTTTTGAATCATTATGCGATAACTACAAAAATGATCGCTTATCATAAGTTTAATGAACATAAAATGTTACCCGCACTAATTGAAAGGATCAGGAGCAATAATGCTGTAGCGTTGATCAGCGATGCCGGTACCCCATCCATTTCTGATCCTGGATTTCTGATTGTGAGGGAATGTGTAAAAAACAATATTGAAGTGGAATGTCTTCCCGGTGCCACTGCTATTATACCTGCTTTGGTTGATTCCGGACTTCCTTCTGATCGTTTTTATTTCGAAGGTTTTATTCCTCCAAAAAAAGGCCGCAACACACGAATTGAATTTTTAGCCGGGCTCCATCAAACTTTTATCTTGTACGAATCTCCTTACCGATTGGTAAAAACCCTTGAAGCATTAGCCCTTGCCATGGGAGATGACAGGCAGGCATCCGTTTCGCGGGAACTATCCAAAATGTTTGAAGAAACCCGGCGGGGAAGCCTTATCGAATTAGCGGCATACTTTACTGAAAATCCCCCTAAAGGTGAAATTGTGCTTGTGGTGGAAGGGAAGAAAAAACCCACATAGTACTTCCAAAGTGCTTAGCAGGTGAAACAGCAGCAGGCAGGCAATCTCCCGATGGTGAAGAAAAATAGCTCATGTTTTAAAAAGTCTTCAAAAAAATAACAAAAAACTTGCAGTTTAAATAAGATTGAGTAAATTTGTTACTCAATTAGTGAATAGTGATGAGTGAGAAGTGAATCGAATAGTAAAAGAGAAAATAGCTAATGAACCATATAGACCTGGAAGCGTGGAAAAAAAATCCATGGAGATTGTAAAACAAGTTTATAAGGCTACCGAAGGTTTCCCGGAGAATGAAAAATTTGGGCTAACCAGCCAGATTAGGAGATGTGCGGTTTCAATTCCATCGAATATTGCTGAGGGGTCAGGAAGAAATCACGACAAAGAATTTATACAGTTTTTATATTTTAGTTTAGGTTCATTGTCAGAATTAGAAACCCAACTATTAATTTCTGGAGAATTAAATTATATTGATGATCTAAATACCAACGAACTTACTGATAGTATTGAGATTAATAGAAAATTAGTGCTGGGATTAGTAAAATATTTAAAGAATAAAAAAGAGAATAATTAGAAGTGAACAAAGCAAGTGATCCTTTCACTTTTCACTTCTCACCATTCACTTTTTAAAATAAAATGTTAGATACGTTAATTACATCAAAAACACGTGTTAAGCTGCTTCTGAAGTTTTTTCTGAACAGTAATTCACGTTCCTATTTGCGAAATCTGGAAACAGAATTTGGTGAATCCACCAATTCAATCCGGCTTGAGTTAAACAAATTTGAAAAAGCCGGCTTACTTCAAACCGAGTTGGATGGAAATAAAAAATATTTCCGGGCCAACACCAATCACCCCTTATTTAATGACATTCATAATATCTTGTTAAAACAAATTGGATTTGATAAGATCATCGAACGGGTTCTTGAGAAATTGGGCCATCTTGACAAAGCCTATGTTACCGGTGATTTTGCAAAAGGGATCAACAATGAGATTATTGATCTGATCTTTGTAGGAGATGACATTGATGTAGAATACCTTATCCGCTTAATTGATAAAACGGAAAAACTGATCAAAAGAAAAATCCGCTATGTGGTTTTTGGAAGGGATGAATTTATGACCTTTGCAAAATCGCAAAAAGAATCGGATCTTTTGATCTTGTGGAAGAACGAAACAAATAAGTAGCTGCATAAATAGTTTTTTACATCGCAGTTATTCAATAAGTTAGGTCACTTAAATGGGACTGAAAGGGCGAAGCTGTGGAAGGAGCGGGGGATAGAAGTTGCAGGGTGCAGGGTGCAGGGTGCAGGGTGCAGGTTATATAGTGGTTGAGTAAAATTTTTATGTCTGGGTATAAGGAGCTAGAAATTTATAATATGGCATTCGAATTGGCGATTAAAATACACTATGCCTCTCTTAAATTACCTGAATTTGAATTATATGAGCAAGGAAACCAAATTAGACGATCATCTAAAACAATTAAGGACACTATTGCTGAGGGCTATGGAAGAAGAAGGTATAAAGCTGATTTTATCAAGTTTTTAGTCTATGCGCATTCTTCTAATGATGAATTAAATAGCCAATTGGACATGATTGTCGTTTTGTATCCAGAGATTGAGGAATTTAATGAACTTGCAACAGAATATAAAAATCCTGGTCGTAAAATCAATAGTTTCATTCAGTACGTAGAAAAAAATTGGAAAACCTGATCTTCGATCCTGCAACTTGAAACCTGCAACCTGCACCATGTAACTTGCAATAACCTCTCCCAATGCACAACAAACTAAAAAACAGCAAAATCCTGATCACCGGTGGGGCTGGTTTTATCGGCTCTAACCTGATCGAATACTTTTTGAAAAATAACAACGAGGTCATTTGTCTGGATAACTTAAGCACGGGACATAAAAAAAATATCTCTGAATTCATTTCTAACCCAAACTTTCAATTTGTGGAAGGAGACATCCGGGATATGGCTGCCTGTAAAAAGGCCGTTCAGGGCTGTGAATATGTTTTTCACCAGGCTGCGCTCGGTAGCGTTCCCCGCTCCATTAAAGACCCGGTAACAACCAATGCGGTAAATATCGATGGCTTTTTAAATATGTTAACCGTCTCAAGGGACGAGCAGGTAAAACGATTCATTTATGCCGCCAGCTCTTCCACCTATGGCGATTCTGAGGAGTTACCCAAAGTTGAAGAGTTCATCGGCAGGCCCTTAAGCCCTTATGCCATCACCAAGGTCGTAAACGAATACTTTGCAAAAGTGTACAGCGAACTCTATGGTATGGAGACCATAGGCTTGCGGTATTTTAATGTTTTTGGCAAACGACAGGACCCTAATGGAGCTTATGCGGCAGTAATCCCCTTATGGGTAAAAAAACTGATCCATCATGAACCACCCGTGATCAATGGCGATGGTTCTTTTAGCAGGGACTTCACCTATATCGACAATGTAATTATGGCGAATGAACTTGCAGCTCTCATTCCGGGTGAAGTAGTGTTAAGTAAAGTCAGTGAATATTATGCTCAGAAATCCGAAGAATTTAAAAAACATTTACCATCACGCAGTTTGAAGCCAAAAGTTGTTTTTGAGGTTTTTAATGTAGCCTACGGAGGCAATACTACCTTGAATGAACTGTATGATGCTTTGCGTTCTAATCTTGAGCGCTTCGACGATAAATTAGGAAAAATTGACGCCATTCATGGCCCGGAAAGAATGGGTGATATTCCTCACTCCCTTGCCTCCGTCGACAAAGCAAAATATGTTTTGGGATATAACCCCCCATTTGATGCAAAGCGGGGTTTTGAGATCGCCTGCGAATGGTATTATAATAATTTGAAATAAATCTGTATTTTTGATCATGCGACTTTCTGATTTTCAAATAGAAGCTATTCAACACAGCGCGAAGAGATTTTTTGGTGAGAAGGTTAGAGTATATTTATTTGGATCCAGAATTGACAATAATTCGAAAGGAGGGGATATTGACCTATTGATCAGGTCAGGTAACGAATTTATGACCTATACCAATAAACTTTTATTTCTGGTAGAACTAAAGAAAAAAATCGGAGAACAAAAAATCGATGTTGTATTTGACAAGGGACAAAACAGTGGAAGCAACTTTATGTCAACTATAAAAAACAACAATGTTCAAATATGCTAAATGATTTATTAAAAGACCGTTTAAGTGAAATTATACAAGTATGTGATTTACATCATGAGCGCTTAATGCATGCAATTGATTTTCTTGTTCCGTTCCAGGCTGCATCAAATGATAGCAGAGGTGGGGCAAACAGGGAAAATCCATTACATACAATGAAATAGAAACGGATATTCAATCAATTAAATGAAATTAATGAATAAAGTTAAAACAATCAGTTGCATAGGTGCCGGCTACGTGGGTGGCCCCACCATGGCTGTTATGGCGTATAAAAATCCACACATAAAAATTAACGTGGTGGATATCAATGAAGAAAAGATCAGGCTTTGGAATTCAGATAACCTGGATGACCTGCCGGTATATGAGCCCGGACTGGCTGAGATCGTAAGCAAAGTAAGAAACAAAAACCTCTTTTTCTCCACCCAAATTGAAAAGGCGATTGATGAAGCCGAGATGATCTTTATCTCAGTAAATACCCCAACCAAAACCTATGGTATTGGTAAAGGCATGGCCGCCGATTTAAAATATGTGGAATTGTGTGCCCGGCAAATTGCCGAGGTAGCGAAAGCCGATAAAATTGTGGTTGAGAAATCGACATTACCCGTACGCACCGCTTCTTCCATAAAACGCATTTTTGCCGAACAAAAAAAGGACTTTAATTTTTCCGTGCTTTCCAATCCGGAGTTCCTGGCCGAGGGAACAGCCATAAAAGATTTACTGGAAGCCGACCGGGTTCTTATAGGTGGCGAAAACGGTGAGGCTATTCAAGCTCTTGTAGATATTTATTCTGCCTGGTTGCCCGAAGAGCGGATCATCACCACCAATATCTGGTCATCCGAATTATCCAAGCTTACGGCCAATGCCTTCCTGGCACAGCGGATTTCATCCATCAATGCCATGTCGGCCTTATGCGAAAAAACCGGGGCTGATATCGACCAGGTAGCAAGGGCGATTGGTACTGACAGCCGGATAGGCCCGAAATTTTTAAAAGCATCTGTGGGTTTTGGCGGATCCTGTTTCCAAAAGGATATCCTCAACCTGGTTTACCTGTGCCGTCACTTTGGACTGGAAGAAGTGGCAGATTACTGGGAACAGGTCATTAAAATGAATGATTACCAGAAACACCGTTTTGCCGAAAAAATGGTCAATGCGATGTTCAATACGGTAAACGGTAAAAAGATCGTTTTTTATGGCTGGGCTTTCAAGAAGGACACCAACGACACCCGAGAATCGGCTGCCATTTATGTGGCCGATAAACTGATGGACGAACAGGCCCATATCCATGCCTACGACCCCAAGGTGAATTATGAAAGAATGCTTGAAGATTTGAGTGGTTTGCGGACCCGCGTTGAAGAGAAAAATACAGAACTCCTGAAATTTGAAACCGATCCTTATGAGGCCGCAAAAGATGCCCATGCCATAGCCATTTTAACCGAATGGGATGAGTTTATCACTTACGACTGGCAGAAGATCTATGATTCCATGAAAAAACCCGCTTTTGTATTTGATGGAAGAAATATCCTGGATCATGGTAAGCTGAGAGATATTGGGTTTGAGGTGTCGGCTATTGGGAAAAGTTGATCGTGTTTAATCGGCTATTTCCGCTAAAAAAAGCAGCGCAAATTTTTGCCAACCTTAGTGATTCATAATAAGGTAAAAAGAAACCAAAGATGTCCCAAAAGAAAAAAGGGTTCAATTGATACTTGAACTTGTAAAAAGCGACCCGGGCATTACGATGAAAGAAATTTCAGAAAAATGTAATGTAAGTGTAAAAACAATAAAAAGAGATATTGAAGAACTCAGATCGGCAGGAAAGCTAAGACGGGAAGGCGGAAGAAAAAAAGGAAACTGGGTGGCTGTTTAGCATGAATTATAATTACCTTTGAATAATGCGTTTAACTGATGGGTATATACTTAATTAAAAAAACAACAGCCCGGATTTTTGGTGATAACGCACACGTATATTTGTTTGGTTCAAGGGTGCAGGACAATCTGAAAGGAGGGGATATTGACTTGCTGGTGAGTACTGATGAAGATAAAATGACGTTTAAAAATAAAGTTTTATTCCTGGTCGATATGAAATAGCATTTGGGAGACCCAAAAACTGATGTGGTATTTGACAAAGAAAATAAAAGCAATCAATTCTTTTTAAAATCTATCAAACAAAAAAACATTCCGTTATGCTAAAGAATGAATTTTTGAATAGATTAGGTGATTGAACATGAAACATAAGCCCGAAATAATTAACTTTATCAACAAACACCAAGCGCTTTTTTGGTACACACCAGATAGCAAAAAAGAAGAAATTAGCGAAGAATTGCTTTTAGAGACAATATTCAATTATGGCACTTTAAACGACAGTTTAACCTTAATCAAAATCTTAGGCTTTGAAAGCGCTTTGAGAATCTTACAAAATGCAAGGGGAAGAAAAAAACTGAATTATTATCCGGAAATCTATCACTTCTTTAGCCTCTACCTTAAAAGAAATGCATAAAGAAATCTTAAATAATAATCAAATTGAACTTTTACCACTGATCAAACAATTTAAGCATGAGTTTTATCTTGTTGGAGGAACCGCCATAGCTTTGCATATAGGACATCGGAGATCAATTGATTTTGATTTGTTCAAATTTGGCAGTTTGAATGTAAACAGAATTATCAAGAACATATCTGCCGGAAATTATCCTTATTTCGTAACAAGGCGTGTTGAAGAGCAGCTTAATCTTTTAATTAACGAAGTAAAGTTTACATTTCTCGAGTATCCGTATAGCATTGATGCAAAATGTAAATTTGAAGGTTTTATACGTTTACCGGCCTTATTGGAATTGGCTGCAATGAAAGCATTTGCTTTGGGACGGCGCTCAAAATGGAAAGATTACATTGATTTGTATTACATTTTAAGAGATCATTATTCAATTGAAGAAATAATCCAGGTTGCCGGGAATGTATATGGTGATCTCTTTTCCGAAAAACTTTTCAGAGCACAAATCTGCTATTTTAATGATATAGATTATAGCGAATCAATTGAGTTTCTGGATAAAAAAGCCTCCGATAATGAAATAAAGGAATTCTTAACCAATATTGCCCTTGATATTTAAACGCACTCTAACAATTATCCCCGGTTTGGGAATTGAAAGAAAAATGAAAAACAGAACATCTTCTATTCTTCAGCCACGCATGAAAAAACCTGCTTTTGTATTTGATGGAAGAAATATTCTGGATCATGGTAAACTGAGGGAAATTGGGTTTGAGGTGTCGGCTATTGGGAAAAGTTGATCGTGTTTTAACCGCGAATCAACCCGAATAAATTTGTGCCTATTTAAGGATAAAAATAAATATTGTACATTTATCTTATGACAAAAGATGATATTATAGCAGAGATTAATCGATCCTTACAACCCTTAAACATTAATAAAGCTATCTTGTTTGGTTCTTTTGCAAAAGGGACACAAGCTGAAAATAGCGATATTGACCTGTTGATAGTAACAAATGACAACTTTGTTTTTCAATCGTTTAAACATAAAATGGAGGCGAAACTCAGGATTTCCAAAGCACTTCATTCATTGCGAAAATTTGCAGACATCGACCTTATTGTTCATACAAAGCCCATGTTTGAAAAATTTATCCTTTTAAATAGCGGTTTTAAAAACGAAATATTAAATACCGGAACAGTGATCTATGAAGCCAATAACTAAGGAATGGTTAATTGCTGCCGAAGATGACTTACTTTCTGCTAAAAAGCTGGTCACAGAAAAAAGATTGACTAACATTGTTGCTTTTCATTGTCAGCAATGCATCGAAAAGGGATTGAAAGCATTTATGGAAGAACGAGGGGATAAATCGGTAAAATCACATGATCTGTTAAGGTTAAAAGATTTGGCTGGATTAAAGATCTCTGAAAAAGATTATATTTTCCTGGCAACCATAAACGAAATATACACCGATTCAAGGTATCCCGGCGACATGGGATTAATGCCCCATGGTAAACCTACCCTTACTGAAGTCAATGAGTTTATTTTGTTTTCAGAAAAACTACTTGATCGCATTAAACAGGAAATAGGATACTGATTCAATCTTAATGCCATAATTGTACGTAAATTTTCGCGAATCATTATCGGTAAAAACATGACTTCACAATATATGTTATGATTAGGGTGTCGTTTCGCTAATGTTTGATGAGTAAGAAGTGAAGAGGGGTATTTAATAAATAGATGGCGGTTGAAATTTAGAATTGTTCTAAATTTTAATTCTGTATACTAAAAATTCAAAGTTTTGCATTAATAATTTATTATCCGGATAACAACCAATTTATCTTGTAAACAAATAAATTATTAAAAGTAAACCCACTAACAACCAAAAGCCAATAGCTAACAGCCAATAGCCAACAGCCCCCAAATGTCCTTGGACATTTTTGAAATGTTGGGGGTGAATTAAAGAAATGTTCAGCAACAATTTTCAACAACCATCATATATTATTTATAGTATTACAATATTTTGACCAAAAGAAGACAATTTAACTGTTTCTGTTTTATTGTAGATGCTTTTTAATTCCTTTATATTTTTTATTTTTTTGCTGGTTGTCCTGCCAATTTATTACGGACTGCCCCGTAAATTAAGAAACCCCCTGCTTTTAGTAAGCAGTTATTTTTTTTATGGTTATTGGGATTATCGGTTTACGGCATTACTGGCAATTTCCACGATTGTTGATTATTTTATTGGAAAAAGACTATTTGAGGAAAATACCGAGTCAAAAAGAAAAATACTGCTATTTGTCAGTGTTTTTACAAATCTATCCATACTTGGTTTTTTTAAGTATTATGGTTTTTTTATCGAATCGTTTACGCCCCTTGCCTCACTATTTGGAGGGAACCTTGATTACCTGCACTTAAATATCATTTTACCGGTAGGTATTTCATTTTATACCTTCCAGACTATGTCATATACCATTGATATTTACCGAAGGAACATTCAACCCACCAGGAATTTTATCGACTTTGCTGTTTTTGTTTCCTTTTTCCCACAGTTGGTTGCAGGGCCTATTGAAAGAGCGAAAAACCTTTTGCCTCAAATAGCGAAAACTCCTCTGCCTACAAAGGATCAAATTGAAAAAGGGATTGTACTGATTGTTACCGGCCTGTTTAAAAAAGTAATGATAGGTGATACTACCGGCCGTATAGTTGACCAGATATTTGCTCAACCAGATATTTATAAATCACCTGAATTGCTGGCAGCACTCGTGCTGTTTTCAATTCAGATTTATGCAGATTTTTCTGGATATAGCAGCATTGCCAGAGGAACAGCCAAACTATTGGGAATCGAACTTATGAAGAACTTTGAGCAACCCTATTTGTCGAGAAACATTACAGAATTCTGGAGGCGGTGGCATATTTCCTTATCATCCTGGTTGCGCGATTATCTGTATATCACCCTGGGAGGGAACAGGAAAGGCATTAACCGGACCTATGTTAATTTAATGATCACCATGCTGCTTGGTGGTTTATGGCATGGGGCAAGCTGGAACTTTGTAATCTGGGGTGGGCTTCATGGGCTGTACCTGGCCATTCATAAATTGATTATCAAAAGAAAAAAAATACCTGAATACTTTACATACCAGGGAGCCGGGAGCGTACTAAATTTTATTTTCAATATAGCCCTTACTTATGTACTCGTATTAATTACCTGGTTGTTTTTCAGGGCAACGGATATGGAGACCATACGCATATTTGCCGGTAAAATGTGGACATGGGAAGCCAGCGAACTAACCTCAAGGTTTGTAGGAATAACTTTAAGCTTTTTTACCGTAATGCTCCTGATAGATGGGTTTGAATACTATACCAAAAGGCATACGTTCTGGCTGGTGCCTAACCGGGCTGTTACTTATGGTATGATGGGTGCGATGTTAATTTCAACATTCTTATTTATGTTCCAATCTGATCCACTACCTTTTGTATATTTTCAGTTTTAAATGAAAAAGATTCTCTGGTTTTTACTTAGCTTTATAATTACGCTTGGAATTATTGAAATATATTTCAGACTAGCTGAGATAGCCATGGTTTCAACAACTGACTATGATCCGGAAATTGGACGCACAAAAAGGGGTGGTCTAAATTATACCTTTTTTAATGAGGGCTTTTCCATTGGAAGATTTAGTGATTATGGATACCTTGGCCCTACCTATCCTCCAGAAAAGAAAAATGGGATTAAAAGAATTGCATTGATAGGAGATTCTTTTGTTGAGGGATATCAGGTTTTTGATAGGAATCATTTCAGGGCAATTATGGAAGAAGAATTAAACAAAGACCATGATTCAGTTGAAGTTTTGAATTTTGGAAGAAGCGGATTTGATTTTGCTGATATGTATATTTATTATGAGAGATTCGTTAAAAAATTTGATCCTGATATATCAATATTTTTTTTAAACAAGAATGATTTAAAATGTGAACAAACCGATATATTAACACCAAGATTAAACATTAATAATGATTCCCTATTTATTTCAAACAAAGAAATTCCTCAAAGTTATTTGTCAACATTCAATACTACTAAACTTTTAACCCAAAACATCGTTCTCTTTCAGCTAATGAACAGCTGCAGAAAACTTATTAGTAGTGGGCAATTGTATCCCAAAATATTTGACAAGTTCTATAGTATTTTATACAAATCAGATATTGTTGGAAGCAACCACAAATTGGCTTATTATATTGATGAGAAGTCATTTCTTATTTTGAAAAATATAGGTAAAGATAAAAACACAAGAAACATAATTGTCAATACTGACCCATTAGGATTACAAGATTTTGTTATAGATAGTGCATATACCAACAACCTGAATTATATCGATATTAGAAAAATATTAGAACCTCAAATGGAATTAGGTAATGATCCATACTATTGGGAATCTACAGGAAAAAGGGGACATTGGAATAATAATTCACACAATCTTATTGGATCATTTTTATCAGAAAAGATTTTAAAGCTTAATTCACCGTAAACAAAAAATTTAATTCTTCATGCCAATTTATAAAACACAATATAAAGACAACCCCATTATAGATATATTATTTTGGGTTTCTATCGTATTTTATATTGATCCTGGGGGATATCTAACCTACTACTTAAATGGGCGAATATTTGGCCTCCATTACCAATTTACCTTTGTAACCCTCGCATATATCTGCTTTTTCCTGAGATTTAAAAATCCGGAAATTTTGATTAATGAAAACAAGGAAATTTCAGGTTATATATGGAAGACATTACTCTGGTTTATGTATTATCTTTTAATTTACGGTTGGTTAAATACCTCCTATGTTGACCTTCCATTCCAGTTTATTACACGGGGATTTAGGGTAATTTTCCAGGGGTTTATTGTAATACCAATAATTTATTTTGCAATTATACGATTAAAGTTGTTCCTTAATTTACTGACATGGAGCACAATATTTATATTACTTCTTTACGTAGCCTCAGTAATTACGGGGGGGGAATATGTTCCTTTTATGTCAGGAGACCGGGGTTTTTTAAATGCCACCCGATATTTTATGTATGGATATGGTATTATTTACTTTCTTATCCCTTTATCTTTTGCTTATTTATTTAGTAGATACAAACCAAATTTGCCTGTTTTAATGGGAGGAATTCTAGTCTCAATTATGATTTTTATATCCATAACCCGAAGATATATTGTGGGATTGTTTGAATACTATTTGATCATTCTAATAATTTTTACATATATCGAGCATGGAAAATTATTTAAAGGTATTAGAAGGGTGTTTTCCCTCAGAAATATTGGATTTTTCCTACTGTTTTTATTTGTGCTTTCCCTACTTTTTTCAGAGTATTTAGATTTTGCAATTGAGGCAGCAAAGGAAAGTTATAATGTGATGGTTTATGGAAAAACATCTTCCGGAGCTCAGGATGTTCGTATGAGCCTTTTCGGGAAAGTGGGGATTGTAGATGCAATCAGAGAAAATTTTTGGTTCGGAACAGGATTTGATCCAGCCTGGGGCACAGGTGATGGGGGTAAAAATGAGTGGGAAGGAAGTGACTATATTTTTCTATCTGCATTTGCAATGTATGGCCTTATTGGCCTACTGATCTTTTTACCTTTTTACCTTATTGCTTTTAAAGTCCTTCGAAATTTCATTTCACTTATAAGGGATTATAGAAACCTTATATATACTCACAAAAACTTATTTGAACTACCAGTAATTATAGGAATTGCTGCTGCCTCTGAATTTATTAAAAACATAATTGAGTATCCAAACTGGTTTTACCCTATTGGTGCGACAGGATGGAGCCCACAATATTTCATTTTCTTCGGATTACTTCTAGGGAGTTATTTTACCCTAAAATATAATCTCCAATTATTTGCTCAAAACAGCAACAAAAACACTTAAGGTAATAAACCATTTCAATGTACTGTATCATTATTAAAAGGATAGATAACTGTGGGTCTTAAAAGCGCGACTATCAGTGGTATGGTATGGAGTTTTGCAGAGCAGATTGGCAACAGAATTATCCAATTTATTATAGGAATTATTCTTGCCAGATTACTCCTTCCGGCTGAGTTTGGGCTAATTGGGATGATCACTATTTTTGTAGCAGTGTCGGAAAGTATTGCGAGTGGGGGATTTGTTCAGGCATTAATCCGGAAACAAAACTGCACGAAAATAGATTATAATACTGCCTTTATTTTTAATTTTTTTACATCAATATTTTTGTATGGAATATTGTTTATTTCTGCACCATATATAGCCGACTTTTATACTGAACCCCAGCTAATCAGCCTGGTTAGAGTTTTATGTCTTGTTATAGTTATTGATGCTTTTGCATTTGTACAGAGAGCCAAGCTTTACAAGGATGTTAATTTTAAAGTTATTGCAAAGGCCTCTGTTATTTCCCAGCTGGTAGGCGGAGTGGCGGGTGTAGCAGCAGCATTTGCTGGTTATGGTGTGTGGAGTCTTATAATTAAAATGGTTTTGAATCATTTTATAATGATGATAAACCTCATAATTATTAATAGGTGGTTGCCAAATTTTACTTTTTCAAAGAAGTCTTTTAAAGAGATGTTTGGTTTTGGTTCTAAAATACTTGCAACCCAAATTATTGAAAGGATTTATAAAAACATCTATTTTTTAATAATAGGAAAGTTCTTTAGTGCTACGGAATTGGGTTATTATACAAGGGCAAATCAATTTAAAAGTATGGTTTCCGACCAATTGGTTTCTACAGTTCAACGGGTAACTTTGCCTATTCTGGCCAAGGTTCAGGATAATCAAATTAAATTAGTAGCGGCCTTTAATAACCTTATTAAAATGGTTCTTTTTGTTTCTTCATTCTTATTAATTGGATTAGTTGCGATGTCAGAGCCAATGATATTATTTTTAATTGGTGAAAAGTGGGAACAAAGTATACTTTACCTTCAATTATTAGCGATCTCTGCGATTCTTTATCCTATTGGTGAAATCAATTTGAATGTTCTACAGGTTTATGGCAGATCTGATTACATTTTAAAATTGCAAATAATTAAAAAAATAATAAGTATCCCGGTAATTATTTTGGGGGTAATTCTAGGAATTAAATACTTAATATTTGGCATCATCCTGTTGTCTATTTTTGAATTTTTTGCAAATAGTTATTATTCTGGTAAAATGATCAATACCTCATCAATTAAACAATTGCAAAATTCTTTTCCTTCTTTACTTATTCTTTCTGTCATATCTCTGGGAACATTTATAATTAGTAAAGTACTTACAAATATTAATATAGGTGCGGTGTTCGGAATCCAGATTGTGTTTTATCTATTGGTGAGTATTAGCATTTTTGAATTTATTAAAAAAGAAGAATATCTTGAAGTAAAGAAAATTGTTTTTGATTCTGTTGCAAAGATTCGAAAAAAGAAAGTAAGCTAAAGCATAGTGGTATACTTTTCGAAGAAATTTATATTTGATATTTACCGGGTTTTTAAATATACCAGGGGTATCGGAGTGAAAAAATATTATAGAGGGAATGAAAAGTCTAAAAAGCAAATTCTATTTGAATTATTAGGATGGTTATATAGGGAGGGCACGCATAATGCAAACTATTTTGCCTTTGGTTTGGATCAAAAAGGTAGCTCCATCCAGAGTTATATTGGGAAAAAGGAGTTTTTAAAAATAAAAGACCTTGCGGATTCATCACTTAAAAAAAGAATTGGAGTATCTGGTCTTAACTATGACATCATTACCAAAGATAAGTTTTATGCATCTTCTATACTACTGAGCAACGAAGTAAGCAGCATCGAAAACCTAGCTCTTATATCAAATGGACAGTTAATTTATAAAAAGGGATCAACAGCATTACTTAATAATTTATTTGAAATGGATCTGCCGGTATTTATTAAAAACACTGTTCTGGAATACAATGAGGGACTAATAAAGCTAGAAAAGAAAAAGAATGATTTCTTAGTAAATGGTAAAATTGCCAATAAAGAAGATATTGAACAAAGACTTTCTTCAGGTTTTTGGGTAATACAGAAAATTTACAAATCCAGTAAAGAAATTCAACAGGTTAATAGTACTGCGCTTAATACTACCAGAGTGTACACTATTATGAGAAATGGAATGCCAGAGTTTTTAGGTGGATTTCAGAGTTTTGCCACTGGATGTGAATGTACAGATAGCTGGGGAAAGGGATCAATCTATGTGGGTTTTGACTCTGAATCAGAAAAGTTATCTGAATATGGTTTCTACCATCCTAATGTTAATAAGGACTCAAAAGTTTCTTCTCATCCTGACAGCAAAATAATATTCAAGGGTTATAAAATACCAGGATTGCGTGCTGCAGTTGAAATTTGTAAAAACGCTCATTTATATTTTTATACTCACTTTATTATTGGTTGGGATATAGCGATTACTGATGATGGACCAGTTGTGGTTGAAGTAAATGAAAAACCCGGGATTAACGCAATCCAGGTGATTAGTGGGGGGCTACGGTTAAAGCTTCTGGATTTTTATAAACAAATATTAAATTGAATAGCTTACCGAATATGGAAGTACTTACAGATAATGACTTACCAGGAGTTAGTATAGTTGTTATAGGTCACAATGAAGGAGGTAATCTTGAACAATGTTTTGGGGCTATTAATAAAATGGATTACCCCAGAGAAAAGTTAGAAGTGATATTTATAGATTCGAAATCAACTGATAATAGCGCTGATATAGCGAAAAAATTTGCAGATAAGGTCTTTTCAGTCAGGAGTCACTGGCCTACAGCAGGTGAGGCTTTTAATAAGGGAATAGTTGAATCTTCTCAAAATTACGTTCATATTACTGCTGGAGATATCCAGCTTCATCCCGATTATTTACGTAAAGCAGTATCTACATTAGCAATCAGGGATGATATTCATGCTGTTACGGGATATTTCGAAGAGAAAGAACCTAAAGGTTGGAACAAAATATTAGCTTACAGAAGAGAAGAAGACAAAACCAAAGATGATCATTTTGTTAGTACTCCAAATGGTGGAACATTCAAGAAAAGTGCTTTTTTTATAGTGAATGGATATGATGAAAGAATAAAAAAAGGCCAGGAAACTGAATTAGGAAAAAGGTTTGCTGAAAATGGTTTAAAAATTTGGTATATGCATTTGCCTCAGGGACTTCATGATTTTGAACTGCAAACTTTTAGTCAAATGGCAATGAGAAGCTTTAATAATGGTTTTAGTCTTGGGCATCTATTTTTGTTATCATTACAAGTTAAAGATAATAAAAATTTGAAAAGTTTTACTAGGTATGCTATTAAAACTATCATTTTTAACTCAATTTTTGTTTTAGCTTTTTTTGTTGCTTTGTTTTTTAGTGTTTACTTTTCTTTCGTAGTCATTGCCCTATACCTGCTTTATTTCCCTGCCATGATTTTCATTAGAAAGTCTGATAAAACAATGAAACACAAATTGTATTTCCTTGTCATGGGATATTTTGGTATTTTTAATTTTTTTGGTATTCTTAACTTTCTGGTAAAGGGTCTTTACTATAAAATGACAATTAAAGGTTTTTTCCATGAAAGAAGGGGTTTAAATGCATAGAAATATAAACCTTATCACAAAATGATTAATATTCTTTTTACTGGTGATTTGGCTCCATTAGGAGGGCTCAAAAAGGTGGGCAGTAATTTGTCAAATAATATTGTTGATAAAAGAATTTATGGATTGTTTAATAAAACAGACATAAATATTGTCAATTTGGAAACACCTATGACCAATGCTTCTATAAATATTGAAAAATCAGGACCTCATTTAAAATCAAAACCTTCAAATATAGAAGTTTTAAAAAACCTTCAAGTAAATATTGCATGTTTGTCAAACAATCATATCAGAGATTTCGGAGATAGTGGGGTAATAGAAACCATTGAAGTTTGTAAAAATGCAGGAGTTAAAACTGTTGGAGCAGGGGTTAATGCTGAAGAGGCTGCTAAACCATTATTTATTGAAGCCCAGAATAAAAAAATATGTTTTCTTAATTTTTCTGAGTCGGAATTTAATTACGCAACAGATTTTAGAGCAGGGAGTAATCCCGATGAAATAATTAATATTATCAATTCAATAAAGGCGGTTACAAAAAAGTGTGATTACATTATTGTTGTATTGCATGGAGGTAAGGAAATGCACCCACATCCTACGCCTTATCAATTGAAACTGTTTCGATTTATCGCAGATCAGGGGGTGCATGCAATTATTGGTCATCATACTCATGTTATTGGAGGGTATGAGGTGTATAACGGAATTCCTATAGTTTATTCGTTAGGGAATTTTCTTTTTGATGAGCCAGGGAATGCTGAAGCCTGGTATTATGGAGCCATTGCTTTTCTGGGAATTGAGACAGAAAGTAATACTATTAGGATTGATTTCAAATATGTTAAATTAGAAAATGGAAAGTTGGTTCTGTTAAGTGAACCTTTCAAAGATTTTAGAATGAAAGCAATTAGTGAAGATCAGGTTAATACAGCTTGGCAAAACCTAATTCAAAAACAAGGTGTCGGGACAATTAAATCAATTCTAAATCTTTCTCTTATGGAAAGACTTTTACTCAAATTAAAATTAAAAAACCTTTCTTCATATAAGAGTAAACTAATTCCTTTAGGTAACAGAATGCGATGTAAAACGCATCAAATGTTTACTATAGACGCGATTGATCATTTTACTAAATAATTTGAGTTTATTATGAAAGTTGGCATATTAAAACCTTTTAGGGGAACAACTCGTCCAATGCTTGATGTTTATCGTCAAATTTTGGATTACAACAATATAGAGCATATTGAGTTAGATATTAATGATCTTCAATTCTGGGACAAAGTTAAATCAATTGATTTATTCCTTGCAAAAATTTCCCAAATTGACGATGATTTAAAATTAGCAGCGCAGATAATCCCTATCATAAATAATACACTCAAGATACCATGTTTTCCTAACTATCCAACTGTTTGGCACTATGATGATAAAGTAAAGCAATATTATTTACTTTCTCAATTTGGTTTTCCAATAGTCGAATCATATGTTTTTTGGGATAGGATTAGTGCTGTTGAATGGGCGAAAAAAATGGAATATCCTCTGGTTTTTAAATTGAAAGGAGGTTCAGGTTCAGCAAATGTTACGCTGGTTAGAAGTTTTTCAAAAGCTAAAAAATTGATTAACAAATCTTTTGGGAAAGGAATACATCCTCATTTCTATGATCTTCCTGGTAAGTTTAAAGCATATAATTACAACTATAAAAAAATTGCTAAGTTTTTGTTTAAACCTTATTATAACAAATATTTCAGAAAAGTAAACGGCTATTCAAATTATACTCGACACAAAAACTATGTATATTTTCAGAAATTTATTCCGAATAATGATCATGATTTGAGAGTTGCAATTCTAGGAAATAGAGCGTGGGCATTTAAGCGATTTGTCAGGCCTAATGATTTCAGGGCAAGTGGCAGTAATAATTATGATGCAAGGAGAGACCAAATAGATATGCGGGCTGTTAAAATTGCATTTGAAATATCCAAAAAACTTAACTTTCAGTCTATGGCTTATGATTTTGTTTATGATGAGAAAAATAATCCATTGGTTGTAGAGATCAGCTATACTTATGGGGATTATCCAGAGTTTAGTAATGGGTACTGGGACGAAAATCTGAATTGGGTAGATGGCTGTTTTGTACCTGAATACCTTGAATTAGTTGATGCATTAGATTTTCCGGAATTGAAACAGCCTGAAATAAAGCTTGACTCTCCATACACTAATGCAAAGATGTTGATTTAATTGAAAGTTTTCCACCTTATATCCAGCCTTAGACGCGGTGGCCGGGAGCGTCAATTGGCTACACTTTATTCCTATCTAAAAAAGGAAGGCCAATCTTTTAAGATAATTTGCATGAACCATGCTACTGAGACCTATTTAGAAGAATATAATATGCATGATGATGTTATCTATTTAAATCACAAAGGGGCAATTAAAAGATTTCTTGAACTAAGGAAAATTCTCAAGGATAATAAAATAAAAGCGTTGTGGACCTGGGGAGGTTTTGAAGCTTCATTTGGATTAATACTTTCAATAACAACAAGGACAATACACATAAATGGAAGCATTCGTCATGGAATTATCAGTAAAAAGAAAAGCCACTATTGGCGAATGCTGGTGCTGCATTTAAGCCAATATCGTGTAGCAAATTCAAAAGCAGGATTAAGGGCCAACAAACTTAAGAAGGGTTTTGTCTGGTATAATGGTATTGATAAGAAGTTTTTACTATCTGAAGAAAGTTTGGCCAGGAAGCCATTAGCAACAGGAGGCAAGATAAAACTGATATCAGTAGCAAATCTTGTACCGTATAAGGATTATTTCACCATTTTTAAGTCTCTAACAGAGCTTAAAAAAAAGGGCTATACTTTTAGCTACCAGATTATTGGGGAAGGCCCAATGAGACATGAACTAAAGCTTTATGTAAATTCCTCAGGACTTGAAAATGAAGTGCTGTTCTTAGGACGAATAAGTAATGTTCAGGATCATTTAGCTGAAGCCGATATTTTTATTCATTCATCCAAAGGTGAAGGGTGTTCAAATGCTATTTTGGAAGCTATGGCAAGTGGTTTACCAGTTATTGCATCAGCTACTGGCGGCACTCCTGAAATCGTTTCACAAGGATCGGGTTACCTGTTTTCATATAAAGATGATAAAGAATTAACTGATTGTCTGATCAAGCTTTTGTCGGAGCCGCATAGAATATCACAAATGGGGCAAAGATCAAATGAAATTATCAGGGAAAAGTTTACAACGACTAAAATGATCGAAAACTATAAGAAAATTGTATCTGAGATTGTAAAATAGTTTAATGGACTTGTCCTTGAAAAAAATATATGGTTGTTTATATCCTGTTTTACCGAAATCAATACAAAGTAAGCTAACAAGGTTTTTATATAAAACAGGTTTTAAGCCAACGATAAATAGAGAGAATAGGAACTTCCCCACAGGTAAAGCTGTAGTAGTGTTTTCTGCTGATATGGAACTGGCCTGGGCAACAAGATATTCCAAATCAGCGACAAATCCCAAAGAGTCTGCTAATAGAGAAAGACAAAATATTCCTTTATTACTCGAACAATTTGATATATATAATATCCCTGTAACCTGGGCAATAGTCGGACATTTGTTTCTGGATGCTTGTAAAAAAGACAGCGGAAGGCCTCATGCACATTTACCCAGGCCTACCTATTTTGAGAACAGGCATTGGAGATTTGCAAATGGAGACTGGTATGATCATGATCCAGCCAATAATATTCAAGAGTCGCCGGAATGGTATGGCAGGGACTTGGTTCAATTAATAAAGAAAAGCAAAACAAAACATGAAATAGCTTGCCATTCGTTTTCTCATATTGACTTTTCAGATGCTCACTGTGCGCCTGAATTGGCAAGAGCTGAATTAAAAGAATGCAAGGATTTAGCTTTACAGGAAGGTATAGAACTGCGCACTATGGTTTTTCCTGGCGCAACAGCGGGTAATTTTGATATTTTAAAAAGTGAAGGCTTTACAAATTACCGCTTTGAAACTAAATATGACATTGATTTACCTCAAATTAATGGATATGGTCTGGTGGTCATTCCAAATAGTTTTATGATAGGTAATTTCCCTACAGGTAAATCTGAGCAAAAAACACTTGGTGTGCTAAAGAAGTTTATTGATAAAGCAATTGAAACGAAAAAACTTGTACATTTTTATTTTCATCCTTCACTTGAAACGTGGATTGTTAAAGTTATCTTTCCTTCTATTTTGAAATACATTTATGATAAAAGAAAAGCGGGTTTACTCGATGTACTAACAATGAATTCTGTTTCTGAAATTGTTTTAAAACATGAAACCAGGTAAGAAGTTTAATCTTGTAATATTAAAGAATGAGGACCCAATTGACTATAAACGGTGGGAAAATGCATGCATGAAACATGAGGATGCACTAAACTACCGTGTTATTGATTTGACACTAAATAACTGGTTGGAACAAGTGCAGTCAAAGCCGATAGATTATATATTAACTAAACCGGCAGGCCGAACAAGCCTTTTTCGTGCACTGTATGAAGAGAGATTGGAAATTTTAGTAAATGATCTGGGGTATAAAGCATTCCCTACCTTGCAGGAGATTAAAATCTACGAAAGCAAACGGTACATCGCTTATTGGTTAAAAGCTAATAATATTCAATATCCTCAAACTGATATTTTTTATCATAAAAAAGAAGCCCTTGAATTTATAAAAAAAACGAATTACCCTATTGTCGGAAAAATGAATATTGGAGCTTCTGGGAATGGCGTAAAAATTTTGAAAACACAAGGAGAAGCCGAAGAATATATTGAGCTTGCATTTTCAAAAGGTATAACTTCAAAAACAGGACCCAAACTATCGAAGGGTAAGCTGCTTCAAAGAGCCTGGAAGAAATTAGTCAGACCCACAGAACTAAAAGCAAAACTGAATGCCTACAAAGCTGTAGCATCGGATGTTCAAAAGGGCTACGTTATCTTGCAACAGTTTATTCCTCATGATTTTGAATGGCGTGCCGTTCGCATTGGTGATTCTTTTTTTGCACATAAAAAACTTAAGCGGGATGAAATGGCAAGCGGGTCTTTACTGAAGGGTTATGAAAACCCCCCATTAAGGCTATTAGATTTTGTAAAAGCACTAACCGATCGTTTTAGTTTTCTTACCCAGGCAGTCGACATTTTTGAAACCAAGGAGGGAGATTACCTGGTAAATGAAATGCAATGCATTTTTGGGCAATCTGACCCATATCAAATGTTAGTGGATGGGAAAATGGGCAGATATATTCATTTAAATGGAAAATGGATTTTTGAAGAAGGTGATTTTAATACAAATGAAAGTTTTGACTTGAGGGTCAAAACTGTAATTGAATTATTAAAGCAAGCTAAGGATGATTAATAAGATATACAAAAAACTGCCTGTAGGAATTAAAAGTAATATCTCCAAGGCAAACTATATTCTTTCGGGTAAGCCCAAATACAAAAGAGATTCAATTAGGAAGAAAAAATTTCCAAAAGGTTTTAGAGGGGGTATAATAATTACAGCAGATTTTGAATTGGGATGGGCACTGAGGTATTCAAAAACTGGTGCTGATCCAGTTGAGTATGCTATGAGAGAAAGAAAAAATGTACCCATCATTTTGGATATAGCAAGAAAATATAACATTCCAATTACCTGGGCTACTGTAGGTCATTTGTTTCTGGAAGAATGCAAAAGAGGTGCTCATGACTGGATGCACAGATTACCCTATTTCGATGATCATTGGAAATATACTGAAGGTGATTGGTTTGATTGTGATCCGTATACAAATTGGGAAAAAGGGAAAGCCTGGTATGCGCCCGATTTGATAAAAAAGATAATCGATGAGAAAGTGGGGCATGAAATTGCTTGCCATACTTTTTCTCACATTGATTGTAGTTATAAAAACTGTCCAGCTGAAGTAATAGATGATGAGTTGAAAGCAAGTCAGAATATTGTGGCTGAATGGAACCTGCCCCATCTAACCTCTATTGCTTTTCCGGGAGGAACTGCAGGTAATTTTGAAACACTCATTAAATACCGAATTAATATTTATAGAAAACGTTTCAAAGAGTTTGAGATGGCATACCCTTTTAAAGATGAACACGGATTAATTGTTACTCCAACAGGGCCTAATATTTCTTTGGGATATAACGATTGGTCCTTAGACTATAATTTTCAAAGATTTAAAAAAGGAATTAATAAAGCAATTAAAACCGGGACTATTCTGCACCTTTGGTTTCATCCTTCACAACCAACGGAAGGATTTACTGATCTTATGCCATTGATTTTTAGTTATGCAGAAAAGTTAAGATCGGATGGAAAGTTATGGATAGGAACTATGCGCGATATAGCAGACCATATTAACAGCAATAAAATATTAGATTAGGGTTTTCATGACAGATTTTGTATTTGTAAAGTCCTCAAGTGGAATAAAAGCTAGTAATTTAGAAAAGATTCTGGAGCATTTTTCAGGTATTTATCATAATCCAATAATAAAAAAGTTTCAGAAGGAAAATATAACTGCTATCTCAATTTCAAGAAAAGGAAGTAGCCAATTTATAAATTCCCTTTATTCAAAAGATCTTAGGAAGTATATATGGATAACAGGTATAGTTTTTTTGGATCAAGAAAAAATGAACGATGAGTCTTTTTTAGCATTCTTTGAAAAAAAAGGTATCCATGGTTTGAAGCAATTATCAGGTTGGTTTAATATTATTGTTTATAGTTTGGGAAGTGGACAGGTTGAGGTTGTAAATTCAAGGCTGGGATTAGATATTTTATATTACAGTCGAATAGGTAGGGAGGTTTTTATTTCAACAAGATTAAGCTCTTTTAATTTCCTTCTCCCAAACATCTCTTTTGACCAGGGTGTGATTTTACAACAATCCTTATATAATTATCCATTTACACGAAATACTATTTTCAAAAGTGTAAAAATGCTCCCTTCTTCATCTGTAATACGGTTTAGTGTGGAGGACGAGTTTATTGAAAAATATTGGAAACCAGGAGAGGAGATTATTAATAAACCTTTAAATTTTAAGAGAAGCCTGGATGTACTGGATAATGGACTAGACAAAGCGGTTAAAAAACTTATAAATGGTCATTCAAAAATTGCACTTTCGTTAACAGGGGGGTGGGATGGAAGGCTCTTGCTGGCATACGTACTAAAACACAAACCTAAAGAACAGATAAAGCTATATTCTTTTGGTATTGAATCCTCCGAAGACATTTTTGTGCCTCTGCAAGTTTCAGAAAAATTTGGATATGATTATATGCCTGTTATTCTATCAGATGATTATGTAAAAAATGACTTTTTAAACTGGGCAGCAAAAACAACACTTTATTCAGATTCATTGCGGTCGATTAAACGAGCCCATTATCTATTTACTATGAATATAATTTCCCCTTTTTCTGAAGTTGTTTTATCTGGAAATGGAGGAAGTAATCTTTTAAAAAGTTCTGCATATGCACCCTGTAATGTATTTAATCGTTTTGTTTTGGGATTAATACGTGCAGATAACCCGGAGAAAGAAATAGGTAAGCATTTTGATTATTTGAAATCTAATTTTCCAGAAGTATTAAATGGGTTGAGCCGTGTTGAATTTAAAGATTCCTTTTATTGGGCGGAACTTAAGGATTTGTATTCCATTAAAAACACAAATGTAAGGTTTACAAGCTATTTGCTATCAGATATCGAAAAGAAATATTTTGGAGCTGAGCAAACTTCATACAAACATCTGGTAGATAATTACAGTCCGTTTTTTGATTATGACTTCATACAGGAATTAATGAAGACTTCTTTCTTTGGAGGGTTTTCAAATGATTCAAAATCCATTGCTGTAGTAAAGAATAGTTTACTGTATGCCAAACTAATTAACCGAAACAACAAGGATCTTGCTTCGGAACCCACTGACAGGGGATTTGCGCTTAACGAACTATTAAATCCTTTGAATTATGGTAAGTTGGGCTTTACTCTTCTTCGCAAAAAATTTAATAAGAAACCTCCAGCAGTATCTCATTACAACACGGATAGTGCCTTGGTTAATTTTATAGATAGTTACAATTTACCTTTAAAAAAAATAACAGGCTTAGAAAAGATAAATAAGGAGTTTGTGGCAAATTATATATCTATTAAGTGGTTTCTTGATAGAATGAATGATTTAAACTAGAAATTTGTTTTGGCTTTATTTTATGGTGAAGAAAGTAGTTATTAAAATTTTAAGACGCATTACAACCTACAGGCTTCTGCGGAATCAGCATAAAGCCATTAATCTTAAAATTCATAGGCTAAAAAAACAAGGTAAATTGAAAGAATACCCTATAAAGGATAAACAACCCATAATATGTGATTATCCGTTTTATAAAAAATCAGACAAAAAATGGTTTAACTATTTCTATTCAATTTACGGAAAACCAGATCCTGGTATTATTCCCCTATCAGTATATTATTCCGTGATAGAACCCTGTTTAAACAATCGGTTATTGATAAATGCAGTAAAGGATAAAAATTATTATGATTTATTTTTTAAAGAGATTAAAACTGCAGAAGTAATTATTAGAAGGATAAATGGACAGTTTTATGATAGGAATTATCAGTTTATTAATTTAAATGATAAAGTATTAAATGATCAACTTAAATCCTATAATAAAGTTATTTTGAAACCAGCATTGTTTTCTGGAAGTGGCAGAGGCATAAAAATGTTTGAAAAAATTCAGGGGAAATTTAAAGGAGGGGAAAATTTACTTACGCAAGATTTCTTATCAGGGTATGGAGAAGAACTAGTTATTCAGAAGTTTATTAGGCAGCATGAATTTTTCGAAAAGTTCAATCCAGAGTCAAATAATACCATTAGGGTGTTGACTTATCGTTCAGTTGAGTCCGATAAGATTCATATCTTACATACATTACTTAGAATCGGTGCTAAAGGCTCTTTTTTGGATCATGACAATAAAGGAGGCGTATCTATAGCCATTGACAAAGATCAAAATCTAGCAGGACATGCACTAAATATTTATGGTGATCATATTGAAGAATTTAATGGAATTAAGTTTGCTGAAATAGGCAAGGTTCCTTTTGTTTCTGATTTTCATAAATCTGCTGTTTATATTGCCGAACAAGTTTTTCATGGTCGTTTATTAGCTGTAGATTTTACGATTAATACTAATGGAGAACCACTATTATTAGAAGTTAATTGTTGGGGAAATGGTATTAGTCAGTACCAAATGAGTAGTGGCTCTGTTTTTAAGGAACATACAAAAGAAGTATTGGATTTTTGTATGCGGTCTGGATTTCATGAGATAATTGTTTTTCCTGTTAAGTTCAATTAGTCTTATACTATGAACATTTTATTTGTTTCCAGCGGTAATAATAATTATTTTGGCCTTTCTCCATTTATTAAAAGCCAGGGTGAATCGCTTAGGAAGGTAGGTGCTAAAGTTGATTTCTATACCATAAAAGGCAAAGGCATTAAGGGTTATCTATCTAATGTTAAAAAGCTGAAGAAACATATTAGGGCTGGTAACTATAATCTTATTCATGTGCATTATTCATTAAGCGGATGGGTCGTTTTGTTAACAGGCTCTACACTTCCTAAGATTCTTTCCTTAATGGGTAGTGATGTACATGGCTCATCAACACAAGATGGGAGAACTAATTTTGCGGGAAAGCTATTAACCTATCAAGCTTTCCTTATCCAATTTTTCTTTAGAGCTATAATTTCAAAATCGAGAAACTTATCAAAAGTAATAATCAGGAAAAAGAATATTCATATTATACCAAATGGAGTTGATTTTGAAAAGTTTAAGCCTATGGATAAAATTGAATCAAGAAAAACTCTTGGATTAAATGAGAAGGAAAAATTAATTCTATTTCTTGGAGCAAAAGAAAATACCAATAAAAACTTCAAACTTGGAAAAGAGGCAATTGAAATGCTGGATGTTAGGGATACCAGGCTAATTGCTCCTTATCCTGTGGATCATAAAGATATTCCCATTTATTTAAATGCTTGCGATGTATTATTATTTACTTCTTATAAGGAAGGATCTCCGAATGTTATCAAAGAGGCACTTGCATGTAATACTATAATTGTTACAACACCAAGTGGAGATATTCTGGAACGTATAAAAGGTGCAAATAATGTTTTTGTTGCTGAATTTAGTGCTAAGAGTGTTTGTCAGAAAATTATGGAAGCAATTAATTTTCAAGAAGAGCCAAACTCAAGAGATATTGTTAAAAACGAATTAGATGAAAATGTCATTGCCAGGAAATTAATCTCGATCTACGAAACTCATTTGAGAGATGAAGTTAGTTAAAGGAGTCATAATACTCGAAGGGCACGTTCAGGGACTGGCAAATACAAGGGCACTTGGTGAGAAAGGGATACCGGTAATCGTTCTTGATATTGCAAATTGCTTAGCACAACATTCAAAATATTGCAAAAAATTTTATAAGTGTCCGCCATTCTTTTCAGAAGAGATCGTTGATTTTTTAGTAAATCTTTGTAATAAAGAACAATTATTTGATTGGCTATTAATCCCTTCAAATGATCATGGTGTATATACCATTTCAAAGCATAAAAAAACGCTTGGAAAGTATTTCAAAATTTCAACCCCTGAATTATCAATCATTGAAAATATTTATGACAAAGAAAAATTGATTAAAAAGGCAGAACAAAATAACATTGCAACTCCGATCTCCTTTTTTTCACCAAAGGAGATCTTGTTAAAAAACTGCGATAATGTTGAGTTTCCACTTATAACCAGAGGAAAATTTGGATTGTCATTTTACCATAAAACAAAAAATAAGGCCTACATTGCGCGTAACATATATGAATTTGAAAAACAGATTGATGAGATTGAAAAATGTGGCGCTCTTGACTTAGCCTTTACTCAAAATGTAATTAAATACAGCAAAGAAAATAAAACTATTTCCTTCACTGCTTTTTGTATTGAAGGGCAAATAAAAACTTATTGGATTGGAGAAAAACTTCGTGATCATCCTATTGGATTTGGCACGGCCACGTTAGCTAGAAGTGTATTAAGGGAAGAATTGATTGAGCCTTCTAAAAAACTGGTGAAGATGTTAAAATACACAGGTGTTTGCGAAATAGAATATTTAAAAGATAATGCTGATCAAGAGTATAAATTAATAGAAATAAATGCAAGAACATGGCTTTGGACTGGTTTGGCCAGAAAATGCGGAATTGACTATGCAAATCTGCTTTATAATTATGTCAATAATATAGAACAGAATTACCCCCAGAAGTATGAAGTTGGATTATACTGGATGCATCTTTACACAGATATGTTTTTTTCTATTCTGGGTATATTAAAAGGTAAATACACTACCATAGAGTATTTTAAATCTTTATTTAAGAAAAAGACCTTTGCAATTTTTAGTTTTAAAGATTTCCGTCCTTTTATCTTTTTATCTTTTTCTCTTATAGGTTATATCAAACGTAGATAAACTTGATACGGTATAGTTTTCCACATATTTATTTAAGTGATTTATTCAAAATTCCTTTTCAATTAAAGTCAGAAAAAAGGATCATTGATCACTTTAGAAATTATACAGGTAAAAAACATATTCTTATAACAAGTTCATGTAGGTCTGCCTTATACTTAACTTATCTAGCCCTATCTGATAATAGAAGTGAAGTTATTACATCTCCCTTAACCTGCACGAGTGCGGTTACTCCAATTGTGGAAGCAGGAAAGAGGCCGGTTTTTGTGGACATTAATCCAAAAACATTTTTAATAGATGAAAATAGAATAGAACCAGCAATAAATAAAAACACATTGGCAATTCAAGCAATTCATCTTGGAGGATTAATGTGTAATATGCATGAAATATCTGAAAGGGCTAAAATTAATAAACTCTATGTTATAGAAGATTGTGCGCAAGGATATGGTTCTTCTCTGAATAACAGAAACTGTGGAAGTTTTGGAGATGTGGCATGCTTTAGCCTGGCAAAAAACATATTTGGAATAGGAGGAGGTATTTTAGCAACTAGTAATGAAAATATTTACCAAAAAGCAGTTCTGATTCAATCGAAGTTTCTTTTAACATCACTACCCTTATCATTATATAGGCTATTCAGAAGTTTTTTAGAAACTTATCCTGAAAATTCTTTAATGAACAAAATTCACCAAAGAATAAAAAGTTATCGGAACCGATCAGATTCAGTTGAACAGAGAGATGAGAAAACTGAGTTATATCGTATGCTAAAAATACCCAACAAGCTAGAAATAAAAGTTGCATCGTATCAATTACAACACAGAACAAATATTAATTTGAAAAAGCGAATTGAAATTGCTGGTAAAATACAGAATGGAATAAGAAAAACATTGAATAACACTAATTTTACAATACAATGTTCTGACGCGAAAAAATCAGTTTCCTACACTAAGTTTTACCTTTATTTGGAGGGCTTTAATTCTAGAATGAATATTGAAAGAATAAATCATCAATTTAATATTGAGGCTAAACATCTTGAACACAAATCAAATTCCTTTTTTCAGGAAGATTTTTCGAAAATACCAATGTTAAGTGGCTATCTAGCCCCTCATTCACTTAATGAATATTATAAAGTACATAAAGATATTTTAACACTGCCTGTTCATGAAAAAATGGATGAGAGTAATATTAAAACTATTGTAAAATGCTTCATCGGATATTAATTGAAGTAGGCCATCCTGCGCAAGTGCATCAATTTAGGATAATTGCAAAAAAATTATTGCAAAACAGTAATCAAGTTCTTTTTGTTGCGAAAAAAAAAGAAATTACAATTACTCTACTCCAAATTTATGATTTGCCATATGAAATTATTGATGACTCGAAAAAAGGTATTGTTTCAAAAGTCCTTCACATTCCTAAGGTGTATTTGAATTTTTATAGAATAGTTAAAAAATTTAAACCAAACATTATCCTAAGCCGATTTTCACTTCAAAGTTCGCATATTGCAAAATTGTTGAACATACCACACATTGGATTTACCGATTCAGAGCATGTTAAACTTATGGATTCCCTTACAGTTCCTTTTGTTAACTATAAATTCACAGCGTTTTCATATTATAAGGATTTGGGTAAAAATCATTTTCGTTATCCCTCAAATATTGAGTTATTTTATTTACATCCTAAATGGTTTGTACCTGATAAATCAGTATTGGAATTTCTTGGAGTTAAAGAGGAAGAAAAATATGTGATCCTACGCTTTGTCTCATTTGATGCTCATCATGATGTAGGTCAAACGGGTATTATGTTTGAAGAAAAGGAAAAGTTGGTTGAAGCATTGTCTAAATATGCCAGGGTTTTTATTTCCTCTGAAAAACCATTGCCAGAAGTATTGGCAAAGTATCAAATTCAAATCCCACTTGAGAAGATGCACGATGCAATGGCCTTTGCTTATTTGTATGTTGGCGAAGGAGGAACAATGGCTAGTGAATGTGCAATGTTAGGAACACCAAATGTTTTGATCAATTCATTGGCAAAGCTCTGTGGTGTGCACAATGATTTAACCAAAAACCACAAAGTGCAACTTTATTATGATACTTTAAGTGAGGCTTATCAGCCAATATTAGATTTAGTGAAAAATGAAAACACGAAAATTGAATGGGAAAAGCGTAGGCAGTTGTTTTTGTCAAAGATGATTGATGCAAGTAGTTTTATTGTTTGGGTTATTGAAAATTACCCAAAGAGTATTGAAATATTGAAAAATAATCCTGATTACTATAATAATTTCAAATAGGTAGATATTTGTACAAAAACCTCTATGATAATAATTCTATTAAACAACTTATTATAAATGGAATTGAATACAAGAGAAAATTATATATTTCCTGAACAATTAATAAATGTTTTAATCTGCCCAAAGTGTAAATCAGCAGATTTACGTTTTGCAAAAGATGAAGCTTTTTGTAATAATTGTGGGCAGCATTTTCCTGTTGTTGACGGATTTTTCAATTTTGATTGGCAGCCAAGGTCCAATTCCAATTTGAAAGATTTAGTAACAAATGCTAATGAAGAGCTACATGATAGTTATGCTGATTATTATGAAAAATCTGATTTAAATCAGGTTTTTACGGAAGAATCGTTTTTGCATACAGAAAAATTGCTTTCTGAATCGGCTAAAAAATATGGCAAAGAAAGGCTTTTAGATTTGGGATGTGGAACAGGTTTTATAATCAATGTCTCTCAGAAGCACTTTGATGAAATATACGGAATAGATGTATCTCGAAAAAGTCTAAAACTAGCTTCCAAATACAATGCGCATTTGGTTTGTGGATCAGTTTATTCAACTCCATTTTCAAATGATAGTTTTAATGTAATAACGGCAAATGCCACACTTCATCACTTATATGATTTCCATGCTTTTTTTGAAGAGGTTTATAGGATTTTAAAACCAGGAGGAGTCTTGCTAATTGACCACGATCCGAATGCTATTTTCAGAAGATATTTTGGTTGGCAAAAATTGTTGCGAAGAATGATGCTAAGAAAAAAAAGAAAGAACATCGTTAATTGTGATAAAGAAGTTGCACAATATGCTGATTATCATCAATTCAAAACATCTGGCATTAAGCCAAAAAAAGTAAAGGCTTTGTTAGCAAAATCAGGATTTAAAAATGTTGAAGTATTTTATACTTTTCCTTTAAAACCCGATCAATTTACCCAAATATTAATAGGAATAAGTAGATATATTGATTCTCCATCGCTTCGATACCTTGTTGGATTTATTGCACAAAAATAGTTATGTAGTATTAGCGCCATGTTATTCTGTTAAAAGATATATTTAAAAAGATTCTTTGAAAATGTTGAATTTGCCAACAAATATTAAGTCGAATAAAGTATTAATAACAGGAATAAATGGCCACATTGGGTCTTTTTTATTACGAAAATTACAAAATAATGGAATTGAGGTTGTGGGCCTTGATTTAAAGAAGGTTGCCCCATTTAGTAATATCCCTTTTATTGAAGCAGATATTACCCAAAAAGGCACTTTAGATGATTATGATTCCTTACTAAAAGAATGTAACATTCTTGTGCATCTGGCAAGCCGAATAGAGGGAAGTCAGGATATTATTAGTGATGCTATTCCAGGTATCAATCTAAATGTAATAGGAACGATGAACCTTTTGCAAAAAATGCCCAATTTGAAATCAATAATTTATGCAAGCACATATATGGTTTATGGGAAGCCTGCAAGAAATCCTGTTATGGAGGATGATATTAAAGAACCTGTAAATATTTATGGTATAAGTAAATTAATTACCGAAAATTATCTAAAAACATATGCAAATTTGGCCAGTAAAAAGTTAAAAATTTTACGGTTTATGGGTGTATATGGTCCGGGAACACCTCAGACAACAAGGGCAATACCAAATTTTATAAAACTAATAGCAAATAATAAGGCACCAACATTATATGGAAAAGGTGAAGTGAGTCGAAACCATATATTCATTGATGATGCTGTGGAAGCAATTTGGTTATCTATTCTATCAGAAAAATCCGGTGTATTTAATATTGGAGGAGAGAGTTCAATAAATAATTTAGGATTGGTGGACATAATTAATGAAGTATTAGGGAAAAAAATAATTCCCACAATTGTTGATAGTAATGCCTATGATTTCATTTCAAACATTTCACTGGCTGGAAAAGAACTTGGATTTTATCCAAAAACTACATTTCAGCAGGGAATAGCGGCTGAGATAGAAAGCCTACAAAAATCAGGAATCATATGACCCTTGACTTAAAAAATGCAAATATTTTAATAACAGGAGGATCTGGTCAGATCGGATCACACCTGGTTGAAGCATTGTTACAAGAGGAGGCTAAAATTACTGTTTTAGGTCGTGATCCTAAAAATCTTAAAGAATTATTACCCCTATATAAAAATAATGAAATAAAGTTTGTTAGGTGTGACTTGAGTGATCAAAAGAGTATTCAATCGATCGGTAATACTCTATCATATATAAAGTATGTCGTGCATTTTGCCTCAGATATGTCTCCGTCAATTAACAGTATTGAAGAAGAAGCAAAATTTATAGCAAGATTAAATCTTATTGGAATTATAGAACTTTTGGGTTTATTGAAAAATCTTAAAGGAATATGTTTCTCCTCCAGCATGGCTGTTTATGGCAATCCAGAATATATTCCTGTTGATGAATTATGTCCTCACAAGCCAAATAGTTTTTATGGTAGTGCAAAATCAGGAAGCGAATTATTTCTTAAATTGTTCAGTAATAGAATGGCTATTCCTTTAACAATTCTAAGGTATGCCAGCGTTTATGGGCCAAGAAACAGAACTGGCAGATCAATACCATTATTTATTAAAAGTGCATTGAAGAATAAACAAATAAATTTAATAGGAGAAGGAAAGGGTTATAGAGACTTTGTTTATATTTCCGATGCGATTGATGCAACCCTAAATGCAATTAAATTAAATGAGGATTCGGAATATAATATCGGATCAGGTACTCCCTGTTCAATGTTAGATTTAGCCAATACCATTATAAAATTAACAAATTCACAAAGCGAAATAGGATATATTGATAAACCAAATAATTTCAATTTTTTATTTGATATTGAAAAGGCAAAAAAAATACTAAAATACCAGCCTGAAACAGATTTGGAAAAAGGTCTTAAAATGGAAATTGATTGGCATATTCAAGAGAATAAGTAAACCTGAAATTTAATTTATTAACTAAATATATCAGATAAAATAATAATTGTAAAAAACAAATAGCAAGAAATGAAATATATTGATAAATTAAAAAATATTAACATAACGGCTAACGAAATTGAAATAGGGAAAAATGTAAATTTCGGAAATAATATAAATATAAAAGTTAAAGGAAAGTTTAGTATTGGAAACAATAGTCGATTAGGTAATGATACTCAGATCTTTGGAAATAATGTAATATTTGGTGAGCACTTATTCAATAGCTCAGGATTAAGAATAGGTGGAGGAGGTCGCCAGCATCCAAATGCTAATTTTAAAATTGGAGATCGTTGCACTATACACAATAATTTTATTAATGTGTGCGAAGAAGTTAATATTGGGGATGATGTAGGATTATCTCCTGATACATCCATTGTAACTCATGGTTATTGGATGTCGGTATTAGAAGGTTTCCCTGCCAGTTTTAAAGGGGTATCCATTGGAAATGGAGTTATAGTAGGATATAGAAGCTTAATTTTAATGGGGGTGACAATTGCGCCCTATATTGTTGTGGGAGCTAATTCAGTAGTGACAAGAAATTTAGATGTTGAAAGAGGAATTTATGCAGGAAGTCCTGCAAAATATATTAAGACTGTAGCCCCCCTTGATCAGTCTGAAAAAGAAGAAAAACTAAAGATGATTATAGAGGAGTATTTAAAAATTTCAAAGTATCATGGTATTAATACTTCTCTAAAAACAAAATATCCTTATATTACAATGAACGATTTCACCTTTAATGTAGAGACTTTTGAATATGAAGGAGAAGAAGATGAAGAAACAGATGATATGAGGGATTATTTTCGCAAATGGGGTATTCGTATTTATACAGAAAGACCTTTTGTAAGTAAATTTAGTTTTGAATAAATATGTACTAATTAATAAACTATATATATGTTGAATGACATAGAAAAAATATTGATACTATCGCCGCATACAGATGATGCAGAACTAGGATGTGGCGGAACCATTTCAAAATTAATCGAAAATGGAAAGCAGGTTTTATGGATTGTTTTTTCAGCTGCTGAAGATTCTCTGCCAAAAGGGCTTCCGCCAGATTCGCTTGTAAAAGAATTTCTAAATGTGATCAATTATTTTAAGCTGGCTGAAGAAAATTACAAAATTTATAATTTCAAGGTTAGAAAATTAAATGAACTCAGACAAGAAATTTTGGAAAATTTGGTTAAAATTCGAAATGAATTTAAACCGGATCTTGTAATAGGTCCATCTTTACATGATTTTCATCAGGATCATTCTGTGGTGTCTCATGAAATGATCAGGGCATTTAAAACAAGTTGCAGTATAATTTGCTATGAGTTACCGTGGAACCATATTCAATTTGACACACAGTTTTTCGTAAAACTATCACCTGACCATCTAAAAATCAAAACAGAAATATTAGATTTTTATAAAACCCAACAAATGATTGCCAGGCATTATTTCTCCGAAGAGTTTATCCGGGGGTTGGCAGCAGCAAGAGGAGCACAAGTCGGGGCTAAATATGCTGAAGCATTTGAAGTAATCAGATGGATTGATAAATAAATTTTGAATAAAAATAATTTCATCAAATATAAAATATAAAAAAAATCAGACAATGAAAATTTTAATTACAGGCGCATCAAGGGGTATTGGAAAATACCTATTGAATATGTTTAAAAATGAGGGTACAGAGGTTTTCGGAACTTATTTTAGTACTGCTCCAGAAAAAAAGAACTCCAATCTTTACAAAGTTAACATTGGTGAATATAGCGAGGTTAAAACATGGGTTGAACAGGTAGTGAAAGATGGGGATCAAATTGTCTTGATAAATTGTGCAGGTACAAACTACAACTCATTTGCCCACAAAGCAGACCTGGCAAAATGGAAGAGTGTAATAGATATTAATTTGATGGGCTCATTCCATTTAATCCATGCTTTGTTGCCATATATGAGGAATGTTGAATTTGGCAGAATCATCAATTTTGCTTCTATTGTAGCACAAAAGGGGATTCCTGGTACAAGCGCATATGCAGCATCAAAAGCTGCTCTTTGGGGAATGACTAAAAGCATTGCCGCTGAAAATGCTAAAAAAGGTATTACGATCAATAGCCTTAATCTGGGATATTTTAATATTGGAATGATTACCGAGGTGCCTGAGGAATTTTTAAATATTATAAAAAAGGAAATTCCAAAAGGAGATTTAGGTGATCCTAAAAATATCCTTGATATTGTTAAATTTTTGATCAATAGTGACTATACTACAGGCACAACCTTTGATATTAACGGTGGGTTGTTTTAAGAGATTAAACCTTTACATATAATTTTTTCATCCTATTTTGCTTCAGGTGCATTCAGATGGTAGGTATTTATACCATAAAATGAATGTAATTCATCTCAAAAAGATCATATCCAATGAAAGATTATTTGGAATTTAAAAAACAACCCCTGCCTAATCATGTAGAGAGGAGTTTTTTTGAAGCTTTAAAAAAGACCTCAGCCGAACATGGTTATACAGGATTTATGGCAAATACAAGGTTTTTGTATAGAAGAACAATGGACTATATATTGCAGGTGGTTTCAAAGCTGCTTCCTTACAGTGGAATAAAAGTATGGCTTCAGAAAAGGCGGGGTGTAAAAATTGGGAAAGGAGTACATATCGGACCCATGGTAACTATTGATGATGTGTATCCTAATTTTGTTAAAATTGAAGATGGCGTTTCTATTGCAGGCCAAAATTTTATTATCACCCATAATAAACCTTTGGCATATCATAAAAATCTTTCCCCGGCTTTTTTAGGCCCGGTCATTATTAAAAAAAATGCCTGGATTGCCATTGGTGTTACAATATTACCAGGAGTAACAATAGGCGAAGGCGCTATAGTTGCAGCAGGATCTGTGGTTACCAAGGACATTCCTCCCAATACATTATGGGGAGGAGTTCCCGCAAAACAAATCAGGGAATTTGATATGAAGGATGGAGTGCCTGTTGGGTTTAAAAAAACTAATTCAAGCAAGTAATGACACTTGATTTTACCTTAAAAAAGTATCAACAAATAATTGAAAGTATAGCTGATTCAAAGTATAAGGTTGTTACTGTAAAAGATTACATTGAAAGTGATATTAAGCCATCAAACGCTATAATAATAAGGCACGATGTGGACCTTGATGCTGATTATCAGCTGCAATTTGCCAGGTTGGAATCGGATTTGGGCATCCACACATCATATTACTTCAGACATATTGAAAAAATTTATAAGCAACCGATAATTAATCAAATTTATGAACTCGGGCATGAGGTTGGTTATCATTATGAGGTAATTACTAAAGCTAAAGGAGATAAAAATAAAGCGATTGATTTATTCAAAAAGGAGTTGTCTGACTTTCAGCGTAACTGGCATACAAAAACCGTTTGCCCGCATGGAGGTTCGTTTGTTGAAAATGTTGATGGCTATGCGTTAAAAGATATTGTTAAGCTTATCCCTAAACTTTTATCCAAGACTTCTGTTTTTTCTAACTGGACAAACTTTAATATATGGAAGGAGAATAAATTCAGTGATTTTAAATTAACCGGTGATGCTTATGATTCAATTGATTTTAGTGGAATTCTATATCTATCAGATACTGGAAGAAGTTGGGATAAAAAATATAAACGACTTGATAAAGTGGAGTCGTTAATTAATCCCCAATACCACATTTCAAGTTCAAACGATATTATTAAACTTATTGGAAAAGGAGAAGTTGATAAAATCTATCTTCTGGTTCATTTTGAGCAGTGGAAAAATACTTTTTTAGACTGGCTTTCCTGGTACATAGCCCAACTTATCAGGAGGAATGGTAAGAAAATTATTTTCAAATTAAAAATGAAAAAATAGCTCCACTTATTGCAAAATAGAGGGAAAAAATATTGTTTAATTACCAATGATGTTGAAACGACATCATTATGGAATCATTGCCTGAGTGACCAAACAGGGGAAAAGGTACTTAAGGAAGGAATGCCTGTTTTGCTTGAATTATACAGAAAGTATAATATTAAAGCCACATTTTACTTCACAGGTCATATTGCAAAGCTTTATCCAGATGTTGTTCGAATGATTATTCCTGATGGCCATGAGGTGGGATGTCATGGACTAACCCACGAATCTGATAAGGCATTTGATAAACTTAGTTATCGAGACCAGGTGGATCATTTAATAAGGTCGAAAGGGATACTCGAATCAATTTCTAATACTAAAGTAGTATCATTTAGGGCTCCCGCACTAAGGGTAAATGAAGATACCCCCAAAGCACTAGCAGAAACCGGCTTCTTAATTGACAGCTCTGTCGCCCCTCAGAGAATGGATATGTTTTTATCATTTGGTTCAGTTAACAAACTTAAATGGTTTACTGCGCCCCGAAATCACTATTTTACAAAAGAGAATAATCTTGCCAGGCGCGGAAATGGAAACATTTTTGAAATACCGATTTTAGCCGCTGGCCTTCCATATACCGGTACTATGATGAGGATATCCCCATCAATTACTCATATTGTTAAACACATGCTTGTCTGGGAAACTTCAGTATTGAAAAGACCGTTAGTGTTTTTAATCCATCCTAATGAACTTATTGAAGAAGAAATTATTGGTGGCAGAATTCAGAGAAGAGCGAATAACTATTTTGCATACTTACTTGGAGACAAGCTAAGATATTATATTAAACTCAGAAATTTGGGGAAAAAAGCAATCCCTCTGTTCGAATCTCATCTATCATACTTAAGCAAGAAAAACTATTGCTTTGTTACAGCTAAAGATTACTACGAATTAAATAAAACAAAATCGAATGAAACAATTAGTCAGGAAAGTTAAAATTATTGGAACCGGATCATATGTCCCTGAGAAAATTTATACTAATAAATATCTTGAGACACTTGTTGATACAAACGATGAGTGGATTCAAAAAACACTTGGTATAAAGGAAAGAAGAATTGCGGCAGATAACGAGGCTACAAGTGATTTAGCGTGGCGTGCAGGATATAATGCAATTATTAATTCAGGGTTAACTAAGGATGATATTGATTTAATCATTGTCGCTACTTCTTCACCTGATAGATTAGCTCCGTCAACAGCTGCAATTACACAACATAAATTACAAGCCTATAACTCTGTGGCTTTTGATATTTCGGCGGTTTGCTCAGGGTTTTTATACGGCATGTCGGTAGCATCTCAGTTTATTGCAAGTGGGGTTTATGACAATGTATTAGTTATAGGAGCGGATACCTTTTCAAAAATTACCGATTGGACGAGAAGGGATTGTGTGTTTTTTGGTGATGGTGGAGGTGCTGCTGTGTTATCCTCGGCAAATATTAACGAAGGATTTATCGCTTTTCGTTTATATACAGATGGACGGGGTCATGATAGTTTTACTGTTCCTGCTGGCGGATCTGAGATGCCTTGCACTAAGGAAACTTTAGACAGAGGTCTTCATTACTTCAAAATGGATGGCCGAGCAGTATATAAAACTGGCACCAAGGTACTTCCAAAAGCAATATTTCAGGTGTTAAGCGATACGGGACTTACAATTGAGGATATAGATTTACTAATTCCACACCAACCGAGTATTGGGATTTTAAGGGAAACTGCAAGGATAATAAATCTTCCTTTTGAAAAGGTAATGACTAATATGGATCGTTATGCAAATACATCCGGGGCTACTATTCCTTTAATTTTAGATGAAGTAAATAGGGAAGGGCGAATTAAAAATGGAAGCAATATATTATTTGCAGCTGTTGGAAGTGGTTGGACATATGGAGCATCAATAATTAAATGGTCGCAAGGGAAATAAAATAATCGATAGAGATTGAATTACTTAATTGACATAGGTCATCCTGCCCATGTCCACTTATTTCGAAATTTATATTTTCGCTTAAAGGAAAGTGGTCATAAGGTTATAGTAACCACTAAAAACATTCCATCCGCAGTAAAATTACTTGAGCAATATAAAATTGATTTTATTGGGATAGGTGCAAAAGCTGATGGTCTTTTTAATAAATTTTTAAAGCAGTTTTTTTTCACAAGACAGTTAATAAAAATTATTAAGAAGGAAAAAATCGATATTACCCTGGGTGTTTCCATAACAATAAGCCATGCTTCACTATTTACCCGGTCTAAAAGCATTGTTTTTGATGATGATGATTTTAATGCAACCCCACTCTTTGCTTTATCAAGCCATCTATTTGCTAATAATGTGTTAGTACCCGACTGCTGTAAAACCATGTCACTAAAAAAAATTAAAAAATATCCGGGATATCATGAACTTGCCTATTTACATCCAAAAATTTTTCAACCGGATGAATCAATCTGGCAGGAAATGGGATTACAAGTAGGAGATCCTTATTTCGTGTTAAGATTTAATTCATTTAAGGCACATCATGATATAAAAGCTTCTGGACTATCTGATGATAATAAGCAGTTTTTGATTAAAATACTGAGCAAAGCTGGTAGGGTTTTTATTTCAGGAGAGGATGAATTGATACCTGAATTTAGAAATTACAAGCTTCCTGTTCCCCTTGAAAAAATTCACTCTGTATTATATTATGCTACTTTTTTAGTGAGTGATAGTCAAACCATGACTTCCGAAGCAGCAGTATTGGGAACCCCTTCCTTGAGGTTAAACAGCTTTGTGGGTAAAATTTCGTATCTAAAAGAACAAGAGGAAAAATATGGGCTAACCTATGGATTTTACCCTTATCAGTTTAATGAATTGGTAAATAAGATTGAAGAACTCTTATCTTATAAGGACTTAAATGAAACCTGGAAAAAGAAAAGAGCCCTTATGCACAAAGACAAAATCGATGTAACAGCTTTTTTTGTGTGGTTTTTTGAAAATTATCCTTCCAGTGTTGATACTATGAAAAAAGAACCGGATTATGCGTACAACTTTTTATAGATTGCCCTTGAGGTTGACGGATAAAAGAGGCTAAAAACCTGCTGCTGATTTTAGCAAATAAACACTAAGAGAATCTTCCAAAATAATTTCTCTAATAAGCTGGTGAATCATCGGATGACTGAAAGTGCTGATTGCTGCAATAGGAAAATTCGATACCCATTTTATATTTATAAGTCATCCGATGAATAGTTTAAGTTATTTTGAAAGTATTATTATGTAAATTACAATTTGGGAATCAGATTCCAATATTGTAATATTTTCTCTGGAAAAATACAGATGCATATAAAAGTAGTTTCTGAGTGGTTTAGTGCTACACGGATTAAAACCCTGTTTATCGGCTATACTATTTTATTATTTCTATTAGCCATATTGCCAATCAACAGTTCCGGATCAGCCATCAATCACACCTTTGTGGTTTCTATTAGATTGGATTATTTATTGCATTGTGTTGTTTTTATCCCCTGGATGCTGTTGTTGTGGAAATGGACCGGAGTGAATTTCCGGATTAGTTTAGGGCGATCGGTCTTATTTATCCTGTTGAGTTTACTGTTCGCCATGTGCAATGAAGGGGTGCAATACTTTTTACCCTATCGTGCTTTTAATATCAATGATCTGCTCGCTAACGGATTAGGTGTGTTGATCGGGGCGGTGGTTTTTATCTCAAAACAGAATCAAATTTATTGCTAAATACTGTTAAATAACTAATTATTAAATTTGCATCAATTGGATTTTACTTTTAATAGCTATTATAGATTAATTGACCAATTAATAGAAGCTGGGTATTCTTTTCAAACAATAAGTGAGTTTTTAAAACATCCCCATAAAAAGGTAGTCCTTCTTCGGCATGATGTTGAGGCAAGATATCCTAATGCACTTCTATTTGCTCAATTTCAATATCAGCATAGTATTAAAGGAACATATTATTTCAGGTTTTTAAAAAATCATTATGATTCCGGAATTATTAAAGAGATCGCGGCCTTAGGCCATGAAATTGGATATCATTATGATGATTTAAGTTATACTAAAGGAGAATATGAGGCGGCAATAGAAAGATTTCAAAAAAATCTGAATACGCTTCGAGAGATAGCTCCAGTCAAAACTATTTGTATGGAGGGCGCTCCTGCATCAAAACATGACAATAGGGACTTGTGGAATAAATATAACTTTTCCGATTACCAAATTGAAAGTGAGCCTTACTTAAGTTTGGATTTTTCTCAAATTTTATACTTGACTGATACAGGAAGGTCGTGGAGCGGGAAATTCAGTGTAAGGGATAAATCAACAGAAATTATTGGGGGAAATAAAAGCTCATATAAAACTACCGGTGATATTATCAATGCTTTATCTAATAATAACTTTCCGAATGCAGCAATGCTAACATTTCATCCCCAGAGATGGAATAATAGTTTAATTCCATGGACAGCCGAGTTTGTTTTACAAAACATTAAAAACCAGCTTAAAAAAATAGTAATTTCACTAGGAGAATGAATTATAAAGTAATTTCAAAATACCAAAATATTAAATTAACAGAATGGGACAATTTTGTTGGTCTTAATCCTAATGGTACAGTATTTCAATCCTCTGAAATGATGGAATTATTTAATAAAACGCATAATTATCAACCTGTTCCTATTTGTGTTTTAATAGACAATAAAATTGTTGGGGTTATTTTAGGAGTTATAATTAAGGAGTATTCCGGTCCTCTTGGATTTTTTTCTTCACGAACTGTGGTTTATGGTGGTCCTTTAACTGATCCATTTATAAAAGACACTGAGAGGGTAATTGATTTATTAATCAATGAGTTAATAAGTAAAGTAAAAAATCGATCTATATTTATACAATTCAGGAATTTTTCTGATCAATCAAACTTTATCCCCATATTCAATAAATATGGGTTTAATTTTATGGAGAGGCTAAACTATTTAGTGGATACAACTTCTGAAAAACTTGTTAAGAAAAGAATGAGTAATAGTAAATTAAGACAGGTAAGAAAAGGCCTTGAGACAGGAGTTGAAATCAGGACCCCTGAAAATGAGAAGGAAGTAAAATCATTATATCAAATATTATCTACCCTTTACAAGAAAAAAGTAAAAAAACCATTACCCAACTATTCTTTTTTCAAAAATTTTTATGAACAATCAAAAAAAGGGAAGCTGGGTGAGATCCTCTTAGTTTTGTTTGAAAAGAAAGTTATTGGTGGAATTGTTTCCCCTGTATTCAGGGATAAAACCATCTACGAATGGTACGTTTGCGGCCTCGACCAGGAATACAAACACCTCTACCCCAGCGTACTGGCCACTTGGGCGGCAATGGATTATGCCCTGAAAAACAATATCCAGGCCTTCGACTTTATGGGGGTTGGGGTTCCTGATAAAGATTACGGGGTGAGGGAATTTAAATCAAAATTCGGGGGAGAATTGGTGAACTATGGCCGGTTTGGGCGGATTAATAATAAGTTTTTGTATGCCATAACCGAGGTGGGCTTTAATGTTTTAGCCCTGATGAAAAAAATATAAGTATTTTTAAAATGGATTTTCCTATTTTTAGTAAAGCGATATGGTCCAGGTGGAACTGAAAGAAAATAGAACCAAAAAGAATAAAGCGCTTCGAAGAAAGCTTATCTATCTTTTGATAGACATTTTAATTGTTACGCTTTCTTTCCTTATATTTATTTGGATCAAGCCTGCTTCAAGGAGAATTTATCTGCCCACCTATTTTAATCCCTTTTTATTCTTCACGTTTGTCTGGGTATTTGTTTCCATCATCATTTCGAAGTATAACCTTTTTAAAGCAAAAAACTATAAAGAGGTATTTATCCCTGTCCTGATCTCCAACCTAACGATACTGGCAGTTGTTACTACCCTTATTTATTCCTTCGGGGTGTTTAATTATTCGAGGCTGATCGTTTTTGGTACCATGCTGGTGGCGACTTTGCTTGAATTAATATTCACATGGCTGTATATGTCTGTCAAACGGCCGGTCATTGTGCCGGAATTTGATATAAGTGCGGTCCGGAAAACGAAATTTTATCCATCAGACCGGACATTCACACATGAAAAAAAGGATGAGGTCAAATACATTGAAAATCGGACACAAATCAAACAGATCATCATTGATGAAAGCAGTGAGAATGTATACGACTTTATTTCTACTTACGTAGATGTGGGCAATCCCGAAACCCTTACCTTATCCACAACAACAAGGTTTAACATCGACCAGCTCCCCGAAAATCGGTTTCATAACATTGTCAATCTTCATAAAATAAATGATTTCAGATATATCAATAAATTTTTTGAATCGGTTAACTTTAAGCTTCCCCCCGGAGGAATTTATATCAACAGTGCAGAGACCTACCCGCTCCGAAAACAAAGGATCCTCAAAGAATACCCCATAATTATTAACTACATCTATTATTTCTTTGATTTTATTTTTACCCGTGTTTTCCCTAAACTTATCTTCACCAAGAAATTTTATTTTTGGGTTACCCGTGGATATAACCGGGTGATAAGTCGGGCAGAAACGCTGGGCCGTCTTTATTCCTGTGGATTTGAATGTGTGGATGAAAAGTTTATTGATGGTAAATTTTATTTTGCTATGAGAAAAGTAAAAGCGCCCTCACTGGATACCAATCCTACCTATGGCCCGTTTATCCGCTTAAAACGATATGGTAAGAATATGAAAGAAATTGGGGTATATAAAATGCGGACCATGCATGCCTATTCTGAATATTTACAGGAGTATGTGTACCAGCAAAACCAGCTACAGGAAGGGGGAAAATTCAGCAATGATTTCAGGGTGACTGCTGCGGGCCGGTTCATGCGAAAGTTCTGGCTGGATGAATTGCCCATGATCTTTAATTTGTTTTTGGGGGATATGAAGCTGGTGGGCATAAGACCTTTAAGTAAGCATTACTTTAATTTATATACCCAAGAATTAAAAGATAAAAGGATTCAGGTAAAACCAGGGCTTGTCCCGCCATTTTATGCAGATATGCCAAAAACGCTGGAAGAAATTATGGCTTCAGAAATGAAATACCTTGAGGCATATTCGAGGCACCCCCTATGGACAGACATCAGGTACTTTTTCCTGGCATTTTATAATATTATGTTCAGAAGCGCCAGAAGTAAATAAAAATAAAATAAAACTGTGAAATCTTCTCTCAAATATACATGGCTGATAAGCCTGGTGCTAAGCTCCTTTACCTGCTTTCAAACCAGTAAAGCCCAAACTGTTTATGAACATGTTTCCAATCACAACATCTATGATTTTGTTGATGAGTTGGCCAATGATGGTATTATTGAAATTAATAGTGCTGTTAAGCCCTATCCCAGAATACTAATTGCTGAAAAACTTTTGGAAGCCAAAACGAAAAAGGAACTCCTGAATAAAAGGCAGGAAAAAGAACTCACTTTTTATCTTCTCGAATACAAAATGGAAACGGGTTCATTGCCGGATTATAACCCAAAATTTGATATATTTAAAAATAACCCCAATATGGCTTTCGCTGTCAATCCCTTAGGGGGCTATTACAAAGATGAAAATTTTACAATGGCCATTAATCCTATATGGGGGATTAATTATTTTATCAAAGAAAATGAGAATATCTTTCATCGCTGGGGGGGGATAAAAGCGCATGCCTACGTAGATGATCATTGGGGATTTTATGCCAGCTTGCGGGATAATAATGAAACGAAGCGTATTTCTGAATATAATTATTTTACTTTACGCCCTGGTGGAGCTTATAAAGGAACACCAGATGGTGGAGGTGATTTTAGTGAGATGCGGGGAGGAGTCACCTATTCGTGGAATTGGGGAACTGTTGGCCTGGTGAAAGACCATGTAAACTGGGGAACGAATTATCACGGACCCATGATCATGTCGGACAGGGCGCCATCTTCTGCCCAGATTAAATTGCACATTAAACCTGTAAAATGGTTTGAACTAAACTATTACCATGGCTGGCTGGTTTCCATGGATGTCGACAGCATCCGGTCATATTATTCTTCCAACCCACCAAGAGAGGTCTACCGCCCAAAATATATCGCTGCCAATATGTTCACTTTTACTCCCTGGAAAAAGCTGAATGTTTCGGTAGGTAATTCCATTATTTACAGCGACATGAATGTGCATCCTGCTTATTTGATTCCTGTGTTGTTTTTTAAATCGGTTGACCATACCGTAAACAACGGTATTGATAATCAGAACTCACAAATGTTTTTCGATGTTAGTTCCAGGAATATTAAAAATTTGCATTTGTATGGAACGCTTTATATTGATGAATTAAAAGTGGAACGCATCACCGATCCGGATAAACATAATTTCTGGAGTGCCAAGGTTGGCTTTAAAACAAGCAATATGGGTTTGGAAAATCTTTCCCTTAACCTGGAGTATTCCATGTCAATGCCCATTACTTACCAGCATCGCGTCCCTACCCTTACCTATGAATCCAATTTTTATAATATGGGCTATTACCTGCGGGATAATTCCCAGGAAATTTTTGCCAGTATCGGGTATAAACCCATAAGGGGATTGCATTTAAAAGCATCTTATTTGCTGGCCCAGCATGGGCCCGATTATGTTTATGAGATTGGCCCGGGAACTGACGTTACTTCTCACGGCCTGCTGGAAGATGTAAAGTGGCAAAACGAAACCATTTCCTTCAGGGTAAGCTATGAATTCATTAACAATGCCTACCTTTTTGCCGAATTAATTCAGAGTAATGTCACCGGTGATGTGGATGTTTACCAATCGGGCGAAGAGACTGTGGTCAAAGACTATCTCGAAATTTATACGCCTGAGTTTTTTCGCGGCGATAATACCATCATTTCTGCTGGTTTTAATATTGGCTTTTAAATGAAAATACTGCCTTAGCGGCGGTCATTTCCCGGCGAAACATTCCTTTCCAACAAACTTTTCACTGATTCATTTTGTCAATTATTTTACATTTGCATTTGATATTATAAAATTTAAAAATAGATATATGAAAAAACAAATTTTAATAAGTTTAATCCTCGGTTTAATATTTTCTGGCATGCAATTGTTTGCCTGCACTAATTTCCTTGTAACAAAAGGGGCTTCAGTGGACGGCTCTACCTTAATAAGTTATGCTGCTGATTCGCATGTACTTTATGGCGAGTTGTATCACTGGCCTGCTGCCAGCTATCCTGAAGGCGCTATGCTTGATGTGTATGAATGGGATACAGGCAAGTTTTTAGGACAGATAAAACAGGCTCCCGTTACCTATAATGTAGTAGGCAATATCAATGAACACCAGGTGGCTATTGGTGAAACGACTTATGGCGGGCGCAGTGAGCTTGCCACACAAGAGGGTGCCATTATGGATTATGGAAGCCTGATATATATAGGCTTACAGAGGTCAAAGTCAGCCAGAGAAGCGATTCAGGTTATTACTACCCTCATGAATGAATATGGTTATGCCAGTTCCGGAGAATCTTTTTCTATTTCCGATCCCAATGAAGTATGGATACTTGAACTTATTGGTAAAGGTGAAGGAGAAAAAGGTGGCGTGTGGGTTGCCTTGAAAATACCTGATGGTTATGTTTCAGCACACGCCAACCAGGCAAGGATACAAACCTTCCCGCTTGCCGATGGTAAAAAGTCGATTACCTTTTCTCAGATTGATAAGATCAATGATCCGGGAATTGAATGTGTTTATGCTGATGACGTCATTTCATTTGCCCGTCAAAAGAATTGGTTTGATGGAAAAGATAAAGAATTTAGTTTTTCAGATACCTATGCTCCTGTTGATTTTGGTGGTGCCCGTTTTTGCGAAGTTAGGGTATGGTCATTCTTCAGAAGTATTAAAGATGGAATGGATCAGTATTTTGATTATGCATCAGGCCATAATCTTGATAACAGAATGCCTTTGTGGATCAAACCCGACCGCAAGATATCAGCGAAAGATGTAATGGATTTTATGAGAGACCATCTGGAAGGTACGCCATTGGATATGACACAGGATATTGGTGCCGGTATGTTTGGAAATCCTTACCGCTGGCGTCCGTTGACCTGGCAGGTTGATAGCGCTACTTACTGTAATGAAAGAGCTACTGCTACCCAACAGACCGGTTTTGTTTTCGTGGCACAGGGCAGGTCGTGGTTACCCGATCCAATTGGTGGTATTTTATGGTTTGGCGTGGATGACGCAGCCAGCACTATTTTTGTTCCCATGTACTGCAGTATTACAGAGACTCCTTTTGCATTTGCACAAGGTAATGGGGCGATGATGGAGTTCACGTTTGAGTCGGCCTTTTGGGTGTTTAATATGGTGTCAAACTTTACCTATACCAGGTATAATGTCATTCATCCGGAAGTAAAAACGAAACAAACGGAAATGGAATTAAAATTCATTGATGAAGTAAAGAAAATTGATGCAAAAGCTTCGGAAGTATATAAATCTGATAAAAAAGGAGCTGTTAGCTTGCTGACTAAATATTCTGTTGCTGCGGGGCAAAATACACATAAAGAATGGCTGAATTTTTATACCTATTTGTTTACAAAATATATGGATGGAAATGTAAAAGAAGCAGTGGATGTGCCGGAAGGTTACAAATACCATAACCCAAAATTGTCTCAACCCGGATATAGTAAAGAATGGTATAAAAAGATTGTGGAAGATACAGGCGATAAATTTAAAATGCCCGGCCCGGCAGGACACTAGAAATACATTTAAAAGCAGAAAGACGAAAATATCTCATACGTCTGCTTTCTAATCTTTTGGTCATGATGAGCTGTGTCGAAACATATTTGAACTCCAGCATTGTACACATTTCGACAAAGCTCAATGTGACCTAAATTTCAGATTTATGAGACATCCTCTTTTTTATTCCACTTTTACCCCTCGCCAAAAGGCAATATAATTTTTTATTGGGGATGCTTTTTCAGAAGGATCAGGATAATACCATGCAGCATCCTTATTTACCTGTCCATCTATCACCACATCATAATATGATGCCGTTCCTTTCCATTGACACACCGTATGGGTATCGCTATGTTTTAGAAATTCTTTTTTAACCGATTCTGCAGGGAAATAATGATTCCCTTCCACATTTTTTGTCTTATCACTTTCAGCGATTACTTTCCCATTCCAATATGCTTTCATTGTTCTAATTTTTAAGTTTCCAAACAGAATTCATATAATATTGACGTTTATCGTAAAAGTTCCTTACTACTTCAAAACCAGAATTATTTGCCAGGTCCCTGATCATTTTCATATCATACTTTTGCGACATTTCCATGTAAATAGTTTCCCACTTATCAAATTCAATGGTTTGGTTCAGGTCATGAATATAAACCGATTGCTTATCCTTACTCACTAAATAGCTTTTTGCCGTGCCGGTTTGCGGGTCATAAACCTCATGATGATCAAACTTTAATAATTCAAAATCAGCCCCCAGATCTTCATTAATACGGCGCAACAGATTCAAATTAAAGGATGAGGTATAACCATACGGGTCATTATATGCTTTCAGGATTACCTCCGGGTCTTTCTTCAGGTCAAAACCTATAAACAGCATGTCGTCAGGGTTCATGATTTCTTTTAACTGTTTGAAAAACCGGATTGACTCGGGCTCATTAAAATTACCAATGTTTGAACCAAGAAATAAAAGAATTTTAGGCGTTTTGCCGGTTTGGCTTAATTCATTTATTAACTGAAAGTAGTCACCTACTTTTCCGTTAACATCCAGGGTAGGTAATTCAGTCTCCAATTCATTGACCAGGTCAACCACCGCTTTCTCAGAAATATCAACAGGGATGTATTTTAAATTGCTGTTTCGTTGAAGAAAATAGTTTAATAATATTTTTGTTTTCATTCCATCACCTGCGCCCAATTCCACCATCTCAAAAGGTTTTCCGTGTTGCGAAAAAACTTCATATATAAGGTGTTTTTGATTCAGGAATATCTCCTCTTCACAACTAGTAAGATAGTACTCTGGCATTTGCATTATTTTCTGAAATATCCTGCTTCCTTTTGCATCATAAAAATACTTTGATCCTAAATGTTTGGGCATAGAGGTAAGCCCATTGGATATATCTATTGCAAATTGGGATAGTTTTAATTCAGTTTCCATATGCTTTATTTTGCTAACCTTATTCCATTAAATTGCCAACCCATATTCGGATGGAAAAAATTCCGGTATGTTTTCCTGCTATGGTTTTCACTTGTCGCAACGGAGGAACCTCTTAACACTTTTTGATTGACCATAAATTTTCCATTGTATTCTCCCACGGCACCTTTATCCTTTTTATACCCTGGGTAGGGTAAATAAGCACTTTCAGTCCATTCCCAGCGTTTACCCCAGTCAAATTGATCAGATGCTGCTTCCCATTCAAATTCTGTAGGTAATCGGCAACTTTTCCACTGGGCAAAAGCAGCAGCTTCGTAATAGGAAATATGGGTTAAAATATGATCAGGGTTCAGCTTTTTAGGCCCTGCAAGCGTATATTGAAACCATTGTCCATCCTGTTGAAACCAGTACCAGGGCTTTGTAATTTTATTTTCCTTTAGCCAGTTAAGGGCTTCCTCGTGCCAGAATTCAAACCTATGGTATCCGTTATTTTCTATAAATTCGAGGAACTCGCCGTTCCTGACAAGATCCTTTCTTATCTCATATGGCTGAAGATATACTTTATGGTGAGCTAACTCATTGTCATAACAAAAACCCTCACCCTGATAGCCAATTTCATAGATATTGCTTTCCACTGAAACGAATTCCTTATAGGTATCTTCACCATCCTCACAAAGAGCATTTTCATTATAGGCAGGCAAAAGTGGGTTGAGGCTGAAGGTATATTTGAGATCGGTAAAAAATAGTTCCTGATGCTGTTGCTCATGATTTATTCCAAGCAATACCAGGTTTTCCAGGATTGAATCAAGCTTATCGCTTTTTAAAAGTATTTGCATATGCTTATCTATATAATGCCGGTATTGATAAACCTCCTCCACAGTTGGCCTGCTTAAATCTCCTCGACTTTGCCTTGTGGTCCTCTCTCCCAGACTATTATAATAACTGTTGAATAAGAAATTGAACCGGGGGTGGAACTGTTTATATCCCGGGAGATATTGTTTTAATATCATCTCCTCGAAAAACCAGGTTGTGTGGGCTAAATTCCATTTTGGCGGACTTATAAAAAAGGTGGGCTGCGGGATGTAGTCTTCTATTTTCAAAGGTTTGCATATTTCCTCAGAATAGCTTCTTGTTTTTGAATAAAAATCAAATAACATAAATGGTAATTTTGATCTATTAGTACGTAGAAATAATAAATTACTTACTAATTCAACCTAAATTGATAGGCCAGGACAACCATTCCTTGTAAGTACTTAATATTCTGACTGGCTCTTTCGGTGCCCCCACGAGGTGTTAAAACGATCCCGGGCATATGAACAAAGCCTGCATGGCCGGCTACCTGAAGATAAAGTCTTGAAAGAAAATGAAATTTGACAGCTGTAAAAACGGAAAATCCCAGCCCAGTAAAATGTGGCCTGTCATCATTTCGCACGCCAAATACTTTCGCATTCGTCCATGGCATAGGGAAAATAATTCCTGTTCCCAATACGGTACCGAGGCCCATGGATTGTTCAGGATTAGACAAGAGAAGGTCGTGCCTTTCAATATTTGCCTGTATCAGATTTAATCCATCTGAATGTTCAATCCTTATAAATTTGTCGTGATTGGCTTTTATCATTTCTCCATCATAAGTCCCGGCATATTCTTCCGAAGCCTCCTTATCTATTGTCCCGGAAATTTTAACCATTGCATCATTTTGGGTTTGGTACTTAGTGTGATCCCATCCTGCAGAAACAGCATATTTATTAGTAATAAAAAACCCCCCTCTCGCATTAAACTGGGGGATGGTAACCTTTAAAGGATTTAAATATCCATCCACTGTAAATCTTTCAGGGAGGTCATGAGCCGGGACATCATATAATGTGAAGTCGTAGCTGTCCGATTTAAAGTGTATGTCGCTTCTGGCATACACTGAACGGTTGTAACCCCAGAAAAGGAAAAACTGGCCCTTCGGTTTCTTTAAATCAATATGGCTTACCTGGGAAGTTGCATCATTGATCATCAGCAGAAAAAGGATGGCTACGATACCAAATTTGCTTAATCCAGTCATAAGGTTATGTTGTTAACTTAATTAATATGGAAATTATCCATTTTTAGATTTAAACAACTAACAAATTAAACTCAGCATAGTTCATCAAAGATTCCCAATATTTATATTGAGGTGTTTACATATTTTGTTTTATTTTGCACTTTTATAACTCATTAAAAAATAGAAACATCATGCGAAATTTAAAACTTATAGCTATGCTCTTGTTATTTGCCGGACTCATTGTTTCCTGCAGTAATAATCAGGATGCACAGGAATCGGAAAAACTATATGCCGGGAACCACAAAGTGGAAGTGAAAGAAGTAATTCAGGCTACTGCTTATACGTATTTATTGGTGACTGAAAAAGGAGAAGAATACTGGATGGCAATCTCAAAAATGGAAGTGGGCGAAGGTGCTGTATTGTATTACCGCGACAGAATGGAAATGAAAAACTTCCCGAGCAAAGAGTTGGATAAAACATTTGATAAAATTTATTTTATCCAGGAGGTCAGCGACAACCCTATATTGCCTCCAGGTCAAACGTTTATGGGTAAAACCGAACCGGAAAAACCAAGCATTGAAAAGATTGAGGTAAATATTGATCTGCCTGATGGCGTAACTTCTATTGACGATTTGTTTACCAACAAAGAATCCTTTGACAACAAGTCCGTAACCGTTATGGGCAAGGTAACCAAAGTTAATGCAAGCATAATGGAGCGGAACTGGATCCATATTCAGGATGGAACGGGTGGTGACACCAATTATGACCTTACTATTACTACTGATGATCTACCACAGGTTGGCGAAATTGTTACCTATACAGGTGTTGTCGGATTGAAAAAAGATTTTGGAAGTGGTTACTATTACGAATTATTACTGGAACAAGGCGAACGGGTAAACAACGAAATTTAGACAAAAGAGATACTTCAATTAATAACAAAAAAGCCGGTTTTGATTCCGGCTTTTTTTCTCCCCTTCTTAGACTCGAACCAAGGACCTATCCGCCTAAGGCGGATCAGCCGCCGCCATCAATTAATTGTTTTATTAACTGCCTACCTTTTCCAGATTTTAGGAATTTTTCCCTTCTCAAAGCCAATCCTCTTGAAGGGAAGGACACTGCCTTCAGGACTAGCCCTACTCGATTTCTTTGAGGCTTTCTTTCAGCATTAACTTTATCGTTTTTTTGCCAGCAGTAGTTTTAAAGTATTTTTCTCTTCTCAAAGCATCTTCCTTCGACAAGTAATATTCACAAAAAATTAATTTTAATGGTCTTCTTGGAGCTGTACTTTTTGAATTTCCGGATTGATGCTCAGCAAGTCTTCTCTTAATGTCTGTTGTAAATCCTATGTATAGTTTGTTATCCTTTAAGCTGTATAGGATATAAACACAATATTTTAGGTCCTTCATCCCACAAATATAAAAAAAGGATGACAGCTATAGACTATCATGCTTTAATTTTTAAAGGCAGTGAAGGACGTTGCAGTGAAGGACGTTGCCTTCATTACTTGGCCTTCACAGCCATGAAGCGAACTTGTTCTGCTTTCTGGAAATTAAAAAGGTAGCTGTTAAATTCTGCTACCTTCTTTTTCTATACCGCCCTAAAGGACGTTGCCTTCAGGACGGTGAAGCGAACTTGTTCTGCTTCACCGCTCCCCTTCTTGGACTCGAACCAAGGACCTACTGATTAACAGTCAGCCGCTCTAACCAACTGAGCTAAAGGGGAATATTTAATATTTTAAGAACGTATTCCTTTAAAGGGTGGCAAAAGTATAAATTATTTCTAAATAAACAATACATTTGCGAAAATTTTTGCACGCAATTCTTAATAATTGCAATTAGGAAAAGCTAATAAAAACTAAGGATACAAATAAGTAAAAATGACATTTGTTCCGGTGGGAAATTAAATTTCTCTGTAAAAAAATTATAACATTATGGCAAAAGTACTTGGAATAGGAAATGCGCTGGTAGATATAATGACCAAACTAAGAAGCGATGAAACCCTTTCAATGTTTAATCTTCCGAAAGGAAGTATGCAGCTTGTAGATGCCGAATTTAGCGACAAGGTTAATAAAGGAACGGACCACCTCGCTAAAACAATTGCTTCAGGAGGATCAGCCGCAAATACCATTCATGGGTTAGCAAAAATGGGCATAAGCACCGGCTTTATCGGAAAGGTGGGCCATGATGATCTTGGAAGGCTCTTTGAAGAGGACATGAAGGCCAGTGGGATTAGTCCGTTATTGTTAAAAAGCAATACCCCTTCAGGAAAAGCGATGGCCCTGATAAGTCCTGATTCGGAGCGGACCTTTGCTACTTTTTTGGGAGCTGCCGTGGAGCTTTCTGCCGGCGACCTCACAGATAGTTTATATAAAGACTATGATTATTTTCATATTGAAGGATACCTGGTTCAAAACCATGAATTAATTGAACAGGCGGTTAGGCTGGCAAAGAAGAATGGCCTTAAGGTATCTCTTGATATGGCAAGCTATAATGTAGTAGAAGATAACCTTGAGTTTCTTCAGAGGATCGTGAAAGAATATGTTGACATTGTTTTTGCCAATGAAGAAGAGGCAAAATCGTTTACGGGTAAAGAGCCGGAAGAAGCGATCCATGTATTTGGTGAGCTTTGCGAGATTGCAGTTGTCAAAATCGGGAAGGAAGGTTCATTAATAAAAAATGCCGGCAAGCTAACAAAGGTAAAGGCTATTAATGCGAACAGCATTGATACAACGGGAGCAGGTGATCTTTACGCCGCTGGTTTTTTGTATGGACTGATTAATGGCCATTCTTTTGAGTTGTGTGGTAAGGCAGGTTCAATTCTGGCTGGCAGGACCATTGAAGTTATTGGGCCAAAAATGACAGATGAGAATTGGACAGAGGTTAGAAAACTCGTAAGTGAGCTCAAGAATTAATACTTTTTTTGCTTTAAGCAAGAATAACAACACTTTGTGTAGTAATTGTTAAGATTTTTTATATTTTTGGCGCTCGCATTTTGAGAACATATTATAAATTATTAATAATCAGTATAAAATGAAGGTTTACCAAACAAAAGACATTCGGAATATTGCACTCGTCGGAAGTGCTAAATCTGGTAAGACCACCCTTGCTGAAGACATGATGTTTGAAGGTGGTTTAATCAACAGGCGGGGTTCAGTAGATGATAAAAATACAGTCTCGGATTACAGGCCAATTGAACTGGAAAGACAAAACTCAGTTTCATCCACTGTTTGTTTTGCTGAATTTAACGGCAGGAAAATCAATATAATTGATAGCCCGGGATTTGATGACTTTGTAGGAGAGGTAATTGCCTCCATCAATGTTGTTGACACTGCAGTAATTCTGTTGAATGCCCAAAATGGTATCGAAGTAGGTGCTGAAATTGCCTGGATGCATACCATGAAAAATAACAAGCCCGTTATTTTTGCGGTCAATCACCTTGAACATGATAATTCAAACTTCGATGAACTTATCACTCAAATGAAGTCTTTGTTTGGAAACATAGCTGTGTGTCAGTACCCTGTGAATATAGGGCCAGGATTTAATTCTGTTATCGACCTTCTTAAAATGAAAATGTTTAAGTTTCCTGAGGGTGGAGGTAGTGCTGAAATAGTTGACATTCCTGATAGCGAAAAGGATAAAGCCGAAGAAATGCAGGCTACCATGATCGAAGATCTTGCATCAAGTGATGAAGCCTTAATGGAGAAGTTTTTCGAGGCAGGAACCCTAACTGAAGAGGAGATGCGCGAAGCGGTAAAGGTTGGTCTGAGGGATAGGGAGCTTTTCCCCGTAATGTGTATAAACACCAAACATAATATGGGGGTGAACAGGCTTATGGAGTTTATTACCAATAATGCACCCTCACCAGATGAAATGCCAAAAGTGAAGGCATTAAATGATAAAGAAATGACTTTTAATCCGGCCGAACCTGTTTCTGCTTTTGTTTTTAAAACATCTATTGAGCCTCACTTCGGTGAAGTTTCCTTTTTTAAATTAATGAATGGGGAAATTGAAGAAGGAACTGACCTTATCAATTCCAAGTCAGGCACAAAAGAGCGTTTAGGGCAATTATTTGCAGTTTATGGGAAAAATCGAGAGAAGCTTACAAAAGTAGTTCCCGGAGATATTGCAGCCTCCGTGAAATTAAAAGATACAGCTACAAATTCTACCTTAACTACTTCAAAAAACTCGAAGGATATTATACCTCCTATTGAATTTCCTGAACCGAAATTCAGGGTAGCTGTTAAGGCATCAAATTCAGGTGATGAAGAAAAAATGGCTGGAATTCTTAACTCCTTGCATAAAGTTGACCAAACTCTTGTCATCCAGTATTCAAAAGAGTTAAAGCAATTGATTTTAGGCGGACAGGGTGAATTGCACTTAAACATTACCAAATGGCAAATTGAAAACCTCGAAAATATTCCTATCGAGTTTATTTCACCTAAAATTCCATACAGAGAAACCATTACCAGGTCAGCTAAAGCGGATTACAGACATAAAAAGCAATCGGGAGGTTCAGGACAGTTTGGTGAGGTACACATGATGATAGAGCCTTATGTTGAAGGGATGGAGTGGACCACAGAATTTCCTGTCAGAAAATCAGAAGAGATTCAACTTGACTGGGGCGGAAAACTGATCATGAACAACTGTATTGTTGGAGGTGCCATTGATGCCAGGTTCTTGCCGGCTATCCTGAAAGGGGTTATGGAAAAAATGGAAGAAGGCCCCTTAACAGGCTCATATGCCCGTGACATTGTATTTTATGTTTATGATGGGAAAATGCACCCGGTTGATTCGAATGAGATTTCTTTTAAACTTGCCGGACGTAACGCTTTCCGCGAAGCCTTTAAAAATGCAGGCCCTCAAATTCTGGAACCTGTTTATGACGTTGAAGTACTGGTTCCTGAAGAAAGAATGGGAGACGTAATGACCGACCTCCAGGGAAGAAGAGCCATCATTATGGGAATGGGCCGCGAAGGCAAATATCAGAAAATCGAAGCAAAAGCACCTTTAGCCGAAATGAATAAATATGCTACTGCATTAAGTTCTATAACAAGTGGAAGAGGGATGTATTCAATGAAATTTGCTGAATATACCAATGTTCCGCCGGATGTACAGGTTCAATTATTAAAAGACTACGAAGCTTCACAAAACGAAGAAGACTAGTCAAAAAAATTATAAAGGAAAGCCCCGGATTGATTTATCATGCGGGGCTTTTTATATTTTCTGAATAGCGATTTATTAAAAAGGCAGGTCATCCGTTGGGTCATCTGGAATATTCTCAGGAGGCGTAATCTCATGAGGAATATTATTTACAGGTGGTTGGCCTGGTTGTTCGGCTTGCGCTTTTACAATCCTCCATGCCTTAACATCAGTGTACCACCGGTTATTGTATTCCCTGCTTTCGATATTTATACTCGCAGTTATCAATTCATTTTCGGTGAAGCTTCCCAGATCAACTTTATCGCCCCATACGGTTATACAAACTTTTTTTGGGAATTGATCCTGGGTTTCCAGAATGAAACTTTGCTTTTTCCAGGGCCCGTTTTTACCCTCTCCTTTTTCTTCAGGTAAAACCTGAACTAATTTTCCAGTTATTTCCATGATATCTTTATTTGATTGTTTCGCCAATTAAAATCGGATCCTCCGAACTTTCTATTTCCTTGATCAATACAGTAGTAAATTTTTTTAAAACTGTTTTTTCATCAACTTTAAATTTAACGGGAACATAGTTTTCACCAAATCCGGAGGCCATTCCTTTGCTGTTTATTTTTTCAACAAATACCTTCTGCGTTTTACCAATAAAACTAGTTCTGTATTTCCTTTTATGTTTTATTGCAATATTACGAATGATTTTGCTTCGTTCATTTTTGATTTTTTCTGATACATGATCCGGAAGTCTCTCCGCACGGGTCCCACGTCTTACCGAGTATTTAAACGTATGAATATGGCTAAACCCAATCTCTTCAATTACCTTACAGCTTACCAGGAACTCCTCTTCTGTTTCACCCGGAAAGCCAACTATTATATCGGTTGTAAAATTAAAATCGGGAATGATCTTCCTTACTTTTTTTACCATGGATACAAATTCACTAAGCGTATATTGTCTGCGCATTTTCAAGAGGATCTTATCCGACCCGCTTTGTAAACACATGTGCAAATGAGGAGTAAGTTTTGGATGTTTGAACAGCTCAAAAAGTTCGTCACCAAAGCCCTCAGGCTCAATCGAAGAAATCCTTACCCTGAAATCACCAGGAATTTCCAGGATTTTTTCTACTAATCCTTCAAAATTCAATCCATCGTGTTCGTATCGGCCAATGTTAACGCCCGTTAAAACAATTTCTTTGTAGCCAAATTCCAGAACTTTTTTGATGTTCTCTTCTATGCTTTTCCAAGGCCTGCTTTCGGCCCTTCCGCGAACATGAGGGACGATACAAAATGTACAAAAGTTATTGCAGCCATCCTGGATTTTTATAAGACTCCGTGAATGAAAACTTGTCTCCGCCGGGCCAAAATCAAAACGGTCTCTTTTCAGGTCTTCCACGGATAGGATTTCTCCTTTAAAATGACTGTCGAGCAATTGGAATATAGAGCCCTTTTGATCATTTTCAATGGTATAGGTAATGGTATTATTTCCTTCCAGTTTATTTTTATGGTTGTTGGCCATACATCCGGTAACCACAAGGACAGCATCTTTATTTTTCCTGGAGGCCTGGCTTACTACCTGACGTGATTTATGATCGCTCATATTGGTTACGGTGCAGGTATTTACCACATAGGCGTCCGCTTCTTCACTAAAGTCTACAATCTCATACCCCCCTTTTGCAAAATCATTTAACACCGAATCTGTTTCATAGAGGTTTAGCCTGCACCCCAGGGTTTTAAACGCGATCTTTTTTTTCATACTTCAAGGGATTTTGTTACTTTCAATAAATCCCCCGCCACTGAAAACTCAGCTGCTGAAGTAATTTTTACATCCACCATTTGGCCGATCAGATCTATATCTGTGGAATGAACCCTCACATTAATTCTTCCTTCGGTTAACCCGGACAGGAATTCCCCTTTTCTTTCTTTCCCCCGAACCAACACTTTAAAAGTTTTACCAAGCATAGCTTTGTTTTGGGCAAAAGAACTTTCTTTAAGGTCTTCTGTCAGGGTATGGAACCGATTTTTTTTCGTTTGAACTTCCACATCATCTATCCATCTGGAGCTAACGGCACCTGGCCGTTGGGAATATTGCGCAATATAGGCCATATTATACTTGAATTCCTTCATAATGCTCCGGGTATTCTCAAACTGCTCGTCCGTCTCACCTGTAAAGCCAACGATAATATCCGTAAATAGGGTCGCCTGTGGAATTAGTTTTCGAATGGTTTTTACAATGTGCCGGTATTTCTCGACTGAATGTTTCCGGTTCATTTTTATCAGGAGTTTATCATCACCCGATTGTATGGGTAGGTGGATTTGTTTAGCAAGGCAATCATAGTTTGAAACAACTTCGATAACCTCGTCAGTCATATCCCTTGGATGGGGGGAAGTAAAATACACCCAAAACTCTTTACCGGAATTTTTTCCAAACTCACCTATTTGCCTTAGCAGTTCAGGAAAACTTATTTCTTCCCCCTTTTTGTCCAGTCCATAAGAATTTACGTTTTGGCCAAGTAGGGTAATAGATTTATAATTTTGATCAACCAGCGACTTTACTTCTTCAATGATCTCAGCCGCTGGCCGGGAAACTTCACGACCCCGCGTGTAAGGTACTGCACAAAATGTACAAAATTTATCACAACCGTTTTGAATGGGAACAAAAGCTTCGAATTCTGATTCATATACTGGATTGATATTCCAAAAATCAGATATATGTTCATTTAATTTTAACGCCTTTGTTTTTTGTTTGACTTCCTCAACCCGGGGATTTGAATAGATGGGTTTATTTTGCTTCTGAGGGTTTAAACTAACCTGGCTAACCACACCATATTGCCTGATCATTTCAGGTAATTCCTGCAATTCGCTCATGGGGAATACCAGGTCGAACAATTTCAGAAATTTATCTTTATCGGAAGGAAGGATGCAGCCTGTTACAAAGGTAATGAGGTTCTTTTTGTTTTTAAGTTTATTCCATTTATGAATCCGTGAATATACCTTGTCGATTGCCTTTTGCCTGACCGAACAGGCAAGTATACCTACAAGGCTCGCTTCGTCCTCATTGTCTGTCCATTCATAGCCCATCTGCTCGATCACAGGTTTCGTGCGTTCTGTGTCCGACATGTTCATTTGGCAGCCGAGTGTTAGTATGTGGTATTTCATTTTCAAGTCAAAATATCAAATAATCAAAGTACAAGTGGCAAAGTAATAAAACCGTCAATCAATTTAACAAATTGCTATTTATTAATGTTTTTTAATGCCGTATTTACGCTAGTTATGAAAATGGCGATTAATTCATTACTCTCCTTAATTGCTGATTCAAGCTTTCCCTTTTTCGTATAAATATTTCCTAATTCTAAAATTTTTAATGCAACCCTCGTTTCATTCAATTCCTTTAAAACAATCTAAATTTTATGCACGAAATCCCTCTTTGATTCGGCACTGCTTGCTTCTCCGTAGTTAAGTGCAGGAGAAGTGCCCGATCTAATCATTTGTCCTGCAAGATGTTTTCCTGCAAGGGTATGTGGAAGATCCTCAGCAATTTCAATTATCAAAACAGCAAACCTTATAAGCCTTTCTTCTAAATCACCTTTGCTCATTTATTTCACTTTTTACTTCGATTATTTTATTGTTTGATATTTTTACTTTAAAAATACACTTCCGCATGCAAATTCTCCGATGGCACTCCCTGCTCCTTTAAAATATCAAAAACATCATAGATCATATTCACGTTACCGCAAAGGTAAATTAGGGTGTCTTTATTTACAGGATTTTGTTTTACATAATCTGTTACACGCCCAATAAAGTCACCTTTTTTATCCTGTGAAACGCAGGAAATATAATTCCCCTTTGGATAATGTGTTTTTTCATAAGCTTCATTGGAATACCGAATGCCATGGATAATTTTAAAATCGATGCCTGGATGCGACCGCATAATACTATGAAAGGGGGCAATACCGGTTCCGCTGGCAATGAATAAAAATTTCCTGGAATTTTCATCTTCCTCTTTTATGGTAAAAAATCCAAACGGCCCATCTACTTCCAATTGATCTCCTGGATTAAGGCGCTTGAGTTTTTTCGAAACCAGGCCTTCGTCTACTTCCTTTACCAGGATTTCCAGATAGTCGTCGTTAATCCCACTATAAATTGAATAATCCCTTTTTTCGGTATCTCCGGCAAGCCCCAGGTTCAAATTCTGACCGGCTTTAAACTGCATCCCGTAGCGGTTTATCCGCACTACATAAGTTGAATCAGTTAAATCACGTACACTTTGAACCTTATATTTGTTGTTTATTATCGTTTCCATTTACCTTAAATCATCAATTTGATTATCAAACTCCTGCCTTTGAAAGGGCGGCAAAAATATCTAAAATATGGAATGATTCCAAATAAACCTGTAAACCCAAAAATTGTTTTAATCATTGTCCTTTCAAGGTTTCAATCCTTTTAAAATCCTTATCTTTATTCTAAAAATGCAGTTTTATGACTACAGCCTTAAAAGTGTTAATGATAGAAGCCGGAAGTTCGTTTTACAGGATAAACAGGTATAAACTGGGCGACTTTTGGGGGCCGGTCGACCTGGGGTTGCACCTTGCCGGAAAACATAATAGCCTGAACATTGGTGTAGGATTGCTTGCCGGATCAATTTTCCCGGGCTCAAACCGATTGATTGTAAACGGTTTTTCACCTTGCTGGGGTGGCTTCTTTATTTCCAGCATGGGTGGGGCAGGATTGGTTTTTGATAACCTGGGTATCAATATGATCTCATTGATCGGACGGGCACCTTCCCCTTCTGTTCTTTATTTAAACAGGCATCACGGCGAAGAGGTCGAGGTAAAGATTGAACCTGTCGATCTTTGGAAAGTTTGGGATTCAGGACGTAAGGGCACCTATGGGATGATGGAATATACCTACCAGAATTTTGGGGATAAATTTTCAAACACACCAAGAATTTTAGCAACGGGTCCTGCCTCAATATCCACAGATTTTGGGGCTATTGGTTCTGCCCCGATTAAAAAGGAAAAAATTTCTAATGTTGATACCTGGGCTGGTAGGGGTGGTTTCGGATCAAAAATGCTACAACAACATAATATTGCAGCTATTATTTATGGAGGGACCTATATCGATGAAGATTTTCGCGACCGGAAAGTAGCAGATGTTTGGTTCGAGGACAAGTATCAGAAAAAGATGGCTGCAAAAGACATTGAGGCAACAACCAAATACCGTTTTGATCCAAACTTTGAAACCGGTGGAACATTTGGGGTGAATTATGCCACCCTTGGTGGAAGGGTTATCGCATTTAATTATAAGTCGTTTGAATGGCCGGAACAGAAACGATTGGCAATGCATCAAAATCTTATTGTGGAGCATTATCTGAAACAATTCAATGAGGAAACAATTTCAAAAAAGCAACAGTTCAATTGCGGGGAACCTTGTGTAGCCGTTTGCAAAAAAATGAACGACCACTATAAAAAGGATTATGAACCCTATCAAACCATGGGGCCTCTCAGCGGTATCTTTGATCAGCGGGCGGCAGAAAAGGTAAATCATCATGCAGATATGCTTGGATTTGATGCTATTTCTGTAGGGGGTGTCATCAGCTGGTTGATGGAGTGCCTGGATAGAAAATTATTATTGCCTGAGGAATTGGGTGTAAGTAAACTCCCGGTATTCACTTTGGATAATTTCAAAGTTGAAAAGGATTCAAAACATAATTCTGAAATAGCCATTGAACTGCTGAATTCTATTATCCATAAAAAAGGCCTTGTAAATTTAAGCGAAGGAGCCCGAAAGTTTGGAAGAAGGCTTTCACGGAAAAAGGGGGTGAACCTTCTTGACTTGTTTGTATTTGCTTCCTTTGGCCGAAATGGTTGGATGGTTCCTAACCAATACTGGACACCGGGCGTATTGTCACCCATGCCCATCATGGGCAAGTATTATATGAACTATGGCAATGAATTTATTCCGCCGCGTGAACTTGGGCATCAAAATGCGGCCAGGTTCAATAAGGAATTGATCCTCGATAACCTTGGGTTTTGCAGGTTCCATCGAAATTGGGCAGAAGAAATGATGCCAGAAGTAATAGGTGAGTTATTTGGATTGGAGGAAAAGTTTCTGAATAATATATCACATACGGCTAACCGGATCAATAGCCGCAATGCCTCCGTATTCTGGGAATCGAAAAGGAACTTTGAACTAATTCATTCCTTTCTAAAACGTCAACATGAAGTACTTGGGGCTTCAGGAAAGGAATTGGATCATTGGCTTCAATATTTCGACAAAGATCAAAAGGCTGCTGCAATTGATTACTGGTACGAAATCCATAAAGGGGTACATGAATCGCTAAGGGAGTTTTAGGGAGTACAGTGTATCATCCATTTTTCCTTTTATGCAAAATAATTCCCAAAAGAAGCACAAATAAGGCAACAATAAATGCCGGTATAAAGGATGATTTAGCCTGGAACTTCTCCGGGTGGATGGTCCCCCAAATGAAAAAGAAAAGATTGACAACAAACCCAGCCATCACGCTTGCAACAGCAATCTTCCGATAAGGGTAAACATCCTTCTTAACCAAACCCAAAAAAGTAATGGGAACAAAAATGACAATGGTTGCAATACCTACCACCATTAAATCAACGATTTTAGGAAGTAGAAGGGCCATACCAAGGGCTATGACTCCAATAATAATAGCAGCTATTCGAATTTCTTTATGGATATGTTTTTTATCAGCCAGCATCTTTTGTTTCCGCCAGCCTGCAAAATCACGTATTGCTGAAATGGCAATCAGGTTCAGGAAGCTATCTCCCGAAGACATTAGCGCTGACATTAAGCCAACCACAGCAAAACCAAGGATAAAGGGTGTGCTGTGTCTTTCGAGGAAAAGATAGGCCACATCTTTGGGTTCTATATCTGTGTCCATGGTTATTTTAATAGTCATCCCTACCAATGGAAAGATGATATAAAATGGCAACATTCCCAATCCTGAAATAATGCTGACTTTTTTGGCTACCTTCTCATTTTTGGCAGCAAGTATCCGCTGCCATATATCCATTCTGATCAATACTGATGGGGCAAGAAATAGCGGAAGCGCGACAATAAAAGCCCAACCGTAATAAGTTCCGTTAATAAAACTGGCCGGTAATTCACTTATTCTTGAAAGTCCATTTGTATCGGTATAAATCCCTGGAATAAAAATAAAGATGATCATTAAAACGATTACAATAAATTGCAAAAGATCGGTCAGGATTACCCCGGCCAGACCTGCAAAAGCGGTATAGGCGATCACAATCAAACAGGAGATAATAGCAGCTGGGATATAGTCGATGACAAAAGCAAATTTTAACAACGAGGCCATCCCAACGAATTGTGCAGCGAGAAGGAAAAAAAAGATAAAAATATTGACACCACTTACCGCAGATGAAAACAGCTTTGAAAATCCATGCTCTTCGTCTTGTGTAAACCGTGAATTAAGAAATTGAGGAAAGGAATAGATCTTCTCTTTGCGACCTATGCGGTTCATCCTGGGGGCAAAACGGGACAAAATAAAAAAACCAATGACGTAGGCGATCCCAATCCCAACAGCAGCGAACCCCGACTCATAGCCCATGGCCATCAAACCAATAGATGTGCCGCCCCCTACAAATGTGGCCAGAGTTGTTGCTACCAGAGGGAATGTTTTTGTGCTCCGGTTATTAACCAGGTAATTTTCAAGATCTCCGGATTTTACATGACGGGTGGTAAGGTAAAGGATGAGAATTAAGTAAATGACCAACCAAAAAATAAGCCAGGTCATTTCACTATTTCTTTTGATTTCGAATAGATTTTTATCCCAACATTATCAATGTGGTCTTTTAGTTCTTTATTCTGGCAATTTTCATAGTGGGTAATATCAAAGAAATAAGGAAGTGGTAAATCTTCATTTAATAAAGCCGAAAGTTTAACCACAATATGATAACTTATATTTTCTCCTTTGATCGCAATGTCAACATCCGATCCTTTTTTAAAATTGCCCATTGCACGGGAACCATATAAGTAGCCCTCCTGAATATCATCAAATTGGGCTAACCCATTTATAATCATGCTAAAGCTTTTATCTGAGAGGCCATAATTCATAGCTGATTCTTAAAATAGGCATAAAACTTAATAAGCTCAATAGAATATTCATCATGAATTTTTTTTAATGCTTCCTCAAAGTTTTTCTCATCGTAAGTATGGGCAAGAGTATTCCGTTTATCAAGCATATCCATCCATATTTCGCCTGTATCAATCATATCATAATGAAATGCATTTTTAATGATATCTCTTGGGAATTTTAAAGTTGTCCCTTTACTTTCCATGAAATCCTTCATTAATTTCCAGGCTAATTCAAAAGTGTATTCAAATCGTTGCACCAATCCTTCCTTTTCAAGCACTGAGAGGGTGGAATAGTTTTCGATTGCCTCTTTAAACTGCATGTAAGCCTTTTCAAAATTTATAAATCGCTGACGCCACCGTGTGTTCTTTTCATTTTCCATATGAGTGGTAACTTTCTTCTAGCAAAGATATGAAAACTGATCATTACTTCAAATGAAGAACAAGGTTGAAGTTTAATAGGTTAAGTTCCATGGTATGTGAGTCAATAAAATGATTTTAAATTAATTTCATTTAACACCAATAGATGAAAATCTTAATAAATTTAAAAATTCGAATTTCATCAATTCAAAAACAAAAAGTAGTTAATCATACAACTTCGAATACTCATAGGTATTCTTGCAATAGTTTAAAAATTTTTCAAAATCCTTAAAATCAATAACCAAACTTGCGGTATTAATGCATGGATGAAAACTAATCTTTTCCGATTTTTTCAAATTCTCATCCAGAAATACATGAACGTGGTTTTCTTTGTCGTTGATCAAAGCTAGAGGAGATACCGAGCCCGGGGTGATGCCAAGGTATTTCATCATTCGTTTTGGCGATGCAAACGTCAGTTTTCCCTGCTTCAATCTTTTTTCCAGATCGTGGATACGAAGATCCTGTGTGTGTTCAAGGATTACAAGATAATGCCGGTTGCCTTTATGATTCCGGAAGAATATATTTTTACAATGTGTAGCTTTCAGATCTTTCCAGTATTTTTTTGCTTCCTCAATGGTTGGTGCCGGAGGATGCTCATTATATTTATAAGGAATGTTAAGTTCCTTCAGGATTTTATAAAGTTCAGGCTGTCCGTTCATTTTAGGTACCATTTTTTCCAAAAATAAAAAAAGTCCTGCATTTGCAGGACTTTTAACACTCTAAATCAAACCAAAGCTTTCTTTATAAAGCCCCTTCGTCATATGCTTTTTCTCCATGGAGGGAATCATCCAATCCAAGGTCTTCTTCTGATTCTGATACTTTTACAGGAGTAATTGCATTGATGATTATCAACATCAGGTAAGTAAACAGGAATGCATAGGCTGCACCTAGAGCTACAGCAACTACTTCTTTCATAAAGAATGCCACATCCCCTTCAATCAATCCGGATTGTCCACCAATAGCTTCTACTGCAAAAACACCAAGTAAAATTGTTCCAAGTGTCCCTCCAATTCCGTGCACACCCCATACATCAAGAGCATCATCCCATCCCAATCGATTTTTAAGTTGGACCGCGAGATAGCATATAGCTCCGGCAGCAATTCCAATTACCATCGCAGCCCATAAAGGTACAAACCCTGCAGCAGGCGTAATCGTGGCCAGTCCCGCAACGGCACCAGTTAACAAACCTACAAATTTAGGCTTACGATCCCTTGACCATTCAATTATTAACCAGGTAATAGCGGCAAATGAAGCAGCCACATCTGTATTCAGGAAAGCAAGTGTTGTGATGGCATCCACATCTAATTCACTCCCCGCATTAAATCCGTACCAACCAAACCAAAGTAATCCGGTACCAATAGCAACCAGAGGAATGCTATTTGGCGGAGAGGCAGTATCCCTGCGTTTTCCAACGTAAAATACTGAGGCAAGTGCAGCAAAACCTGCAGTGGCATGAACCACAATACCTCCGGCAAAATCTTTCACACCCCATTCAGCCAGGAATCCACCACCCCATACCATATGAACGAAGGGATAATATACAAATAGTTGCCAAACAACCAGGAAGATTAAATAGGCTTTAAAAGTCACCCTGTTAACAAATGCCCCGGTAATAAGGGCAGGTGTAATAATGGCAAACATCATTTGGTAAGCTACAAAAATGTACATGGGGTATTTCCCATTGTCAAAGGCAGCATCGAACGGCATTCCGTGGAGGAAGGCAAGATCAAGATTACCAATAATTCCTCCTTCACCGCCGCTGAAACAAAGTGAGAAGCCAACAGCTACCCACATAATTGTTGTTATTCCTAAAGAAACAAAGGTTTGGATCATAATGCCCAAAATGTTTCTTTTTCCTGCCAATCCTCCATAAAAGAAAGCCAGGCCAGGTGTCATTAACATAACAAGGCTTGTGGCAAGAATCATAAATCCTGTTGAACCGCTATCAAACATAATTTTTTCTCCTATTTTTAGTGAATAATTTTTTAAAGCGAAATGCCCAGCACGAAAAAGATATTTTGTTGCTGTGGGTTAGTAATCACTGATACGTTTACAGGAAGCGCAAACTTTTCAGTTATTTGCACTTCTTTTTCTGCTTTTATACCAATATTAATAATGCCCTCATGAGGACCATAAAAACCGGATTCTCCTTTATCTGAGTCTGGTTTTGTCGGTGTTCCGCCTAAGAAGAAATCCAGGTTCGTTTCATTTATAGCCGCAGAATAACCCAATTCGAAATAGGTTGAATACTGTAAAGTATTATCAACAGTGCGGGCATCTGCCCCTGCGAAATTAGTGGCTACCAGCAGGCTGACCGGAATCTTTTCTGTTCCGTTAAAGCTTACAGCTCCTTCAAATACATGGCCGGTGTTGTTATAATCGTACTGGAAATACTTATTGTTGGCCACAGATGCATCAGGAAAAAAGTAATCAGTCACCAACACCGTAAAAATGTCATTAAAAGTATAGGATGCATATAAGTCTGCTTCCTGGAAATTGGCATCATTGGTGGCATAAGAACCCCAGGCACCAAAAGCAAATCCACCACAGCCGAGTTCCATATATGGCTGTATAGCCGGAGAATTTCCAAAATCGGCCCCCCGCCATATATATCGGCTTACTAGGTCGGCCCCTGGATCAAGCGTAAGTTTATCCTGCCCTAAAGCAGATTGTGCAAACAGGATAAAAATAAGTCCTGCCAAAAAACATGATTGATAAAAAGTAGCGTGTCTCTTCATTTTATTTTTATTTAAAATTATTGAGACAAAGATTTAAAAAATACGCGCTATTTTCAATAGTTCATTTAAGGAAAGTGAATACGTGAATTTTGGATAATTAAGTACGTGTTTTACTTAAATTTTGGCCAGCATCAAATTTCAATAATGTGGTTTTTAATAGCAAATTTAATGAGTTCAACCGTTGATTTTAAACCTAGTTTTTGCATAATGTGGTTCTTATGTGATTCAACGGTTCGGGTTGAAATGAACAGAAGGTCTGCCATTTCTTTGTTGGTTTTCCCTTCTGCAAATAGCTTTAAAATTTCGAGTTCCCTGCTGGAAAGCGAGTTTTCAGAATTCCCCTCGTTTTTAGCTTTTTTTATATAACTTTTTAAGATGATATTGGAAACAGGTTCGCTAAAATACTCTTCCCCAATAGCCACTTTTCTGATAGCTTCAATCAACTCCTGCCGGGTGGAATTTTTAGGTAAATATGCCAGGGCTCCGGCTTTGACAGCATTAAAAATAAAATCCTCATTCAGGTGCATCGAAAGGATAATCACTTTAATAACAGGGTATTCGGCAGCCAGTTTCTTAGTAATCTCAATTCCTGAAATATCAGGTAAACTGATGTCAAGGATAGCGATGTCGGGTATTTGCACTTTCAGTAAACTGAAAAACTCTTTTGCTGTGGAAGCTTCGCCTATCACTTCTATCCCATCGGTCTGTATGAGAGCTTTGATCCCGTCACGCACTATGGCATGATCATCTACAAGCAATACTTTAATCGGATTCATTTGTAGTAGAATTAAGTGGTACTTCAATCCTGATACTTGTTCCCTGTCCGGGCAGGGATTTTATTTCTATGTTTCCCTGAAGCAAACGTATTCGCTCCCTCATGTTTGGTATGCCATTTCCTGAGAGATTATTTTCTTCAGGAGGGTTAATTCCTTTACCATTATCAGTAATGTTAACGATAATAGAGTCAGGATTCTTTTTTAAACTCACTTCTGCTATTTTGGCTTCGGCATGCTTCACAATATTACTCAGAGCTTCCTGCATGATCCTGAATAGGTATATAGTGCTCCGGTCATTGAGATCGTTGAATCTCCCGCTATGGGTGCAACGAATTTCAGTTGTGGTATTCTCCGAAATATCATCGCAGATGTTTTTTAGGGCGGTGATCAAACCAAATTCCTTTAATACTGCAGGCATTAGGTTATTAGATATCCTTCGGATTTCATTAATCGTTTCATCAAAGGAAGTTTTTACTTCTTTAATGGTTTTTCCGGTATTACACACATCTTTACCGTCGATTCCTTCGAGTTTAAGTTTTAAGGCAATTAGGGATTGACCCAATCCATCATGTAGCTCCCTTGAAAGCCGCTGCCGTTCAAGTTCCTGCCCATCAATCATGGCCGTAAAACGTTTATTCCGCTCCTGTTGCAACTCCGTGTCTTTTTCCCTGAGGCTCGATGCCATATCGTTGAAAGAGTTAGTAAGTTGGCCAATTTCATCGTTTTTTATCTGAGGTAATTTAACATTAAGATTTCCACGTCGTATGTATGTTGTGGCTTCATTTAATTTGATCAGGGGTAGGGTTATCCTTTTTGAAAAAATAAAGGATATTATAAAAACAACAACAGCCACAAAAATGGTTAATATTAAAATGTTATTTCTTATGATATAAATGGATTTAGTTGCTTCAGCATAATCTATTTCTGAAAGGATTACCCAATTTAAACCCGGAAGATTTATTTTACTATAGGAGCTAAGCACCTTGATTCCACGATAATCATCAATAACTGAGGTGCCAACGGTGTTATTAAATGCCTTTTTTACTCCCTCTGTCTTTACCTGGGTAACCATGATGGAATTTTCCTGAAACCGGGAGTTGCTTCGCATTAGTTCATCCTGACCCACCAGGTAGGACTCACCGGATAATCCTAATCCACCTCCGGGATTTTGTTCAAGCATAATGGCATTTATTGCCTCCAGTGAAATCTCAAGGATTACTTTCAATGATCTACCAGAATTTGCAGTAAGCAGGGGTCCTGAAATGAACATTCTTTTTTTGCTAGTTACAGGATCAATGTTATAATCATGTATGATAAAATATTCAGATTGGGCCTGATCCTTCAAAATATTATTCAAAGGATCCTGGGATAGCAGGTTAATATATTCAAAACGAATAACCTTGGAATCATTAAAATTACATCGGGCCAGTTCTCCGCTTTGTTGTTCAATCACTGCGCACTCATAATACCTGCTTGCCCGAAGATGTTCCCATAAATAATTTTGTCCTTTATTTCTGGTATTTTCTTTCCTGTCTTTTTTTAAATTATCTATATCATATGTATTAGAGATAAGCTTCAGTTCATTCATGCGATCCTGAAAAAATTGCTCAATTTGTCCCTTTTTCACCACTCTCACTGATGTTAGCTGGTCGAATGTTCTGCTTAGTAGCGCCTTTTTGAAGGTATAAAAGGAATAGGTGCTAACTACTGCAATGGCAATAACACCAATGATCACAAAGTATAATACAATTTTATCTGAAAGGGATCTGATCCTCATAAGCTATAAAACGTCAAATGTAAAAAGTTTTATGCATAGAAATAAGTTGTCAGGAATAAAATCGACCGGAGTCGCTATTTTCCTAATAAAGTGATCTAATTATTTATATCCTATTGCTGCATACCCCACCCAATGCCTCATATGGGCCGGCGCAGTTGTTCCCATACCCAGATCATTTACTTCAACAACAGGATGATCGATGCTATTGGCATAACCAATCTTGCTTCCTTTTAAAGGTTCATTTCCCAGGGCTTCATTCAAATGGTAGGAGGTAAGTAATCCCAATGGTACAGAATATCGGCCGCACCAGGTCCAATTGTATTCCCTGAAATCATTCTCATTAACCGTAAAATTGCAAAAAGCCTGAATTTTCTGTGGTGTCAAATACCCAGAAAGTATATCTATAATCCTTTGTTCATACTTAAGGGCTTTTACATAACCGATGCTGTCTGTGCCAAATTTGGCGAAATCTTTTCCTCCCCAATCTTCATCGCCATAATGAACGGCATCGGTTGAAATCACTATGGCCAGATCTTTGCCCCAGATCAAATCCTTTTCTTCCATATATTTTTGGAGGGTTGTGGAAAGGGGCTTAGCGATTTCTTCCATTTTATCAAACGACATATACGGCACCAGGATGGAAACGATCTCTACATTTGAATTGAAATACTGCAGAAAAGGAAGAATGGCTTCCACTGAATGTTCCATTCGTTGCATGGAGTCGTTTACCTGAAAAATTTGACTGGGAAGACGCTCAATAATCGCATCTCTAAGTTCTGATACTTTTATGTTTCCATAAGGCCCTTTCCAGAAATTGTAACTATCAAATACAATCTGATCCTCAAGATTAAGCAGTTTTGCTTTATGCGCTACTCCAAAAAGGATTACAGTTTTGGCCTTAATGTTTTGAAGTGCTGAAGGGTATAAATTTCCCACATAGGCATAATCGTCGTGCGGACATATCACTACTTTTGGATTTCCCACAAAATGAATTTTACCCATTTCTGAATTTTGATTTTCCATTCGACGTATCCTGGCTATTATACTATCCATCTGCCAGTCATACTGTGCAAAGCCCACGGTATCAGCTAATGACCTCACATTGGTTTCTACCCGTTCTTTTTGATGACATGCTGAAATCGTTATCCACAATAGCAGTATAGAAATACCGTTAAAAATTTTGTAATTCATTTGATTCTAATATTTTGAATTGTTCTTTGTTTTTTAAAGCTGTTTGCACCATAGCCCGGGCCACCCTGTCTGCCTGAATACCTTTATATTTTCTAAGCTTTCCTATAAAAAGGGGATTAATTATTTTATAAACAGCAATGGCCGTTTTTTCACCCGCACGGTGTTCTTTTCTTTTTCCCATTAACAAAGATGGCCTGAAAATAAAAAGTTGAGGTAGCCCAATTTCTTTTAATGCATTTTCCACTTCACCTTTTATTCGGTTATAGAATATTGCCGATCGCGAATTTGACCCTAATGCACTTACGATAAGAAATTTTTCAACTTTCCATTCTCTTGCTTTTTTACCCAATTCCAGCACATAGTCAAAATCAACCTTTCGGAAATTATCTTTTGTCCCGGCTTTTTTAATTGTTGTCCCGAGGGTGCAAAAAATATGATGAACTGACCCTGGTATTTGAAATTCATTTAACTTTTCAAAGTCCAAAATATGAGGGATTACCTTTGGCGAAGTAATTTCAATCTCCTTTCTTAAAATAACATGAATTTTGTCGTATGTTTCTTCTTTAACCAACTGAGATAAAAGTTCCGACCCGACCAGGCCTGTTGCCCCTGCTATTACTGCTGTTTTCATATTAAAATACTTTAATTAGAACACAGATAACACTCATTTGGCGGATTTAAACAAATATATTAGTCGGTGGTTATCTGTTTAATCTGAGGTATCTGCGTTCAATTCATTTCGGATTAAAATTAATCATTAAATTTATAGCATCAATATAATGATTGTAAATGAGCAGATACCGGCTTTTACTAGTTTTGGCTTTAATCGTCATCGTTCCCATCGGTTTTTTAACCAAATTTTATACAGGCCCTGCGCAATCGTGGGTTAATGATTCGTTGGGTGGGTTATTTTATGAAATTTTCTGGTGTCTTGTTTTTGGATTTATTTTCCAAAAGACAAAAGCCATTAAGATAGCGCTAATCGTATGCGCTTCAACCTGTTTCCTGGAATTTCTGCAGTTGTGGGATGTTTCTTTTCTGGAGAAACTGAGAGGGACCTTTTTAGGGCAAACCATATTGGGTAACTCTTTTAACTGGCTCGACTTCCCATACTATTTTGTTGGAAGCTTTTTTGGTTTTTTGTTTTTAATCCAATTCAAGAAATTAAGCAAATAAACAATTATCCTTCAAACATATATTCAACGATCCTTTTTACGTCTTTATCTTTTAGGCTATAATGCATACCGCCTACTTTGTTTTGAATCATCAGTTGGATTATTTCTGACTTTTTACTTCCATCAATTCCGATTTCACTCATTCGAACAGGGCATTCAATTTTCCGGAAGAAATTTTCAATTTCAAGAATGGTTTTTTCTGGATCAGATTGATCAAAAAGTGCTTTGCCCAATTCTGAAATTCTTTCAGGAATTCTTTCCGTCATTAATTTGAGCCATGCAGGATATGCAATACTAAGTGTTGCTCCATGGGCCGTGTCGTATAATAACGAAAGAATGTGGCCTATGCTATGCACACCCCATTCACCGAACTCCCGACCATTAGAAGTCAGGCCATTTAATGCCATAGTGGCTGCATACATGATTTTAGCCCTCAGTTCATAATCTCCCAAATTATTTAAAAGAGCCGGTCCATAATCCATAGCCTCTTTTATGATTGAATACACAAAACGGTCAGATAGTGTGGCTTCCCCTTTCCCGAAATAGTTTTCCAGGGCATGGGCTATTAAGTCGGCAATTCCATAAGCAGTATATGCTTTTGATACTGAGAAAGTATAGGAGGGATCGAGGAAGGAATGTTGAGGGTACATCAGCTTGTGCCGGAAACCTAATTTCTTTTTTAATTGAGGATTTTGTACAACGGCAAACTGATTCATTTCGGAGCCGGTGGCTGCCAGGGTCAGCACGCTGATAATGGGAACAGCAGCTGTTGGTTTCCGCTTATTTTCCATAAAATCCCATACATCTCCTCCTGATGAAATTCCCAGGGCGATTAATTTAGCTGAGTCGATCACACTCCCTCCGCCCACAGCTAAAACTACCTCAACTTGTTTCTCTCTCCCAAGACTGACGGCATTATTCACATCCATGATCAAAGGATTTGGTTTTATTCCTTTGCATTCAATTACATTTGCCTTAATGGAGTTAAGCTGATGAATAACTGCATTATAAATTCCATTTTTTTTAATGGAACCTTTCCCGTAAACCAGCAATACATTTTTTCCATAATTTGAAACCACTTTTCCAAGGTCATTTATAACATCATTTCCAAAGTGGACTATTGTTGGGTTTTCTATTTTGAAGTTTTGCATTGCTGTTTATTAATTTTTTTATTTTGGTGATAAAAATAGGAATTCTTTTTTTTATATTTTCGCTGCATATGTAAGTTGCCAAATAGCTTATAACAAAATTCCAATTATTAATAGTCGTATATGAAAATCAAAATTTTTCAGTTTTTAATTCTTGCATTGTTCTTACAAATTTCCGTATCATTTTCTCAAAATGATCTCCCTTTGGATGCAATTGTAAAATCTATAGCCGAATTAGGCTTTGGCCCTGTTCAAAATTTTTCCACTGGAGAAGGAAAAATTATTAGTGTTGTTTGGGTACAACATAAATGTTTTATATTTGCAGTATCAATACAACATAATAAATTTGTTATTGTTGAATGTATAAAACAGTTGTTATGCAAAATCTAATAAATTACTCCTCGGCACGAATAAATAGTGTATCAACAAAATTTGTCAGGTATTTAACAAAAGAAATAGAATGGGACGACCGGTTGATAGGGATTACAGGTGCCAGGGGAACAGGGAAAACAACATTGATGTTGCAACACATAAAAAACACTTTCGGGGCATCCGGCGATACGTTGTATGTTTCTTTGGACGACTATTATTTTACCCAACACCGTCTATTTGACCTGGCTGAAAAGTTTTATATGAATGGAGGTTTGCATCTTTTTGTTGATGAAGTGCATAAATATCCGTCATGGTCAATTGACATTAAGAATATTTACGATATTTTTCCTGAATTAAAAATAGTTTTTTCCGGTTCGTCGGCTTTACAATTGCATAAAGCGACAGGAGACCTAAGCCGCAGGGCAGCCATGTATCATTTACATGAATTGTCATTTCGGGAGTACCTTAACCTTACACTTAAAACAAATTTTGAATCAATTTTAATAAGCGATATTTTAAGTAACCATCAAAAACTGGCTGGAGATATTGTTAAAAACATCAGGATAACTGCATTGTTTAAAAATTATTTGCAGAACGGGGCGTACCCATTTTTTATAGAAGCGAAAGGCCAATACTACGATAGGTTAATAAACACTGTAAATACAATTATTGAAAACGATTTACCAGCGATAGAAAATATAAACTATCAATCGGTACATAAATTACGAAAACTGATTTCTTTAATTGCTGATAGTGTCCCGTTTAAAATCAATATTTCTGAATTAAGCCGTAAATCAGGATTAAGCCGAGATGTTTTGTTACGCTTACTTGCTTTATTGGATAATGCAAGCCTCATAACTAATATCCGGCAAAAAGGGGCTCCAACAGGCCATTTAACAAAACCCGATAAAATATATTTAAATAATACGGCTTTACTATTTGCAATAAATACAAACCAGCAAGTCTCATCCGGTACCATACGAGAAACCTTTTTTATGAATCAGTTGATACAAAAGCATAAATTACTCTCTGTTAAGAAAGGCGATTTTCTTGTTGATAATAAGTACACTTTCGAAATTGGTGGAAGAAACAAAACCAATGAACAGATCGCAGGTTTGAATAATGCATTTGTTGTTGCCGATGATATTGAGTTTGGTTATAAAAATACTATCCCTCTTTGGATGTTTGGTTTTTTATATTAATCCTTTTGTATAATATTATTAAATCATTATTTGCTTAGATGTCCATCCCAATTATCATGAAAACCGATTTATAAAATCAATGTTATAAACCTTGAACTGTACAGGCAAGTGAATTTAATTCATTTAGTTAAATTTGCATCAATCAAAATAACTACTATGATCTCACTAAACACACCCATCGAACAACTCAACGCCATGAATAAAAACACCCTCATGGATCAACTCGGAATCGAATATCTCGAAGCAAAAGAAGGATATGTAAAAGCCAAAATGCCGGTGGACAGCAGGACTAAACAACCCTTTGATATTTTGCACGGCGGTGCCAGTATTGCTTTGGCTGAAACCATCGCTAGCTTAGGTTCTGCTTTACTTGTGGATATGGAAAAGAACGATGTGAGAGGCGCAGCTGTAACTGCTAATCATATTGGTGCAATAGCCAGAGGGTATGTGTATGCTGAAGCAAATCTTATTCATAAAGGAAGTATTACCCATGTGTGGGATATTGAAATTAAGGACCAGGGCGGGTATCGGGTTTCGGTTTGCAGGATTACTGTAATCATTATTCCCAAAAGAGAAATTAAATAATTAATAATTACTTGATTAAGTGCTAAACAAGATAACTCAACTCCTCCAGGTTTGCCTGGAAAAAAATGTTCCATTTGTTAGCTATTCCCTTCCGGAAAGCAATGAAATACATACCTGGGTGCAAAGCTCAGGACAGTTCAATTATGTGGAACATTTTTATGAGATTGCTGACAAGGAAGGATTTGTTTATGCCCCCTTTCACCGCAGAACCAATTTCCCTATTGCTTTTTTTGAACCAGAAGATATTTTCGTTAATGATGAAATCGATCTACAGTTTATAGAAAAGCTTGCAAACAGGGACAAGATGTATCCTGACGATAAACTTGAAATACCAATATCTATTCGAAAAGAGGAATATTTATTGCAAACTGCCAAATTTGTTTCTTCCTTAAATGACCAATTTACGAAAGCTGTGCTGTCCCGTGTTGAAAGAATCCTTAAGCCGGCAGGCTTTGATCCAGGGGAGTTTTTTCTCCATTTGAAAAAATCTTATCCCAAAGCTTTTTGCCATATCATTTATCTTCCCGGAGCCGGCCTGTGGACAGGCGCTTCACCTGAAACATTAGTGAGGATGGACGGAAAACAAGCATGGACATTATCCCTCGCCGGAACACAGCCAAAACCAAAGGATGATAAAACCATTAAATGGTCGGAAAAGGAAATTGCAGAACAAAGGATAGTAACAGATTATATTGAGGAGATTCTCAGAGGCTTTCGCCTTCATAGTTTTGAAAAGGAAAAAACTTATGACCTCACTGCCGGAAATGCAGTTCATCTGGCCACAAAATTTAAGTTTGACCAACAACTAATTAAGGATCATTTTGCAGGTTTTGTGACTCAACTTCATCCAACACCAGCTGTTTGTGGTTTTCCCAAAGAAAAAGCACTTGACCTAATTTTTGAAACAGAAGAGCATAATCGGGAATATTATTCGGGATATTGTGGCCCTTTAAATTATAAAAATAATACCGACCTCTTTGTTAATCTGCGATGCATGAAAATACTTAATGATGAAATGGCCTTATTTGTTGGTGGTGGATTAACGAAGTTATCAGCACCTGAAAAGGAATGGGAAGAGACCGTATTAAAGGCAAAGACATTATTGTCAATCATATAATTTTTCCCGACCTTTGCAATACTATAATTCATCCGGTGACTCAAAGTCATCGGATGCGCATTTTTATCCTATGACATCGAATAAAGAAGGCGCAGCATTACTGGCAGATATTTTCGTAAAACATGGATTATCTCATATTGTGATTTCCCCGGGTTCACGTAATGCCCCGCTTATTGTTTCTTTTGTCAATAATCCTTCTGTGAAAGCATTAAGTATTGTTGATGAGCGCAGCGCCGCTTTTTTTGCTATGGGCATGGCCCAGCAAACCAAAAAAACCGTAGCTATTACCTGTACCTCCGGTTCAGCAGTACTTAATTATGCCCCGGCTATTGCTGAAGCTTTTTATCAAAAAGTACCATTATTGATTATTACAGCCGACCGACCAAGTGAAATGATCGATCAGGGGGATGGCCAAACTATTCGGCAAAAAAATGTTTTCGCTAACTATGTAAAAAAGAGTTTCGAGATTCAGGGCGAATTAGTGTCTGAAGATGAACGCACCAATGTTATCAACTTTATTAATGAGGCCATTGAATTAACTACAAAACCCGATTTCGGCCCTGTGCATATCAATATGCCTTTTGCTGAGCCTATTTATGGGCAGGTTAAAAATCCCGGATATGATATCAAGCTTCCTTTAGCATATCATGAGCCAACAGTAATGCTTGAAGATATTCTTCATCCCTTTGCTGACAAATGGAGGCAATATCCCAAAAAGCTACTTATTGCTGGGATGATGGATCCCAATCCGGAATTGAAGCGGGTTTTAAAAGAAATTACCAGGGATGGTTCTGTTGCATTACTGACAGAAACCACCTCAAATCTCTTTGGACATGATTGCTCTTGTTCCTGTATCGATAAGGTAGTGCATACGATTAAACCCGAAGAATCTGATAATTTCAAACCTGATTTATTGATTTCTTTCGGTGGCCATGTTGTATCAAAAATGGTTAAAGCATTTATTCGGAACAATAAGCCTAAAGAGCATTGGCATATTGATCCGGTAGATGTAGAAATGAATACTTACCAATGCCTGAGTCATGGGATACCCCTGAATCCGGTTGATTTTTTTAAAGGCATGCCAGGGATAAATTCCCATGAAAGTGGCTATAAGAAACTTTGGATAGAGCGTGCAAATCGTTCAGAAATAAGGCATGATAAATTTTTAGAGAATTGTGAATATTCTGATCTGAAGGTTTTTGAGTAAATTCTGAATTTTATTCCGGAAGACAGCAATCTACAACTTGGCAACAGCACACCTGTCAGGTATAGCCAATTATTTAAATCGGGTAAAGTATTTAAAGTTAATTCAAACCGGGGTACAAGCGGGATTGATGGAACCGTATCCACAGCCGCAGGAGCAGCCTGGATCAATGGTTTACCTACCATATTGATAACAGGTGATCTGGGATTTTTATACGACTCAAACGCTTTAATGAATCATCATCTGACTGAAAATCTCCGTATAATCGTTATTAATAACCATGGTGGGGGAATTTTCAGATTTATTTCCGGGCCAGACGAAACAAATCAACTGGAGAAGTTTTTTGAAGCTAAACATAGCTGGAATGCTGAATACATCGCTAAAAATTTCAATGTATCCTATTATAATGCTACTAACCTTGATGAGCTTGCATTAGTTTTACCTCAGTTTTTCAATACCCGGAATAAAAACCGGCCTGCCATCCTTGAGGTTTTTACTCCTCATAAAAAAAATGCCGAAATCCTCAAGTCATATTTTAATTATTTGAGAGAATAAAGCTTTCGTATTAAACATTTTACGACCTTTGCTGTTCCAAAAAAAAGATAATATGGGACTTCAAAGAGACTGGAAAACATTAAAAGAATACGAAGACATTTTATTCGAATTTTGGGAGGGTATAGCTAAAATTACCATCAACCGCCCCGAAGTATATAATGCTTTCAGGCCAACCACAGTATTTGAATTAAGTGATGCCTTTAGACTATGCCGAGAAAACCAGGAAATTTATACGGTAATACTTACAGGGGCAGGGGATAAGGCGTTTTGTAGTGGAGGTGATCAAAATGTAAAAAGTAAAGGTGGGTATGTGGATAAAGATGGTGTCCCTCGTTTAAATGTACTGGATGTGCAACGTCAAATACGATCCCTACCTAAGCCGGTTATTGCGATGGTGAATGGGTACGCCATAGGTGGCGGTCATGTATTGCATGTGATGTGTGATTTAACACTGGCATCAGAAAATGCAAAGTTTGGCCAAACAGGACCAAAGGTCGGTAGTTTTGATGCGGGTTTTGGATCCTCTTATTTAGCGCGGCATGTAGGCCAAAAAAAAGCCCGGGAGATATGGTTTCTGAACCTACAATATACAGCCAGGGAGGCTGAAGAAATGGGCATGGTTAATAAAGTTGTTCCTTTCGATCAGCTGGAAGATGCTACAGTGGAATGGTGCCAAATCATGATGAAACGCAGTCCGATGGCCCTCCGTATGATCAAGATGGGATTAAATGCTGAGCTTGATGGACAGGCAGGAATTCAGGAGCTGGCTGGGAATGCTACTTTACTTTATTATTTAACTGATGAAGCCCAGGAAGGAAAACACGCTTTTCTTGAAAAGAGAGATCCTGATTTTAAGAAATACCCAAAATTTCCTTAATTTGCACAATAATAACATAGCTATTGAATATTAAACCCTGGATACATGCCTTTCGACTTAGGACGTTGCCACTTGCATTGAGCAGTGTCGCCCTGGGTTGTTTTTTAGCCTATTACGACGGAGGATTTAATTTAAAAGTGAGCATCCTGGCCGGATTAACAACCTTGTTTTTACAAATCCTTTCCAATCTGGCCAATGATTATGGGGACTCAAAACATGGTGTGGATAGTGAATCGAGGGTGGGGCCGGTAAGAGCGGTGCAAAGTGGGAATATTCGTCCCCTTACCATGAAAAAAGTTGTAATCCTTTTTATGGTTTTATCACTGGTATTCGGATTATGGCTGATTTATGAAGGGACAAAAGCGATTCCTTTTTTTAATGTGCTTATTTTTCTTGTGCTTGGATTAGGGTCAATAGCTGCAGCTGTAAAATATACCATAGGGAAAAGTCCTTACGGATATTCAGGATATGGGGACCTTTTTGTATTCCTGTTTTTCGGACTAACAGGAGTTATTGGAACCTACTTTTTAAATACTCAGTTTTTCAATTGGGAAATTTTGTTGCCTGCTTCCGCTATGGGATTTTTGAGCGCCGGGGTTTTAAACCTCAATAATATGCGCGACAGGGTCAACGATAAAATCTCAGGAAAAAATACTCTGGTCGTGATCATGGGAATTGAAAAAGCCCGTTGGTATCATTTTTCATTACTCGCCGGATCGGTTATTGCCGGCCTGGCCTATATGCTTCTTAATTATCATTCCCCTTTCCAGATGCTTTTTTTAATCACTATACCAATGTTATGGATCAATGTGGTGGTTGTTTTCAAAAATACAATACCCGAAGAATTGGATCCTTACCTTAAAAAACTTGCCATTGCCAGCTTACTCTTTTCTTTAAGTTTTGGGATCGGATTGTTGTTTTAATCTTTTGCTATGCTTCATGCGGAATTGAAAAAGTATACCCTTAAATTTAAATTCCCGGCGGGTACATCCAGGGGTGTTTTAACAGAGAAAGAAACCTGGTTTATTATCCTTAGGGATGAAACCGGCAAAACGGGTATAGGTGAATGTGGCTTGTTAAAAGGATTAAGTATCGATGACCGGCCTGATTACAAATCAAAACTGGGCCAGGTTTGTAAAGAAATAAAAGGGGCTCAAAGCATCAATCCTACCCAATGGAATGACTATCCTTCCATACGTTTTGGTCTTGAAATGGCGCTAAGTGATCATAACAGTAAAAAAGAACGGGTATTATTCCCATCGGATTTTACCAATGGGAAAAATTCAATCCTTATCAATGGCCTTGTTTGGATGGGAGATTTTGATTTTATGCAAAAACAAATCACGTATAAAATTGATAATGGATTTAAATGTATTAAGCTGAAAATTGGAGCCATCGACTTTGAAAAGGAAATTGAACTCATTAAGTTAATTAGGAATGAATTTTCAAAAAAGGATATTGAACTCAGGGTAGATGCAAATGGTGCTTTTCGTTTTCAGGATGCTATTGAAAAATTAAAACGGCTTTCAGATTTTGACCTTCACTCCATTGAGCAACCCATCAAACAGGGTCAATGGGAGGAGATGGCAAAGCTTTGTGAGGTAACACCATTACCAATTGCACTGGATGAAGAGTTGATTGGAATATTTGATAAAAAGAAAAAGGAAGAATTTCTTGATCAAATCAACCCACACTACATCATTTTAAAACCCAGCCTTTTGGGTGGATTTGCTGCTTCTGAAGAATGGATAAACCTTGCAGAAAAAAGGGAAATTGGCTGGTGGGTAACTTCTGCACTTGAGTCGAACATTGGATTAAATGCAATAGCTCAATGGACGTACACTTTAGGTAACAAAATGCCTCAGGGCCTTGGAACCGGGCAATTGTACACCAATAATTTTACTTCTCCGCTTTTTATACATGAAGGCCGGTTAAATTATGGAATTGATAAATACTGGAATTTGAACCCAATAATAAGCGAATCAATAAATTGAACCGTTGAACATTAATAATAAATACCAGGAATTACAAATTGGGAGCATGGTTTACTCCAGGGCAGCGCTCTTGCAAAAATGTGATGAGGTTATTAATGGAAACCACCCTTCCTGGGAAAAACAACTTTATACTTTTATTCAGGAATGGTTCCTGGATAATCCTTTTATAGTCGTTCAAACATCAGGGTCTACAGGTAATCCAAAGACTGTTCAACTTTCAAAAGATAACATGATTCTGAGTGCGCTGCGTACAGGCATTTTTTTTAATCTGAAAAAAGGGGACAAAGCCCTGCTTTGCCTCCCGGTTGATTTTGTTGCCGGGAAAATGATGGTAGTAAGAGCTATTGTTCTGGGATTGAATTTGATTCCGGTTGAGCCAAAAGGTATAGCTTTGGATAACATTCATGAAGATTTTCAGTTTGCTGCCATGACTCCCATGCAGGTTTTTAACACCCTATCTGAAGAATATGGAATTTTAAAACTAAACAGAATTAAAAACCTTATAATTGGAGGAGGTCAAATTTCACCCGCGTTGTTTGAAAAACTTAAACCGTTAAAAACAGAAGTATACCATACCTATGGGATGACAGAAACATATACACATATTGCGGTAAAAAAGGTTTCCCGGAATCAAACCGAAAGCTGTTTTTTTGGTTTGCCCGGGGTTAGTTTTACTAAAAATGAAAATAATTGCCTAGTTATCAATGATGCAATTTTAGGGATACAGGATTTGCAGACAAATGATATTGTTAATTTGATATCTGAAACTAAAATTGATTTTGAAGGCAGGTATGATAACGTAATCAATTCGGGTGGAATTAAAATCTCTCCTGAAAAAATTGAACATCAAATTGAAGCTTATGTCCATGATAGATTTATTGTCGGAGCCATGCCTGATGAAAAACTTGGTGAGAAGTTAGTCTTAGTAATTGAATCTGAAGATAAAGGCAAATACCATCTTCAGGATATTTTGGATTTAACTGGTTTGCGAGCCTGGGAAAAGCCAAAGAAAATAATTTATATGGCTGTTTTCCCTGAAACGAAAAATGGAAAGATAAACAGGAAAAAGCTGATTGAAAAGCTCACCAATTAAAAATGAATTTACCATCTCCTAAAGCCGCTTGACAAATTGCATGATACTCTGCCCGCTTTTTATATCTTTGCACCCTAAATAAATTCCATACATTATGAACAAAAACAATTATTGTGTGATAATGGCAGGTGGGATTGGGGCCAGGTTTTGGCCAATGAGCAGAACGACACACCCGAAACAATTCATTGATATACTTGGTACAGGAAAAACATTAATTCAACAGACTTTTGAACGATTTCTGGAAGTTTGCCCTCGCGAGAACATTTACATTGTGACCAATGATATGTACAAAGAAATGATCTTGCAACAACTGGAAGACATTAGTGAAAACCAGGTTTTATGCGAACCGATGCGACGAAATACTGCACCGGCTATTGCCTATGCGGCCTATAAAATAAAGGAAGAAAACGCGAATGCAAATCTGGTGGTTGCCCCTTCAGATCATATTATTCTTAAAGAAGAAAGTTTTAAAGAAGTTATCCTTACAGCCCTTGAAGCAACCGCAGCTAATGATTGGCTACTTACCCTGGGTATAAAACCCTCAAGGCCCGACACCGGATACGGTTATATTCAGTTTGAAGAAGGAAGCCCTTATGCTACGGATGAAAGGGTGTATAAAGTGAAAACATTCACTGAAAAACCCAACCTTGAATTGGCTAAAACATTCCTCGAAAGCGGTGATTTCCTGTGGAATTCAGGAATATTTATTTGGTCGTTAAAAAGTATATTAAATGCCTTTGAGCAATACCTCCCTGAAGTAGATTATCTTTTTAAACAAGGTATTGGAAAATATTCAACTAAGGAGGAAGAAAACTTTGTTCATACAAGTTATCCTATCTGTAAAAACATTTCAATCGACTATGGTGTGATGGAAAAAGCCACGAATGTTTATGTTCTTGCTTCTGATTTTGGATGGTCCGACCTTGGCACCTGGGGTTCTTTATTTGATGTACGAAAAAAAGATGCAAACAACAATGCCATTGTTGGGGATAACGTATTATCATTTAACTCCAATAATTGCGTGGTGAATGTACCAAGGGAAAAGTTGGTGGTTTTACAGGGCCTGAATGATTACATTGTAGTAGAAGACGATGGGATATTGCTGGTTTGCAGAAAAGAAGATGAACAGAACATCAGGGATATTGTAAATACAGTAAAACTGGAAAAAGGAGATCAATACGTTTAATAAATAACAATTTTATTATGAAAATAAAAATTTTTGGTTTTTTGATTTTGTTGATTGGCATACAGCCATTCGCAAAGGCAGATGAAGGCATGTGGTTGCCTCTTTTGATTGAGAGGCTGAATTATGTCGACATGCAAAAAGAAGGCCTGCAACTGACTGCTGAGGAAATTTACAGCGTGAACCATTCAAGTTTAAAGGATGCGATCATTATTTTTGGTGGAGGATGTACTGGAGAAATAATTTCTGATCAGGGATTGATCCTGACCAACCACCATTGTGGATATGGACGTATACAAGAGCATTCATCAATAGAGCACGACTATTTGAAAGATGGTTTTTGGGCTGAAACTTTAAAAGATGAATTGCCCAATCCCGGATTGAAAGCTACTTTTCTTATACGGATGGAAGATGTTACAGCCAAGGTACTTGAGGAAATTGGCGAGACACTTACCGAAGAAGAAAGGGCAATAAAAATCCGCGATCGGTCGAAGAGTCTTCAGAATGCTGCAGAGGAAGGAAATCATTACAAGGCTTCTGTGCGCAGTTTTTATGAAGGAAATGAGTATTACCTGTTTGTATATGAAGTTTTTGAAGATGTTCGTTTTGTGGGTGCACCCCCTTCATCTATTGGTAAATTTGGTGCCGATACCGACAACTGGATGTGGCCCCGACATACGGGTGATTTTTCTATGTTCAGGGTGTATACAGACAAAGAAGGAAAACCTGCCGAATATTCAGAGGACAATATTCCATTAAAACCTAAACATCATCTTCCTGTTTCTTTGGATGGAGTTGAAAAAGGAGATTTTGCCATGATTATGGGTTATCCGGGAGGAACCGACCGGTTCATGACCTCGTATGGCATTAAAATGGCACTCGATATTTCTAATCAAACGGTTGTTGACATTCGTGATGTGAAGCTAAAGATCATGATGGAGGACATGCAGTCTGATGACGGTATTCGAATTAAATACGCTACAAAATATGCACGTATTTCCAATTACTGGAAGTATTTTATTGGTCAGTCCAAAGGATTAAAAAGGCTGAAAGTGTATGATAAAAAAGTTAAGATTGAAAAGGAATTTACGGATTGGGTGGCAAACAATAAATCTGCATCCGAAAAATATTCCGAAACCCTTGGCTTAATTGAGCAGGCATACAAAGAAATCAGTGAATATGAACTAGCCCGTATTTTTCAGCGGGAAGCCATTAGCAGGGGGAGTGAAATTCTTGGGTTTGCCGGCCGTGCATCAAGCCTGAAAAAGGAACTTATGGAGGCCAACCCTGATCAGGAAAAGATCAATAACTTAGTGGAGGATATCAGGGAGCGGGCAAAAGGTTATTTTAAAGATTATAACCTGCCAACAGATAAAAAATTGCTCGCAGCCATGTTTGACATGTATTATAAAAATGTTCCGCCTGCCCAACAACCTCCTTATATGAAGGAGATTGCAAAAAAATTCAAAATGGATTTTAATGCTTTTGCTGAATTTGTTTTTGCAAAATCATATTTTACCTCTCCTGAAAAACTGGAATTGTTATTGGTTTCACCCTCCGTTAAAAAAATTGAACGCGACCCTGCTTATAAAACGATGAAGGAGTTTAATAATTATTATGTGGATAATATTGACCCCAAAATAACTCAGGCTTATGATAAAATGGAAAAAGGAATGCGTTTGTTTGTTGCCGGACTCCGTGAAATGCAGCCCAATAAAACCTTCTATCCTGATGCTAACTTTACTATGCGTTTAACCTATGGAAAGGTTTTAGACTATTACCCGGCTGACGCTGTCCATTACAACTATTATACAACCCTAAAAGGGGTAATGGAAAAAGAAGACCCTAATAATTGGGAGTTTGTTGTTCATCCTAAATTAAAAGAATTGTACCAAAATAAAGATTATGGAAGGTATGGTGAGGGAGACATTATGAAAGTATGTTTTCTAACCAACCATGATATCACAGGAGGGAACTCAGGAAGTCCCGTAATAAATGGTAAAGGCGAATTAATCGGTTTGGCATTTGATGGTAACTGGGAAGCCATGAGTGGAGATATTGCCTTTGAACCCGAACTTCAAAGAACCATTAATGTGGATATACGATACGTCCTTTTTATCATTGACAAATTTGCAGGTGCCAAACGACTGATAGATGAAATGGATTTGGTACAAAAGAATAATAGGCCCGCCTATGATGGGATAAAATTAACAGAACCTGCACCTGAGGCAGTCGAAAATTAATATCCTAAGTTTAAAATATCAAGCGGAATGACTCTTCATTGGGCATTCCGCTTTTTATTTTTAAATAAACGACAATCAGTTTAACAGGCAATTACTGCATTGATTTTTCGTAACTTCGCATTCCAATTTTAAAATTTGTGATTGCCAGGGATACCATACAAACTATAATGGAAACTGCTCGTGTAGAGGAGGTGGTTGGTGATTTTGTGACCCTTCGTAAAAGAGGAGTCAATATGTTAGGGCTTTGTCCTTTTCACAATGAAAAAACGCCGTCCTTTACCGTTTCTCCTGCTAAAGGGATTTACAAATGTTTTGGTTGTGGTAAAGCCGGAAATTCGGTGAACTTCATCATGGACCACGAACATTATTCCTACCCCGAAGCTTTAAAATTCCTGGCTAAAAAATACAATATTGAAATTGAGGAAGAAGAGCAAACCCCGGAACAAATCGAGGCCCTTAATGAAAAAGAAAGCCTGTTTGCTGTTACTGCATTTGCTCAAAAATATTTCACGGATCAGCTTTTTAATTCAGAAGAAGGAAAAGCAATTGGATTGAGTTATTTCAAAGGCAGGGAATTCAGGGAGCACATAATGCAGCAGTTTCAACTGGGTTACAGCCCTGATACCTGGGAAGCGTTTACTAAAAATGCCCATGAAAACGGTTATAAAGACGAGTTCCTAGTCAAGTCGGGTTTAACCATTGATAAGAATGGACGCAAGTTCGATCGGTTTTCAGGAAGGGTAATATTTCCCATTCATAGCCTTTCGGGCCGGGTAATCGGTTTTGGAGGACGACTCCTAAAAAATGAGGAAAAAAAGGCCAAGTACATTAATTCCCCCGAATCGGATATTTATAGCAAAAGCCAGGTTTTATATGGTATTTATTTTGCAAAAAATGCCATTATTCGTAAGGACAATTGTTACCTGGTGGAAGGCTATACCGATGTCATTTCTCTTTTTCAGGCAGGTTTTGAGAATGTGGTTGCTTCATCGGGAACCTCTCTTACTACCGACCAAATTCGCCTGATCAAAAGGTATACACCCAACATCACCATTTTATACGATGGAGATGCAGCAGGACTTAAGGCCTCTTTTCGTGGTATTGATATGATCCTTGAGCAAGGGATGAATGTAAAGGTGGTCCTTTTCCCGGAAGGCGAGGACCCGGATTCTTATGTGCGCAATCATCGTTCAGCCGAAGTAGAAGAATTTTTGGCCACACAGGCAAAAGATTTCATTCAGTTTAAAACCAATATACTTCTTAAGGAAGCCAAGAGTGATCCCATTAAAAAAGCCGGGATGATCAAAGAAATTGTTCAGTCCATTTCGCAGATTCCTGATGCCATTATCCGCTCAGTGTATGTGAAGGAATGTTCCTTTATGATGGAAATGGCTGAGCAGACTTTGATGAACGAACTTAATAAACTGTTGCGGAAAAAGTTCAGGCAGAATATAAATGATATTCCTGAAGAAACTGTGGTTGAGGTTCCTGAAATTCCCTATGAGAGACAGATTCAGGTTAAACAGAATGATACTTCTTACCAGGAAAAAGACATCATCCGCCTTATGTTGAATTATGGGCATGAAGAAATATTTTTGGATCAAACTTCTGAAGAAGGGGAGCAGATTGAGGTGGGGGTGAAAGTGGCAGAGTTTATCGTAAATGATATACGAATGGATGAAATCACCTTCAGTAACGAGAGATTTCAAAAAATCTATGAAGAATATATTGACTTCATCGACCGGGGGGAACTTCCTTCCGAAAGCCACTTCATTAACCATAAAAGCAAAAATATTTCCTCGGTTGCCATTGATTTGTTAACCACTCCTTACCAGTTAAGTGATAAATGGGAATCGGTAGCCCGGATTGAGGTGTTTACCGAATTTCAGAAATTAAAGCAGGCTGTATTTAATTCTGTGCTTTCATTTAAGGCAAAAAAAATTGAACAATTAATTGCGGAAGTACAGGAAAAAATTAAGCATGCAAATGATGCAGAACATTATGAAGATATGATCCTTCTGATGAAGCGTCAAAAAGAATTAAAAGATATTAGTAAGGATATCAATCTGCAACTTGGACGAGTTATTACGAAGTAAATCAAAGCTTCTAAGAAGTTTTGAACTTCTCAGAAGCTTTATTTATTTTTAGGATCGGTTTCTAAAGGTCAGCCCGTTTATAAACCACCGCCACAGCCGTTACATCATCACCACCCATATTAATGGTCATACCGTAAGGTTTGTCAGGCTTCATCTCAATCTGGGCATCACCCGCTTTTCCGGTGAGTTGTTCCCAAATAGTCACAGCCTGGTGAACGCCGGTTCCTCCGGTAGGATGACCCCATCCAATTAGGCCACCGGTCGTATTTATCGGAATTAGACCATCACGGGCAGTATTCCTGTCAGCCACAAATTGTGCACCTTTTCCTGGTTCAGCAAATCCAAGTGCTTCGGTTGTGAGGATACCAGCAATAGAAAAACAATCGTGTACTTCAGCCGTACCCAGTTGTTTGATGGTGATTCCTGCCATATCCATGGCCTGCTTAGCTGCTTTTTTGATTGCTGTTAGTTCGGTTTTATCTGGTGGGTCGTTGGTTATATTACGTTCAACCTGGGCAAAACCAACAATTTCTATCGCCTGGTCTTTAGGAATTCCACAACGCTTTAATCCTTCTTCAGAAAGAATAGCAACCGCAGAAGCTCCATCAGAAACTTTGGAACAATCCAACACATTTAAACTATCAACAAAAGCTTTTCCATTGGGAGTCATTTTATCGTATAAAGCTCCGAGGTCAGGAACCTTGTTTTCATACTCCTGTGCTGTAGGGCAAAGCCGTGCATTTTCAATCGCATTTACAAACCATTGTTTCATTCCTTTCCGGGCGTACTCCATACCATATTTTTCATAATAAGCTTTTGCCCGGTCGCTAAACTGTCCGGGGAAAAAATAGGCATGACCGTTTTTACGATTTTTAAACCAACCTGCTCCGGCCAGTACATCAGCTCCATAAATCGCTTTCATGGTATTTTGTACTTCTACCCCAACTGTAAGCACAACTTCGGCAGTTTCAGCCAGGACTGACTTCATTGCAGCCATCATGGATAATGCTCCTGAAGCGCAGGCTCCTTCTGTTCGTATGCTGGGTTTGTATTGCAGCCCCTCATCGATATATGGAATAAATCCGGCGAGGTGTCCTTGCTTGTTAAAACGCGAGGCCATGAAATTACCAATGGCACCCTCATCCACATTTTTTGCTCCACCAATTTGTTTTAGTGTTCCCTGTCCGGCTTCCCTGATATATTGTTCAAGTTCGGGGCGGGGCTTTTTAGGATTAAATTCACTACGGCCTGTTCCTAATGAAACAGTATTGTAACCAGCTGCTATATATACTTTTCGTCTTAGTTTACTCATTTCTTTAAATTTAACAATTTAACGTCCACATTAGTTTTGCATGTAATTATTAATGGGGCCATAGGAATGGAAAAACCCGGTTAACATCACGGTATTCACATCCTCAGCATTATTGGCCACCTTACTTGAAACCAGGAAGTTTCCTATTTCATTTGATCGTTTATTATAGGCTTTTGCCAATTTTGCTCCAGGTGTATCCATACTGGCTAATTCATTAAAATAGGTTTGCAGCATGCTCTCTTTTCCTCCCCGGCTGAAATTAACAATTTTCCAGGGTTTCCATGATGCGGGTAATGTTCCCAGTTTTTCATCACATGTTTTACTAAAGGAATCAATCTCCACATAATCCTTAATACCAGGACTGAAAACGGCTACGGGTTTTCCGCGTTCATATTTGAGGAAACCGTCTTTTTGGGATCCGTCAGAATTTTGTCCGCCTTTGACACCCATCTCAAACAATTTATCTAAAAGATCGCTGTGTAAATCTTCTTCAGGCAAATGAGGGTTCATCACCTGCATAATAAACCTAACCACGTCGATGCCAACATAATCAATTAGTTGGAAAATACCCATCGGCCTTACAAGGAAGTCTTGTGATACTTTATTTATAGTATAAACAGCTTCCACAAAAGACAATTCTTTCGAAAGTTTTTCTACTTCTTTTATGCCATGCAATGCATCCCGCATAAAATGACCGTTACCTATAAAACCTGCATAGTCGTTGGAAGGAACAACAATTTTCTTTAGGCTTTTAGCATAAGCATTGGCAAAGTCAATCATTTCCGAGCTGTTTGTTTTTGTAGTGATCAGCTCAACCAAACGTTGAACAGCTGGAGGATTATAAAAATGGAAACCAAGAATATTTCCGTTTAATCCGGCTTTTTCGTCCAGGATATGAATGGGGATGGATGAAGTATTGGTAAAGAACCAGGCATTAGGATTCTTCTCATGGATTTGAGAGAAGATCTTTGTTTTTAAATCGAGGTTTTCTATAATAGCCTCAAATACCAGGTTTGAGTCATAGGCCGATTCGATGGTGGTTACCGGCCTTACGATGTTCATCACATCAAATACATACTCATTAATTACATCCTCATTTTCGATAAGGTCAGCACGATCAGCATACATTTGGCGGAGCAATACGGTTTTTTTCTCGGCCATTTTTGCTACCTGGGCTTTCAGGTATTTCATTAATCCTGCAAGGCCAGCATGTGATACGTCGATGGCATTCAGGCAAAAAGTTTTTCCCTTGTTTTCAGGTTTCAGGCTGAGGTCGGCCATTTCAACAGCTGTAAGTAGCAGGATACCGCTACCCATTTTTCCGGCTGCACCTAAAACCGATACATTTTGTAATCTTTCGTCGTAATTCATATTATTTGTTACTATTTTGAAAATATTATTAAAAAAATTGAAATTTTCTCATTACCATTCCGGTTTCCGCTTCTCTAAAAATGCCTTCATCCCCTTTTCTCCTTCACTGCCTTTTCCAAAAAGGGTCCCGAATTGTTCGGCTTCCAATTCGCTTCCTTTGTCAAAGTCCATTAAAAAGCCTTTTCGTGTAACAGCCTTTACTTTTTTTATTGCTAATGGCCCTTTAGCAGCAATGGTTTTTGAAATCTTCATCACCTCTTCCATCAATACTTCTGGTTCAAATACTTTTTGTACCAGGCCTATTCTCAGGGCTTCATCAGCACCTATCATCTCTGCTGACATTAGGAGGTAGAGGGCATCACCCATTCCAACCAAACGGGATAAGCGTTGCGTAGCAGCATAACCTGGTATTAATCCCAGGTTTACTTCGGGTTGGCCAAATTTGGCTTTGGTGCTGGCAATTCTGAAATCGCAGCCCATAGCCAGCTCGAGTCCGCCGCCAAGGGCAAAACCATTAATAGCCGCTATTACAGGTATTTCCATTTTTTCGAGGCTTCGGAAGGTGTTTTGCCCGGTACGTGAAAACGCAGATCCTTCTTCCGGGTTTTTGTTTACCATTTCAGCAATGTCAGCACCGGCTACAAATGCCTTTCCTGATCCGGTGATCACCATCACTTTAATTTCCGGTTTAGAAGAAACCTCCTTAATGGCTGCATCCATTTCCATAAAAAACCGAGTATTCAATGCGTTCATGGCTTCAGGCCGGTTTATGGTTACTATGGCAATTCCGTCCTGAAGGCCAATATTTAATATTTGATAATCCATGTTATTTTTGATTTTTATAATTGAAAATTATGGCTTCCAAATATAGGTATAAATGCTAGAATGATGAAATGCTTTGATGAATAAATGCATAAATAATTATTGATAAGGAGAGACATTAAAAGAAACTTAAAAGTTACCATTTATGGTTATAAAGTATATTTACGAAATCGTATGTTAAATTTTGTTTTGCCTTGAAATTGATGTAAAACCATTACTTCAAAAATTTGAATTGTGCATGCCATCCTATTTTTGTGGCGGAAAGTATCCTTTTTGGATTTTACAATACATTGATAACAACTACTTCATAATATCAGTACTAAATAAAAAACGCCTTGATGATATCAGGGCGTTTTCTGAAGAAGACTATTTATCTGGCAATAAAATCAAATTCCTATTGAGGGATCAACGTCAGTTTAACCACATTTTCGGCTGCAAAAAGCAGTACCACAAACATAATTACAAGTAATAATAAGATGATGTGAGGGTCAATTTTTATTAAGCGAATGCTTTTTAAATTACTTAACATATTTTTTACTGTCGTCATCTCCTGCGATTTTAATTGATTAATTATACACAAGATGGGAAGGTTATAAAATTGGTTGCGTTCTTTAATATAATTTTTTTCGAAATTATGAACGCAACCCTTTTTTGAATGCAGTCATCTACTGAATATCTTGTTAAACAATTTTTTTATAAATTAGAGGTTTTACTGTACCAACATTTCCGGTAAAACTAATGAAGCAAGATAACCTTGATGAAATTGTAAAAGGCTGTGTTTCTGGGAAGAGAAAATTCCAGGAACGGCTGTTTAATCTTTTTTCAGATGAAATGTTCGGTGTTTGCCGATACTATTCGAAGGATTATACTGAGGCCGAGGATACATTGCATGAAGGTTTTATGAAAGTTTTTCAGAAAATTTCCCAATTTAAAGGAAAAGGTTCTTTGGCAGGCTGGATTAGAAGAATAATGATTAATACAGCGCTTGAAAAGTTCAGAAGGCAACATCAAATGTATGCTGTTGGAGATGATTTTTATTTTGAAGGTGATATTGACCCCCGCAGTGTAATTGATGATCTATCAGCGCAGGATTTGCTTAAATTGATTGGTGAGTTATCGCCGCAATATAGGATGGTATTTAATCTTTATGCCATTGAAGGCTATTCACATCATGAAATTGCTGAAATGCTTAGTATTTCGGAAGGAACTTCGAAATCAAATTTAGCACGGGCACGATATGTTTTACAGAAAAAAATAAAAAAGCTATTTTATTCTTCTTCCGGAATGAGTGATATAAAATGATTAGTGACAAACGACATATTGATAAACTTTTTAAAGACGGGTTAGCCCAATACCGTGAGAAACCCTCTATACATGCATGGGATCGCCTGGATAAGAGTTTAGGGTCAGTAAATCAGAAAAAAGCATTTTTCTATTTCAGGTGGGCAGCAGCTGTTGTTTTGCTGTTCCTTGCTTTTGGTGCTGGCTACTATTTTGCTAACCTTAATTCAATAGAAACTCTTGTTCAGAAAGAAGATCCGAATACTACGGATGTAAATGATAATAAATACGTTAATGAGTTTAAAAAGAATCAATCAACATTTCTTCCAGAAAATCAACAAATAATTACCTCAGCGTTACCTGATAAAGATGAATCTTATATCAGTGATAATGCATCTTCTGCAAAAAGTAAATCCGGAAATCAGGATTTATTTGAAAATACTGCGAAATTATTTGCGAATCAATCGCTGATTCAAAACCTCGAAGAATCAGACAGAGCTATAGAACAATCATTAATAAGAATGAATCAATTAGTTTTTAAACAAAATGAATTATTCAACTTCACTCCAGCCGGTTTAAGTAAAACTATTTCCATTCGTCAAACTAACCACCTGCCATTTATTCCCAAACCTGATGCTGAGTTTGAGAGGATTGTTTACGAAAATGATTTCTTTGGAAAAACAAAAAATCAGCCTGGTTCAAAGTGGTCTTTAGGGGCGACGTTTGCTCCAACCTATTCTTATAGGGATATTAGTACAAATTATTCATCAGGTGGGGCTGCCCAGATTAGTGAAGAAGAGAATTTTAATAGAAATGAAGAATCATTATTATCATATTCGGGAGGTATTAATGTAGATTATAAAGTTAGCCCGAAACTATATTTGCAATCTGGGTTATACCTGTCACAAATAGGGCAGGTTAATAATGATGCATTAAAATTTGAACAAAGCAGTGACCAATATCTGCTTTATGCCATTAATACATCCACCGGACCAATAAATATTGTTTTTGAGAAAGTTCCTGATGATGTTCGTAAAATTGATCCGCCAAAAGATACCCTTGAAAACATTGATATAGCAAATGTGAAAATTATTCAGCAATTTGGATTATTTGAAATTCCAGTGATGCTGAAATATAAATTATTAAATAAGAAGCTTTCTGTTAATCTTTCAGGTGGACTTAGTCCTGCCTACTTACTTAGAGATAATACTTACCTTGAATACAATAGTGAGAAATACGACATTGGAAATTCTTCCAACCTGAACTCATTTATTGTCAATTCATCGTTGGGATTGGGGCTTGAATATCTTTTTACAAAGAAGTTCTCCTTTAGTTTTGAACCCACCTTTAAATATGCCTTAAACCCGATTAACAAGAATAGTCAATTTGATTACCATCCTTATTATTTTTCCTGGTTCACAGGCATTAAGTATTCGTTTTAAAATTTACCGGACTGGTATAAAAAGAAAAATGGTTTAAGCTTTTAAGTTGCTTAAACCATTAATTCAAGGGAAAAATATATTGAGTGAAAGATCGTGCTTATTTCATTTTTATTTTTTCTTGATTATCTTCTGCGTCTCATTGGAAGTCTGCCAGGCATCCGGCCTTTTGTACTTCCTCCGCGTCCAAATGCTGATTGCTTTTTAAAACTGTCAATATAATAAGTGATTCCGAAACTAATATGAGTATAATAATCGAAGTTACCGTTTTTACTAAAGTCATCCAGTTTATCATTTTGAGCCTGACGCAGTGCCAGGTCAGCGGTTGCTCCAATCTTATCTGTTATTTTGTAGAAAGCCCCTGCACCAAAGAAATACACAAATTCTGGAGTTCCGGTATTATGTACTTCAGTTTGAGTTGTCTCTTCCTGCACACTCCATTTTGTTACATTGAATAAAAACTGGCCGGCACCGGCATATACATCTAATCCAACCGGGGCATAATTATCTGCAAAAATTAAATTGACAAGATTAACCCTAAGATGGAAATTATACTCTATGATACTTGCTTCAAATGAAGTTTTTGCCGTATTTTCACCTTTTAATCCGCCATAGAGTAGCTGACCAGACATTGCAAATTTGTTGCTGAAATGCTTTGTAAGTATTCCACCTAAAGCAGGCCCACTTTCTTTTGTCAATTTATCAACGATTTCAGTATCATAAATACTGAGATCTCCGAAAAATGAAGTTAATCCTGCATTACCATTAATTGACCAGTCGTCCCAAAAGCCTGGTTTACCTTTGCCTCCCCATGCCTGAGAGTAAGCAAATTCAGAGAACGTTGTTCCTGCAATTATGCTTATTAGTACTAAAATTTTTATTGATCTTTTCACGATTTAAAATTTTAAAAATTACCTTATCTCAATTTACTTTTTTATTTATCTCCTCCTGATTAAAGGTGATTTCATTCCCATTCTTTTATAATACCTTGTATCACGGGGAGAGTTGTTTAATTTATATGATAGTCCTATTGATAAATAGGAGTAATAGTCATTATCTTTACTGTTAGATGTACTCCCGTCAATCCTGTCATTGTCCATCCGGCGTCCTGAAAATTCGGTGTATACATCAAATGCATTATTAATAATATAGTATGCGCCGCCTCCAAATAAATAAACCAATTCCGGGCTTTTAGAAGCAGCAGTTATATCGGGTGTATTGAGGTCGTTAAATTTTAGTTTTGTGTCATAGCTAAACTGGCCCAACCCAAATATAAAATAGGGTGAAAATCGTGCACTGTTTTCCGGGATGAATAAGTTAACAAGGTTAATTGTCATGTTTCCAGAATACTCAACGATATTTGAGACAAACTGTGATTTGGAATTTGATCCTGAAAGTTGACCAAACAAAATCTGCCCTGACAAACCAATAATAGGAGTAAATTGCCTGGATATACTAAAACAGGTTCCATAGGCTCCCTCCTTCGACATTTTCTCATTAAACTGCTCATCATATAAACTCACGTCTCCAAAAAATGATGTGCGGCCAACATTGGCACTTATCGACCAGTTTTTTATCAATTTGGAAAAAAATGTGGGAGGTTTATTATATTGCCCAAATGCATTTCCATTGATCAGTATGATCAAACTGATAAGAAGCAGGTTCCATGCTATCAAATAAATAATATTTCGTTTGTCATGCTTCATTTAGAAGTTTGTAAATTTGCCTTATACAATAATAAGGATACTGCCTTATTCAAGGTTTATACCAAACTTTCTAATCGACTATAATTCAGTGTGTTATTGGGATGGCTCAATCCAGCTACTTTATTATTAAAGATGTCTGTTTTGCTGCAAATTTTTTAAAAATCTGTAAATGAGCACTTTAAAAAAAGACAAATTGTTAATAACGTGGTTAATATCTCCGCTTTCGTAGAAATATTTAAGATTTCATGAAATTAGTAATGAAAGATTTATAACTAACATCCTCCTTCAGAAGCGGATTTCTTTTTTCTTTTTAGCGGAGTAATTTTTTGGGTGTCATTATCCGTGGTAAAGGCTTCGGACTTATCCGGATTACTTGCCTCCTCAATTAGAGTTGCAAAATCCATAAAGGGTTCTTCAACAAAGTATTCCGGGACATCTGGCAAGTTATAAAAGTCAATATTTTCATTGGAGATATAAGAGTAGCCCCCTAATAAAATTTTAATATTGCTAAATCCAAGTTGTTTCAGTATCATCCATGCGCCATTAGCCTGAAGCTGATTCTCTGCATATAGCACAAGTATAACTGAATCTTCCTCCAATTGGTTAAAGAACTCAAAACTTTCTTTCTCCAGAATATCCGAAACCGGAATATTTATTGCGTTACCAAGAAAACCTTTGTTAAAATCATATGGATTTCTTAAGTCAATAAACTGGTAACTTGAGTCACCATATGCCATGATTTCCATGGCTTCATCGGGTAGCATTTCATTTTCTATGTTATATATTTCTTCCAGCATTTCATTTGTCGAAAGCTGGTATTCAAAATCTGGTTTTCTCAGACTAATTAGTCCTATAATAATGATAAAAACAAAGATTATCGATACAATAATCAGCCTCCTTGTTCTTTTTAATTCTTTCATATTATTAGAATTTATTATCGTTCAGTATCAAAATTAAAAATCTGATTTAAATAGTAATAAATATTAGCAACCTCCTTCCGAGACTGTTTTCTTTTTTCTTTTTATTAATGGAACTTCGTCATTCTTCGTCTCTTTTGGTGTGGCTTCCAATGATCCCCCACCAAAATGGTATTTAGCTGCAAGCCTGAATGCGTAAATATCGAATTCTTCAGAGGGAGCAGTTTCCGGAGGAGGAGTAGCTTGCATAATATCTGCAAACCATTTATTTAATCCGCCTGACAAAACATAAAGGTTCTTATAGCCCAGTCTTGCGCACAAAACCCATGCTTGATCTGCATAAACATCGCCATTCGAAAAAAATACGATATCCATTTCATCCTGATTAAGATAATCTTTCCATTCGGGTAAAAGAATTTCATCAAGCGGAATACACAAGGCATTAGGCAGAGAATATGACTGGTATTGATCAGCTGGGCGCACATCGATAAGCATGATAGACGGATCTTCATTTATTAGCCTTTCTGCGACATGGTCAACGCTTAAATACCTCGCTTGATCATTTATTTCTTTAAAAAGCATTTCTGGTTTTATCTCGTCGGTCCGTTTTGATTCAGGAAGCAAAACCAATCCCCCTGCGATGGCAATTAGTACTATCCCCAGGATAATATATGTCTTTGTCATTGATTATTATTTTAGTAGTTAACCTCTTTTACTCTTCGCCTGATTAATGTCGCTATAAAAAACACAAAAACAGCCATTATTGTGAAGAGGAATACAAATAAGTAAGGTGAAATCCCAAGCGTTTCAGATATTGTAACTGTTCCTAAATCACCACTGTTTAACATTCCTTCAAGTGCCGGAAAAGCTTCGCTAAAAATAAATATTCCAATCATAAGGCCAAGAGTGAATACAATTGCATCAATTTTTCCGATACCTACTGCCACTATACTTGTTCCGGGGCAATACCCACCGGTTATAAAGCCTAGGCCCATAAATACTCCACCTATTATGGCTGAGGTAACAAAAGTGGGATGTATATAAACCATCGACATGTTAATCCATCCTAAATAGTCGAAATAGAGCAAACCAATTGCGGCTGTAACAGTGGCTGTAAAAAATACCCGCAACACGGTAAAATCATAGCCATAAAATAAACCCACAATTTTTCTGGAGGAAGAAAACCCTGATCCTTCCATTACTATCCCGAAAGCCATTCCCAATAATACTGCAATTACATTATTCCATTGTGCTGGTATTATTTCCATTGGAATTAAAGGTCCCATAATTTTTATTCTTTAAGTTTAAATCCAGAGTTTTCTAAAAAAATAAGCGAATAAATAAGCTGTACCAAAGATGGCAAGCATGGTAATAAATCCTCCAAGGGATAATACAGCAGCTCCACTAAGTGCGGCCCCGCTTGTACAACCTCTTGCAATTTGAGAGCCTACACCAAACAAAAGCCCACCCAGGCCTGCAAATACTAATCTTGTCCTTAAAGATATTTTTGGACTATGTTCTGTTTTGAACTTTAAGCGGCCGGCTAACCCTCCCATTAAAAAGGCTCCTGCCAGTACGCCAATTACTTCAAAAACTAACCAATTATTCATCGGATGTTCATCATCACTAATAAATTTGCTATAATAAGCCGATTCTTCTGCATGCTGAGGAGCTACCTTGTCTACTGCAGCAACTACCGTACTTTTTGCTGCTCCACTTGCACCAAGTCCCCTTCCGGTGATATAAAAGGTAGCTAGGAGAATTAACCCAAGCATTACTCCTCCAAAATATGGATTAAAGTAAAGTGCGCTCCTGTCTGTATCGTTTGTTTTCATTTTATATATATATTTTCAATTATATTAGTATAGGTAACGAGTAATCTGGCCTGCTTCAACCATAATAAAACGAAATACAAGCCCGCCAATCAATATGAGTGCAGCAGGAATAGCTACCGGAATTTTGTACCCAACCAGTTCCAGAATTTCAAGGGCAGCTGGAAAAAGCAGTCCCAGGATTATTACAAATACCCAAAAAGAAACAGTGAATTGCCCACCAAGAAATAAGCTGGCAGCCTCTAGCTGAACACTTGGTCCAGCCAGAAATCCCATGATCATATGGGTAATTAAAAATAATTCTATGGCAATTAATAGTAAATCTATTTTGCTTAAGATGTTTCGTTCATAGTGGCTTTTTGACATCCACATTATAGCTGCCGTTCCTGTAGACATGCCGGAAACAAGAAACAATGGCCCCAGGATAGAGTTATTCCATAGAGGCCGTGCATTAAAGGCTGACAAAAGTATCCCTGTGTAAATACCAAGGATTACAGCAAAAATCATCATGAACCACGCTAACAATTTTCGATTATTATTCACCCAATTTTCCAAAACATCCATTATTTTAAATTTCCAATTCCATTCAGGAATGGCATCTTTTATATAGGCTGCTACCCAAATGATGGAAAGTGGAGTAATAAACATTAAAGTCCAGGCACCCCATGACATGGGTGAGGTCATTCTGATGGTAGTATATAATTGCCAAAAATATAATTGATGTTTCAAGTCAAAAAATAATGCGATCAATCCCAGGATTAATGCACCAGGAACCAGAAAAGTTGCCCACTTCACTGTTGTTTCCATTTCTTTTTCTTTGTTCAGAACAGTAAAAAGTCCTGCAAAAAATAATATTCCTGCAGCTAATCCACCCAGAAAAAGATAAACCGGGATATGCCAGTGCCAGATATGTAAAAAAGGGTCAATGTTTGGAATATCCCTGCCGCTTGCAAATAATTCTTCTCTCATTGCTTATGGTTTATTTAAGTAAGAAAATAAATTTGTGGTTTAGTTCCTGCTTCGGGTGCTAAAACTTTAAACTTTCTGTTTTTAAGAGCTAATGATACATCACTATTCGGGTCGTCTAAATCCCCGAAATAAAGGCATTTGGTAGGACACACAGAAACACATGCAGGTTGTTGGCCTTTTTCAACCCGGTGAATGCAAAAAGTACATTTGTCAACATATCCTTCAGGATGGGAATACCTTGCATCATAGGGGCAGGATTGTATACATGCTCCACAACCAATACATTCATTGTGAGTCACCAATACGATCCCGCCTTCAACGATATGACTGGCTCCTGTAGGACAGCATCTTACACAGGGAGAATTATCGCAATGATTGCATCGCTCTGATCGCAATTCAATTTCTACATTAGGGTAAGTGCCATCCACCGTTTCAGTGATCCAGTCGCGGCAATAACCAATTGGCACATTGTTTTCGGTTTGACAAGCTACCACACAATCGCTGCAACCGACACATTTCAGGGTATCTACTGCCATCGCATATCTCATAATTCAACCTCCTTTCCTGGATCTTCTGTTAAAAATGTTACAAAATTACCTCTCATTCCGGTCCCACCCATTATCGGGTCTACCATTACATTTGTGATCATTTCTGTGTCGCTTGCTCCTTTGCCATATGCCCTGCTAAGTTTTCGATTTGTATGTCCAAAGCCATGAACCATATATACCGAATCCCACCTGATTCTTTCCGTAACTCTCACTTTTATTGGGAAAGAGGAAACTACATCATCCTGGTTTTTTAGCCAAACATATTGCCCTGTTTCCAAATCCCAGAGTTTTGCTACTTTTGGATTTACCCACAGGTCATTTTCTTTTTTCAAATCAGTTAAATTAGGATTATTTGCTGTTCGGCTAAAGGTATGCATAGGTGCTCTTCCATATATTAACCTGTAAAATCCATACTCTGGCTCTGGATGTGGAGTGTATACCGGCATCGGATCAAATCCTAAACCGGCTAACTCTGCAGAGTATAATTCAATCTTACCTGAACTGGTATTAAACTTATAATCCTCTCCGTTTTTTAAATATGGTGAACCTGTTTCTCTTTCATATTCTTTGTAGCCTATTTTCTGCATTTCCTCTAAAGAAGTACCCACTTTCTGCAGCTGCCAGTCGAGTACTTCAGAAAAATCATTGTAATTAAAATACTCTTGAAGATTCATCCTGTCACCAAGTTGCTTGGCCATCCACCATGCGGGTTTTGTATTATACTTTGGTTCTACCGCGGGCATTCTTAAAGCAATATTTGGTTTTCTGTTTGTCGCTGACCGGATTCCATCATACCGTTCAAGATAGGTACATTCAGGAAGGACAACGTCTGCATAACCGGTGATATCCATGGGCATTGTATCAACAACCGCTAAAAATTCAATAGAATTTAATGCTTTACGAACCAATTCTTTGTTAGGAATAGTTTTAATAAGATTTGTTCCTGCAATTAACCATGCTTTTACTTCATGCCCTTCCGCCTCTTCTGGGATTGAAGCTTTGATGATCTCGGTGGTAATACCCATTCCGGCGAGCGGATATTTTTCTCCCAGGGTTTCCCAGGACCATTTTGGTTTTGGGAAAGGGGGGTGTGGGTATTTGGGTAGTCCAAGTTTTTCTTTAAAATAAAATCCTCCTCGCTTACCCCATGATCCAAGTAAAGCATTTAAAATAGCCATTGCCCTTGCCCTCTGTGTGTCATCTCCATACCAGGTTACATGTCTTCCGGGATGCACTATAACTGAAGGAGAGGCATCCGCCATGGCTCTTGCAGTTTCTCTAATAACATTTGGTTTTATGGTGGTAATTCCATATGCCCATTCTGGCGTCATGTTTTCTACATGTTCCTTTAGCTGTTCAAAACCAATAGTATATTGATTTACATAGTCCCTGTCGTAAAGGTCATCATAAATCAAAACATGAACCCACGCCATAAGTAGTGCAATATCAGTGGCAGGTTTTATTGGTAACCAATATTTTGATTTGCTGGCTGCTGTAGAAAGCCTTGGGTCAACAGTGATGATGGTTGCTCCCTTATCAATTGCATCCGACATTTCCTGCACCTGACTGTTGTGCATATTTTCACCAATATGTGAACCTATCAAAACCAGACATTTGGTGTCACGGATATCAGTAGGCTCAGGTGAGCCAACCCAACTTCCAAAGGTAGTTGAAAATCCAACTTCACGAGGGCCTCTGCATTGGGCATAGGCAGGTTCTCCAATGGTATCGGAACCATAAGCTTTAAATAAGTGTTCAAAATGAGAACCTGGGGAACCATGCTTTAAAAGTGCAAAACTTTCCGGCCCGTATTTCGATTTAATTTCTTCCATTTTACTGGCAATCAAATCAAGAGCTTCTTCCCAGCTGGCCTCTTTAAAAGTTTGTTTTCCCCCTTCATTTACTCTGATCAGTGGAGTTTTCAGCCTGTCTTCATCGTTATACATTCCAATTCCACCTGTTCCGCGAGGACATAGCCTGCCATTGCAGTGAGGGTCATCTTCATTGCCAATTATTTTTACTATTTCGTTGTCGTCATTCACATAGGTCCAACCGGCGCATTTCCAAAAACAAACCTCACAATAGGTCGGAAATCGACGTAGGTTTTGGTTTTTAGGTGCTCCTTTTGGCCCATCTGATGCAAACAGAGAAGGCCCTTTGAGAAAACTTACAGAGGATGCTGCTAAGGCAGCTCCTCCAGCTCCCAGGGCAGATATTTTAATAAAATCCCGCCTGTTACTCATATGTAATCGTCTTCATATATAAAAAAGCAAATTTATAACTCAGTTTGACTTGTTTATTAAATAACAATAGCAATTAATCAGTTAAATATATGTCATAGATCATGTTTTTTAGCGGTATAGATATAGAAAAGGAGCAGGTAAAGTAAAAATGTAGAGCGTTGATAAAAAGTTTCGGACAAATATAGTTATTTTATATATGTTTTAGGCTAGAATTTGCTATAAAATAAATTGCACAGGATTTGTATTTTTGGCAATTTAGAACTATAAAAAATTAATGTGAAGATTTCAAGGAAAGACTTTATCATAAGGTTTTGGTGGATAACCTTTTTGCCTTATGTGTTACTTTTGATATTAATGGAAAAAAAGCACTCCTTCGTTTCTAGGAAAAAAGTAATTACCATACAGGGTATTTTCAGTCAGGCCATCACTTTTAAAGAAGAAGTAATTTGTATTAAATCTGAAAAGGGGTTAAAAGTGTTTTCTTCAAAATGCACTCATCTGGGATGTAAAATAGATAAAGTTCACAATGGAAAACTGGTTTGCCCTTGCCATGGTTCTGCATTTGATCTGAAGGGAAATGTATTAAACGGTCCTGCAGCAAAGAACTTAACAGAATTAACTTATACCATTGATCATGATTTAAATGAAATAATAATCAAATTATAAAATTGGAAAAAGTAAGAAAAATATGGGCTTTTATCCTTTTCGATACCTATGGAAACATAGCACTTGCCTCATTTCTTATCTGTATTATTTCTGGTTTTATCCTGGCTATTCCTTACGATGTTCAAAATGCCTATGAATCTATAGCATTAATGCTCATTACAAATTTACCTGCGGTAATTTTCCGAAATATGCATTATTGGAGTGCCCAGTTTTTTCTTGTCTTTACTTTATTGCATACCTACGAACACTTGAAAATCAAATCAGCTGCAAATGTTAGTGGGGGAGTATGGGCCAAATTGGTTTTGTCTGTTTTAATAGTATTTTTTGTCATGCTTTCTGGATTTATTCTTAAAGCTGATGCGGATAGTTTGCAGGCAAAAAGGATACTTGAGAGCTTAATTTCAGATATTCCTGTTTTAGGGAAGTTACTTGCCGGTTTATTTTATGGGAAATCCGATAGTTTACAAGTTTTATATGTGCACCATATAGCCACGGGCACCATTCTTCTGATCTTTATAATTATAGAACATGCCAGGGTGATCTGGTCTAAACGAAATACCTTGCTACTAACTTTGGCTATTCTCACCTTATTAAGCTTTTTCGTTCATGCCCCATTACATGATAGTATCAACCCAATATTGAAGGGACCCTGGTATTTTGTTGGTTTGCAGGAAATCATCCATTGGATGAGCAAACCAGGATGGATTTGGGTATTTATCTTCCTGTTTCTTATCTTCCTTTTCCTATTGAAATATGCAAATGAAAAAAGTACCCGGATAGCCCTAAAAACAATTTTAAGTTTGAGCCTGGTCTATTTAATTTTAACTGTTATTGGATTTTATTTCAGAGGGGAAAATTGGGGTTGGAAAAACCCATGGGAGTCCACCTTTTGGAAAGTTCAAATGATACCTGAATCGGGAATTAAAATAATAGATTCACGTTTTGCAAATTTAACTTCAATGGATATTCCTGTGGTAAATGGAAAAAGAGAGGCTTGCATAAACTGTCATACCAATCTCACAGGTTTCTCTCCTTCACATAATCCTGAGGCAATAGGTTGTACCTCCTGTCATCTTGGTAATCCATTTACCCTCGATAAAAAAAAGGCACATAAGGGAATGGTATTAATTCCGGGAAATCTTACTGATGCAAGCTTTACATGCGGAACTGCAGATTGTCACGCAGGAATTCCCGAGCGGATCAATAATTCATTAATGACTACCAATAGTGGCTTAGTCAGCGTGGATCGTTTTGTTTTTGGTGAAGCACATTCACCTGATATCCTGGCCCATATCGAAGATATTGGCTTTTCAGCAGCGGACAAGCATCTGCGTGATTTATGTGCCAATTGCCACCTGGGAAATGAAAAAATGGAAACCGGGCCGATAGATCAATTATCAAGGGGAGGAGGCTGTAATGCCTGCCACTTAAGTTATTCAGATGAAGGCATTAGGCAACATTTAGCCTACCAAACATCAGGAAAGAAAGAAAAACATTTACCGCAAATTCATCCTTCACTGGATATTCAAATTAATAATGACCATTGTTTTGGATGTCATAGCCGCTCAGGGAGGATTGCCACAAATTATGAGGGTTGGCACGAAACCCTATTAAATCAGGAGGATGTTGAAGGGGATTCCAATTACAGGGTTCTTCAGGATTTAAGGGTTTCTAAATTTATAAAAGCTGATGTGCACCATTTGGCCGGTCTTGATTGCATCGATTGTCACAACAGTTATGAAGTAATGGGAGATGGTAATTTATATGCCCATGAAGAGCAGGCTGTAAAAGTACGATGTGAAGATTGCCATTTTAACGCTGAACCAAATACCCTTACCTACGCACAACTTGATGCCGAATCAAAAAAAATAGTTGACTTAAGAAAATTTGCATATGCTGATAGGAAAATGATGAGAGCCTCCGAATCAGGTTTTGCCTTAATCAATACATATCTCGAAAATGACAGTGCGTTCATGGTGGGGAAAAATACCGGAAAGATACATCCAATGAATCCTCCGGCAACAGTTTGTATGAAAGATCAAGTGCATGAAAGTCTCACCTGTAGTTCCTGCCATACGGCATGGGCGCCTCAATGTATTGGTTGTCATAATGAATTTGATAGGAACGCAGAAGGATTTGATTTGTTGGATAATAAATTTGTAAAAGGGGAGTGGGTAGAATATGTGGGAAGCTTTTTTGCCGAGCCCCCTACCTTGGGTGTTAGAGAAAATGAGATAAAAAGAGTTGAACCAGCAATCCCCGGTATGGTATTAACGATTGATCGTAAAAGTTATTCACCCGAAGACTCCACTATTTTCCACCGCCTTTATGCACCTTGTGCTCCACATACAACAAGCATAGTGGGAAGGAATTGCAAGTCCTGTCATAATAATCCTTTGGCACTTGGATATGGAAGAGGAGAGTTAACATATGAAGTAAAGAATGAAAATGGGAAATGGAAATTCACTCCTCAATTTGCCCCCAATAAATACGATGGATTGCCGGAAGATGCATGGATTGGATTCCTGCGCGAATCATCCGATGACTCGAAGCCTGCCCAGCGGGCAGGCGGGTCATCGGATGAGTCTTTAAGCTCAACCCGAACTGATTTCAGGCCATTTAATCTTGAGGAACAAAAAAGAATACTCACCGTCGGGGCCTGTTTGACCTGTCATAATGATGATTCTGAAATAATTCGTAAAAGCCTTGATGAGGAATTTAAAACATATCTTGGCAAGCTGAGTGACAAATGTATTCTGCCCGATTTTAACTAACCTGATTTACTGATTTTTTCCAGCAAGTCCTGGTTTAAAACCCCGATGACCTTTCCATCAATTTTAATAAGCCCGTCTTTGCGAAATTCCGATAATATGCGGATAACATTTTCGGTGGTCATATTGATTAATTCACCCATTTCTTTTCTGGATATAGGTAATGTAAATATGTTGTTGTGGTATATTTTTTTTGAGAACCAAAGTAAAATGTAGGCAATCCTTCCTCTTAGGTGTTTATCATCGATTTCAAAAGTAGATTGTATAACATTATTCGACGACCGGCTAATATGCTGAATCAATTCAAGCGCAAATCCTCCATTGTTCCTGATCACTGTTTTCATGCTCTCCAGCTGCAAGCTGCAAACCAACGATTCCTCAAGGGCAGTGATTGAGTACTGATACTTTGTGGATGAAAAAGTAGAGATCAAACTAACAAAATCCCGGGGCCTTGCAATGCTGATTATCCTTTCACGTTGACTTGCACCAAATTTATAAAGTTTAACCAGTCCCTTCTTCAGGTAAAGAAATTCATTTATAGGAGTTCCTTCCTTAATGATTGATTCCCCTTTTTCAAACAGGATTTCTTTTCTAAAGCCATTAAGGTATTCCAGCTCCTTATCCGTCATTTTTGTAAACAATAATGACTTCAAGGTACATGATTTGCAACTACCTGTGGGTTGTATAATTTTCATTTATTATGATATATATCATATATAGAAACTTGCATAAGTAAATATGTCAATATAAATTTGCACTGTTAAATAAATAACAATAGCATTTGAAAGCTATACAAACATACTAAAAATATAGGCATATATGAAGAAGCTGTTGATTATTGGTGCTGGCACCGGTGGGACAATAATGGCTAATAAGCTGAGGAAAGACCTTCCCAGGGATAATTGGGATATTACAATCGTTGACCAGTATAAAACCCATTACTATCAGCCGGGATTTCTTTTTATACCTTTTGGTTATTATAAGGAAGCTGATGTTATTAAACCCAAGAATAATTTTATCCCGGTTGGTGTTAATTTGATATATAGCGAAGTAGATAAGGTTGAAGGAGAAAACAATAAGGTATTTCTCAAAGATGGTGAGGTATTAAAGTATGATATTCTGATAATTGCTACCGGAACCCGGATCGCTCCGGAAGAAACCCCCGGATTAAAAGGAGAACTTTGGCACAAAAGCATTTTTGACTTTTATACCATAGAAGGTTCCAAAGCACTTGCCAGTTTCTTTAAAACTTGGGAGGGTGGCGAATTGGTGGTGAACATAGCGGATATGCCCATTAAATGTCCGGTTGCCCCGCTTGAATTTTCATTTTTTGCTGACGCATTTTTCCTTGAAAGAGGTATGCGTGATAAAGTAAATATCACCTACGTTACTCCACTTTCAGGAGCTTTTACTAAACCACGCGCATCTAAGATGCTTGGGAATCTGCTTGAAGAAAAGAACATTAAACTGGTTACGGATTTTTTCCTGGGTGAAGTGGATAATGAAAATAAAAAGATTATTGATTTTGGTGGTCAGGAAATCCCGTTTGATTGCCTCATAAGCATACCCATACATACCGGGGATGAAATGATAGAGCGAAGTGGCCTTGCCGATGACCTTGGTTTTGTCCCTGCAGATAAGAATACCTTACAATCCAATAAATTCGAAAATGTTTTTGTAATTGGCGATGCTGGAAATTTCCCTACTTCAAAAGCAGGTTCGGTAGTCCATTTTCAGGCCGATACCCTTCATGAAAACCTATTGTGTTATATTGAAAACAGACCATTCACAAGTAGTTTCGACGGGCATTCAAATTGTTATATTGAAACTGGTCATGGTAAAGGCGCACTCATTGATTTTAATTACGACACAGAACCATTGCCTGGTTCATTTCCATTTCCTGGTTTGGGCCCATTCGGTTTGTTAAAAGAATCCCGGATGAATCATTACGGAAAGCTTATGTTCCGATGGATTTACTGGCATGTATTATTAAAAGGCAAAGAAATGCCCATCGATAGTCAAATGACGATGGCGGGTAAAAAAATGGAATAATCGATCAAAGCGGTAAAAAATGACAGAACAGAATATACAAAACCAAATTGATGATATTAACCGCAAGTTGGATATCATTTTAGAAGAGGTTTTTGCCCAGAAGCAAAACCGCGAATCGATGAACGACCTGATGGACGATCTTTCTATTGTTGGAAAAGATGTGTTTAAAAATACAGTGGTTGAGTTGGATAAAGCTGGGGTAGAACTGGATGGCGATGCCCTTAAGGGCACTGTGATCAAGATTATCAGGAATATAGGGACAATAAATGAAGCCCTTGATGCCCTCGAAAGTTTCAACGATTTTATTAAAGATGCTTCACCTATAGCCAGGCAGGTTGGATTGGATACCATTCAGAAAATGAATGAACTCGACCAAAAGGGTTATATTGAATTTTTCAGGGAGTTAACCAAAATCATGGACAATATTGTGACGCACTTCTCTGCTGATGACGTGAGAGATTTGGCGGATAATATTGTGATTATACTGGAAACAGTAAAAGGCATGACCCAACCCGACGTATTGAAAGCCATGAACAATGGTGTAGAAGTTTTCAAACATTTAAATACAAAGGATATTCCTGAATATTCATTATGGAAGGCCATGAAAGAAATGAGATCACCGGAAATGAAAAAAGGCCTCGGATTCATGATCACATTCCTTAAGAATTTATCAAAACAAGATGTTTAACAGCTAAATGGCAATAGCCTCTAGCAATATATTTATAACAAAACAAACAATTTTAAAACTATTAAATTATGGCACAAAAAACATATGCAGGAGTATCTGTGGATGTAAACGAAGAAGGTTATTTCACTGATCCCTCACAATGGACAAAAGAAATTGCAAAAGATGTTGCAAAACAGGAAGGGGTAGAATTAACCGATAAGCATTTCGAAATGCTTGAATATTTGAGAAACAAACAAGCAGCCGGTGAGCAGCTAACCATTCGTGGAATTAATAAATCAGGAATAGTTGACGTAAAAACTTTTTACCAGATGTTTCCTGGGGCACCTTTAAAAAAATCCACGAAAATTGCGGGTATACCCAAACCAACCAGTTGTGTTTAAGCAAACAATTCAGATTAATAAATTTAAAAATATTAAGTCATGGCAGAAAATGATCATTCCATAAAAAAGGTTAGCATCATCTGTGCTAAAGGAACCATCGAAGATGTGTATGCATCTCTGGTAATGGGCAATGGCGCAGTAATGGAAGGAATTGAGGCAAACCTGTTTTTTACCTTTTTCGGATTAGAGGCAGTAATAAAAAATAGAATGGACAAACTACATACCGGTGTTGTAGGAAATCCGGCGATGAGGTTACCGGGTGGCGCCCGCATGCCTACCTGGCTGGGAATTATTCCGGGTATGGAAGCTATGGTATCGGGTATGATGAAAAAAGAAATGGATAAACTGGATGTTCCCCCGGTAAGTGAATTTATCGAATTATTTGTTGCGGGTGGTGGAAACCTATGGGCTTGTAAACTTGCTGCTGATATGTTTAAAGTAAAACAAGAAGACCTGAGTGAACATGTAAAAGGAATCATCACTGTTGGTGAGTTTTACGAAAAAGCGGGCGGCCCTGATAGTCAGATTATATTCACTTAGAATTTCGTTTCTTTATCACTTTTATAATCGATAACAAATATGAAAACATATTATCGTGTTTTACCATTTGTGGTAATAATAAACTTTTTATGCTTATCCCTTTTTGCACAAGATAAAATACCACCCTATTTTAAGGTTGGGAGTACGGATGCCACATTAGCTAAAACAACTGATGCAGTAGTTGCCGCGCTCGAAAATAATGGCTTTGAAGTAATCGGCTCCTATAATCCGGAAGGGAAAGATGGATTTAAAGTGATTGCCTATACAAATACAAAACTGCAAAATATTGTTCTTAATGCTAAGGACAGAGGAATAATGGCAGGCATCTTAAAAATTGGCATCCGGGAAAAGGACGACCTAACCATTATTTCAATGTTAAACCCGACCTATCTTTTTTATGCTTATTTGGGAGATGATGCGGATAAATACCTCAAGGAATTAGAAGCCGTTTCAAAGGATGCAAAAAATGCCATGAAAAGTTTTGGTAGCGAATTGACAGGCTTTGGAGGTGAAGAAAAACCAGATGATCTTAAGGATTATCACTACATGGCTTTTATGCCTTATTTTGACGACCCTGTTGAATTGAATAAATTCAGTTCCTTCGAAGAGGGCTTAAAAATCATTCGCAAAAACCTTGAAATGAAAAAGGGCAATACCCTTAAAGTTTATGAGTTGGTTAGGGAAGATAAAAAGATGGCGGTATTTGGGGTTGGCCTTTTAGACAAAGAAGAGGGGGAAGCACATTTTCTACCCATCATCGGGGAAGACAATATAGCAGCCATGCCATACGAAATTGTATTGATGGATAATGAAGCCAGCATGTTGCATGGGAAATATCGTTTTGCCCTACACTGGCCTGAATTATCGATGAGCCAGTTTATGAAAATTATGAGTACCCCTGGTGATGTCGAAAAATTTCTTGAAGCACTGACCCAATAAATTGTATTGCTCAAGCTTACAGATTAATTACCCGTTGCACTTTCATCAAAGAGGATTGTAATATTCTATCAAGGAGTGGCTTTTTGTTCAAATACATTAAGCCACTCTTTTGCATGTTTCATCATATTTGAAAAACTTTCGATGGGGTGAAGCAGAAAATATTTTGGCCGGGGCATAGCTTCGATCATTACAGGTAAGGCCGTAAAAGAAAGGCCCAGGGCTGCATAGATTTTATCAAATCCTTTTTTAAACAGAAAATCACGGATCACAGGATTGCGGAGCTCTACCCCAAACGCAGAAAATGCAATAACGACAAACAGGGCCCGCAGGTTCATCTCAAGCCCTACCAAAAGTCCTTCCACATTAAAAAATGATTCATGATTATTGAAGCCGTTCCAGAAAATTGCTGCCAGAAAAGTCAGTAAGAAAAGCTGTCCCCAGAACACAGGTTTTTTAAGTCTCCTTAACGAGCGTTTGTAATGATAAATACAAAACATGGAATAGACCAGGATGAAGATCATGCCATAAACCAGCGGCACATAGTTAAGTAATACCAGGCCGGTAGGGATAAGGAGAACATGAACAAAAAACAATCCCACAAAAAACTTCTGCTGCGGATCAATGGCAAGCAGGTTATCTTTCGATACGATCTTGGGCCTGAAACCACGGGACTCAAATTTTTTGCCCAGGGTATTTTTACCAATCCGGTAACCCACCAAAGCAGATGTTATTCCAAAGAGGAGGTATACGGACGATACAATTATTAACAGTAGCCAGGGATCGGGATTTTCAATACTGATTTGTTTGGCCAGGTATTTAAAAATATCCACATATAATTTCACTATGTTAAAACCATATAAGATAAGCAGGCTCCCTACTTTATGGATCAGTGCACTTGAAACACTTAATGCTCCAGCTATGGAAAGTGATACCAGGTTATTTCCAAAAACCCGGATAAAAAACTCCACGATCAAAGCCTCTGACATTATCCCGATCATAGGCCCCAGGATGATGGCACTGGGCGACACCGATTTCATTAAAGCGGCAATTAGCCCGGCCCGCCAGATCAAACCTTTTTCGGGCCACATCTGGTAGAAGGCGATCATGAGAATGGTGCTGTTGGCTGCCAGGATAGTCCCGGCAAAAGGTAAGCGAAGGTTATGAAAAAAGCTGCCGATAATAATTTCAATGGAGGCCCATAAGCCTCCCAGGATGGCTGCCTTTAACCAAATAGGTTTTAAGTGGATATGAGGGGTTACACCTGTCATTATCCTTTGTGTTTTATCATGATATCCTCTGCTTTTATCAGGTCGTCCCTATGATTGATGTTGTTAAATAAATAATCAGAATAAAAGGACAGCCTAGGATGAATTTCCAGATATTTAACGTTCAGGCTGAGAATGGCTTCCTGGATTTTATAAACCCCCTTTTGCATGGCTTCATATAAGCCTGATACAACATTTTTATGATAATAGGTACAAAGGGGTTCTTTGTAATCTTTGAAAATTGGAATAACAACGTCATAATCCCTCGCTTCCGAGAGAATATATTTCACCAATTCTTTTGAAACCATTGGCATATCGCAGGATAAAACAAAGTTGTGATTGGTAGTACTGGCTTTCAAACAAGAATACAGGCCCCCAATTGGCCCTACATCATGCACGATATCATTTACCACCCGAAACCCATAATGATCGTAATTGTTGTTATTGGCCCCGATTACAATGGGATCGCATATTTCTTCTAGGGTATCCAGGGCATATTCTACCATGGCCCTGCCATTTATCTGACACAGGCCTTTTTCTTCACCCATTCTTTTGCTCTTACCACCTGATAATATAATTCCGGAAATGTTTTCCATCTATAAATAATTCGGGGCAAAAGTAGGAATAAGGAAATAGATTCAAATTATTTTAAGCATTTAATCATGCTGGTTATGAATTAAACAATGAAAGCAAACCAGAATTACTTAAATTTGTTTTACTATTGAATACAGCCTAAATGATGGGCCCTTTTTTTATCAATTACACGATTCACATGACATTCAAAGACTTATTAAATTATAAAATTCTTGAAACCGATAATCTTAGCCTGACTTTTTATCAGATCGTTGTTTTTGTTTTGATCCTGTTTTTCACCTGGCTGATCCTCAAAATCATTAAAAGGATAATCAACCGCAGACTTATTAAAACAGGAAGGGATGTCGGATCACGTTATGCAGTCTTTCAACTTCTGAAGTATATAATCTGGGTTGTAATTATTGGGGTCGCACTTGAAACAATAGGCATACGGTTTAATATTTTGATTGCCAGCTCAGCAGCCCTGCTCGTTGGACTTGGCCTGGGATTACAGCAAATATTTAATGATTATGTATCGGGAATCCTGATATTGTTTGAAGGCAATTTAAAAGTAAACGACGTGGTGCAAATGGAAGACAATATAATCGGGCAGGTAAAAGAAATAAAGCTCAGGACCTCAAAGATTGAAACCCGCGACGATTTTATTATTATTGTGCCCAACCACAAACTCGTTAGTGATAATATCATCAACTGGAGCCATATAAAATATCAAACCCGTTTTAACATTAATGTAGGAGTAGCTTATGGTTCTGACACAAAGCTTGTGGAACAAGTACTTTTGAGCTGTGCTGATCATAATCCCAATATTTCTACAGAACCTAAACCCTTCGTGCGCTTTATTGACTTCGGAAACTCCTCCCTTGATTTTCAGTTGTTTTTCTGGTCTGAAAAAACCTTTCGGGTAGAGAATATCAAAAGTGTTTTGCGGTTTAAGATTGATCAGGAATTCAGGAAAAATAATATCCGAATTCCATTTCCGCAGCGGGATGTGCATATTAAACAATAGATATTTGTCATACGTTTAAGAAAGAACGGAAACATCATACACCCATTATATCAAATGTTTGCTTCAAAAATGTAAACCAAAAAGTATTATACAATTGCTGCAGTAATTAGAAGAAATTGACTATTTTTAGATTATATTTTAAAATCTTTGGTTGGATAAGATTTGAATTTTTGCCTTATGGAAAAAACAATAAACCATGAAATAAATAAGGAGTGGCCTGTATTACTTGGGAATATTTTTGATGAAACCATCGGAAATGCCTTATCCCTAGAAGTTAGCCATCTCATTGAGTTAAAAGATTCACTTTTTAAGCAAATCAAAGAATACCAAAATAAAACTTCGGGTTTTATTGATAGGAATAATATTCAGGGGCTTCTTTTTGAGTCATTTGATGCATCAGTGAAAATAAACAATATGCTGGGTGAATATATTGAGCAAACCAATAAATTACCCATTAATCATGCAATTCAAGACTTTAATCTCAAAACATTTACCCTTTTAAATATTGATTTGAGTGAAGAAGCAAAAGCCAACAAGCCTTCTTTCGTGGCCGCTCAGATTAACAATTTGTTCAAGCTTTTCGGAAAATCTTTTAAGGCCGGAGTTCAGAGCAATACAAATTCACTTGGGTGTTTTATTTATTTCCATATAGTTTATAACGTTTTAAAAGATCACCTGGAAAAACTGGAAGATTTTGAAAAAAGGCGGATGAGCCTTCTTTTAAATATGTGGGAAAAATCGAACGTAATAAATTATAATACAAAAACTATTGATCCCGGGAATGATGAAATATTAAAAGACAGGGAAAACTTTCAACTCAGCGCTGAATTTGAGGATTCATTAAAACTTATTGGAGAGTTTCAGAACGAGTCCGGTTCTTTTATTCAACTGTTTAAAGTGTCTTTCGTTAATGCTTTTGAAAAATTTGAAGAAAATTTGCAAATCCATAATAAAACCATCGCCAGCAACCCTAAAAAATATGAAGAGAGCAGTGTAGAAAGTACCGCTAATAAACTTGAGTGGGACTTAAGCTCTCTGTATAATAAATGGCAAAATACCGCCATCCTCTTAACGGATGGGTGGAGTTTGGAACTGGAGATAAATTCCCTCAAATTCCATGTGCTGAAAGGCTATTATGGTTTCACTGGATTTATTGCAACTAAATTTGAAAGCAAGTTTGATGACTTTATAAATAATTTGCTGAATGCCGCAGAGGAATTATTGGATATTTTTAAATCATCAGAAGAAACTACCCACGAAGAAACGATAAAAAAACTCGAAACAAATAAAACAAACTTCAGGAGAAAAGTACTGTTAAGATTATTTCCTGCCATTAAATCGCTTTTATTGAATAGTGAAATCCCGAAAGAAATCGATGCCTTTGAAAAAGACTCTGTGGCCTGTTTCGAAACACTTTCAAAGTCGAGATATATTATAAAAGAGCCAGTTTACGACCATCCTGTCGAAAAGTCTGAAATGAATAAAATTTCTCCGTTCGACCTGGTATCATATGATATGCAACCGCAATACATGGAAGTTTTCCCATCCTTAAAAAATGCATACGTCCGCCATTTGCATCAGTTGCATTTGAAACTGGAAGAAATTCCTGAAGTGGTAGATTTTAGTATCGAATCGGCCATTGGCTATTTTAATGGTAAGAACGATATGGCAGAGGCACTGAAAGTAGGCAGAGATGGAATTAAACGAGCGATAAATAAAATAAACGACCTTCATACCCTTAGGACAGAATTTAATACCAAAGAACTAAATTTCCTCCGGGAGAAAATCAGGCTTTTAATCTCGGAAACATCAGCGATCAAAAACAACGATAATGCTTTACAAATCAAAATCAGAATAACAAAAGCCAAAGCAATAGAGCAATCCAAAGCTATTCGCGATAAGCTCATCCGCAGGATAAAAAACTTTCTTCCAACAGTTCTTGTGAAAATCCGGTTCTTTTATCAATTTTTGGTGGATTCTTCCATTCGTATCAGGAAGCAGTTTGAAGGCGAGACCATAAAAGGCTTTATTGCCACTGAAGTATCGGATTACCTTGCTGAAACCGAAGAAGCCATCAATCGCCTTCCTTTTATTTATCAGCAATTATTTAAACTCGAACCCCTTAAAACCTTCGACCTTTATATTGAGAATATAGAAGCAATTGATAAACTTAAAAATGCATATTCACGGTGGAAAGCAGGTAAATATGCCCCAACTGTTGTAGTGGGTGAAAAAGGTTCTGGTAAGTCCTCTTTTGTCAATAGGTTTTTGGCCACTAAAAACATTACTGAGCAGATTATTTATCATGATCTGGCAAAGCAATATTTGCCGCCTGAAGTGATTTTTAAGAATATATTTGAAGAGATTAAACAGGAGTCTGTGGCTGATGGAGAGAAAGAAGTTGTGCAAACCGGAAAAATAATAGTAATAGATGGGCTTGAAAAACTTTTTGATGCCAGGATTAACGGATTCAGTTATTTATTAAAAGCAGTTCAGTTAATGGCGAAAACAAATAAGTCTATTTTTTGGCTTGTTACCTGCCATACTTATTCTTATAATTTCCTTGAAAAGTCAGTGAATATTTCCGATTTCTTTGGGTATCATATAGAGCTTACTGATTTATCGGTAGATGAGCTAATAACAATTATTGAAAAGCGCCATAACATCAGTGGTTTCAGGTTGAGTTACCTGCCAGAGGCTCAAAAGAAATCGGTAATGTCCCTGATCAAACAAAGCGATAGGACTGATCAATCGGTGCTAAAGAGTATTTATTTCGAGCGACTCCAAAAAATTGTACATGGAAATATCACACAAGCCTTTTTGTATTGGATGAGATCGGCTGCCGAAGTAACCGATGATATTATTTATATAAATATTCCCGGTGATGCCAATTTGGGTTTCGTAAGATCCATATCTCAGGTAAAACTCCAGATACTGAGGAATATTCTTATCCATAATGGTGTTTCGGTGAATAAAAATGCAGAGATATTCAGGATACCCATAGAAAAAAGTGAAATCCAACTTGAACAGTTATACGATGATGGAATCGTTGTGAAAAAGGAAGAAATATACACGATAAACCCAATGATTTATAAACAGGTGGTTGATCATATGTATAACCTTAACTTACTGCATTAACATGGCGAAAATGAAAAACATATATCCTTTTCCTCGAATCAAAACTTTGATCAAGATTAGTTTTCTGATCAGTTTTCTGTTATTCGGCCTTATTAATTTAGGGCAAACAGTGCAAAGCACCCCACCCTTACAGCAGATTTTGGATACCCTTGAGGCAACACCCAAGTCCAATGCAGAGCTGAATAAGGCTGATTCTGCAAAAAAGGAAGCTCAGAAGCCTCAGGTTCTAAAGCCTCCATCGGTAACAGATGTTGTTTCAGTTCCCAAGATTATCTGGACCATTATTTTTACAATTATTGGATATTTTGTCATCCGCTTACTAATTGGCCTATTGAACAGGTTTTCTATAAGATATCCCAGGTATGAGTTTACCATAAAGCGGATCATCCCGATATTCCGAATTTTTGCCTGGGTATTTGTAATTTATGTTGTTGTCGTAGGGATTTTTAATCCTCCTGCTGCTACCATGCTTGCCTTTTTTGCTTCTGTGGGTGTGGCCGTTGGTTTTGCTGCCCAGGATCTTTTAAAAAATGTTTTTGGTGGGTTGGTTGTGATGTTCGACAGGCCATTCCAGATAGGAGATAAAATTGAAGCCGGGAAATATTATGGAGAAGTAATTGAGATAGGAATACGCTCCACAAAAATTGTCACACCCGACGATTCTGCGGTAACTGTTCCAAACAGTGAGTTTATGATACAATACGTTTCCAATTCCAATTCAGGTGAAAACAATTGCCAGGTGGTTGCCGAAATGTATTTACCCATTGATATCGACACAGAAAGGGTCAGGCAAATTGCTACCGAAGCTGCACAAATTTCGAAATATATTTTTCTGAATAAACCAATTGTAGTATTATTTTTTAATGAATTTCACGACCGGAGGCCAGTATTAAAAATGAGGCTTAAGGCTTACGTTTCAGCGCTTGACAAAGAGTTTGCCTTCAAGAGTGAAATGACTGAAATTGTAATAAAATCCCTTTTGGAGGAGGGGATTATAAAAGCAGAATTCTATTTAGCTCAACCATAAGCGCATATTTATTTCATTGGGCAATTGATGATAAGATCAAAAAATAAAACTACGATCGAATCACGAGATTAAATTTCAAAATACATTGAAAAAATTAATACAGGTTGACATACATCATGAATGGGAATGTATCCGTCATATTCACTTTTTATCACACGCTCGCTTCAGTAAATATGAATAGTTTTTTAGTGAGAATCCTTTTTAAAATGATTAATTTCTTCATCACGAAGTTCGCCGGAAAACTCATCCTTTTCAAAATCTTCATTATTAAGCCAATAATCAGATGTAATTAGCCGGAAGGTATTTTCTCCTGTTAGCTTTAATTCCCATATAATACCTTCGGCATCATTTAGTTCTTTATCTGAATCAAGCTGTTCGTTATATAATCTTTTCAACAAGCTCTTTTCTGAAAGCATATCACTGATGGTCCGCAAAACGATTTCTTTGGTTATCTCAATCTTACTTTTAAAAACAAGCTCAAAATCAATTACTGAGGCTAAAGTCCTGGGAAATTTGCCATTATAGGCATCGTATAATAACTGGTTGATGTTAAACAATGGGAAATGCAGGGAAATGTCAGGATATTCCTCTGCAATTTTATCTTCCAGCATTTCATTTGACAGATTCTTAATTTGACCTTCCTTTAAAATGTTAGATAATTTATATTTCAGAACAACTTCAGCAGCTTCTTCCGGCTCATAATCTGATATTGCCATTGATAGCATATCAAACAAGTCCGCATCAGGAAGATTTTTTGCATCAGGAAAATTAAAAAGTTCAAGTAAATTAATGTAATCTTGCTTGTTCCAGTATCCATCAATCTTATCAATGGATTTGATATTTTTAAGTCTGATAGTGAAATTCATATTCTTCTTTATTTTATACTTACATCCATATAACAAACAACTTTCTATTTTGTATTAGAAATGTGTCAAAAAATCGGGTAATATTTTGACCAAATAAATCCAGGTCTGGTTTAGAAAAGAATTTAAGTGAATAATCCCGGCTATTTTAAATTCAACCTATAGGGTTATGCCTAAACCTGGCTTTTCTGACGGGAATAGCATTCCCCTTTTTAGAATTACTGCTCCTTCGGATGGATCTCCGATCAAATCAAGATGACCATCCAGGTCGGCGTAAATTACATTTGGACGGCTTAGTGCAAAGGCAAGCCCTGCTGCAATTCCCAGGGCAGCTTCATCCATACACCCTACCATCACTTCCAGTCCGGCCGAACGAGCCACCGAATTAATATGCATTGCCTCATATATTCCACCAACTTTCATGATTTTAATATTGATCATATCGGCCTGGTCTCTTTTAGCTATATTAAATACATCCCGGAGACTTTTCAGGCTTTCATCTGCCATTACGGGAATAGAAACCTTACTTGTAACCTGGGCCATTTTATCCAATTCATCATAAGGGGTAGGTTGTTCGAGCAATTCAATTCCAACTTTTTTGGTTTCATTAACAAACTTTATTGAATCCTCTACAGTATAGCCCTGGTTGGCATCAAACCTGATCTTCACAGATTTACCAATGGCTTCCCGGGTTTTGATTAAACGTTCGATATCTTCATCTACATTATTGCCACCTTTTAATTTTAAAACAGAAAAGCCATCTTTTACAAAACCTACGGCTTTTTCAACGGTTTCGCTCAAGGGTAAAATACCGATGGTAATGCTGGTTTTGATGCTTTTACGGTATCCTCCGAGTAACTTGTAAAGGGGGAGATCAGCTTTTTTTGCAAGGATATCGAACAAGGCACTGTCGAGCATGGCCAGCGTTGAGGGATATTTTTTAAGCTGATCTTTTAAATTTTCAGCGTAATAGGAAATCCGAAAGGGATCTGCATTTAATAATACAGGTTCCAAAAACTGACGGGTTATCCTCATTACATCTTCGTGTGTTTCTCCGGTAACTTCCTGAGCTGGCGCGGCACATCCGAATCCTGTGATGTTTGAATTTGTATTGATCTTTAAAAAAACATTGGTTGCTGAATCAAATGTGTCGTAGGCTATTGTATAAGGTTCTTTGAGTTTCATGGTAACTGGCCAGAACTCAATACTGGTGATCTTCATGTTAGTAATCTTTTTGAAATATTTCGTCCAGGGTAAGGGTTTTTAAATCCTCCACTAATACCACCAGGTGGGCAATCATAATTTCCCAGATTTTTTCACCTTTTTCGACAGTTGCTTTTGTAGGGTCACCCATCACGCCCGATTCCGATATTTTCTTTGTATAGGCATACCATGGGATACCTCTCACGGATGAGAAATTTAGATACCTCGTTGAAAAATTGGGGATAGAGGGTTCCGCCAATTCCATTTTTACCAGGTTGGGCCTGGTGGCTAAACTAGTGCTGGTTTCAGTTTCTCCGGCATGCACGTCATTTTTTGTTTCAGTTATCTTTTCGATATCAAAGTCGGAAGTTTCCCCCGTATCCACGCAGGTAAAGATCCTTGCATCCTTATTAATTCTTTGGGCCGCATACCTTAAGGTAGGGCTATTGTCGCCATGGCCGTTAATAATGATAAGTTTTTTTATTCCATTTCTGGCCAGGCTCATCCCAATTTCATAGATAATATTCGCTAAAGCCTCATTGGAAACACTAATGGTTCCTTTAAAGTCATTGTGATGATAAGAAACGCCATATGGGATTAAGGGTAAAACCAGGGGCCTGGGCTCACTGCAGGCTTCCGCCACGCGGCGTGCAAGATAATCTGCGTCAAATGAGTCCACATCCAGAGGCAGATGAGGCCCGTGCTGTTCTATTGCACCTACCGGCAGAAGAGCAATATCAATGTGCTTTAATATTTCTTCGGCTTCTGGCCAGGTAAGCTCTGCCCATAAATATTTTGATTGCAGCTCCTTGATCCCTTCACTGGCAAAACTTTCCACTACATCAGGGTCATGCTCGAAAGGATAATAGGTTTCCATCACCGGGTCGGTAGAGATGTCAATTTCTTCCCATTTCCCATTTCTTTTTTGCACCACACCATCCGCATATGCATTGAATATGGTATATATTTTTTTCCTCAGATCGGTCGGTATGGCATTGATTGGAGACCTTTCGTTATCAAATCTGAGTTTCAAAGTCTCTGGATTTCCATTTTTTAAGCCTTCTTTACTAAGCAATCCTTTCTGGCTAAGCATAAAATAAAGTTGCTTTGCATCTTCACCAATTTGTTTAATGTTTTTATGCATTAAGTCGTGAAGGCACTGATTTATCTGTTCGGGAGTATATCCACAACGTTCAGGGTCTTCGTCAACAGCTTTTAACATCCCTACAATTCGTCTGCATTTTTCACATTTACCACATGGATAAATGCGGTCTTCTTTTTGGTGGCTTGCGTGACAGGATATCTGATGCTGTTGCAATTCAGGGTATCTTTTTGCAAGTATTTTCTCAATTAAAATCTCACTAAGAGGCCGTAAAATGGAAAACTGGTTTATGGCCCATCCCTTTTTTAAATAGTACCTGCTTAGGACTTCATCGAAATATTTACTTTGGTCGAATAGTCCTGAATAATGTGTTATCCCTTTGTAATTCTTTTTTTGCGTTGAATCGTATTCATCCCCGATCAATAAACGGCTTAATCCTCTTTTTTTCATTAAAGGGAGCACTCCGAAAGAAAATACAGCAACAGTCCAAAGCCGGATAGGGTAATCATCTGCCCTGATTGTATTAAAGTCCTTGCGGATAAAAGAGAGGTTACGGAGCATCCAGTTGAAAAGACGGTCGCTATTGGTCCACACTCTTGAAGTGTCAGGGACATTCTGTTTAAAATATCTGTAGGAATTTAATGCGGTAAACCAGTGCCTCCCCGATTCATTTACGAATATAGGATGGGCTTCCTTACCTATTTCATTAATCAAACCGTAGCTTAATAAGCTATCCTTCCCCCCGCTTGATAAAATACAATGCTTAAGTTTATCTGTTTCCCAAAAGTGCCAATTCAGTTTTTTGGCCGGGCTCTGATTTATAAATTCAACTTTAGCCCGGGTATATTTTTTTTGCTTAATTAGAGGAAGCTCTTTGTAGTTCCCGATTAAAAAAGGATTAGGGTGTAGCAGCTTGATGACATAAATTTCACGGGAAGTATTTTCCATCATATCCAGGATAAATCGCTTATCCGTATTGTCAAACAAACCTTTAAATGTAATTTTTTTGCAAAATAACCCATAATTAAAAGCTACCTGTACACCCATCATGGAAGCCAGATTTTGGCTACCACCGTCGCTGGGGTCGAAAACCTCCTCTTCAAATTTATATTCAAGGTCCAGTGTCGTCTCACCGTTTGAATTTATAACAGTGTATGGCATTGATATTTTATCCGGCTTTATTTCAACCGGTCCTACAATCAGTTCATCAATAACCTCCAGAATTTCTAACGGATCTGAATTTCCTGCGACTTCTATCTTTTTCATGTTGTTTTTTAGGTTTGTTTCAGATATGGTTTTAATGCCATAATAAGCCTTTCATTTCCATGTACCAATACATCGCTTGTGGGCAGGCCTGTTTCTTTTTCCAGCTTCTCACAAGCTTCATTAATTTGATCTGCAGCAAGATTTTCATGATTTACTGTTATGGCTACAACTTTTTTCCCGGATAGCAATTCTATAGCCTGGATCTGTTGGTTGATCGGATGTATGGGGTATCCCGGAAATCCATCATATTCATATCTTGCGGGAGCATGTTGTAAGATAACAATATCAGGCCTTCCGGCAGACAAAAGCTCAAACCCGCCCGGGTAGGCCGGGTTCATTAAGCTTCCCTGCCCTTCCAGTACAATTACATCAGGCTTTTCATTTTGCCAGCAGGAATAGGTTGCGAACTCAATTTCACCTGAAACAAAATCATTCACCAGTGAATCCAAAACCAGGCTATATTTAGCTCCCTGCAACCAGGCTGTTTGTCCGGTTCCTATCAATTCTGCTTTAAATCCGGCTTCCCTGAATCCATGCACAACCCTCCAGCCAGTGGTTCTTTTTCCTACGGCTGAATCTGTTCCTAGAACGGCAATTTTCAGTGCTTTTACCTTTTCAATATTCCCGGTAAAAAAATGAAGGTCTTTGATAGAAGGGGGCTTTCTTATGTCGTGAATTTGAGCTTTTGACAGGGCTGCAGCTTTTAATATTTCCGGGTCATCAGAAAGATAATCATGCAAACCTGAATCCACGCTTAATCCCATTTTAATTGCTTTCATTATGTCGTTGCGGGCATTTTTATCCAGCCTTCCTCCATCCGGTGCCAGCCCGACTACCAATTGCGTTGGGGGGTGTTTCTGATTTAAACTGAGGGCTTCCATAATAGACCCAACAATGGGTATCCCATTATTTTTGCCATCGAGGACCATTCCTGCATCCTGGCCTTTATACCTCGAATCGATGATGGATTGAATGGAATATCTTTCGGTAAAACGCACTAAACCGTGGGCAGTTTTACCATTGGTAGTATTATAAGCTCCCTCACAATATACCGTTGCTATCCTTTTGTTTGATGAATTCATGTTTATCTTCTTGCGGTTAATATGGCAACATACCTGTCGTTAATTAATTCATTGTCTTCATGTATCTGGAGTAAGGCTATCAGCCCTGATGTGGATGCCGGAAGAATTCTGTAACCTTCTTTTTGGTGAAGGAATGAACTCATTTCCCGCATCTTTTTATCACTTACATGATGCGCTTCTCCATTGGACTGCTGTATAGCATATAGTGCTTCATTTCCATCAAAGCTATGCCAGTTGATAAGGGGTTCGTTTATGGCTGTTTCTTTGATCAGTTTTGGATCAATGTCTTTGCAGTTATCAAGCCCGGCCTTGAAAGAAGTAATAATGGGATTTTTAAAAGCCGCTGATCCGGCAATAAATTTGGGTATCCTTGAAGTTTTTCCCCGCTTATAAAGGCTTACAAAACCACGATAAACTCCAGCCAGTAAGGTTCCGTTTGAAACAGGAGCCGCTAAATATTTGGGGGCATCGCGCAACTGATCATAGATTTCATTGGCAATTTCAGCATATGCGGAGATTTGTAAAGGAGTATTTGCTCCTCCCGGATTCGCATCATACCATTCATTTTCAGCAGCATGTTTGCTCGATTCAACAACTGTATCTTCATATGAGCCGGGTAACCGTATGATCTCCGCATTAAAATTTTGCATTTCATTTATGCGCTCGGTATGATAGGTTTCGGGAATATATATCTTACATTTTAATCCGGCCAGAAAGGCTGCATAGGCCACTGCCACACCATAATTACCACAGGTAGCCAATGAAATTACATCATAACTTCTTCTGAATGCATCATGAACCTGTGCAAAAGCTATCCTGTCTTTTTGCGTTCCCGACGGATTTTCCCCCTCGTATTTAATATATAACTGCCGAATGTTCAGTTCCCTTTCAAGGTTACGTGCCCTATGAAGCGACGTATCGCCAATTTCCATGCTCATGATGTCTTCAAAAGATTCAATCCTGTCAACCATGGACAGGCTCTGATCCTTAACCATATCACTTAGGATTTTAACCTCTTTGGTTACCCTGATTTCTGCAGTTTTTACACCATCAAGTAAATTTATCATTATTGTATTTGAAAATAAATGCTATTAATGAGTGCTGAAAATCTCTGAAGCAATCATCAAAATTATTTTTTCAACTAAAAGTTTCGAATCTTAAATAATACACATTAAGATAGAAAGCTTTTTTTAAATTCTTAAAAATTTCCTGAATTATTGCTCTCAAAACGTAAAGGTATAACTAATTGCCATAGCGTAAATCCAATCATATGAAAATATTTTTGTACCTTGAAAAAAATATATTTTTCAAAAAACAGATTTACATAAAATACTGTTCTAATTTTAGCGTTCTTTGCGCGCATTTTTAACGTATCCCAAATGGAAAATAAAATGTTAATTATCCTACTTGTTTTTGTTTCAATGGGTTTTTTACCAACTACTCAGGAAATAGAAAAGATCATTCCTAAATATGATCAATTACCTCTTACCATAGAGGATGTAAAACCCTTACGTGAGCTAGTTGATAAGCCTTTTGAGCAAAAGTTTCTTGCCGAGTTAAATAAAAACAAAAAGTGGAAGCGGCTGATTGAACAGAAAAAAATGGCAGTAGGACTTGTTGATTTGCGTGATCCGGCAAAAGCTAAATATGCCAGGGTTAATGGCAATGTAATGATGTATGCTGCCAGCCTTCCTAAAATTGCAGTGTTGTTGGCAGCTGAAGATGCCATGGAGAAAGGGGAAATGGAAGAGACAGACGAAATCAAAAGTGATTTACGATTGATGATCTCTAAATCAGATAATGCTGCTGCTACGCGAATGATTGACAGACTGGGGTACGAAAAGATTGAAAACGTTTTAACTGATCCAAGATATGATTTATATGACGAAGATTATGGAGGAGGTTTGTGGGTCGGTAAACGTTATGCAAAATTAGGTGAGCGCTACCCCGATCCTATAAAAGGATTAAGTCATGCTGCCACTGTTTCGCAGGTGTGCCGGTATTATTATATGCTTGCCTACGGAAAGCTGGTAAGCTATGAACGATCAAAAGTCATGCTTGAGATGATGGTTAGTCCTGACTTGCATCATAAATTTGTGAATACTCTGGATAAGGTTGAGCCCAAAGCTAAATTGTTTCGTAAGTCAGGAACATGGAAAAACTTTCATACAGATTCTGTCCTGGTTTGGGGGCCTGAAGGAAAAAGATATATTCTTGTCGCATTAATAGAAGATCCGGAGGGAGAAATGATATGCAGGCAATTGGTTACTACAGCTGAAACTGTTCTTAAAAATTAGAGTTTTTCTCATAAAACGAAGTTATTTATCTTTACATAAAATTGTAATATGATTATCCCTAATCATACCGTTAAACATTTTCTTGAACTAACAATCGATTTGTTTATTTCTAACCCTAAAAGGAGCAAATTGATTTTAAACACTCCCTTAAAACATGGGGCAATTAGGGAAAATCAAATTGCTGCATCTGGAATAAAGACAGATATTCGAAATTGTAATATTTGAGCCATTTTACCCATGGAGGAATTGAAAAAAAGTATTGAAGGCATACTGAGAAAGCTCTTTGATATTCGCCCTGGTGAATATCGAAAAGCCATTCTAATGCAGCTTAACATATTCCTCATTATATCCACCTTACTGATTGTTAAACCTGCAGTAAACGGATTATTTCTGGCTAAGTTAGGTGTGGAAAACCTTCCAAATGCTTTTGTCCTGGTCGCTGTATTTGCCGGGCTGGTTTCATTTATTTATTCCAGATTATTAAGCAGGATAGCTTTAAATTCAATTATTACCCGTACCATGATGTGGTCAGTAATAAGTCTGATTATTTTTGGCTTATTGCTTCGGTTCAATGTCCTTGAAGGCTGGGTGCTTTATATATTTTATATTTGGGTAGCCATTTTTGCGGTTCTTTCCGCTTCCCAATTCTGGATTTTGGCCAATATTGTGTTTAATCCAAGGGAAGCCAAACGACTATTCGGGTTTATTGGTGCAGGTGCTATAGCAGGAGGCATATTTGGGGGATATTTAACTTCATTAATTGCGGATTGGATTACGAGTGAAAACTTACTTTTTGTGGCGGCATTTTTACTTGTATTTTGCATTCCCATTACCCAAACAATATGGAAGAAAGAAGTTCTGAAATCACAAACACAATTTCAAAGGAAAAAACGTTTTAAAGGATTTGAGGGCAATCCGATAGCTTTAATAAAAAAATCAAAACACCTGACATATTTAGCGACAATTATTGGTATTGGGGTCATAGTTGCTAAACTAGTCGATTATCAATTTAGTGCTATTGCTTCTGCAAATATTTCTAACCCTGATGAACTTACTGCTTTTTTCGGATTTTGGTTTTCAAGCTTTAATGTCATTTCATTATTAATCCAACTTTTTTTCACCCGAAAACTGGTGGGGGTATTTGGCGTTGGAACATCGCTTTTTATTCTTCCTTTTGGAATCGTTTTGGGGGCATTTCTTGTTCTGATCTTTCCGGAACTTTGGGCGGTGATAATTTTAAAACTGGTGGATGGCAGCCTGAAACAATCTGTAAATAAGTCAGCCACAGAGTTAATGGTACTGCCAATCCCACTTGAAATTAAAAACCAAACTAAAAGTTTTATTGATGTTTTTGTAGATAGCGCTGCAACGGGTATTAGCGGGTTAATTCTGATTTTTTTGGTTACAGGATTTGATTTATCTACCCGATTAATAAGTATCATGATCATCGCACTTTTTTTCGTGTGGATATATTTTTCCCGAAAAATCCGACAAGAGTATATTCACTCTTTTAAAATAAAAATTGAGCAAAATAAAGAAAAGGGCGAGGCCAAAGATCCTTTTGATTTTTCAAAAGAATCTGTTTTAAATGGATTGAGAAATGTATTGCAAAAAGGAAATGAAATGCAGGTTTTGTTCATCTTGCGTAAAATTAAAGAAGTGCCCGATGAAAGGCTTTTTGAGGATGTAATTAAATTGCTGGAACATCCTTCTTCTTTAATTCGTGCCGAGGTATTGCAATGCATATATTTTTTCAGAAACAGGAGGGTCGTTGAAAAAGTTTTACCCCTGATTAAAGATCCTGATCAGCAGGTAAAGACCGCTGCCTTTGAATACCTGATAGAACACGCACCTGAAAACCAGGTTGATTTATTTACAAAATATCTTCAGGATAAAGATTATCGGGTCAGGGGTGCCGCGTTGGTAAGTCTTGCAACAGAAACACGCGATAATGCAGAACTCAGGAGTAAATTCAGCCTGGAAGACAAGGTGAAGAAAAAGGTAAGCAGCCTAGCCGGATTGAAAGACCCTGAGGAAATTAAATTCAGAAAAATAGTAATATTAAAAGCGATTGCTTTATCCAATATCCCTGAACATTATCCTGTAATAAAGCAATACATGAAAGACGATGATCCCGATATAGTTAAACAAGCGATTTCATCAGCCGGGAATACAATGAGCCAGGATTTTATCGATCCGATTGCCACATTTTTAAATATTGAGGCTTACCGCCCGCTGGCAAAGACTGCTTTTTTGAATTATGGCCCGGGAATCATTGAAAGTTTTAATGAAATTGTCAGAAAAGACATTTGGGGTATGGAGTTATTGCATCATATTCCATCCATTGCCGGGCAATTTGGGGTTCAACAATCTGTAGAATTTTTATTCTTTTTATTGGATCATAGTGATATCGGATTAAGAATGGAATCGTTGAAGGCACTTAATGCCCTTAAAATAAGCCATCCGAACTTAAGGTTTCATAATAAAGACGTAATTAAGCGGGTTCTCGAAGAAGCACACCTTTATCTCGAAACCTTAACGGCACTTTATTCTCAAACTTCTGTCACTTCTGAACTTGTAAAGGAGATTGAGCGCGAAAAACAAAACAAGATCCTGGATGCGCGGAAAAGTCTTATCTCACTACTCGAAAAACGGCTGGATGGTAACCTCGAAAGAATATTCAGGTTATTGGGGCTCAAATATCCATTTGAAGACATATTAAATATTTACCAGGGTATACAAAGTAAAAAGCCAGATATGCGTGTAAACGCGATAGAGTTTCTGGATAATCTTCTGGAAACAAATTTGAAAAAGATATTGGTTCCGATTGTTGAAACTGCCTTGCTTGATGCAATCTCAGAAGATGCCCTTAAAAATCTTAACCTCAAAATACCGGATGAATTTCAGTGTCTGACAATGTTACTTTCCGGAAAAGATACCAGGATAAACCTTGCTGTATTTTATTTGATTACTCAACTTAAAGATAAAAAGTATATTCCTCTGGTTACAGGTTTTACGCAAAGTGATAATCCCAAAATTAAAACGTTTGCAAAACAAGCTTTAAACGAGATATTACTGGATTAATTATTTCGATCTTATGATTTTATCAATCTGAGAAGCCAGGGCAAAATGATCATTTGCCGAGTTCTTTTTTAGTACATTCGACATCATTGTAACCATATAGGTGGTTCCATCCGGATGTTCAATAATTGCCACAGAATTCATGTAATTATCAACATTACCCATGTATTTTCCACATTTAAAATCCTCTTCAGGTTTGCACCTGTACAAACTTCCTGATTTAAAGTAAACAGCTGCACTTACAAGGGCAGTGGCGGCAGCATAACGGATTCGGCGGTCGGTAGAATACATTAACCTTTTTATTTCAAGGCTGGAGGCAGAATCTACAATCATTCCTCTTTCCATAGCCACAAGATATTTCATTAGACCAAATGGACTGGCCGTGGTGCCTCCTGCACCCGGAACAATACTTTTTGCATCTCTGGTAAACATGCTGCCTAAACTAAATTCCTCCTTTGTTAAACCCATTGTCCGTAAAGGGTCTTCAACGACCCGAACCGCAATTTTTGTTAATTCTGACTTAGAAGTTTTACTGAAAAAGTCAGCTTCCTCCTGGGTGGATGGGGGATAATTTGCCCCAAAAACATGAATAAGCATAGCCTCTTTCCATACAATACTGGCAGCAGCATTATTACTGGCTGATATCATGTGGTCGGCCCATTCGTAAAGTGAACAAGTATCGCTTTCCTTTACAACTGCTTTATAGAACTTTTGAGTTTCGGGGATATAAAAAGGAACAGTATGTTCATCATAATTGGCCCATTTACCTGCTCGCACCATTCTGTTTCTCATAAGGTGTTGCCTTAGTTCGAATGAGTCAGGGTAAATTTTATTGAGCTCATTAAACAATCCTGCAATAACGGCCAGCTTAGCAACACTTCCCGGCATATAAGCTTTTTTTTCATTTCGTTGAGCATATCGTATAGGTTTCCCCGGGGTAATGTCCAATACACATAACGAATAACTTTCATACATATAGGGAAAAAGCGCATTGATTGACTTTTGAAGCGCCCGATCAGGGGAAGGGAATTTTTGAAGGCTATCGCCTTTGGCATTGGTTAAGTTTAAATGAATATCGCGGATCGACTTTTGCGCACCAGATACAGGTTTATCAGCTTTTAAGGCGCCCATCATAATCAATTGCAATCGCACAAGCCGACGGATACCTGTTATGTAATATCCATCATAAGGATAAGCATATGTTTCTGTTTGAAGGGCAATCAATAAAATGATCAATATTGTTAGTTTGAACGTTCTCATAATTTGTTATAGGGTCGTGTTTAAATTAATAAGTTTATCTGTAGGTATTTCAGGTGAGATGGATTTTAAATATTCCGTTTTTAGTGCATTTTTGTTTTCGACAAATGGCCTGATCTGGAAAAGCCAAATGGCATTGTCTTTAAAACCAAGTTCCACATCATAAGGCCCCGATGATTTAGATTTTGAACTTTCTGGCATTTGCTTTATGACTTTTGTTGCGAAATCCCTTACTTGCAAAAGGTTTTTATTGCTTAGAATTTCTTTTTCGAAAGGTGCAGCTAATTTTTCAGTTCCGCCTTTAACGGGGAGACGGTTGTAAAAGGCTTCCCGTGATGGGGAGATCAAAACGTTCTCGCCATTGGATTTTAAAAGATATGATTCTGCTGCCTGACCTTCCACCGCACCACCGGCACCCCGGCTGAAAGCAATTGTCAGGTCATCTTCCTGGTTATTAATTATACCTTTGGTAATTAAAACTCCCGAGTATTCCACATCTACGCTTGGAATGATAAGTATGGAAGGATACACATTTTCAGGATTGAGTAAATAGCGTTGCCGCCATTTATAACTTCTCTCAGAGTATGGGGAGGCCCATACATCTTTAATACCCTGTATGATTTTTTCCTTTTCCACTACATTAAATAAAGTCAGGTTTAGCCCGGCACCGGTAAAGTCCTGAAGGTCCTCCATGTTGGTATCGCTGCGCAAAAAAACAGGCACTTCACCAATATTTTTGCCTAAAATGTTACTAAAGGATTTTTGAAGGTCCAGGAGAAATTCCTGCTTTAAAGGCATTGTTTTAATCTCATTTCTTAAAGTTTCCAGTTCAGCAAGCATAAATTTTTCAATCTCTTTTTCGGGTATATTTTTTACGCCCATTTGGTTGGCCCTATCAAAAATGGAATTCAGGTATTCCCAATAACTCGTGTTTTTACCAGGGATTTTTTGCTCCATATGCTGTCGGAAAATACCGAAAGGAATAACAAAACCTTCCACTACCTGGGTGGGAAACATTAGTTTAAGTTGGCCGAGGTTGGCTGCTTTTGGACCACACAAAATACCTGAATGGCTTGCATTTACATCTCTAAGGTTTACTATTGTACTTTGCTTAAGATTCATTCTATCTACGGGTACAGTTATTTTTTCTTCGTTTCGTTTTTTTGTTTCAAATAGCTTTTTTTCTTCCGGGTTCATCTTGTCCGCTCTTTTCATGATCACGGTGCCTTTATTTGAAACGGCATAAAACATTTTTTCTCCACTGAACTCTTTTAGTTGCTCCAGGTTTTGAGCAGAAATAACAGCATTGGGTATTCCCAGGTTCCGGGCAAGTAATTGTACATGAGAAACCATATTTCCTTCCGTAACGGTTGCGATGCCTGCAATGGGTTTTAAATCGGCAGGGGGATGGTTAAAAACATAAATTTTATCCCCGGATATTTCTGTTTTTTCTGTTACTTCATTCAATACAACAAGCTCACCCAGCGCATATCCCGGGTTGATTCCTCTTATTTGGCTTTGCCCTGAAATATCCAATACCTTGTTTGACAATTCGGCTTCCCTGGCAATGCAATCGCCTAGCTCACTTACCGAATTTCCAAGATACAAAAGAATGGATGACCTTATCCGATCATCGTTAAATCCATAAGCCATTGGTTCAAAACCTCCAAAAAGATCTAGGACATCTTTATAAACTCCCCTCGACATACCTGCACTCCATTCAACCAATCGTCTTGAGTTATCCATGATTTCACTTAAATCTCCAAGAGTTATGGAAGGATTGTCAGGGATTGCAAGATGAGGCTGAATCTTTTCCCATTCCCACATTTCAAGGTATCCACAACCAGTGGAGGCCAATCCCAAATAATAGTTTTTTTCTATTATGTCGTGAAGGTTAACAATGTTCCAGCTTTTAATTTCTCGAAAAAGAATTTCTTCCAGTTTAATTGAAATATCAATTAAGGCAAGCCGACCTGCACTTTCTTTTACATTGGTTATCTGCTGCCGGACAAGGAATAGCAGTTTAGATATTTCTATAACTTTTTCCTTCCCTGATTTATTTTTATACTGGTTAAGGAAGCTTTGAATTGATTTTCCGGGTTCAGTACTGGAGGGTATTTTTTTAAGGTATTTATCAAATGATTTGAAGTCTGCAGGTTGATAAACAATCTCCATGGCACGAACAAGCTCATCTATTTTTACAAGTTGAGTTGAAGAGAGATTTTTTTTGTTGTCCTCCTTATATTTTTTTACAGCAGTAATATCTGATGATTCGGGCTGGCCATGTATTTTTACCCGAATATTTAAAAAGGAAGGAACGCTATCAGAAATTTCTTTGGATAATGAACGCACTAACTGTGTTTTACTGTCATCGCCCTGGTGAGGAATGTCTTTTGCTGCCTGCCTGATAAGATAAAAATTTTGTGTTAAAGGATTATCATCTGATAATAGCCATTTGAAAAATTCAACACCCCAGGTTTCTTCATCCTCAGCCTGAAAAGCGCCCCGGTAGTATTGTGCTTTACGTAATATCCAACCATTATCGGACCGAATCAAATATTTTTCGAGCTGATATTGTTTGAGTCTTGAATGGTAGTTGTTCTTGTCCCAAAAATCATTATAATCGGTTGTTGTAAGTATTTGGCCAAGGTACACCTGGTTATTTTTTGCTAAAGAAATAACTTCATCCTTATAACGTGCCCGCTGAGATCCGGGTTCCGGGCAACGTTCCTGTGGTGGCCTGGTGGTGCCATCTTTACAAAACCAGCGGATATCTTTATAGGGCCCCTTTGGATCAGCCTTAAACTGATTTAGTAAATCCCGGACTTGGGTATTATCCAATTTTTGTGCGGATATTCCAAATGGTATCAGCAGACACAGTAAAATATAGAGTAAATATCTCATGCTTATTATTTTAATCATATGATGGACGGGTTAAATTTCCTTAACAGCGACTTTTATTTCCGATCCTTCAACAAGCTGAAAGGTAGCCGAAGCGAATTTTATTCCACTATTAACGGATTCAACGGCGGATAAAATCTTCGAAAACAGCTTATCTTTAGTAATCCTTCTCCTTTTATAGTTTACCACATAACGAATGGTATATTCTACCCAATTATCATTGGCAATTAGAGTGACCATGGGTTCAGTACTGGCGTCTTCAATCATAAACTTACTCACTATATGTTTCCATGTCAGGGCTGCTTCAGAGGATTCTTTATGTGTAATTTCTTTGGTAACCTTTAAAAATAGCTCCCTTGCCTTTTCATAATCTGATCCAAACTGAACCGGGATTTTAATTTCATCCCAAAGGAATGGAAAATCACCTGAATAATTAAAGACAGGCTCTTTGAATACAAAACTGTTGGCAATACGAACAATCCTGCCATTATAAAGATCCCCATCTACCCATTGCCCTGTTTCCATTAAAGTGGTGCGCAAGACGTTTACATCAATAACATCTCCTTTAATACCACCTAATTGTACCCTGTCGCCTGTTTTGTAAAAGCCAGCAAAAAGAATAGCCAACCAACCCGCAACACTTGCTATAACTTCCTGAAGTGCAAAGGCAATACCTGCTCCTGCCACTCCCAGTGCTACGGTTAGCCCCCCAAGTTTATCACTGAAAATCACAGTTATCATCAGGATCATTATAAAATACCCTGTAAAGTCAAGCAGCTTCCTTGTTCTGTATCGATTATCTGAACTTTTAATAGGTCCTGCAATTTTAAATTTCAAAACCTTCATAACCGACCATATAATGACGATGCTAAGAATAACTGCTACCAGTTTTCCAACCGTAGAATTAAATAACCAGGTGTTTACAAAGTCATCCATAGTGGAGTTTATTTTGAAGTAGCGTAAAAATCAAAGTTACAAATATTTTATGGGTATTTCAGATTTTAATTAAAGCCAATCATATAATCTGTTTCAATTTATTCGGAGGAAATATTATCATTATCATTGTAGTCCCAAGCTTTTATTTTACCTTTATCTTTAAGATTAAAATGGCTTATTCTAACAAATGAAGAGAAATTATATTCCTTCAAAGAACATAAATAAGGCATCAAAATATGTTACAAATGATAAAGACCGAAGATTTTTCCATTCAGTTTCTGGGGGCAGCGGGAACCGTAACAGGTTCTAAATACCTACTTTCTTATCAAGGTTATAATCTATTAATTGATTGTGGATTATTTCAGGGATTAAAACACCTCCGTGAGCTTAACTGGAAGGAGTTGCCCTTTCCGGCTTCGGAGATAAATGCTGTATTGTTAACCCATGGTCACCTCGACCATGTCGGGTTTTTGCCAAGGTTGGTCCACCAGGGATTTAAGGGCTCAATACATTGCACTTCTCCTACAGAAGATTTGGTGGAGATCATTTTATCAGACAGCGCCAAAATCCAGGAGGAAGATGCCGAACATGCTAACCGTTCCGGATTTTCAAGGCATAAACCTGCCTTGCCACTGTATACCCTAAAAGATGTGGAAAAAACCTTGCCTTTATTAAAGCCCGAACCTATAGACCAACATATAATTCTGACAGATGACATCCGGTTTATATTCAGACGAAATGCACATATTCCGGGAGCCTCTTTTATTGAAATTGAATTAGGTGATGAAACACTGGTTTTTTCCGGTGACCTTGGTCGGCCCAATGATCCTATGCTTCTCCCTCCTGAAAAACCTGAAAGGGCAGATTATCTAATTGTTGAATCGACTTATGGTGATCGATTACATCCAAATGAATCCACAGAAGATGTTCTCTTAAAAATCATTCATCAAAGTCTGCAAAATCATGGCCCACTGATCGTTCCAAGTTTTACGGTAGACCGTGCCCAGGACTTTATGTATGTGATCTGGAAACTGAAACAGGAAAACAAAATACCGGATATCCCGGTATATCTTGATAGCCCGATGGGTGTGGATGTCAGTAAATTGTTTTTAAAATATCCTGACTGGCTTCAATTAAGCAGCGATGTTTTTACGGAAGTTTTTAAAAGCACCCGTATGGTCCATTCGGTAGAGGAAACACGTCAATTGGCCCGGAATAAACACCCACGTATCATTATTGCTGGTAGCGGAATGATGAATGGTGGGCGTATTCTTCACTATCTCGAAGCGCACTTAGAAAATCCTAATGCCACTATTATCATACCCGGCTACCAGGCACAGGGAACCCGTGGGCGTATGATCAGCGAAGGAGTTAACGAAGTGAAGATGCATGGGCATTACTTTAAAGTGAAAGCCAACATTGCCCATATCCACACGATGTCGTCGCATGCCGACCAGGGCGAAATTTTAGATTGGATGGCAGGGATTAAGAATAAACCTAAAAAGGTATTTATTGTGCATGGCGAACCTCATGCATCCCAGGCTTTGCGGGTCAAAATTAATCATCAGTTTGGCTGGGATAGTTATGCTCCACAACTCCTTGAAAAGATTAATTTAACACCATCTAAAAATCGTATATTGATTTAAATTAATAATGACAAATAATATATAAAATAATCTAAAAATAAATTTTTATGGAAAAGCTAATTAGGATACTTACTATTGTTTTAATGACGGTTTCATTTTTCTTTTCCGGATTTCCACAGAAATATTTAAAAAAGATTCAGGATAGGGGAGAGTTACGGATTGGAATGACCCTTAAACAACCCCCCTTTTCGATGAAAGATGCCAAAGGAAACAACATTGGCTTTGAAGTTGAGATAGTTGAAATGCTTGCTAAAAGTATGGAAGTTGAATTAAAAATTATTGAAATTCCATTTGCAGATCTTTTAACAGCCCTTGAGGAGGGTAAAGTAGACATGGTTATGTCAGGGATGACCATTACAGTAAAACGTAACTTGAAAGCAGTTTTTGTTGGGCCCTATATGGTTTCAGGAAAATCAATTTTAACCCGCTCTGCTGCCTTCTCAGATACTGATGAGCCAGCAGATTTAAATAAAAGTGATTTAAAAATTGTCGCTCTCAGGGGATCTACAAGTGAGTTATTTGTAAAGAAAGAGATTCCGGATGCTACACTATTATTAGGTAAGGATTATGATGAATGCATAAAAATGCTGGATGACCGTAAAGCCCAGATCATGGTTGCCGATTATCCTATTTGTGCCTATACTGCCCAAATTTTTCCGGAAAAAGGATTAATTACAATTGATAAACCACTAACCATTGAACCTATTGGTGTAGCGCTTCCAAGTGATGCTGCACATTTCATTAACCTGGTAGAAAATTATTTGAATAAACTTGCCATGACGGGTGCACTGGATGAAATGAATGAATATTGGTTCGAGTCAGGCGAATGGATCAACAAGGTTCTGCCCTTTAAGGGAATAAATATTTATTAGCCCTTATTTATCGATCTTGACTTTCAGTGGATTATTTTCATTATACATTTTATGCTCAACAATTCTTGCCGGCATATTAAAACCATTATCTAATAAGAGATCTTTAATTTCACGCATAACTTTACTTTTAAGCGGCTCCCCTAAAGAGGATTGATCCTCTTTCACTGTTTTAAAAATATTGATCCAAAACATCACTTTTATAGAAATGGAGCTTTCACCTAATTCTTCAATTATTGCATTGGGTGCAGGGCTTTTAAGTATTTGTTTTTCTTTTGAGAGATGATTAATAATTAGGATTCTTGCCTTTTCTATATCGTCGAATGTGTCAAGGCCCAAAAGAAAATCAAGCCGGAGCAATCCATCTTTGGTATAATTTGTAAAGACGTTGGTGATCATCATGGAGTTGGGGATATAAATATCCCGTCCATCTGCGGTTTTTATAAGTGTTGTTCGCAAATCTAGTCCCTTAACCGGACCTTGAATTCCTCCTACTTCAATGATATCACCTAAACTGAAAGGCCGGTTTATGGCCAGTAAAATCCCTGCTAAAAAATTTTCGGCAATATCTTTAAAGGCAAATCCGATAATGATGGCAGAAATACCGGCACCGGCAATCAGGCTGCTGGCAACACCACCAAGTCCTAAATTATATAAGGCAATCGTAAACCCGATAATATAAAATGCCCATTTAAGAAACTCGCTGAGGAAGGAGGAAATGATGCTATCCTTCCATTTTTTTTGTATTCTATGTTTAAATATCCTGTAAACAAGCTTTCCTGCAATAATAAAAATGATAAGAACTACTAAACTTACTAAAATATCCGGAAACTTATCAATAAAGGGGGTCCAGAAATTGTCAAATGATTTAATTATTTTGTCGTACATAAGTTAAAATCATAATTTTAAATTAAAAATTCTACCATTATTAAAACCACCTTTTGCGTCGCATATAAATGTACATACCCACGCCTAGTATAAACATGATGCTCAATAAAACAGGATATCCCCATTTCATTTCCAGTTCGGGCATATTCTGAAAATTCATTCCATATATTCCCGCCAGGAAGGTGAGAGGTATAAAGATTGTTGCAATGATGGTAAGGGTTTGCATCACCTTATTCATCTGGTTACTTATCTGGGTCATATAAAATTCCATCAGGGAAGTTAGCATCTCTCTTTGACTATCCAGATGGTCTACAATATTTTTAATATGGTCGTAAATATCATTGAAGTAATTGAAATAATCTTCGTTAATAAAGTCTGTTTCTCCGGTAGTAATTTCCCTAAGGCTGTCCCGCACCGGGAAGATGATTTTCCTTAAAGCTGAAATGATCTTTTTTTCTTCAATAATTTTGGAAACTACATGCTCATTAGGTTTTTCAAAAATTTCGAGTTCCAGGTCGGCAATATGTTTATTCACTATTTCGATGGTTAGCAGATATTGGTCAATAATTGCATCCAAAAGTAAAAATAGCAGGTAATCTGGGCCCCTTCCACGCGCTTTTCCTTTACTGGTTTTTATCCGTTCTCTTATGTTTTCAAACGGATCACCAGGATATTCCTGAAAGGTTAACAATATGTCATCATTAACAATGAAGCTAATTTGTTCAACCCTGAATGAACCCTCATCAGCAATGGGCTTGATCATTTTTAGGGTAAAAAACAAATAGTTGTCATACTCTTCCATTTTGGGTTGATGGCCTACATGCACAATGTCTTCAAGGCTTAGATTATGAATATTAAAAGCACTTCCAGCCTCAACAATCAAATCAGTATCGTGTAGTGAGTCAAAATTGATCCAGTTTACGCTACCGGCTTTCAGCTGTTTACGAATTTCATCCAGGTTTGTCGATTCACTTACATGATGATTGGTTTCATCATATTGAATAAGTGAAATATTTGGCTTGCCTTCTTTAGCCTCTCCTGTATAAAAAATGGATCCGGGAGGTAAGCCAACTTTTTCAGTGATCTTCGGCTGGTTGAGTCTCAATATCTTTTTTAAAGACAAGGGTGCGATAGGGGAACGGAATTTCGATACCTTCATGATCAAATCGTTTTTTTACAGAATATAATAAATCACATTGCAAAGCAAATGCTGTATCATTGTTTGGGCACCAAACATAGGCCCTGAGATTGATTGAAAAATCGCCATGTCCAACCATCCTTACAAGTACAGGAGGTACTTTTTTGGCTTTCTCTTCTTTCGTCCGGTTATCGATAAAGTAAGGATGCTTCCTCGCCTCTTCCTGGATAATAAGGATGGCTTTATCAACATCTGAATCATAACTTATTCCAAATTCAACAAACTTACGAATCGACTCGTCTGCAATGCTACTGTTAATTAAAACATCATCACTAATCTGATTGTTCGGTACTACGATCCGCCTGTTTTCATAATCTTTGATTATGGTATGTCGAAGGGTAATTTCCTCTACGACTCCTTTTTGTGAGTTCGATGCTTCCAGGGTATCACCCACCCTAAAAGGTTTAAAAATTAAAATAAAAATTCCACTTATAATATTCGAGAAAGCTTTTTGTGATGCAAAACCCAGAATTGCTGCAAAAATACCGGCGCCGGCAAATAAGGCGGTTCCAATTGATTTCAGGAAGGGAATTTTATAAAAAATAAATATAATAGCAATGGAGAATACGATGAACGGAATCGCATTTTTAAGAAAAGAAAAGTTGGTTGGATCAGTCTTTATTACTTTCGAATACTTTTTTACAGAGAGATTGACCAGTTTCCTCAAAATTATTGAAATAATAAGGGCTAATAAAATAGTGCCTGCAATTAATATAGTATAGTATACATCTTGTCGCATAGTAATTATTTTGAACAGGTATAAAGGTAATATTAATTTCGAAGAGTATAAAAAACAAGCCACCAAATTGGTGGCTTGTTGTCAACTTAATGGGGTTAATATCCTGTTAAGATATTTTTATAACCCTTGCCGGTTTAGGCTTAGGCTCTTCCCGCTTGGGTACCTGAATTTTCAGGATACCTTCTTCGTACTTGGCTGAAACCTTGTCCCCATCTACCAAATGCTCAGGTAGATTAAAACTGCGTTTGAACGATTGATAGCTAAATTCACGCCGGGCATAATTATAGTTTTCCTCATCATTAGATTGCTCTTTCTCAGATGAAATAGTCAATTGATTATTTTCAAGATTGATTTGAAAATCTTTTTTTGTGAGTCCGGGTGCAGCCACATCTATCAGGAAATCATCTTCAGTTTCCCTCACGTTTACAGCTGGCAAGGTTGTGTTGGTAGATGAGAAATTCAAATTTGACCAATCCATCCAATCACGTGATAAAAAATTATCAATCAAGGATGGTAAAGCTGGCCAGTAGCTGTCAGTTTTTTTTACAATTGTCATGGCTAAATCCTCCTTAATTTTTAAAGTTTAACTTGTATTTACTATTCACATTTTTAAAACGTCTTTTCAAATATCAATTTCTGTTCCACACGCATAATATATTTTAGGATTGGCTTTCTTAGATGTTGATTCAGTGGAATTTAGAACTGTTTCAGTAGCAACTGACTGCTTGAAATTATGTCAGATTTCCTTTGAAAAAATGACAGATTTTCATCATTAAAACCACTTTTTATTAAGTAGGAAATAAATTTTAATTTCACCAAAGGAATAATGATTTTCGTAAAATTTAATTTCAATATTCCCCCCAACTTTTGATGGTGATTTCTTCCGGATCAATTCGGGTAAATGCAAAAATAAAAGCCGAAGCCAGCCTGGCATTGGTGATCAGAGGAATATTAAAATCAATGGCAGAACGCCGGATGGTATAATCATTGGCCAATTCTCCCTGGGTAAGGTTTTTTGGAATATTGATGACCAGGTCGAACTGTTTATTACGAATGTAGTCAAGCACATTGGGCTTGATGCCCTCGTCGGGCCAGTGTAAAAGCGTTGTCGGTATGCCATTGGCTATGAGGAAATCATACGAACCCTTAGTCGCAAAAAGATTTATACCCTCTTCGGTAAGCCGTTTAGCGCTGTTCAGCAGTTCAAGTTTATCCCGCATGGGCCCTGAACTAATCATGATGTTCCGCTTAGGAATCCGATAGCCTACTGAGAGCATGGCCTTGAGTACTGCATCATAATAGTCATCCCCAATACAACCTACTTCTCCTGTTGAAGCCATATCTACACCCAGAACCGGATCCGCTTTGGATAATCGGCTGAAAGAAAATTGAGAGGCTTTGATCCCTATGTGATCAATCTCAAAAATACTTTTTGATGGCTTTTCATAAGGAACATCCAACATGATCTCTGTCGCCAACTCTATGAAGTTTGATTTCAGCACCTTTGATACAAATGGGAAACTGCGGGATGCTCTGAGATTACATTCAATCACCTTGATATCATTATCCCTGGCCAGGAATTGAATATTAAATGGCCCTGAAATTTTTAGTTCACCTGCAATTTTTCGGGCAGCCCGCTTGATCCTTCGAACCGTTTCAAAATAGATCTTTTGGGGTGGAAACACCATGGTTGCATCACCCGAATGAACACCCGCAAACTCTATATGTTCGCACATGGCATAAGCCATGATCTCTCCCTTGTCGGCAACGGCATCAATTTCAATTTCTTTGGCCTGCTCAATGAATTCAGTCACGACTACAGGGTGTTTTTTTGAAACTTTTGCTGCAAGTGCAAGGTAATGTTCCAGTTCTTCTCTGTTGGATACAACATTCATAGCAGCACCGGAAAGCACATAAGATGGCCTGATAAGAACAGGGAATCCAACGATATCGACAAACTTATAGATTTCTTCCAGGCTTGAGGCCTCGCGCCATTCCGGCTGATCAATCAGAAGCCGGTCGAGCATCAGAGAAAAGCGATTCCTGTTTTCTGCCTGATCTATAGAAGAAGGCTGAGTCCCCAGGATCTTCACCCCTGCACCATCTAACCGGATAGCCAGGTTATTGGGTATCTGGCCACCTGTAGATAGAATGGTCCCTTTGGGCTGCTCCAGGTCAATGATGTCGAGTACCCTTTCAAAGCTCAGTTCGTCAAAATAAAGACGATCTGCTACGTCATAATCTGTCGAGACAGTTTCGGGGTTATAATTGATCATGACGGATCTGAAGTTATGTTTATTGATAGCGTTAACTGCATTTACACCGCACCAGTCAAATTCAACTGAGCTACCAATTCGATATGCTCCTGATCCCAGCACCACAACAGATTTCCCATCCCCTTCAAAGACAATATCATGTTTTTTCCCACCGTAAGTGAGGTAGAGATAATTTGTAACCGCCGGATATTCGGCAGCAAGGGTGTCGATTTGCTTCACTGCTGGTAAAATGCCCCTGGTTTTGCGATAATTCCTTACCTCATAACTTATATTATCCATTTCGTTAACTGATGGATTTAAAATAAGACGTGTTAACTGAAAATCGGAAAAGCCTTTCTTTTTAGCTTCCAGCAATAATTCATCCGATAAGTCTTCCAGTTTTTGATAAGTACTTAACGTAGCACTCAAGTCAAAAATTTGTTTCAACTTTTGCAAAAACCATCTGTCGATGCGTGTTAACTCATGGATCTTATCGATGGGGAAACCGGCTTCAAAAGCTTTCTCTATTACGAAAATTCGCATTTCAGTTGGATTGGCCAATTCTTTTTCAATGTCCGTTACAACAATATCCCTGTTGCCTACAAATCCATGCGCACCCTGTCCTATCATTCGTAACCCCTTTTGTATAGCTTCTTCAAAGGTTGTCCCGATGGCCATCACTTCCCCCACTGACTTCATAGATGATCCTATGAAATGACTCACACCACTGAATTTGGAAAGGTCCCACCGTGGGATCTTACAAACCACATAGTCCAATGCAGGTTCAAAGAATGCCGAAGTGGTTTGGGTAATGGTGTTTTTTAATTCGTGTAAGCCATAACCAAGGCTGAGCTTTGCTGCAATAAATGCCAAAGGATAACCTGTGGCTTTGGAAGCTAGAGCCGATGAACGTGAAAGCCTTGCATTGACCTCAATGACACGATAATCTTCTGAATCGGGATCAAATGCATACTGCACATTGCATTCGCCGATAATTCCAATATGCCTGACGATTTGTATGGAAAGTGCCCTGAGTTTGTGATATTCACGATTGGTTAGCGTTTGCGAAGGGGCCACAACTATGCTTTCACCTGTATGAATACCTAATGGGTCAAAATTCTCCATATTACAGACCGTGATGCAATTATCGTGACGATCGCGCACCACTTCGTATTCTATTTCCTTCCAACCTTTGAGAGATTCCTCAACCAATACCTGAGGGCTGTATGCAAAAGCATTCGTAGCAAGTTTAAGGAGTTCTTCTTTGTTATTGGCAAATCCGCTACCCATTCCACCCAGGGCATAGGCCGCCCTGACAATTACAGGGAATCCAAGATTTTCAGCGGCCTGCAAAGCATTGTCGATACTATTGGCCGCAATACTTCTTGCGGATTGAACCCCAATTTGATTTAGTTTTTCAACAAAAATGTCTCGGTCTTCAGTGTCAATGATAGATTGGACAGGGGTCCCCAAAACCTTTATTTGATATTTTTCAAGGAATTTATTTTTGTAAAGTTCAACGCCGCAATTCAAAGCTGTTTGTCCGCCAAACGCCAGCAGAATCCCATCGGGTTTTTCTTTTAGGATTACCTTCTCCACAAAAAAAGGGGTTACAGGCAGGAAGTAAATCTCGTCGGCCACACCCTCAGAAGTTTGGACCGTGGCTATGTTTGGATTGATCAGGACAGTGTGGATACCCTCTTCACGCAGAGCTTTTAATGCTTGTGATCCGGAATAATCAAACTCGCCTGCTTCCCCGATCTTCAGGGCACCTGAACCGAGAATTAATACTTTTTTGATCATTGGTTCTTGCATTTCTTAATCAGGTTGATAAAGTCATCAAATAAAAACTCCGTATCTGTGGGGCCTCCGCTCGCCTCAGGATGAAATTGCGTTGAAAAGAAGGGTTTGGTTTTATGTTTGATCCCTTCGCATGTCCCATCATTCACATTTATAAATAATGGTTCCCACTCCGAACTTAATGTTAGTTCATCCACGGCAAACCCATGATTCTGTGAAGTAATATAGCATCGGTTTTCCCCGACTCTTTGCACTGGTTGGTTGTGGCTTCGATGGCCATATTTTAATTTATAAGTTCTGGCTCCGGAAGCAAGGGCCATCAATTGGCTACCCAGGCAAATTCCAAAAATGGGTTTTTTATCAGCTATGGCCATTTTTAAGGTTGCTATTGTGGGTACACACATCTCGGGGTCACCCGGACCATTGGTAATAAATAATCCATCATAATCAGCCTTAGCCAATTCAAAGTTATAAGGAACACGGATGACGGTTGCACCCCTTTCTAAGAGGCAGCGAATAATATTATTCTTAACCCCGCAATCCAACAGTAATATTTTGATTTTCCCTGATCCATAAACCTGTTTTTTATTGGGTGATACCTGTCCTACTAAATTGTCCTTGTTTGGATCATACCAATCAATATCCTCATTTTCAAAAATGATTTTACCGAGCATGGTACCACTTTCGCGTAAAACCTGGGTCAACTCCCTTGTATCGATTCCGGAAATACCGGGAATGCCCTGTGATTTGAGCCAGTCACCAAGGCTTTGCTGAGCGTTCCAATGCGAATAAGCTTCTGAATAATCAGAGATCACAAAGCCCTGAACTGCAATCCGTCCTGATTCATAATGTTTATGCAGATCCAGTTCAGTTTCTTCACCCGGAACTCCATAATTTCCAACCAAAGGATATGTTGAAACCAGAATCTGGCCTTTATAAGAAGGGTCGGTAAGACTCTCAGGATAACCAGTCATGGCCGTATTAAAAACAACTTCGCCCGCCATGCTTTTTTCGCTTCCAAAGGAGATTCCCGGAAACTCCATGCCATTTTCAAGGATCAACCTTGCTTTCATAATTAGAATTTCAATTTTAAATAATGTAAACAACAGGCAATATGTTCTGTGTCCGGGGAAGCAAAGTTAATGCTTGAAGGAAGGTGATCAAGAAAAAGCTTTCAAAACTTATTAAGGATTATAAACTGAAATTAATAATTTACTTTTTCTGGCAGATTATGGTTTTTGGGGATTTATTACAAACGTATATCCTTTAATGATATGATTTTAATGATTTTACAATAAAAACAACAGCTTCTGATACTTTTGATGTATTAGCAAGAAATTGTTTTACAGGTTCAATTCCCCATTTTTTAAGTACTTCACTTACCAGGCTCTCCCTGACGACCCAAACCATTGGAATATTTACTTCTTCTAAAAGTAAAGTGATCATCCCTGCCCATGCTTTCCCTTGCAATTCAAAGGGCCCTATTTCATCCATTACCAGCAGGTCAATATCCCTTATATTTTTTGGATTCAGGGCTTCTTCTCCAAAAGATTGCCCCAAAGGGTTAATGAAGAAACTGCGAATATTTTCCCAGCCTTCATTTGGGGTTCGTTGACAATAAACTATCCGGGCGCCATTTGACTGATTTACCAGCTCAAAACGGTCCCGCTGATTATTTTTCCAATAGCCTTCAGCTACTATTCCTCCAATTCGGATTTTTTCCTTCTTTAATTCTAAAATGACTTCCTTAAGGAAAGTTGTTTTACCGCTGCCTTGTTCTCCGGTGACAATATAAATTAATGGTTTCATTGAATAACCTACCAGCCCAGCAAGTAAGCAAATATCAATGGGGCCACGATGGTAGCATCCGATTCGATGATAAACTTGGGGGTATCAATACCAAGTTTGCCCCAGGTAATTTTTTCATTGGGAACAGCCCCTGAGTATGACCCATAACTAGTGGTGGAATCAGATATCTGACAGAAATAACTCCAGAATGGGGTATCGGTTCTTTCCATATCCTGGTAGAGCATGGGTACAACACAAATTGGAAAATCTCCGGCAATTCCGCCACCAATCTGGAAAAATCCAATACCTTCCATCCCTGCATTTGCAGTATACCAATCGGCAAGAAAGGCCATGTATTCAATTCCTGATTTCATAGTAGATGCCTTAAGTTCACCTTTCAAAACATAAGAAGCGAAGATATTTCCCATCGTTGAATCTTCCCAGCCAGGAACAATGATAGGGAGGTTCTTTTTTGCAGCAGCCAGCATCCAGCTGTTATTTGGATCTATTTCATAATATTGTTCCAAAACTCCGGAAAGCAACATTTTATACATAAACTCATGGGGGAAATAGCGTTCACCTTTGATTTCTGCATCCTTCCAGATTTTAAAGATATGGGATTGCAATCGTCGGAAAGCTTCCTCCTCGGGGATACAGGTATCAGTTACCCGGTTAAGGCCTTTTTCGAGTAAAGCCCATTCTTGTTTTGGTGTCAGGTCACGGTATTCAGGAACCCTTTTGTAGTATGAATGAGCCACCAGGTTCATGATGTCTTCTTCGAGGTTGGCGCCTGTACAAGATATTATTTGGACTTTATTCTTCCGGATGATCTCTGAAAGGGAAATCCCCAATTCTGCAGTGCTCATTGCCCCGGCGAGAGTGATCATCATTTTTTTACCATCAGCCAGATGCTTTTCATACGCTTTCGCGGCATCTACAAGTGCAGCGGCATTAAAATGCTTGTAATTTTTAATGATAAATGTGCTTACTGGTCCTTTATTTGTCATGAATACAGAATTTATAGCTTAACATTTTATAATAAAGTTTGGCTGCCAGGAATTCGGGAGCCTTGTTGCCAGGAATTGGGGCAAGTTCAACAATATCAAATCCGACCACCTCTTTCTTTTCAAAAACCTTTTTAAGATAGGCAGTGATTGTATTCCAGTTAAGTCCGCCTGGTTCGGGTGTGCCGGTTGCAGGCATGATAGAAGGATCCAGGACATCCAGGTCGACTGTAATATAAACCTGATCGCCCATCTTATCAATTGACTCTTCCATCCATTTATTATGGTGAAGAATTTGATGCGAAAAGTAGCACTTATCCCGGTTAAGGAAAGGCAGTTCTCCACTATCCATACTTCTTATCCCAACCTGAATGAGGTTGGTATGAAGTGAAGCGTCATATACTGCACATGCATGATTATAAGGGGTTCCAAGATATTCAGGCCGGAGATCGGTATGGGCGTCGAGCTGAAGGACCGTCAGGCCGGCATATTTTTCATAAAAAGCTTTAATTATTCCAATACTGATGGAATGTTCTCCGCCAAAAAAAGTAAGGAATTTATTCAGCCCGAGGAGTTTTTGAGTGTTTGAATATACTTCCTGAAATACCTTTTCGGGGGATGAACTTTCATTTATCCGGGGTAAAATATGTACACCTTTTTTATATACTTCCGAATTTGTTTCTATATCATATAGTTCCATATTTTCGGCAGCATCCAAAAAAGCTTCAAACCCTTTATCAGCCCCTTTGCCCCAGGTGCTGGTCCCGTCATACGGAATCGACTGCAAAAGCACGGCAGCATTGTCAAAATGTGCATATTTATCCTCTACACCTGCAAAATTATTCATGCTTATTCGTTGTATCCTAAAATGTTCATCATATCATCAACGGTTTGTTCGTTACGATAGACATAATCAATAAAGTTACCTGTTTCGTCCCTGTCGATAATAACGTGTTTGGGGGATGGGATCAAACAATGTTTAATCCCTCCATATCCGCTTATCGAATCCTGGTAGGCTCCAGTGTGGAAAAAACCAAGATACAGTGGTTCTTTTTCTTTGTTAGCGTATTTTGGTAATAAAATTTGCTGGTTAAAATCCTCCGAATTGTAATAATCAGAATGATCGCAACTAATACCACCAATGTTGACCCGGGTATATTCGTTTTCCCATTTATTTACGGGTAATAAAATAAATTTTTCGTGCAACGACCAGGCATCCGGAATGGTATTCATCAGGCTGTTATCTACAATGTACCATAGCTCTTTATCATTTTGTTGTTTTTGCTCCAAAACTTTAAAAATAATGGCACCACTTTCTCCGACGGTATATTTCCCAAATTCAGTATAAATGTCAGGAACTTCCAGGTTTTCATTTACGCATGCTTCTTTTATATTGGCCACGATTTCTTTTATCATATACTCGTAGTCATATTCAAACCCGAGATGATTTCGTACCGGAAAACCACCTCCCAGATTTAAAGAATCAAGGGTGGGGCAGAGTTTCTTGAGTTCAACAAATAACTTTAGAGCCTTTTGAAATTCACCCCAGTAATACAAGCTGTCTTTAATTCCTGAATCCACAAAAAAATGCAACATCTTGAAGTTGAAATTTGGGTTTCCTTTTATTTTATGCTTGTAAAATTCAATCATTTCAGTATGACGGATACCCAGCCGGGAGGTATAATAGGAAGACTGGGATTCTTCGTCAATGGCCATCCGCAATCCGATATTCACTTTTGTTCCTTGCGCAATCTTCTCAAGACGGTTAAGCTCAGAAGTACTATCCAATACAGTGATTGAATTACTAAAACCAGCTTTGTGTAAACCCAGTATCTTGTGAATATATTCTTCTGTTTTATAGCCGTTATGCACCAGGGCAGTTGATTTTGCCAGCTCCCCTTTTTGATGTAATTTATAAATTAAGTCAATATCAAAAGACGAAGACGTTTCAAGATTTACGTTATGCTTTAAAGCAGCACTTATTACATGGTGAAAGTGACAGCATTTCGTGCAATAACAAAAGTGGTATTTACCTGAATAGTTATTGGCTTTAATTGCCCTGTTAAACAAATTTCTCGATCTTTTAATCTGCTCACCAATCTTTGGTAAATAAATCAGCCGGAAAGGGGTTCCATACTTTTCAATAAGGTACTTTAATGATACTCCATGAAAAGTGAGGTATTTATCCCGCAGATCAAAACCTTCCTGAGGAAAGTAATATGTCTGCTCAATCAGGTCGAAATAAGTATTCTTCATCATAGGCTAAACCATAAAAAAAGCAGTTAAGTTTAGTAAAAGTACAAAATAAGCCTTTTTTTTAATTTGTTCGTCACAAGTTATCTGATTTATGGCATTCTTATTTGTGGTAATAGAAAAGACAGGAATCGCCATAACTTAAAAATCGATAGTTGTTTTCCAGTGCGCAGTCATATATTCGGCGCCAATTATCTGCCGTAAAGGTTGAAATAAGAAGCAATAAAGTGCTTTTCGGCATATGGAAATTTGTAATTAAAATATCCGGAAGTTTTGGGATATATCCAGGAAGGATCATGAGTTGTGTTTCTCCAGTGATGGATTGCATTTTATTTTGCTTCATCTGAGCTAAAACAGCAGAAAGGGCCTCATTCGCAGTGATTCCGATATTATATTTTTCCTCATAAGGATCCCACTGATGTATTTTGATTTCAGGATCAAATTTAGAATTGATAATAGACTTTACCCCATGCCAGTATAAACTTTCCAATGTTCTAACTGTAGTCGTTCCTACAGCAATAAGCTTCTCTTTGTTTTCGGCAAGATCAATAATTGTATCTAATCCAATCACGATTTGCTCTGAATGCATTTGGTGCTCATTAATATTTGGCGAGGTGACAGGTTTAAATGTACCGGCTCCTACATGGAGAGTTACCTTCTGCCTCTTTATCCCTTTTGCCTCTAATGATTTAAAGACATCAGGTGTAAAATGCAATCCCGCTGTCGGAGCGGCCACTGAGCCTTCGTTTTGAGCATAAATTGTCTGATACCTGTTCTTGTCAGATTCGGATACAGGCCGGTTCATATAGGGAGGAAGGGGCGTTTCCCCGTTTTGTTGCAGAATTTCAGAAAAACTTAAAGTAGGTGGTTCCCAGGTAAATTTAATTAGGGAATAATCCTCAACTTTTTGTTTTCTTTCCGCAAAAAGATTGTATACAAATCCGTGGCGCTTAAATACAAGTTTTAGCTTTTCGTCTTTCCACTTTTTTGAGTTTCCCACCAAACATTTCCACACAATCCCGGAAGTTTGTTCAAAAGCCTGTTGGATTTCCCTTGTTGGCTCCATAGGTTCGAGACAAAATATTTCAATTGCAGCTCCGCTTGATTTTTTGAAAAGGAGCCTTGCCTGTACCACCCGGGTTTCATTATACACCATTAAACTATTCTGAGGCAAATGGTGAGCAATGTTTTTAAAAAAATCGTGTGAAATTTGTTGATCATGGTATATCAGTAGCCTGGAATCATCCCGGTTTTCCAGTGGGAATTGAGCTATTCTTTCCTTTGGGAGAACATAGTCGAATTCATTAATATCTACATGAGGCACCTTATGCATACGAATAAATGGAGGATATAAATAATGGAGGGCAAAAATAAGGAAAATCAGAAAGAAGAAGGATAAATGAAATGTTTAGAGGTTTTTTAGCTCATCAATACTAATCTCCTTTTCATAAATTTTAAACAGGGATTTTTCGTCAACTACTTTAATGCTTTCAATAATATTTAAAGATGAGTTATACCAAACCTCAACATACAGCTTTTCGAAAGAAAAAAGTTTAATAATAAAATTAGTCTTTTTTCGGGTAAATATTTCTTTTCCATCGTGGAACAACTTATAAACCTGTTCGTTTTTTGGAAGTTTGCAAAACTCATTGAGGGTACACATAAATACAAGAGTTTAAACTAGGGTATTCCGGATAGTTTACCGGAATACCCTTAACCACATTATTTTTCAAAATCATATTTAGTTTCCCATTCGGTGTAGGCCCCATCATAAACTTTGACGTTGTTATATCCTAAAATTTCTTTAAAGGCAACATAAAGTACAGCACCTCTTACACTGGTACGGCAGTAAAATATTAATTCATCCGCAGGAGTTAACCCAAGTTTAGAAGCAATGTCTTCGAGGTCAGCTTTTGATTTGAATGAATTGTTTGATTTAAGCACATCTTCATGATTTAAATTAATGGCTCCGGGAATATGGCCTTTACTTACTGGCTTTTCTGAGGTTCCGTTATATTCTGCTGGTAAACGGGCATCAAGCAATTTAACTTTCCCATCAGTTAAATGAGCTTTTACATATGCCATATCAGCTATAACTGAATTATTTACTGACGGTTTAAAGGTTGCTTTTGTTATTTTCCCTGGCATACGGGTTAATGGAACACGAACTTTTTTCCATTCATCCATATCCTTATGAAGAATTTTTACATCTTTTGCACCTAAGTATTTCAATATCCAATAAACTCGCGTGGAATACTTTTGAGAACCATCGTCATATACAACAATTGTACTGTTCTCGGTGATACCGTTGTTCCCAAATATATTTGCCAGATCTTGAGAAGTTTTTATTATTCCTTCAATATTTCCTTCTTTATAGAGGCTGGAATGAGGAATATTTACTGCATCTTTAACGTGAGAAACCTTGTAGGAGCTTTCTTTGCTTGCATCAATTACAACAAGCTTATCGCTTGATTTGGTTAAATCCATAAACTGCTTTGCAGAGATTATGTCTCCCTGCGCAAAGGAGCTAACATAGATCAAGCTAATGATTATTGATAAGAAAATTTTAATATTCATAATGATAAAATTTTATTAGTTAGAATTTTGCTTGTAACTGAATGGAGAATGCATCGTTCTTAAATTCATCGCTGGATGTTTCTTCAGCATTATAAAGATAATTTATCTGCAAACGGGTCCATTCATTAATAAAATAGTTGATACCAAAAGTAAATGTACTTTGGCCAAAATCTCTGGCATGATATAAATAGGTATAATCCAGTCCGTCGGGATTATAGGTTTCATATTTGACTACAGGCTGTAATTGCCATGGAGTCATATACATTGCCTGAACAAAATATCCATCCCGGTTCCAGGTATCTCCTACATCTGCAAGGGTCGATTTTCCACCACAACCTCCTCCAGTTGCAGGTTCAGTTCCTTCGTCCTGCCCGGCAATATATTCCCCCTGGATGAGGAAGTCTTTGTATTCGATTTCAATGTCACCACCGTAACGTGTACGTTTGTTTTGTACTTTTCCATTGATCTTGATATCCTGTTTACCAATGCGGTAACTCCCTCCTATGCGCAACCATTCCCATGGAGAAATTACGATCCGGGCTGCGATATCTTTAAATTTATTATCATCCCATTCGTTCATTCCTGACCCGTTTAAAAAAGCAAAACGGTATGAAATAAGGTCTTTTTTACCAAAAAGAGAATCTGTACTTCCGAGTAACATAATACCCATATCCCTGAAAGGCCCTGCAAGTACATTGACTGCTGTTGACCTTCTGATCGTATGTAATGCTTGACAGGGAGTATTTAATTCAAGCCCAACGGGTGATTTGAATTGACCCATCGAAAATTTCAGATATTTTTTAAACGGTGCATACGTTACAAAAGCATCAAGTAAATATGCACTCCCGTCATGCAGAAGGGGGCTAAATTCGGCCATCACATAATAACTCACATCATAGGGGATTGATCCGGTAACTCCTAACCTTGCTCTTTTGAAATAAAAGCTATTGGATTTGGTTTTTGTATTACCAAAATCATCTTCCTCGTAAAAATAGTAGTCGTAGGTTGGCTGTATATATCCTATTACATTTACGCCATCTTCTGATTCAGCTTCCATACATCCTTGTGAAAATGTGAATTTCGCGAAGAATACAGAAACCAGAACAGCAGTAAAAATTATTTTTGTTTTCATCCAAGATTTATTTAGGAAAAGGCAGGAAATCTCTTTCCTGCCTTTTGCATGTTTAACACTCTTATGTTATATTACTTAGCAGTAACTTCGTATTCGTAGCCTTTGGCTTGATGCCATGCTGGTTTCCCGGCATTATCAAGTGCAGTATGCTGTAGCCCGTTTACTCCAAAAGATATACTCTTTGCATTGTATCCAAGGACCTGTAACCATGCAGTGGTATAGGAGGAAGTTTGTCCGGTATAGCAATAAACCTCGAATTCATCAGAAGTCGGGAATGCTTTAATTACATCGCCGTCAATTGAAATCGGCATAATTTGATAAGCACCTGCAAAGTGTCCTAAGGCTAAATAATCAGCTTCTGACCAGAAATTGTAAATGTTGTAAGAAGGTGCATCTGCAAGAATGGTGGCAGATGAAATAGACCAGTCCATAGCCAGCATTTCAGTTACTCTTTCTGCCAGAATTGTTGCTCCGTCAGTACTGTTTGATTCCCAATCTGGATAATTATTTACTGGTAAAGAAGCAGATGCATCGGTCGACCAGTTTTGATGTCCTACCGCTGGATCTCCAACATTTGAAGTCCACTTGTCAAAGCTTTTAGTGTCACCACCTACTACATAGGTATCTGCGGTCCAGTAAGAGAATCCAAATTTCATCACTTTCGCATTAGAATATCCTGAAAGGCGCAGTGCCATAACTGCCCGGCCGGCGGTTTGACCTGTATAACAAACCACCAGGATAGGCTTGTCGGTATAGTTGGCAGCAGTAGAAACCACATCTGCCAAAGCTACGTTTATTGAACCTTTAATGTGGCCTGCATTAAAGTCAGCTGCACCACGAATATCAAACACATGATATCCAGGAATAGTGTAATCTACATCTACGATGCCACCATCAGCGATCATTTTGGGGTCAATTACCCAACCATCGAGAAGAGTAGGAAGATCCAGATCGTTAACGACCATATAGTCTTTCAGATCCACAAAAGTTCCTTTAGCTTCTTCAGGTGTATCTTCTTCGTCTTTTTTACAACTGCTTAGTACCAATACCGGTACCAGGGTTAAAATCAAAAAATAATTTAAGAATTTTTTCATAGTACAATTTTAATTAATGAATAATATTTACTTCTAAATTTTTCTATTGTTAATTGAAAAACAAAAGTATTATTCGAGTCAATAGACTGTCTGGTTTTGAGAATTGAGTTAAACAAGAAAATCCATGATATGTAACATAAAAAATATGATCTAAATCAGGTTTATATGCAATATGTTTCATATTTTTGCATTTAAATATAAAAAAATGCTTGGAAGAAATATTGCAAAACCGCCTAGTTGTGTTGTTGAAAATCAGCATGTAAGTTGTTTTGATATTTTAACTGAAGAAGAAACAGATATAATTGATAAGCACAAGATTGATATTGCCTATAAAAAAGGGGAGATTATAGCCAAACAGGGATCTTTTGCCTCACATGTTATTTTTCTGAAAGAAGGCCTGGTAAAAGTATTTATTGAGGGTAATCCCAAAGACCTCATTTTGAAAATAATACCTTCAAACCGATTGATCACTTTATCATCTATATTTGAAGGGAATACTACTTTTCTTTATTCTGCCTCGACTTATGTTGACTCAACCGCCAGCTTAATTGATGCGGATATCTTCAAACAGATCATTCGTACTAATGCCCAATTTGCTTCAAGGATAATCAATATATTAAATGAAAACACTGCCCAGGTATATGGGCGGTTCTATGCGTTAACCCGAAAACAATCACATGGCCGTGTGGCTGATATTTTACTTTGCCTTTCTCAGCGGATATATAAAACAAATCAATTTGTATTATCGCTTTCAAGGAATGACCTGGCAGATCTTACCGGGCTTTCACCCGAAAGTGTGATCAGGATCCTAAAGGAATTTAAAGATGAAAAATTGATAGAGGTAAAGGGCAAGTCCATAGAGTTACTTAACTTTAAATCACTTGAGCATATAAGTAATTATGGTTGATGAACTTCAACCTTTATTACTTATTTTTTCAAGAAGCCCTTCATTGAGTATCTGAATTTTCCTCCCATCAACAGCAATAATGTCAGTATCTGATAAATCTTTCATCGATCGTGCTATGCTTTCACGTCGCACTCCGATTAGTGCGGCAAGGTCATTTCTTGATAAGGGTAATTCAAAGTTCTCACTTTTACTGATGGTTTTAGAAAAATATAAAAGGGTATCAGCTAACCGGCCATTTACATTTTTTTGTGAGAGGTTAACAAAACGTTCAAAATAAGAAAGTTCATCAGCACATAAATAAAGGATTAGCTCGAAAGCAAACTGAGAATTTCTCTGAATAAGTTCTTTAAATAGATTTATGTCAATATAACAAACGATACTTTCTTTTAGTGCAGTAGCAGAATATCTATGAATTTTATCGGTTAAAATAGTCTGGATACCTATATAGGATCCTTGTGAAACTATTTTTAAAATCTGATCCACATCACCTGGCCCGATCATATGTACCTTAGCCAGACCGCATTTCAAATAGGCAATGTGCGAAGATAAAGTTCCCTCTTTGATGATGTTTTCCCCTGGTTTACATCTTACCTCAGCACAATTATTGGTCATTAGCTTCAGTTCTTCATCAGTAAGAGATTCTACTGCCCTTGATTTTAGTGCGCAGTAAGAACATTCAGTTTTTGTAAACATCAATTATTATATATTTGAACAAACCCCATGTTTGTGATAATTATCACATGATAGTATGTATAAAATCATATCCTATTGTATTGGATATCACATCCTTTTTGTGCAATTTTTTTTTATAGCTTCATATCTTTGACAGATAAACTATTAAAGAATAAATGTCATGAGAATAGTATTAGCAAATTTAGCGCTTTTGTTTGGAATAATTGGTTTTGCAGGATATTTATTCCTCATAATCGCAGGAGCCTTTGGTTGTTGCGCCGGAGTTACCACAGTTGGGTACCATAAAATTGTGTTATTTATTTTAAGTGCGGCGGTGGTAATCTTTGCTATTTGCATGTTTAATAATTGTTGCCGTATTAAAAAGAAAGAGTAAGCAGATATTCTTTTCATTCATCATCCATTGGTATAAGGAATTGTTTTTTATGCCTGATTTAATTATGCCCTTCTTCCATTAGCTTCCTTATATTTCCTATTTTTGATACCTGAATAATTTTATTATCAGCGGTTGAATGAAAAAACACATTCCGAATACCATTACATTAATTAACCTTTTTTGCGGATGTCTTTCTGTTGTTTTCGCTTTTGAAAATAATTTAATTTTTGCATCCCTGTTTATTGGAATTGCCGCAGTTTTCGATTTCTTCGACGGATTTATGGCCAGAATTCTTCATGCCGGATCACCCATTGGGAAGCAACTTGATTCACTGGCTGATGTCGTTTCCTTTGGTCTAGCCCCGGGGGTGATTATTTACCAGTTGCTGCTTATGAATATCAACCTTCCTCAATGGAAGTTAGAGGGTATATATCTTATTCCACTAGTGGCTTTTTTAATACCTATGTTCTCTGCTTTGCGTTTAGCGAAATTCAATATTGATGAACGACAACTCGAGGTATTTTATGGCTTGCCTACGCCAGCCAATGCTTTGTTAATTGCTTCCATCCCATTGATTTTAAATCAAAGTACATTTGTATTTGGCTTAGATTATAGTTTTATAAAGATAATTCTCAGTAATAGTTTCTTCCTAATCTCGTTAAGCCTTTTATTATCGTGGCTATTAGTCGCTGAAATTCCTTTGTTTTCGCTGAAATTTAAAAATTTTAAATGGGAGAAAAATAAATACCGCTTCTTTTTGATAATCATTTCTGTTATTCTGTTTGTTTTGGTTCAATTTGCAGCCATACCACTAATCATTTTCACCTATATCCTGCTATCCTTAAGTAGTTCAAATGTGAGTGTTACTTAATTTTGAAATGATTTACTTCACATCTTTCATATATCTTTGCAGCCTATGCAGGAAAAAATATCAAATAAAAAAAATAATGCTCCGGTAGAGGAAGAAAATGAAATGTCGTTTTGGGAGCATCTCGAGGAGCTTAGGGCACATTTATTCCGTTCAATAGCTGCCATTATGGTCTTTTCTATTGCTGCTTTCCTGGCAAAAAGAATAGTCTTTGACGTAATTATATTAGCACCAAAAAGTGCCGACTTTATTACGAACCGTCTTTTATGCAAAGCAAGCGATTGGTTATCCATTGATGCGCTATGTATTGGGAGGTTAAACCTGAGTATGCAGAACATAAATATGTCCGGGCAATTTATGACACATATGTATGTTTCACTTATTGCAGGAGTAATTGTTGCGGCCCCTTATATTATATGGGAAATGTGGAGATTTATTATGCCTGCATTAAAACCGAAAGAGAAAAAATACTCGCGGGGGGCAGTATTTGTAAGCTCATTGTTGTTTTTTTCGGGAGTACTATTTGCCTATTTTTTAATTGTTCCACTAACAATAAACTTTTTAGGTACTTACCAGGTTAGCCCTGATGTTCCTAATCAGATCCATTTAAACTCTTACATTTCAACAGTAGTATCAGTAACCATTGCCGTAGGTATTGTTTTTGAATTGCCTATTCTGGTTTTTTTCCTTACCAAGGTTGGCATTGTAACTCCTGCATTTCTAAAGAAGAACCGAAAGATAATGTTTATCATTGTTCTTGTTCTCTCTGCCATTATAACCCCACCCGATGTCTTTAGCCAAATATTGGTGTGTATTCCACTAATAGGTTTATACGAATTAAGTATAAAAATTTCGGAAAAAGTTTACAAACAAAAAGAGGCTGAGCTTGCCGGATAAAAGAGCTGCTTTTTAAACTTAAACAGAACTAAGGCTTGTATTCACATTGTTTATTCAGGAATAAACTCAGTTGGGCACAAAGTTCATCTGGTTTTTCCGCATGGACCCAGTGAGAGGCATCTTTGATGGTAGTAAAAACAGCTTTAGGAAATTTAATCCGAATGGATTCATAATCTTCCTCAGTGATATACCCTGAATTGCCTCCCTTAATAAACAGGCATTCTTTTTTAAAAACATAGGGCGACTGAACACCTTCAAATACATTTTCAATATTTTCGTAAATCCCATCTACATTTAGCCGCCATGCATACCTTTCCTGGTTTATCCGGTAAAGATTTTTCAACACAAATAATTGAATTTTTTCCGATTTTACACTCTTGGAAATAATGTCAGCAACTTCTTCGCGTGAGCTAATGTTATCAAAATTCACAGACCGCATCGCATGAATAATTTCCTGGTGTTCCTGTCTCCCTGTGTAGGCTCGGGTGCTTATATCCACTACAATAAGTTTGTCGATCTTGCCCGGATTCTCCAGGGCAAAATTCATGGCCACCTTGCCACCCATTGAATGCCCTATTATTATTGGATTTATTAATTGATGATCTTCTATAAACTCAAAAAGATCGTCAATTAATGCAAAATAGTTGAATGTACTGCTGTGGGGTGATTGTCCGTGATTTCTCTGATCAGGAATATATACTTCAAATTTTTCTGCAAGTCTTCGGCCAATTGTAACCCAATTGTCTGAAATGCCAAATATTCCATGCAAGATAATGAGGGGTTGCCCTTCTCCGTACTTCCTGTAAAATAATTTCATCTCAAACTCTTTTTCGATTTCTGATTTGAAAAACAATAGCCATAAGGATAAATAATACACTTAAGAAAGAAACGATTCGGCCGATGTATTCTCCCATGGATGTATAAAAGGTAAGCTTTGAATTGAGATTGATTTCCTCTTTTATGGCAATGGGCTCCCAGTAGTTGGTTTCCTGAGAAATGTCCCCTCTTTGATTAACAAAGCAGGAAATACCTGTATTCGCAGATCGTGCGATACTCCGACGGTTTTCAATGGCTCTTATCGGGGCAAAATAGGCATGTTGTTTATGCCCCGGGGTATTTCCCCACCATCCGTCATTGGTTATTATGAATATTACTTCTGCCCCATTTCTGATGAAATTACTTGTAAACTCACCGTATACCGACTCATAACATATCAGGGGAGCGATTACCAAACTATCTTGTGTAACAAAGGGGGTTTGATCTTCATCGATACCCAGAGAGCCTACTGTTCCACCCAGATCAATTGCAAGGCTTTCAAAAAACCGGAAAGGCCCCCATGAAGGCATCCATTCCACACCAGGGGTTAATTTTGACTTATGGTGGCGTTGAAAATCATTTGTTGTATCCACTAAAAATGCGGTATTGTGACGGTTGTAGTAAAACTCTCCCCGATCATGATAACGGGCTGATCCTGGTATTTTTTCTCCTTCTCTTAACTTTGTATAGGTGGATGCCCCAATAACAATTTCAATTCCAGGCCGGTGACGGATATAATCCTGCAACATTTTTAAGCTGGTGGACCATTGTAGATTTCTTTCCCAGATATCTTCCTGTAGGGCTGACTCAGGGGCTACAATAAACCGGGTGTTTTCACTCCTGAGAGGCTCTGCCAGTTTCATGTTGCGGTTGATCACCTCAATAGGAGGGAGAGAATATTGCTCTGAATAGGGATCAATATTTGGTTGCGTTATAATTACCTCAACAGGATTACTATCTTCTTTATAACTAAAGTATATGAGGTATGAAATAAAAACAGGAATTAGGATCATTAACAAGGGTATAAGCAATTTAACTAATATTTTTTTTGAGAACAATTGCTCAATGGTGCTATTTGAGATAGCCCTGAAGAAAAGAATGTTAGCCATTATTACCCAGATTGAGCCACCTAAAGCTCCTGTATATTCATACCATTGTATCCATTTCGGATACACGCCAAATCCGTTTCCAAGTGTAAGCCATGGCCAGGTAAGTTTCCAGGAAAGATGCACATACTCAAAAGCAACCCAAAAAATCACCAACAGAAAATATCCTTTATGCTTTCCATAGATGTGTCGTCGGGATAAATGAAAAACATTAAAAACAAAGCTCATAAACATGGAATTAAAAACCCAGGCCAAAACAGCCACAGGAGTAGAATTAAAAACCCAATAAGTAGTGGCCACATTCCATATAAAAAATCCCGGATAGGTATAAAAGAAAACGCTATACCGGTTGAATTTTTCACTGTGTTCGGCAATGTACTGCTCTATAATGAGCATCGGAACCAGCGCGGTAAAGAGGAAAGCCGGCAAACCATTTACAGGCCAGCTCAGGGTAAATAGCACACCCGAAAGGGCAGACAATAACAAAAGATGGATCTTTTTCATAATGTGCAAAACGAAGTTAGGGCAAAGATATTGAAAAGCGGTTAACAGGAATGTTAAGAATTGGAACTAAAGATCTTCAGTATTGAGGAAAAGAAAATTATTGTAGGGGTATCTTTTAATGTGAATTTTTTTAACTGCTTCGTAAATCACTTTTCTGAATTCTTCAATGTTTTCTTTTTCAGTGGCGGAAATAAATAAAGTGGGCAATTCAGATTTTCCCATCCACGTTTTTTTAAGGTCATTCAGGCTGAGGTTTTCTTTGGTAACAGGTGTTAAGTCATCCTCATCCTTTTGGATAAAAGTGTAGGCATCAATTTTGTTAAATACGATGACGGTAGGCTTTCCATTTGCATTAATCTCAGCTAAAGTTTGATTCACCACTTCAATCTGTTCTTCAAAATCAGGATGGGAAATGTCTACCACATGAATCAGCAGATCAGCATCTCTTACTTCATCAAGGGTTGACTTAAAGGATTCTACCAGGTCGTGGGGTAACTTGCGAATAAATCCCACCGTGTCGGATAAAAGAAATGGTAAGTTTCCGATCACCACTTTTCTCACAGTTGTATCAAGTGTAGCAAACAATTTATTTTCGGCAAATACATTTGATTTGCTGATCATATTCATGATGGTGGATTTACCTACGTTAGTATATCCAACTAAAGCAACCTGCACCATACTAGCCCTGTTTCCCCTTTGGGTGGCTTTTTGCTTATCAATTTTTTCAAGTTTCTTTTTAAGCAAAGAAATTCTGTCGCGGATTATCCGTCGGTCGGTTTCAATTTCGGTTTCACCAGGCCCCCTAAGCCCGATTCCGCCTCGCTGCCTTTCGAGGTGGGTCCACATCCTGGTAAGCCGCGGAAGCAGGTATTGATATTGTGCCAGTTCAACCTGTGTTCTTGCATGACTGGTCCGGGCTCTTTTAGCAAAAATATCAAGAATAAGGTTGTTCCTGTCGAGGATGCGACATTTTAACGCATTCTCAATATTTCTAATTTGAGAAGGACTTAGCTCGTCGTCAAAAATTGCGATGTCAATTTTATTTTCCTTAATGTAACTATTAATCTCTTCCAGTTTCCCTGAGCCCACAAAAGTCCTTGAGTCTTTCATTGCCAGCTTTTGTACAAATATTTTTTTAGTATCTGCTCCGGCTGTATCCGTTAAAAAGGCAAGCTCATTAAGGTATTCCATAACACGTTCTTCCGTTTCATTTTGGGTAATTACCCCAATTAAAACAGCAGTTTCTTTTGTTATGGATGTTTCGATATATTTTGGCAAAAAGTAGAATGTTTAATACGTGTACGAATTCTTTTTTATGGCCTGAAGCCAATAATTTTTCTGACTTCACTTATGGTCTTTACTCCGCTTACCATAGCTTTTTCTTTCCCCATATCCATTACTTTTTTGATATAAACATCATTAGCGTTAAGCTCAATGATCTTTTCTCTTATAGGGGCTGTAAACTGAATAATATCCTCAGCAAGTTGTTTCTTCATATCCCCGTAACGGATTTCGCAATTGTTATATTTCTCCTCAAAAAAGTCGATAGTCTCTTTTTCCGAAACGGCTTCCATCAATTTAAAAAGGTTTTGAATGGGATCAGGTTTCACACTATTTTTTTCAGTTGGGCCGGCATCAGATACCGCTCGCATCACTTTCTTTCTTATCACTTTGGGGTCGTCAGCTAAAAAGATAGCATTACCTTCTCCTTCAGATTTTCCCATTTTCCCGCTACCATCAAGGCCGGGTATTTTAACCAGTTCTTCACCAAAATTATAGGCAACAGGTTCGGGGAAATAATCCACTTTATACATCCTGTTAAATCTTCGGGCAAAAGTACGGGTCATTTCCAGGTGTTGCTCCTGGTCCTTTCCTACAGGTACCTTGTGCGACCTATGGATAAGGATATCAGCTGCCATCAAAGTAGGGTAGGTGAGTAAGCCCGCATTAATATTTTCAGGTTGCTTCCGGGCTTTATCTTTAAAAGTAGTTACCTTTTGCAATTCACCCATATAGGCATTCATGTTCAGTAGCAGGTATAACTCGGCTGTTTGAGGTAAGTCACTTTGTACATAAATTGTTGCTGCTTCAGGGTCGATTCCAGCCGCAAGGTATTCTACCAGAGCTTGTTTTACGTTTCCTTGGAAGTTTTCAGGAGTTGGGTGGGTTGTGAGAGAATGATAGTCAGCAATAAAGAAATAGCATGTATTTTCATACTGCATTTTTTTAAAATTTCTCAACGCACCAAAATAATTTCCCAGGTGCAGATTTCCGGTTGGCCTTATACCACTTAATACAATATCCATTTATAAATTCCTTTGATTTTCCCCTAAATAATTGCAAATTTCTCAAATTATTCCATGGGGTGAAAATTCTTACATTTTTATTTCATCCAAATTCTTGTTAAGAAAATGGTACTCTAAGAGGTTGTAAGTGCTGTCTGGTTTCAGCTTTATCCATCGCTTATATTTTAGAAACCATTGAACCTGTATTGATTTTAAACCTTTTGTGAGATGTGCATATAAAAATGGATGAAGGGTAATGGTGAGGTTTTTTTCATTTTGATCCTGAATTAAATATCTCAGGTTATTTTCAAGATCATCAATATAGATTAAGCTGGGCCTGATTTCTCCAGTTCCGGAACAAACCGGGCAACGCTCAGCATTTTTAACATTCATTTCAGGGCGCACACGCTGGCGTGTAATCTGAACAAGCCCAAATTTACTGGGAGGCAAAATTGTATGTTTTGCCCTATCCTTCGCCATTTCTTCCTTCAGTTTCTGGTATAATTTCCGTCTGTTAGAAGCCAGCTTCATGTCAATAAAATCGATCACAATGATACCACCCATATCACGCAGCCGAAGCTGACGTGCTAACTCTGCTGCAGCTTCCAGGTTAACCGAAAGGGCATTTTCTTCCTGACTGTTTTCTTTATTCACTCTGTGCCCGCTGTTAATATCAATTACATGCAGGGCCTCGGTATGTTCGATGATCAAATATATCCCACTGCGAATAGTTACAATTCTGCCAAATGAGTTATTGATCTGTTTGTCAATCCCAAAGTTTTCAAATATGGGTTTTTTCCCATTGTAAAACTTAATGATCTTCGTTTTGTCGGGGGCAATTGAATTTAAATAATTGCGTGTATCATCGTAAAGGGTCTTATCATTGATAATGATACTGTTAAACGATTCGTTCAGGACATCTCTTAAGATTGCTGATGTTCTGTCAAGCTCACTAACTATTTTAAGTGGTGGGCTTGCTTTATGAAGTTTTTGAAATGAAGTTTCCCATTTCACTACCAGGCTGGTTAGGTCATTATTTAAGTCGGCTACTTTTTTATTCTCAGCAACCGTGCGAATAATTACCCCGAAATTCTCAGGCCTGATACTTTGAATAAGACGCTTCAGGCGTTTTCTTTCATCAATACTTTTAATTCGTTGTGAAAGAGAAATCCGATTGGAAAAGGGAACTAACACCAAATACCTTCCAGCCAGCGATAGTTCGGAGGAAAGCCTGGGTCCTTTTGTTGATATGGGTTCTTTTGCTACCTGAACCAGGATTTGTTGGCCGGTTGTAAGTACATTAGAAATTTTTCCCGTTTTTTCAATGTCTTTCTCAAGTCTAAAACGGTCAAGTGAAGGACTTTTAATCCTTCCCTGAAGGGTCAACTGCGTAAGTTTATTAAGTGACCGGATTTGTGGCCCTAAGTCAAGATAATGAAGAAAAGCGTCTTTCTCATAACCTACGTCTACAAATGCAGCATTAAGACCGGGCATAATTTTACGTACCTTGCCCAGGTAAACATCACCCACTGCAAAACTAGTATCGCTTTTTTCTTTGTGTAATTCAACAAGGGATTTTTCTTCAAGTAAAGCAATTTCCACACCTGAAGACCCCGAGTTTATAATTAGTTCTTTATTCACATTTGTTCGTCTTTAATATAATTTACATCTATTAAACGAGTTTAATGATGCTTTCTGGAGAGAGCCGAACTGATTTTTGAGGTGGTCAAGAATTTTAAGCATAGCAAAGCATGCTGTGCTATGCTTAAAATTTAGAAAAATTATTTCTTTTTATGTCTGTTTTTCCGTAAACGCTTTTTCCGTTTATGGGTCGCCATCTTATGTCTTTTTCGCTTTTTCCCGCTTGGCATAATTTAAATATATAAATTTAACTGTTATTGATTACTTAACACTACCTTTAATATCGTTTACAAAAGTTTTGGCTGGTTTAAAAGCCGGAATATTATGAGCAGGTATTATTATGGTTGTGTTTTTAGATATATTTCTACCTGTTTTTTCAGCTCTCTTTTTAATAACAAAACTCCCAAACCCTCTAAGGTATACATTTTCACCTTTAGCCATAGAATTCTTAACGGATTCCATAAAAGCTTCAACAGTATGCTGAACAGTTACTTTTTCTATGCCAGTCTTATTTGAAATTTCTGCAACGATTTCTGCTTTTGTCATGATTATTTCTTTTAATATGTTGTACTAATACGATTTTCAATCAGGGCTGCAAATATATAAATTTTTTTAAATGCAATGCATAATGAATGTTTTTTTAACTGTCTGTGATTAAATTTGTTCCCGATGAAATTTTCTAAAAAAGTTCTGGAGTGGTATAAGGTGAATAAAAGGGAACTTCCGTGGAGGTTAACCAACGATCCTTATAAAATATGGATATCAGAAATTATATTGCAACAAACCCGTGTGGAGCAAGGAACAGCCTATTATGAAAGGTTTATCCATCGTTTTCCAACTTTAAAATCATTGGCAAATGCCAGTGAGGAGGAGGTTTTAAATGTTTGGCAGGGCCTTGGCTATTATTCCCGTGCGCGAAACATGCATTCCTCCGCAAAGAGGATCCATAATGAGTTAGGTAGCATATTTCCAGATCGTTATAGTGAAATTATTAAACTTAAAGGAATTGGCGAATATACAGCTGCAGCCATTGCTTCTATTGCATTCAACCGGGCTTATGCAGTGGTAGATGGAAACGTGGTCAGGGTAATTAGCCGGGTTTTTGGGATAAAGGAAGCTGCAGATACCTCTTCGGGGAAAAAGAAAGTACAGGAGAAAATGAATGAATTGCTTCCTTCAAATGATGCCGGGACATTTAACCAGGCGATAATGGAATTCGGAGCTTTGCAATGCACTCCCCGGACCCCTGATTGTAAACAATGTATATTTATAGCAAATTGTTTCGCCAACCTTAATGGGCTGGTTGATTCATTACCAGCGAAATCCCGCAAAGTTAAAACACGAACAAGGTATTTATATTACCTGGTGTATGTTGCAAACATGAAAAATGACATCTTTAACTGGATAGTAAAAAGGGAGAAAGAAGATATCTGGAAAGGCCTCTATGACTTTCCTCATTATGACTTTACTTCTTTGCATACAATAAAAGATATCAAAAAAAGAATTTTTGAAGATATCCCATTAGCTAAAAATTCTATTATCACAGTGAGCCATGAATATAAACATGTATTGTCACATCAGGTTTTAAAGGTTCGGTTTTTTATAATTGAACTTGCAGCTATTGAAGCGGATAAAAATATTTCCTGGTTAGAAAATAAAAGATGTTTAAAGATTAAAACCATGGATATCAACAATTATCCTCTTCCCAGGCTTATTGAAAAGTTTGTCAGTGAAAATTCAATGTTTTCTAAAAACTCCAAATAAAATTTGTAAATTTGTAGCAGTACAAAACCAATAAAAATTAATATTTATGGCAGGAATTAACAGAGTAATTTTAGTAGGGAACCTGGGGCGTGACCCTGAGGTTATGACCTTTGATAATGGTGTAAAAAAAGCATCTTTTTCGTTAGCTACTACGGAGAGCTATAAAAATAAAGAAGGTCAGAGAGTCGAACAGACCGAATGGCATAATATTGTTTTATGGCGTGGACTGGCAGATGTAGCCGAAAGATTTTTAAAAAAAGGTAATCAGATTTACCTGGAAGGAAAAATCAAAACACGTTCATACGAACAAGATGGCCAAAAAAAGTATGTAACGGAAATATTTGTGGATAATATGACCATGCTGGGAAAGCGTGAAGCGGGATCCACTGAAGAATACCAGAAATCGCAGCAGCAAACTCAAAAAGTTGAAGAACCTGAAATTGAAGCGCCTGAAGACGATCTTCCTTTCTAAATCATTTTTGATATTATAATTCAACCGAAGGTGATTACCATATAAATGATTGGGATATTTTATTAATTTTGCATCCAAATTGTGAAATTAAAATATCTTTATTTTGGAAGAGCCTGATAGTGACCCACATCTGTGGTTGTTGAACATAATGGCAAATGTCTTTACCGGGCATTTTTCACCGGGTATTCTAATCGGTTTTCTTGTAGTCCTTGTATTATTGATTTTTTCGGCCATGATATCAGGTTCGGAAACGGCATTTTTTTCCTTTAATCCTTCTCAGTTAAAGGATTTCCGGGCAAAAGGCAGCCGTACAAACAACACTATACTCACATTGCTTGAGCGGCCTAAGCGTTTGCTGGCTACAATTCTCATTACCAATAATTTTGTGAATGTAGCCATTGTGATTATTAGTTCATATTTATCCAGTCAGATTTTTAATTTTTCTTCCTCTCCTATTATCGGCTTCATTGTTGAAGTGGTTATCATTACCACTATAATATTATTATTTGGAGAGATCATGCCGAAAATTTATGCTAATTATAATCCGGTGATATTTGCCACCTTTATGGTACAACCCCTGTTTATATTAACTAAAGTCTTTTATCCGATTGCCTCTGTACTTGTGCAAACTACTTCCTTCATCGACAGGAAAATGGGAAATAAGAACCAGCAAATTTCAATGCAGGAATTGTCAGATGCTATAGATATTACGGTAGATGAAAATTCGCCGGAACAGGAAACTAAAATTTTAAAGGGTATTGTCAGGTTTACAGAAATAGAGGCCAAAGAAATCATGAAGTCGCGGCTGGATGCCGTTTCAATAGAAGCAGGAAGTACTTTCAGGGATGTAATAAATGTAGTTAATGAATCAAATTATTCACGAATACCCGTATATACTGAAACATTTGACAACATTATTGGGATCCTTTATGTAAAAGATCTGCTTCCACACATTGACCAAAAAGAAAACTTTGACTGGAAAAGCCTTGTAAGGCCAGCCTTTTATGTTCCTGAAAATAAAAAAATCAATGATTTGCTTCAGGAAATACAGGAAAAGAAAATCCATATGGCCATTGTGGTAGACGAATATGGGGGAACTTCAGGTATAGTTACCCTGGAAGATATTATCGAAGAAATTGTGGGTGAAATATCTGATGAATTTGACTCATTTTTGGATGATGTAGAGTATACTAAAATTGATGATTTTCATTATGTGTTTCAGGGGAAAACCAGTATTAATGATTTCTGTAAAATAATTGATATCGACGATGTTATTTTTGATGAAGTTAAAGGAGATGCTGACTCACTTGCCGGTTTAATTCTTGAGATTTTAGGGAGGATGCCGGAACGGAATACGATTGTTAGATACTTAAACTATGAATTTAAAGTCCTTTCGGTGGATCACAGAAGAATTAAAAAGGTTAATGTGACGATTCATAAAAAATAATCGGATGAAATGGATGATAGGTTGGAAATGGTTTTTTTTGTTTTTAATAACAAGTCTTGCAGCCTGCAATACCGACTACTATCCTAAACCCAATGGATATTTCAGAATAGCCCTTCCTGAAAAAGAGTATGTGGTATTGGATACAAGTTTCCCATACCAGTTTGAGTATCCCAAATATGCTGTTCTGGAACCGAATAACACAAATCCGGAAGAGAGATACTGGATAAATATTGTGTTTGGCCAGTACAAGGGGAAAATCCATTTAAGCTATAAAACTGTGGAAAATAACCTTCCCGATTACGTAGAGGATACTTATAACATGGTGATGAAACATATTCCCAAGGCTAACGCTATTGAAAGTAAAATTTATGAAAACAAAATTTCCCATGTGTATGGCCTGACTTATGACATTGCGGGTGCTGGAACGGCTTCACCTTACCAGTTTTATGTTACGGATAGTGTTAAGCATTTTTTACGGGGGGCTTTGTATTTTAATGTAGTGCCCAACAACGATTCACTGAAACCTGTAATTGATTTCTTAAAAGAGGATATCAATCATCTGATTGAGACTTTGGAGTGGAAAGATTTGGAAAATGAGTAAATTTGAAATTGTGTTCTATTTAACTACAAATTTCCCACTGGCTTTTAAAAGCTTGTTTGATTTTAAAGTATAAAAATATACACCACTTTGTAAATCAATATTTTCGAGGTAAAAAATTTCTTTATTATCACTTTTTTGAAGAACAATTTCTCCTTGATTATTGAAGATGGAAAGATTAAAATTCTGATAGTCTGAATTTGGATATTCAAAAGCTATATGATCTTTCACTGGATTAGGATAAACCATAACATCAAAACGGGTTGAAGACATTTCGTCGTTCACATTCCCAATGGTATAGGTAGCCTGGGAGCCGAACAAAACATCGTATCCGTTTATTTCAGTTTGCCATATATTCACTACTTCATAAAAATAGCCGTACAGCCGTCCCTGGAAAAGCCGTGGGTTTTTATTGAAGTGCAGATCTTCAGTTAAATTTTTAAGCTCCCCCGACCACATTTGATCTACGATGTATATATCCCTGTTTGAGCCTGCTTCCCCTGCAAAAGAATAAAGTTCGGGCAGGTCATCTACGATAATAACCAAATGAAAAGCAGAAGGCTCATAAAAGTTATCTATTTCAGGCCAATCGGGGGTGGTGGGAGAACTCCATCCATTAATATCATAATAATACACATTGCCATCGTTTTCCCAGCATACAGTCCAGCCGTCATCCTCAAGGATCCGGGAAATAGATAAATGGATATTATTGCCGGTAGCACATATGGTATCCGGCTCTGACCATGGAGCATTTCCATAATCCCTTTCCGAAAAATAAATATGTGATTCGTTATTAACCAGCTTTCTCCAGGCTATATAATCATGCCGGCACACCGGGTCGAAACAATTTCCGGAATCCAATACCTCAATGTTGGTAAAAAACAAACTGTCGGAATTTAATACAATGTCAGCGACCATAAGATCACCGTTTTCAATCCAACACCCAACTGGCGTGTAAAACCCACTGGAGGCATAAAAATATTCAATGTCCGTTTGAGAATAGGTCAACTGGTAAAATTCACCTGGAACCAATCCATCTTCATCAACTTTTACAGCAAAAAGATTATAATAGTCGAGGGCGTTACTTTCAAAAATGAGGTAATCATTATAAACTATTTGTGGGTTTCGATAATCTACAAATTCAAACCCTCCGATCAACATTTCTTCTTCACTTTGAGGGTCAGATATTTTTTTCCACCAAATCCAATGGTCACTTCCCTGTGTGGCTGTTTTTTCATAAAACATAAACAAGCTGCCCATTCCATATTCCGGTATGGCCGTAACTACCGGGTTCGAATTAAAACTATTGGTATCAGTAAAGGCCACAGATGCTGACCAATCCTGTATGACTTGTGAATATCCAAAGTTAAAAATGATAAAACTTAATATCAGAAGGACAAAGTTTTTCATGGCATCAGGTTTTTATATTGAAACCTAAAAATACAAATTTTAAGGATAGAATGAAACGCTTGAAGGGAATTTTTATTCGTTCAATTCAACCAGGGAAGTAAAGGGGTTGGCAAGCCCACTGTATTCCATTAATTCGGCTTTCAGGTTGCCAACAATAATGGCTGATTTTGCCAGGATAGGAACGTGGTTTTTATCATCGGTTACCCAAAGCGTCATGGGATATTTATCAGAAAATACTTCACCCGTAGCCATGCCGGGTTTAAATCTCAAACACTTAAACGTTCCTAATTTAATTTTGATTATTTCCCTGCCTTCAAAAATAATAGCCGAGGTATATACCGAGTCATCCAGAAAAAAATCGATAGGGATCACATCTCCTTCCTTAAGGGTATCCGAGCTGAAAGTCCGAGTATAATAAATCGCTGAAATAAAATCCTGTAAGTAAGCGGGAGCAACTAAAGTATCTTTCCGGCTCATCACAACATTTTCTGCCTGGTTAAAACGGTACTCATCGTCTTTTCTATATCCCCCCTCGCGAGTCCTCCGCTCGAAATAATGGGGTGCAAGGAACTGTTTGTCCATATAGGAGTCGAAATTATCCTGCACTTTAAAAAACCAGTTAAACATTCCTTTAGAATAGCCCTCGGTATCAATATGATAAACAGACCTTCCATGAAAAGTCTTTTTTGTATCCTTCACTTCTGCTACACCATGCCCGGCGGTAATACCTACTAACCACGAGTCATAAAAAAACCGCCATTGTAAACGTTCGCCCACTTTAAAAGCTTCATTTTTAACCGTACGGAATTCTTCCTGTCCCATCACCCGAAAAACAAGCGAAGTAAGCAGGAAAAAAAGAATAAAAATTACAGGTTTTTTAAAATCAAAACTCATCGTTCATTTTTAATAGATAAACCTAAGATTATACCAATGTGAAAGCTAACTATGAAACAACTATGTTTATTATTTTATTCGGAACAACAATTACTTTCCTAATCTGCACTCCTTCCGTCCATCGTTGGGCTTTTTCATGTGCAAGGGCTGCTTGTTCTACTTCTTCTTTTGTAGCATTAACAGGCATCTCCAGTTTAAATCTCATTTTGCCGTTAAATGAAACGGGATATTCAAAAATGTTTTCTTTTACATAATCTTCCACAAACTCAGGGAAACGGGTCATTGTAATGCTTTCCTTATGACCAAGCTTTTCCCATAATTCTTCGGCTACATGGGGAGCATAAGAAGAAAGCAGGATGACCAAAGGTTCGAGGATTTGCTTTTTATGGCATTTCAAATCGGAAAGTTCGTTTACGCAAATCATATATTGACTTACTGTTGTGTTGAATGAGAAACGTTCAATATCATCTTTAACCTTCTTGATGGTTTGATGCAATACTTTTAACTCTTTGTCATTTGGCTCAACTTCATTGACGATAAATTTCCCATTTTCATCAAAAAATAAACGCCAAAGCTTTTTCATAAAACGGTAAACTCCTTCAATACCATTGGTGTCCCAGGGTTTATGATTTTCCAGAGGGCCCAGAAACATCTCGTACAGGCGGAAGGTATCAGCCCCGTAATGATCGATCAACTCATCGGGATTTACCACATTATGTTTTGATTTGGACATTTTCTCCACTTCCCAGCCACAAACGTATTTCCCATCTTCTAAAATAAATTCAGCCTTTTCAAACTCAGGCCGCCAGGCTTGTAATGCTTCCAGGTTCAGGATATCATTATCAACCAGGCTTACATCCACATGCAATCGGGTAGTTTTATATTCTTTCCGGAGGTTATAGGAAACGTATTTATCCGTACCATCAATACGGTAAACAAAATTGCTCCTGCCTTGAATTTTTCCCTGGTTAATCAATTTTTTGAAAGGCTCTTCTTCACAAACCAATCCCAGGTCATAAAGGAATAAATTCCAGAAACGTGAATAAATCAGGTGGCCGGTGGCATGTTCATCTCCGCCAAGGTAAAGATCAATATCACGCCAATACTCATTAGCTTCTTTTGAAAAATAAGCATTCTCATTCCAGGGATCCATATACCTTAAATAATATCCACTAGAACCTGCAAATCCAGGCATTGTATTCGTTTCGAGCGGATAACCTTCTTTGGTGTGCCAGTTTTTGGCCCTGGCCAGGGGAGGATCACCTGTTTCAGTAGGTAGGTACTTGTCTACCTCCGGCAATTCCAATGGCAGTTCCGATTCATCTAAAGGATAAGGCATTCCATCTTTGTAATAAATAGGGAATGGTTCCCCCCAATAGCGTTGCCGGCTGAATATAGCATCCCTCAGTTTAAAGTTAACTCTGCCAAATCCAATGTTTTTATCTTCCAGGAATTTTATTGTGGTTTGAATGGCCTCTTTTACATCCAGACCATTGATCATCCCTGAGTTGATCATTTTCCCTTCTTTCGAATCGTATGATTCCTCCCAGTTTGCGGGGTCAGTAGGATCCTCACCTTCTTTCACCACAACCTGGATAATAGGAATATTAAAATGTTTGGCAAAGGCAAAGTCGCGGCTGTCGTGGGCAGGTACTGCCATGATTGCGCCGGTACCATATCCAGCCAACACATAATCAGCGATCCAAATGGGTATTTCCTGGCCGTTAACCGGGTTAATTCCATATGCTCCTGTAAACTGCCCGGAAATTGATTTTACTTCCGACATCCGTTCAACTTCCGTACGGTTTTTAGCCCACTTAACATATTGTTCTACATCCTCTTTATACTCTGGAGTAGTGATCTTTTCAACGATTTCATGCTCTGGTGCGAGCACCATGAAGGTCGCCCCCCATAAGGTATCTGGCCTTGTTGTAAAAACTTCCAGTTTATCTTCAAATCCTTTTACCTCAAAAAATACGGCACCCCCTTCACTGCGGCCGATCCAATATCGTTGCATTTCTTTAAGGGAATCAAACCAATCGAGTTTATCCAGGCCGTCAAGCAGGCGCTGGGCATAAGCTGTAATTCTTAACGACCATTGCTTCATCAACTTCCGCTCGACAGGATGGCCGCCCCGTTCACTTAATCCATTTATCACTTCATCATTGGCTAACACGGTTCCCAGGGCAGGACACCAGTTTACCCAGGTATCAGCCAGATAAGCCAGTCGATAATGCATTAAGGTTTCTTGTTGTTTAACTTCGGAAAATGATTTCCAGTCATTAGAAGAAAAAATCCCAACTTCACTGCTTGCTGCATTTATCTCCTTGTTTCCATTGACTTCAAAATGACGGATCAGATCATCAATGGATTCTGCTTTTTGTGTTTTGTTATTATACCAATGTTTAAAAAGCTGAATGAAGGTCCATTGTGTCCATTTATAATAGTTGGGGTCGGAAGTTCTTACTTCCCGGTTCCAGTCAAATGAAAAGCCGATTTTATCCAGCTGCTCACGGTAACGTTTGATATTTTTTTCAGTGGTGACGGCCGGGTGGGTGCCTGTTTGTATGGCATATTGTTCGGCAGGTAAACCATAGGCATCATATCCCATTGGGTGCAGGACATTAAACCCCTGGAGTTTTTTATATCTTGAAAATATATCAGAGGCGATATAACCTAATGGATGTCCCACATGAAGCCCGGCACCTGAAGGGTAAGGGAACATATCCAACACATAATATTTAGGTTTGCGTCTATCAATATCAACTTGATAGGTTTTATTTTTTGACCAGTAATCCTGCCACTTTTTCTCTATTTTCCGGTGATTATATTCCATCTTGCGCTAAAGTCGTTTTGTAATTTGAAACTTGCGAAATTATAAAAAATTATCCTTCTTAAATCAGGAACTTTGGAGGGGGTTAAAGCTTCTTATCGGGTTTTATCTTTATGGTTAAATCATCAAAGTAAATGGTATCATTTCCCCGGTTCCATATATATATACTTAACATTTGGCCTTTTGGTAAAACAGGTGCTTCAAACGTCAATTTTAGTTTTTGCCAACCTGATTTTTCTGTGGTAACGGGGTCGTTAGTTGCTAAATAAAATGCATTTGATTGGTCAGAGGAAACAACAAGGAATCCATCAGCATGGCCAGGATACCGCCAAACATGGCATTCTATTTTCTGTCCGGGTATTATATCCCCCAATTCATACTTTATGGCAAAATGCTGTGAAGAGTCAAGTTTTACAGCATAAACTCCACTATGTGCCTGCTCATTTGTTTGCGTTGAAGCCGAAGAAAACTGTTGGGTGCCATTCTGATAATTCAACTGATCAAAACTTTTTGATTCAGCATCGCAAGTGATTATTGAAGAATGCTTCAATGCCTCGGTTTTTATGTCTCCTTCCAGCCGGGCTGTGTCAAGCACATACAATGCCTGGAATTTTCCTTCAAATACTGGCCTAAACTTTAAGCCCAGAGAGTTTGCAAAGGTGTGGTCGTTTGTTGACAAAGGCCGGCCTTTTATATAAATGTGGTATCCAAATTCCTTAATAATATCAATAGGTTTGATGGGTTTTTCCCAAAGGTCGACAGTGTTGTAAAAGGTATTTAAAAAATAGGCATGAGGATAAACCTTTAAAAGAAGGTCATAGTTATTAAGTTTAGAATATCCGTTACCAAATTTTAGAGCTGATTGTTTATTAAAAGAATTTGGATAATAGATTATTTCGGTATAATCAGCAAAAGAACATTTTATTAATTCCTCCACTTTATAACTCTCCAGATTGGTACAGACATAACCCTTATATTTCTTTTGTAAATCAGGAATAGTATTAGAAAAAGAAACCCCCAGTCCAATAATCAGGATTATAGATGTCAATATCTGACGGAGAAAACTCACTTTAAAAAGCTTCTGTACCTCAAGGATAAAAATTATATAAAATAATCCAGAGAGAGCAAGCAATGGCATCAAATAGTGGTTGGCATGGTAATGTTTAGCAACAATTAAGATCCCTGATATCCCGGATACTCCGAGTGATATCAAAAATGTCAAATCCACTTTGTTTTTAGTTTTGCCTGAGAATAATAACCTGGCAATTATTAAAATTATAATCAATCCGATTCCAATTATAAGGGGGATATTATTACTTAAGATCTGACCAATGTTTGATAGATAGTATCCAATTTCTGGGAAGCCCTTGTCCCCTTGCCCATAAATTCCTTTTCGGGTGATTAAAGCTGTAAACCAGTGAAACATCCTGGGGTATTCATTGTGGGCAGGTGAAGTGCATAAAAAGAAAGCGGCCACGGAAACCAAAAAATATATCACTTTGGTTTTAAATCCCTTTAATAAAAAAAGAGGTATAAAAAACAAAGGTAAAAAACTTGCTTTTGTGGCAAGCCCAATACCAGAGACCATTCCAAACCAAAATGGATATCGTATTCTTGACTTATTTCCCTCGTAATAATAAACCAATAATACGGCCGCAAGCGCCAATGTTATCATTACCAGAACTGGCTCAGGCGATACTTTCGTAAACGAATGTTCCAGCAAGTTTAAAGATAGTAAGGGCAACATTTGCAATACCATTGCCAACCCAACGGATTTTGTTAAGGAAAAGATGACCCATGCCGATAAAAACAGCAGCATGGAAATTATCAGGATAAAAATCATTCTTGACATCTCTACGTATTTATCCGGGTTACGGACCAACGCTATCTCAAGTGGTTCGGTTTCAGTGGGATCAAAATGGTGATGTACGGCAATTATAACGGCAATTAATTCCATAACCGGAGTGCCCGGATTATCCACATGGCCGACATCCTTCCCCCGGCAGATACTGAGCCCATTCATTAAATAAATGTAATCAGGGTCATTGGCAAAATTTGACCTTTGAAAGGATAGCCCGGAAATTGCAAATATAGTGGGCAATACCAGTAGCAGTAACATTGCCATTACCTGCTTTTTCATAAACTTCAGGAATTATTATTGTTTTAGCGAAAGTAATAAGATTCAATGAATCGGTAGTTTGATTTGTGAAAAATGGTATTTCACTTTTTACCTGTCATTTGATTAACTAATGATAGAAAACTATTTTTTTGATTTTAGTCTATCCGAAATAATTGAAGCGATTTTATCGATACTTACCCTTTCCTGTGTCATTGAATCCCGCTCCCTTATGGTAACCGTATTATCTTCTGTGGTTTGATGATCAACCGTAATACAATAAGGTGTTCCAATTGCATCCTGTCTTCTGTAACGTTTCCCGATGGAATCTTTTTCTTCATAAAAACACATATAATCCTGTTTCAGGGTATCAAAGATTTCCATAGCCTTTTCCGGCAAACCATCCTTTTTTACTAAAGGCAAAACTGCAGCTTTTACCGGGGATAAAAATGGAGGGATTTTCATTACTACCCGTTCCGAACCGTCTTCAAGCTTCTCTTCGGTATAGGCAAAGGTCAAAACTGCTAAGAAGGTACGATCAACACCAATAGAAGTCTCTACTACGTAAGGTACATAACTTTCGTTGAGTTCAGGATCAAAATATTGTATTTTTTTACCCGAGAACTCCTGGTGTGACTTTAGGTCAAAGTCGGTTCTTGAATGAATCCCTTCTAATTCTTTAAATCCCATAGGGAAATTAAATTCGATGTCAAAAGCTGCATTGGCATAATGGGCAAGTTTTTCATGCTCATGGAAACGGTATTCCGAGCTGGGTATTCCCATATCTTCATGCCATTTCATTCGTTGTTCTTTCCAGTATTCAAACCATTTAAGTTCTTCACCCGGCCTCACAAAAAACTGCATTTCCATCTGTTCAAATTCACGCATCCTGAAAATAAACTGTCGGGCTACGATTTCATTTCTGAAGGCTTTTCCGATTTGGGCAATCCCAAATGGAATTTTCATCCGGCCGGTTTTTTGGATATTCAGGTAGTTGACAAATATTCCCTGGGCTGTTTCAGGCCGAAGATATATTTTGCTTGCCCCTTCACTAAGTGAACCCATTTCTGTTGAAAACATTAAATTGAACTGCCGTACATCCGTCCAGTTTCGTGAACCTGAAACCGGGCAGGCAATTTCGAGGTCCTCAATCAGCTTTTTAATATCATCAAGACGTTCTTCTTCCATGGCGGAATAGAGCCTTTTTTTTATATCTTCAATTTTCTCCTGGTTTTGAACTACCCTTGGATTAGTTTCCCTAAACTGTTTTTCATCAAAAGCTTCTCCAAAGCGTTTAGCGGCTTTATCCACTTCTTTCTGGATCTTGCTTTCAATTTTTGATATATGATCCTCCACCAGAACGTCAGCACGGTATCGTTTTTTGGAGTCTTTGTTATCGATCATAGGGTCGTTGAACGCATCCACATGACCTGATGCCTTCCAGGTAGTGGGGTGCATAAAAATGGCGGCATCCAGCCCAACTATGTTTTCATGGTTCTGAACCATTGACTTCCACCAATAGGCTTTGATGTTGTTCTTTAATTCAACTCCATACTGGCCGTAATCGTATGCTGCTGCCAGTCCATCATATATTTCACTTGATTGAAAAACAAAGCCATATTCTTTGGAATGGGCTATGATCTTTTTTAATTTATCCTCGTTGTTTACCATGCTGCAAAAGTAAATTTTTTTAAAAATGACATGTAGTCATTATTAACTTTTATTAATTGATTATAAAGAATAAGAATTTATGATGAAAGCGATAAAAAATTAGGGCAAACTGTTAATAATATTGGAATACCCCGCTTCATACCAATTGCCTTCTTTGCCACCCAGGCTGGTCCACCATGCATTGATCTCCTCTACCCGGTTATCCGGAGATGGATGAGTACTCAGAAACTCAGGAACCGGTGCTTGCCCGATCTTTTCAAAAAATCCTGCCACACCCCTGGCGTCATATGATGATCCGTACAAATATTTCACACTGTATTCATCTGCCTCGTATTCCGCATCCCGGCTGAAAGCAAGAGTAGCTACACCGGCAGCCAAACTTGCGGCTATTTCTGCAAGTTGGTTAGGGTTGTTTCCCAATACAATACTTAAAAGGAGTTGTAATCCGTAGGCTTTAGTTAACTGATCAGTAGAATGCCTGCGATCAGCATGCGCCATTTCATGACCCATAACGCCGGCGAGTTGAGCTTCGTTGTCAAGGTATTTCATTATTCCGGTATATACACAAATATACCCGCCAGGGGCACAAAATGCATTCAGTACTGAATCATTTTGTATAATATCGATATGCCAGTCAAAACGGTCAGCATATTTTAGTTCACCGTAATTTAATATAGAATCACGAATACGGTTTAAATGGTAATATGCTTCAGGATAGGCATTTTCATTTAAAAGAGGATATGTAGATGGATTATTTTCAATCTCAGCTTTTAACTGGTTACCTAATTCTATATCATCATTTATACTAAATATATTAATTGTTGTGTCATCATTTTTCTTGGAACATGCACTCAATGCAATTATTATAAGGAGGGCAAAACTGAGTTTTTTCATAAAACCTATTTTTAAAAAAGTACTTTTAGTTAGTAAAGAAATCAAGAATATTACCAAGCTGATTGCTGGGAGCAGCAAAAAATTCTGTGAAGCTGCATTTCGTGCAGGTCACAGTTGTAAACTTCCGGTTTTGAATATTAAATAATTTAGTTATAAAGCTGCCTGTAGCCCGCATTTCACCTGTTTCGAACTGTTGGTTTCCGCATTTTGGGCATTTGTATTTTAAATGTTGCATCGCTTATATTTTTTGGTTAGGCGGTAAAATTACAAAATTCTAGTCGGAGATTTTATCTTTCAAAGATTTAAACCCATTTCCAAGAATTTCATTCGCATTGATCACGGTCATAAAAGCATTGGGATCTATCCTATGTACAAAATCCTGGAGTATTGCCATTTCCCTGCGGTTTACTACAGTATAAATGATGGTTCTGTCAGCATCATTGTACATACCCTTCCCTTGAATGAAAGTTCCACCCCTATTCAGGTCGATAATTATTTTATCCCTGAGCTCCTTTGGTCTGTCAGAGATAATAAATAAAGTTTTATCATAGCTGATACCTTGAAGAACTACATCTATAACCCTTCCTGTAATAAATATTACGATGAGTGAATATAAGGGTATTTTCCAGTCATTAAAAACTACCAAACCTATTATAACAATTGCTGAATCCACAGCAATCATAAGCTGCCCTAATGGTAACCTTGTATATTTACTAATGATCATGGCAACGATATCTGAGCCACCCGAAGTGGCTTTTGCTTTAAAAATTAGCCCCAGGCCTAATCCGATAAATAATCCGCCAAAAATGGATGATAAAAGTGCATCATTCTCAACCAGCGGATTCTCACCCCATAAGTAAGTCAGCAGGTCGACAAAAATCGCTGTCAACACAAAACCAATGACTGTTTTAATTCCAAACCTAGGACCTAAGACCTTTATTCCAATTAATGTTAATGGGATATCAAAACAAAGAGCCACCAAGCCAATAGGTGTGCCTATTAAATGATGAAGAACGATGGAGATACCATAAACACCGCCGGGAACAATCTTATATGGAGAGATAAAAAGTACAAAACCACTAGCCATTATAAAGGCCCCAACGATTATTTGGCTGTAGGCAATAAACCAGTTTTTTGAAAATAGTTTCTCTTTAACTATAAATGTCATGATAGATGCTATTTAATTGTAAATCAAAAAAGCGTGCAAAAATAGTGTTTGGATTGATTTGAACAATGATTTTTCAATTTTTATTATTCGATGAAAAATAAGGGATAGGCAACTTTTTCAACAATGCTTTTGTCTTTCCTGTCAAATGTGGTTTTAAAGTTTTTTGCCTTCGTTATGAACTAATAATCAATTTTTAACGTTTGAAACGAAAAGTTTAAAAACTGCATTATAAAAATATTTTTATTAACAATTGCAATTTTTTGGTGACTAGACAAAATATTTAAATATCAAATAATCATTCATTTTAGGTTAGTATTTGCGGGATTATCAATATTCGCGGTATATTAAACCACATTGAATTTTTGTATTTAATTTTTTTTGTTAATTTAGCCACCCTTAAAAGTATGGATAAATTACAGATGAAGATTTACACGATAGTGCTTACTTTCCTTTTTATCCTGGGAGGTATTGTGGAAGCTTCTGCACAGCAGGAACAACATAATGCACACAATATGTTCAACCAATTGTCTTATAACCCTGGTTTTGCAGGTAGTGTAGGAGGAATATGTGCAACTGGTTTAATGCGGCAACAATGGGTTGGATTTGATGGCGCTCCTGAAACCTATTCCATTAATATACATTCTCCGTTAAGTATTTTACATGGTGGAATTGGTGCTCATATATATCAGGATCAACTTGGACCGATGAAGGAAATAGGCGTAAAACTTATTTACGCTTACCGAAAAGATATCGGAATGGGCAACATTGGCATAGGAGCTTCCATAGGGTTTATAAATGGGACCATTGATTTTAGCCAGTTTATCCCGGGGGAGACCATACGTCAAACAGATCCTTTGTTTACCAGTAGCCAGGAAGTAAGTGACATGGTATTGGATTTTGGTTTTGGCGTTCATTATGTGGTTCCTGAAAAGTTTTATGTAGCGTTTGCTACTACCCGTTTATCCCAGCAACGTTCGGAATCTTTATCTTTAGATACTAAGCGACATTATTACATTAATGCGGGATATGAGTTTGCTTTTCCCAATAACCCATCATTTGTGCTTGAGCCCAGTATCCTTATTAAATCGGATGGCGTAAAAACCCAATATGATGTTGCAGGATTATTAAAATACAATAATAAAGTATGGGGTGGCGTTAGTTATAGCGCTATTAGAGTAATGGATCCCATATCAGCACTTGTCGGAGTAAAAATTAAAGATGTAAGAATAGGATATTCGTATACAATCCCAACCTCAAAAATAGGAAGTAGTGGTAGCCACGAAATAATGGTTGGATATTGTTTTAAACTTAATTTTGAAAAAGGAAGAAGAAGTTATAAAAATACAAGGTTCTTGTAGTAAAACAGCGTTACAAAAACTATTGTAGTATTAATTAAGAAAAAGTATAGTATTTTTATACTACTATTTTAAATAAAATCAGCTTTCACATGAAAAGAGTCTTTTTTTATCTGGCCGTTTTGATCCTACTAGGTAGTTGTGGTAGTTCAGGTAACGGAGAATTGGTCGGCGTTCAAAACAGAAAGCCCTATTATCAACCCACTCCATTTGGAATGGCTTATATTCCGCTAGGTAGTTATACAATGGGAGTTGGCGAAGAAGATGTAGCCTATGCTTTAGTACATCAGCCGAAAACTGTTACCATTGCAGCCTTCTATATGGATGAGACCGAAGTTACCAATAATGAATATCGGCAATTTGTTCATTGGGTAAGGGATTCGATTGCAAGGGTTCTCCTGGGTGATATCCTCCCGGAAGATTACCTGATAGAGGAAAATAGAAAAACAGGTGAATTGTATGATCCTCCTTTCCTGAATTGGAATACCCGTATCGACTGGAAAGGGGAAGAGGAAAGAGATGTACTGGAAGAATTGTTTTTACCGGAACACGAAAGGTTTTTCAGAAGAAAAGAAATTGACACCCGTAAACTTAACTACGAGTATTATTGGGTAGATTTTCAGGCCGCCTCAAAAAAAGATTTCTCTCAGGATGGAAGTGGCGAGGCAGGCTCCCTGGCTAATCGGCCGCAAGGATTGCAGGATCGTTCTGTTTATGTAAGAAAAGAAGTGATCAATGTATATCCAGATACCCTGGTGTGGTTATTTGATTATTCATATTCGTTTAACGAGCCGTTAACACAAAAATATTTTTACCATCCTGCCTATGACAACTACCCGGTTGTTGGGGTAAACTGGAAACAAGCAACCGCATTTTGTGTTTGGAGAACACAACTTAAAAATTCATTCCTGGCACGCAAAGGCGGAACCTCCAATATCCACGACTACCGGCTTCCAACAGAGGCAGAATGGGAATGGGCAGCACGCGGAGGACATGATTTTAACCCCTACCCATGGGGAGGTCCTTATACCAGAAATGACAAAGGCTGTTTCCTTGGAAACTATAAACCCCTCAGAGGAAATTATAGTGATGACGGTGGAGCTACACCTATTATTGTGGCCCATTATCCTTCTAATGACTGGGGATTATATGATATGTCGGGTAACGTGGCAGAATGGACAAGCGATGCTTTTGATGAATCATCCTATAACTTTACCTGGGACTTAAATCCACATTATCAGTATAATGCGGATGAAAATGATCCTGCTGTATTAAAAAGAAAAGTAGTAAGGGGAGGTTCCTGGAAAGATGTTGGACATTATTTGCAAGTAGCTTCACGCTCTTATGAATACCAGGACACCGCTAAATCATACATTGGTTTCAGATGCGTACAGCCTTATCTTGGCAGACAAAAAGATGACAATCCTGCCAAAGCTTCACATATTTATAAAAGGTAAATAATTCAGAAATAAATTAGAGTGTAAATCTTAATTAAATTTTAAATTTTAATCATGGGATTAAGTAACATTGTTAAGAGTAGGGGCTTTAAAAATTTTATGGCCAAACTGTATGGGATCGGCGCCGCTGTAGTAATTTTAGGTGCTTTATTTAAAATTAATCACTATCAGGGTGCAGATATCATGCTTGTAGTAGGACTTACTACCGAATCCATCATCTTTTTCTTCTCTGCTTTTGAACCGCCTCACGTGGAGCCTGACTGGAGTCTTGTTTACCCTGAACTTGCAGGTATGTACCATGGTGTTTCAGCAGAAATTGAAGATGAATTAGGAAAGAAAGAAGGCTTAACTGAAGACCTGGATAAAATGCTCAATGAAGCGAAAATTGGCCCGGAGCTGATTGACAGCCTTGGGCAGGGTTTGAGGAATCTGAGTGAAAATACAAATAGGCTAAGTGATGTTACTAATGCCACCGTAGCAACAAACGAGTTTACAGAAAAAATGAAAGGAGCTTCTCAAAATATAGGCACCTTGTCTGACTCCTATGAGAAGCAATCAGATACCATCAATAAAGACATTGCTGCCTCTGAAGAGTTTTATACCTCTGTAAAAGGTGCCAGTCAATCAGCGGCATCCCTTTCTGATGTGTACGCTAAGGCTACAGAGTCAATTCAAGGCGATTTGGACGCTACTGAAGGCTTTGCTGAAAGCGTAAAGGCTGCTACCCAGTCTGCTAATAACTTGACCAAGAATTATAATAAATCTGCGGAAATACTTGCTGAGTCAGCCAGCGCACTCGATTTTAGTTCATTAAAAGAAAATAATTATAATGAACAGCTTAACAAGATTTCAGGAAACCTTGCTACATTGAATGCTGCTTATGAAAAGCAAATCTCTTTTTCACAAGGACAGACTGAATCATCGGGCAAATTGCAGGAAACGCTGGAGAAATTTGTAAGTAATTTAAATTCATCCATTGAAAATACTTCGAAATACCAGGAAAATCTTTCTGCCGTTAATACTGCCTTCCAAAGTCAACTTCAGGGAACAACTGCACATGTTGAAACAACTGCAAAATTGAAAGAAACTCTTGATGGATTTTTAACTAAGCTAAATGAATCGACAGATAAAACTTTAAAATATAACGAGGAGCTCGATAACCTCTCGAAAAAAGTTGCTGCATTAAATACTGTATATGGTAATATGTTATCGGCAATGAATGTAAAATCAGATGCATAATTTTAATCGATAATTAATTAACTAAAAACAGGATTTAGGAATGGCAGGATATAAAGAAACCCCCCGACAGAAAATGATCGCCATGATGTATCTGGTGCTCACAGCCCTTCTGGCGCTGAATGTGTCGAAAGAAATTCTGGAAGCATTTATTGTGGTAAATGAAAGTATTGATAGCACAAATGAAAAATTTGCTAACAAAATTGAAACAACCTATCTGAAATTTCAGCAGCAATATGAATTAAATCCGGAAAAAGTTGGGGACGAATGGGAAAAAGCTCAAAAGGTCAAAGCATATACTAAAAGTATTGATAAATATATTGATAGCTTGAAGTATGAAGTAATCAGAATTACTGAAGGAATTACTTTTGAAGAGGCCAAAATCATCAATCTTGCTGATGTGAAGAAGAAGGATAATTTTGATACTCCTACCAACTTTTTTGTTTCGAGCGATACAAAAAAAGGAGTAGGTGAAGCAATGGTGGATAGCTTAAATATTTATCGCGAGCGGATGTTAAGAATTATTGATGAAGATCGCAGACCTCAATTTGATGAACGACTCGGATTAAAAACAGATGGCAAATACAAAAATGCCTATGGTGACGAGCAGGAATGGATAGAGCATAACTTCTATCATACCATCCTTGCGGCTGATGTTACCATTATGAATAAAATTAAAGCCGAAATTTACAATACCGAATCAGACATTATTTCTTATTTGTATTCAACTATTGATGAGCAGGATTTTAAATTTTCTGAATTATCTGCAAAAGTAATCCCAAACAGCAATTATGTTTTTCAGGGTGATGATTATGAAGCTGAAATTTCTGTAGCTGCTGTAGACGAAACACAAAACCCCGTGGTTTATATTTTGCAAAATGCAGATACCATGACACACAATCAAATAGATATTGCAGAACGAATTGAAGGTGAAAGGGGTGTCGTAAGGTTAACACTACCGGCTAGCTCTGAAGGAACCCGTAAATATGCAGGTATCATTGAAATGAAAGATCCTACAGGTTTAGCAAAATATTACCCATTTAGTCAGGAATATATTGTAGCTAAGCCTTCTGCTACTATTTCTCCTACGAAAATGAATGTGTTTTACAGAGGGGTTGACAATCCGGTGGCAATTTCTGCTTCGGGAAAAGCAAACTCTCAGCTTAAAATTAATATTTCTGATGGCAAAATTACACAGACAGATACTGGTTGGGTAGTAACTGACCTGCCTCCGGAAGCCTACGAAACCACTATCAGAGTGAATTCTGACGATGGAAAATTTTTAGGCGAACAATTGTTCAGGGTAAAACGATTACCCGACCCGATTGCCAGGGTTATTGGCGCTGATGAAGATGGTAAGATTTCTAAAAAAAGAATGCTTACCAACCCTTTCCTGGTCTGCCAATTGCCCGATTATGTGGATTTTAAATATGACTTTAAAGTAAATTCATTTACCATGATTGTTCCCACACGTGGTGGAGGACAATATGTTTCGACTGAGAAATCGGAAACCATGATGTTTACCGATAAGATGAAAAACCTGGTAGAATCTCTGGGAAAAGATGAGATTCTCATTTTCCAGGACATTAAAGTGAGAGGGCCAGAAGGTCCAAGAAAAATTAAATCAATTAACATTACTATACAATAAAACCATAGGAGGTTTTTTATGAAAACTGTATTGAGTTTTTTCGTTTTTGCTGGTCTGGTGATTGGAACAATGAATGTTTCCAATGCACAAATTCTGGATAGCCCTCGTGATGGCGTTTACGACAAAATCCATGTAACTGAAAAGAAACCCATACCTTATACATCTGTTCGGGAATCTGATGTAGCATGGAAAAAGAGGATATGGCGCACAATGGACCTGAGGCAAAAAATCAATCATCCATTTTTTTATCCCGAAACTCCTAAAAAGGAATGGAAAAACTTCATGACAGTAATTATGGATGCCATCCGTGAAGGATCAATCACTGCATATGATCCATCAAAAGATGATCAGTTTCTCGTCCCTTTGACGTATTCGGAGATTGAAAAGAAATTCTCAAGTATTGATACAGTGCCTGTTTACGATCCTAATAATCCTCAGCGGATACTTCGTTATGATGTGATAAAAGAAGACTTTAATCCTTCAGAAGTCCAAAGAATTAACCTGAAAGAAGACTGGTTTTTTGACAAGCAGCGCTCAGTAATGGATGTTCGGATTTTAGGTATTTGCCCAATTCGAAATGTGTATGATGAAAATGATAACTTCATTGGGTTCGAAGAAATGTTTTGGATCTACTTCCCGGAAGCAAGGCCGGTTTTTGCGCAGGCTATTGTATTTAATCGTAATAATGGAGCTGAAAGAAGAACTTTTGACGAGATTTTTTGGAAAAGAATGTTCGGTAGTTATGTATATAAAGAAGAAAATGTATATGACAGGGTAATAACTGATTATTCTGCGGGAATGGATGCTCTTCTTGAAGCCGAAAGAATTAAAAATGAATTGTTCGAGTTCGAGCATGAACTATGGGAATTCTAGGAAATTAACAAAATATCATAAACTCCTCCTTTTTAGGAGGAGTTTTTTTATGTCTTCTCGCGTTATATTGCCTAAATTTGTGGGGCATGGCACGATCAACAGATATTCTCGAAACCCCCATCGAATACCTTAAAGGTGTTGGTCCGGCTCGTGCGGAAGTACTCCAAAAAGAAGCCGGGATTTATACCTTTTATCATTTATTATATTATTTCCCTTTCAGGTATGTAGATAGAAGCAGGTTCTACAATGTGACTGAAATTAATGATGATTCTACATGGATACAATTAAAAGGAAAGCTTCTTAGTCTTCAAAAAATTGGGAAACCACGATCCCAGCGATTATCTGCTTATCTTAAGGATGATAGTGGAATCATTGAGTTGGTGTGGTTTAAAGGAATTAAATGGATAGAAAAATCCCTGGAAATAAATAAAGATTATGTGGTTTTTGGTAAACCCAATTATTTCAACCATAAATTTAACATTCCCCATCCTGAAATGGAAACTTTGGAAGATGCCAGTACGGCTATTGTTGAAAAACTTCAGCCTTTTTATTCTTCCACTGAAAAGTTAAAAGCAAGAGGCCTTGACAGTAAGGGATTCCGTAAAATAATGAAAAATCTTATGGTTCAGGTTGAAGGGCATCTTCCGGAAACACTTTCTGTGGAGATCATTTCAAATTTAAAATTAATTCCCCGGCGTGAGGCACTTATTTCTATCCATTTCCCACCTGACAATAAGATACTCGACAGGGCTAAAGCCCGCCTGAAGTTTGAGGAATTGTTTTTTATCCAGCTTAACCTTTTAAAGTTAAAACTCCTACGGTTGGAGAAAGTCAAGGGTCATTTTTTCAAAAACGTGGGAAATTATTTTAATGATTTTTACCACAATAATTTACCCTTTGAGTTAACCGATGCCCAAAAAAGAGTCGTGAAAGAGATCAGGCAGGATACAGGTACAGGGAAACAAATGAACCGATTGCTACAAGGTGATGTGGGTAGTGGTAAAACCCTTGTGGCACTTATGAGCATGCTTATTGCATTGGATAACGGATTTCAAACGGCACTCATGGCTCCAACAGAAATTCTCGCTCAACAACATTATAAAACCATCATGAAAATGTTAGATGGGCTTGATATTCAAGTGGCACTATTAACCGGCTCGACCAAAACAAAACAGCGACAAGCCCTTTTAAAGCTTTTGGGAGGAGGGGATATTCACATATTGATCGGAACTCATGCACTGATTGAAGATACGGTTCAATTTAGTAACCTTGGCCTTGTTGTAATTGATGAGCAGCATCGGTTTGGGGTCGCTCAGCGTGCCCGATTATGGGAAAAAAACACGATACCACCTCACGTACTAGTAATGACAGCTACACCTATCCCACGTACACTGGCAATGACTTTTTACGGAGATCTGGATGTGTCTGTTATTGATGAATTACCTCCAGGAAGGAAACCGGTAAAAACAGCCCATTATTATGACAAAGACCGCCTAAAGGTTTTTGGGTTTTTAAAAAAACAGATAGCCGAAGGACGACAGGTATACGTGGTTTATCCTTTGATCAATGAATCAGAAAAACTCGACCTGAAGGATTTACAGGATGGCTATGATAGTATATCCCGGTCATTTCCTCTGCCAGATTATGCCATTAGTATAGTGCATGGTAAAATGAAATCAAAGGATAAGGAATTTGAAATGCAGCGTTTTGTAAAAGGTGAAACGGATATTATGGTTTCCACTACAGTTATTGAGGTGGGTGTAGATGTGCCTAATGCTTCGGTGATGGTCATTGAAAATGCCGAGCGTTTTGGTTTGTCCCAATTGCATCAATTGAGGGGCAGGGTAGGCCGTGGAGCTGACCAATCATTTTGTATTTTAATGTCCAAAGTTCAAATGACCAATGATGGCAGGCAACGGATTAAAACCATGGTAAATACGACTGATGGTTTTGAAATAGCCGAAGCTGACTTGAAATTGCGTGGCCCTGGTGATTTACATGGCACCCAGCAAAGTGGTATTCTCGATCTAAAAATTGCAGATATTGTTAAAGATGAAAAAATCCTGAGGTATGCCCGTAGTGCCGCTATTCAACTCCTGGAATATGATCCGGAACTTTTATCCGAAAAAAATCAGGCCATTGCCAAACACCTGAAACAAATAAACAGCAGTAAAACCAACTGGAGTTTGATAAGTTAATAAGTACCCGCCAAAGTTACTATCAATCCATTGGAATTGTGATTAGAATAGTATGGCCTTTTCATTGATTCAAAAACACTATTTTTTAATGATAATTTGTAATATCAATATTGGTAAGCGCTTTAAGGTTATACCAGTAAGGAGGGCCAACAAAGTGTCACGCAGGATCATTAAAAGATTGATGGCAAGGATAAGCCATGTGTAGTGGGATTTGATTGTTTGAACAAGTTGTAAATTTTAATATTTGGTATATTCGCAAAAAAAACATTATGTATGATAAATAGAATCCTATCCAGCAGGTTAACATTATTATTATTTACAATATTCTTTACTATAATACCGGGAATAGACTATTATTCAAAAATATTTATTAATTTATATAAGAGTATTACTATTCCTAGCTTTACCTTTAATCTTGATTTTTCTGTATATGATTTTTTACCCTCACTTTTATCTGGTATTGCTTTAGGCCTATTGTTTTATCTATATATAAAATCCAGGCAGGAATATGCTTTAATGAAAAAAGAATTTCAAAAAGCCAATAACGAATATTCCATATTTCAAAAAGATAGTAGAAGAATTAAAGAGATATTAATTACTCACCATTTAATAAATAATAACAGGTTTCATCGAATTCAACAAAAGAACTTTGACAAGCTTTTTGATAATGAAGAACATTATGTGAAGAAAAATTTAAGGAGACAGCTCTCTATTGATACAGGTCATGAGTATACTGATGAAGAAGTAGATGATGTTCTCGATAGATTTTATCGACAAAAACCAAAATTCTTTCAGCCTAATAAAGCAACGCTTACAAAGTTGTAGTAAATTACATAAATGATTATCATCCTGACAAACATTGCTTTGTCAGGATTTTTGATATATAGAAACTTGGCAATGCGAAGCGAGAGTGCCGCATTACCAAAATCTATGGCCGTTAATATTAATTCTAAATAAATCAATTGTGCACTGCCGATCTTTATTTCTGAATATCTTTGAAAAAAAAATCACAAAGTTTTTCACAATGCCTCCATCCTTATTATATCTAGCTTCATGGATTACAGTTTCAGGTGGAATATATTTACTATTTAATCGAACTGGTGAGAGCGTAAAGGAGGAAACGAAGATAAAGGTATCAGCCTGGCTGAAATCCATTAGTGTACCGTATCCTAATCCTAATTCTACATTGTTTTTTGTTGATCTTTTCGAGATTGTATTTACAAAAAAGCATTTTTACTGGAAATGTATTACTAGGAGTGTGATTGCTTCTATTCTTGCTTATATTATTGTAATGCTTATTTATCAGGTCAATGATCCTGAATATGGATTGGATACTGTTTACTCCTTTTTTAGTTTTGTATTATGGATGTTTATTTTTCTGAATTTAGTTCCCGATTATTTTTCACTTCTTGAAACCAGGATAATACTCAAGAAATTGAAAACAGTTAGGTCAGTGCCGATGTACTTTTTTTTATTGATTTTGGATTTGATGCTTACAGCCTTAATATATTATCTTAATTTGATATTTTTTGGATCAATACAGGATTTATTTACCGATGGTTTTTCTTTCAATATCTGGAAAAATAGCATAAGCGGTACAACAGATTTGTACTTAGGATTGTGGGATTATACAGATATTTTCAGCGTTTGGCTATATTCAACATTTCTCACCTCAATATGGTTATGGCTATTTCTTATTTCGACATTTTTCATCAAAATTTTAACAAAATCCTTAAAAGGATTAGAATTCTTTCAAAAGCACCTGGATATTGATAACAAACCTTTTAATGCCATCGGATATTTCCTGATGATTAATGTAACAATAGTCTATATAATCATAGGAATTTTTAAACTTATATTTTGAATTGACAAGTTTGCTATTTTCTACGTTCATATTTTCTCTAAACTAATCACCTAAATCCTATCTGAACCGCCCCACATATGGTTTATTTGAATCATGTCATCAGTTTTAATTACCCAAAATATTGAAATAAAACCTTACCTATAAAAGTTCCTAATTCCAAAATCAGAAAATCAAAGTGAACCACTGAATCGCACGAGCCTGATGTAAAAGCCTTTGCAATGAAATTCGAGCGGTATCCATTCAAACATACTGACTTATACCTTAGCAATAATTAGTAAAATTGATTTTTAACTTTCCTATTATCCCCAAACTTTACAAAAATCAACTGGAATGCATGCAATAAAGTTTGTAAAATCTTACATTTGCAACTTCTTAAAAATTAACGATCAATGAAGATTTCATACAACTGGCTGAAAGATTACCTTGACATAAAACTGTCACCGGAAGAATTATCGGAATTACTTACCGATTGCGGACTTGAAGTGGAAGGCCTTGAAAGCTGGCAATCCATCAAAGGTGGAATGAAAGGAATGAAGATAGGGGAAGTGAAATCCTGTGTGAAACACCCTGATGCTGACCGCTTAAGTGTCACAACTGTGGATGTGGGTGAAGAAAATTTGCTCCCTATCGTTTGCGGTGCCCCCAATGTAACTGCCGCACAAAAGGTTGTGGTGGCAACTGTTGGAACAATTATTTATAGTGGGGATGAATCCTTTGAAATAAAAAAGGCAAAGATCAGGGGAGAAGTGTCGGAAGGTATGATTTGTGCCGAAGATGAAATTGGCCTGGGAACTTCCCACGAAGGAATAATGGTTCTTGAATCCGATGCCAAAGTTGGAACACCTGCCAGCGAATATTTTAAGCTGGAAGAAGACTGGGTATTTGAAATTGGCCTTACCCCAAACCGGACCGATGCCATGTCGCATATAGGTGTAGCCCGTGATATCAAAGCCGTACTTGAAAACATTGATTTCATTAAGGGGAATAAAAATGAAAGAATTTTAAAAGTCCCGTCAACCGATTGTTTTAAAACAGAAAATACAAATCTTGATATCCCTGTTATCGTTGAAAACCCGGAAGCATGTCCTCGTTATACCGGTGTCACCATATCGGGAATAGAGGTGAAAGAATCTCCTTCCTGGTTAAAAAATCGTTTAAATGCAATTGGCTTAAGGCCCATCAATAATATTGTGGATATTACCAATTATGTATTGCATGAAACCGGTCAGCCCCTGCATGCTTTTGATGCAGATGAAATTACCGGCGGAAAAGTTGTGGTTAGAAAAATGGCTGAAGGGACTTTATTCACCACACTTGATGAAGTAGAACGAAAACTCAATGCCAACGACCTGATGATATGCAATATGGAGGATGGAATGTGTATTGGAGGAGTGTTTGGTGGTATCAAATCAGGGGTAAGCGAAAAAACCACGTCCATCTTTTTAGAGAGTGCTTATTTTGACCCTGTTCATATCCGTAAAACTTCTAAGTTCCACGATTTGCAAACCGATGCTTCTTTCCGGTTTGAACGGGGAGTTGACCCTGAAATGACCTTGTATGCGCTAAAAAGAGCAGCCTTATTAATAAAACAACTGGCTGGCGGCAGCATTTCTTCTGAGATCAAAGATGTTTATCCCAAACCTTTTGAAAAGGCCCTTATTGAGGTAAGCTGGAAAAATATCCACCGCCTGATCGGAAAAGCAATTCCTCAGGAAGTTTCTAAAAATATTCTGACTTCACTTGATTTTGAAATTCATGAAGAATTACCTGAAGGGCTAAAAGTAAGTTCTCCGTTTTACCGTGTGGATGTGACCCGTGAGGCTGATGTTATTGAAGAGATATTGAGGGTTTACGGATACAATAATATTGAGATACCTAAAAGTTTAAATGCTTCTGTGAGCCATTCGGTGAAGCCTGACCCTGAAAAAATCCAAAATGTTGTTGCTGACTTTTTAAGTAATAATGGTTTTTCAGAAATCATGAATAATTCCCTCACCAAAGCTGTTAATTATGAAAATCGCAAGGATTTTAATGCGGTGGACAGTGTAAATATCCTGAATCCACTCAGCCGCGATTTAAATGTAATGAGGCAATCTTTACTTTTTGGTGGCCTAGAAGCAGTGATATATAATATGAACCGGAAAAATTTTGACCTGAAGTTGTATGAGTTTGGAACGACTTATAAACAAAACCAGGGAAGGGGAAAAGTTGATCCGGTAATAAAACGCTTTACTGAAAACAATATTCTGGCTTTATTTACTACCGGAAATACGGAGAATGAATCATGGTATTCCGAAAACAGAAAAACAGATTTTTATCATTTAAAAGCAGTTTGTTCCAACTTATTTATACGGACAGGCATTGATATCTCCTCAATGGAAACAGGAAATACGGAGAAGGATTATTTTGATTTTGGATTTTACTTTAAAAAGGAGAGTAAACTTGTTTTTGAAATTGGAAAAATTTCCGGCAACCTGTTAGCTGAATTCGACATTAAGGAAGCGGTTTATTATGCTGAAATTAATATGGATAAACTGGTAAATATGTCGGGCAAGTTTAAGGCCGGATATACAGAAATACCAAAATTCCAGGAAGTAAGGCGCGATCTTGCCTTATTGATTGATAAAAAGGTTAAATTTGAGGAGATAAAAAGAATAGCTTTTGAAACAGAACAAAACTTATTAAAACAGGTGAACCTGTTTGATGTGTATGAAGGGAAAAATATTGAGTCTGGAAAAATTTCATATGCCGTGAGTTTTATTTTACTCGATAAGGAAAAAACGCTTACTGATAAAGTTATTGATTTGACGATGAATAAGCTGATGAAAGCTTATCAAAATAAATTAAATGCAATTATTCGTTAACTTCTCAAAATTATATTTGTATGAAAAATAAGTTATCAATTAGTCCTTCAGGTGAACAGTTTACCATCCCTGACAAATCAAGCTATCCATCCGAATTTAAAAGAATAAAAGCATTGGCTGAGGAAGCTAAAGGCAGGGGCCAGGAGGTAGTTGTGGTAATGGGACTGGGTTTTGTCGGTGTGGTAATGGCTGCTATCGTAGCTGATACAAAAGACGAAAAAGGGAATTATTCAAAGTTTGTAATTGGATACCAGCGTCCAAGCGCAAGAAGTTACTGGAAGATCCCGGTAGTGAACAAGGGTGTTTCCCCGGTAAAAGCAGAAGACCCGGAAGTAGAAGAATTGATAGTAAGAACAGTAAATGAAGCAAAAACCTTTGTAGCTACATACAATGAAGAATGCCTGAAACTGGCTGATTGTGTCGTAGTGGATGTACAGTGCGATTATGCAAAACAAGACCTTGGTAATATGAAAACGGGTGAAACCGATATGGCCGCCCTCGAAGCTTCCATGAAGACCATTGGCGAAAACATCCCTCCCCATGCTTTAACACTTATTGAAACTACTGTAGCTCCCGGAACCACAGAATTTGTGGCCTGGCCTATATTGAAAAAAGCTTTTGCCCGTCGTGGACTGAAAGAAACACCATTACTGTCACATAGTTTTGAAAGGGTAATGCCGGGTAAAGAATATGTTTCCTCCATCCGCGATTTCTGGCGTGTATGCTCGGGTTGTGATAAAGAGGCACGCGCCAGGGTCGAAAAATTCCTGCATGAAGTATTGAATACGAAAGAATTTCCATTAACGGTTATGGATCGCCCAATTGAATCAGAAACAACTAAAATTGTGGAAAATTCTTACAGGGCAAGTATCCTTGCTTTTATGAACGAATGGAGCCTATTTGCAGAACGCAATGGAGTTGATTTGATTAAAGTGATGAATGCCATTAAAATGCGTCCTACGCACAGCAATATGATTTTCCCCGGACCTGGTATTGGTGGCTACTGTCTACCAAAAGACGGTGGTCTGGGTTATTGGGCCTATCGTCATATACTTGGTTTTGAAGATGGAGACAATGTATTTAAAATCACCCCCACTGCTATTGACATTAACGATACCCGTGGTTTGCATGTAGCTGAGCTTACCCGCGACGCTTTGCGCAATATGGCCAGGTATATTGCCGGTTCAGAAGTATTGATTGCCGGGGCATCTTACCGCGAAGATGTGGGGGATACACGCTATAGCGGTAGCGAAATGGTGGTGAGGAAACTTAGCGAAATGGGTGCCGATATGCGGGTTCATGACCCCTATGTTGATGCATGGGACGAATTTGAACAACAAGCGGACCACCCCGAACATTCCTGGGCAAGGTTTTTCCGTAATCAGGATCACTTATCAAGTATTAAAGTGCAGAAAGATTTAAAAGAAGCCCTTGATGGTGTTGAGGCGCTGATTTTGGCTGTGCCTCATAAACAATATAAATCCCTCGATCCGGAACAGGTGGTTGAATGGGCAGGTGGCCCGATTGCAGTGATAGACGCATTTGGTATTTTGCCGGACGATAAAATCCGGAAATACTTTGAATTAGGCTGTGAAGTAAAAGCTCTGGGCCGTGGACATATTCAAAGGATTAAAAAGGAAGTGCGTAACGGCGGCTAAAATAGTGTTGCTTCTAAACGATATAAGCGGGTGTCCTCACCCGCTTTTTTTGTGGCACAGAAACACCAGGCCTATCCCTATCACTAAATCTTTTACCTATTTTTGATCCAGGTAAATAAAATTAGTCATGTTCAAAAAAGTCAGCAAGGTATTACTTGGTTTTGTAAAAATTCTGGTGATTACTTTTGGAATTATATTTCTATTGATGATCGTCTTAAGTTTTACTGACCGGCCTTACATGGCCTATCACTGGCTGGGTACACATAATTCTGAAATAACCGAAACCCCGGATTACTTAGTGGTAATGGGGGCTGGGGGCATGCCTGGACCCGAAGGATTGATGAGGTGCTATTTTGCTGCTAAAGGTGCTGAACGTTTTCCTGAGTCTAAAATTATCATTGCTTTACCTTCAGATACTTTGGACAATGAAAATAGCGATTCCTACCGGATGTTTGAAGAGATTGCAGAAAGAGGCATTAACAAAAGTAGATTTATCTTTGAAACCAAAGGTACCAATACTTATTATCAGGCATTGGAGATCAATAAACTTTTGTTGAATCAAAATAATAAAAATCTCTTAATTGTTACTTCCCCCGAACATATGTACCGTTGCATCCTGACCTTTAAAAAGCTCGGCTTTGAACATGTTTCAGGGCTACCTTCATTTGAAAACGCATTTGATGATTCATTACTTTTTACAAAAGAAGAAAGATCACAAAAAATTAAAGATTTGAACCGCAGCCTGGATGTTAGATATAATATGTGGAACTATCTCAGGTATGAAATCATAGTCATTCGTGAATGGCTGGCCATAAGCTGGTATAAATTTAAAGGTTATATCTAGTCGTGACGATTTACCCCGAACCCCCTTCTCAAATCGAATTCTTATCTCAAATTTCTGCACTTCATTAACAATAATTAAGACATATTAGCAGTTTTTTTGAGTAATTTTGCAATTATACTGACAAAATGAGTTATGGAAGTTCAGGCAATTAAACAACGATTCGGCATTATTGGAAATTCACCCTTATTGGAAAGAGCAATTGATATTGCAAGGCAGGTGTCTCCAACTGATTTAACTGTGCTTATATCAGGCGAAAGTGGGGTAGGTAAAGAAGTTTTTCCAAAGATCATTCACCAGTTAAGTGCCCGCAAACATGGACCCTATATTGCGGTTAACTGCGGGGCTATACCAGAGGGAACAATTGATTCTGAATTATTTGGCCACGAAAAAGGTTCGTTTACGGGGGCCCACGAAGCACGCAAAGGTTATTTTGAAGTGGTAAATACGGGCACTATTTTTTTGGATGAGGTTGCTGAATTACCATTGTCCACGCAGGTTCGTTTATTAAGGGTACTTGAGTCAGGAGAGTTTTTTAAGGTAGGCTCTTCTAAAGTAATTAAAACTAATGTGAGGGTAGTGGCTGCAACCAATTTAGATATACCGAGGGCAATTAATGACGGGCGGTTCAGGGAGGACCTGTATTATAGGTTAAATACTGTACCCATAAAAGTCCCCCCATTGAAAGACAGAAAAGAAGATATACACCTTATCTTCCGGAAATTTGCCTCTGACTTTGCGGAGAAGTACCGCATGCCTTCACTACAGCTTACACATGATGCCGTGAGGGTTTTGGTAAACTACCGGTGGCAGGGAAATATTCGGCAATTGAAAAATATAACTGAGCAAATTTCCATTATTGAACAAAACCGGAACATCGATGCAGCCACTCTTTCGAAATACCTTCCGGATGCAGAATACCGTGATTTGCCCGTATTATATAGGAGTTCAAAAGGCAAAGAAGAAATATCCGAAAGGGATTTATTGTATAAGGTTTTGTTTGATATGAAGAAGGATATTCATGACCTGAAACAAGTGATAGGTGAGATCATGAAAAGTGATGGCCTGTCAAAGGATATACAGCAAAACAATGCGCAGCTTATCAAAAAAATGTATCAAAATATTGAGGCTGCAAATGATTCGATAGACGAATTGGATATTCATTCCGTGTCCGAAATAAATGATGACGAGGAACCTATTCAGGAATCAGAAGTGGTGGAAGAATCCTTATCGATACAGGAAAAAGAAATTGACCTGATCAAAAGGGCTTTGGCAAAACACAATGGAAAACGAAAAAATGCTGCCAAAGAACTGGGTATTTCTGAACGGACTTTATACCGGAAAATTAAAGAATATGAACTAATGTAACCTCTTAATTTGAAAAAGATCACATCAAAAACTTTTTTTCTTTTGGCCTTCACAATGTTATTTATAACAGGATGTAAAGTCAATTATTCCTTTACAGGAGCATCAATACCTGTGGAGGTCAAAACCATAAATATTCAATATTTCCCAAACAATGCCACTCTGGTTGAACCTACGCTGAGCCAGAAGTTGACAGATGCTTTGAAAGATAAATTTACTACAGAAACGAGTTTGGTGTTGGTTAATGATGGTGGCGACCTTATTTTGGAAGGCTCCATAACCAGTTATAAAACATCCCCCGTAGCTATCCAGGGAAATGACCAGGCAGCTCTTAACAGGTTGACGATAACCATTGATGTGACCTATGTCAACACCTTTGATGATGCGATGAGTTTTGAAACTTCCTTCTCCCGATATTCTGATTATTCAAGTGGTGATAACCTATCATCGGTGCAGGATGCCCTCATCGAGGAGATTAATATGATGCTAGTGGAGGACGTTTTTAATAAAGCCGTTGTTAACTGGTAAAGAAACGGAGATAGACAGAATGAACAAAGAACAATTCATACAATTGGTTAAATCGCCTCAAAAGCTGAACGCACAAACCATTGCTATGCTTGAAAATCTTGTTTCAGAATTTCCGTATTGCCAGACCGCCGATATATTATACACCTTAAACCTTTACAAGACAGATAATTTCAGGTATCAGGAGCAGCTAAAGCTGGCAGCGGCATATGCACCCGACAGGGCATTGCTCAAGCAACATATTAAGTCGCTTTCATCTCAAACAGATATTACAACAGAGAAACCAACCTTGACACAAAAGCAGGATACAACAAAAACTCCTGAACGGGATATTAAAACGCTGGTTGATGAGCTTAAATCGGTTATTCAAAACAGGTTAACAGAAAATCAGGAGAATCTTGTTGACCAACAACTGGAATCCCTTGACCAGATTGTTAAAACCTTTGCGGTTGCAGATATGAAGCAAGATGCGGACCTGGAGGAGTTAAAACCTGATATTAAAGATTACGATTTTGAACACCTGCAGGAACAGATACCTTCAAAACCTTCCAACATTGAAAAGAACAAAGCTCTAATTGATAAATTTATTGAGGAGGAGCCCTCAATTTCCCCTCCTGAAAAATCAGGATTTTTTAATCCCGATGATTTTGCAAAAAACAGCCTGATTGATAATGAAGAGATTGTTTCTGAAACACTTGCAAAAATTTATTTAAAGCAGGGAAACTTCACAAAAGCCATTAAAATATATCAAAAATTAAGTTTGCTATATCCGGAAAAAAGTACTTTCTTTGCAGCCCAAATTGAAAAAATCAATGAGGGTCAAAAATAAAGACAATTAATACTTAATAAAATGGGAGCTTATATTGTAGTAGCAGTTTTAATAATAATAACATGTGTATTGTTAACACTGATTGTGTTAGTGCAAAGTTCAAAGGGTGGCGGACTGGCCTCTAATTTTTCTGGTTCCAACCAGTTTATGGGTGTTCGTAAAACAGCCGATTTCCTCGAAAAATCTACATGGACTTTAGCCATCGTATTGCTTGTGTTAAGCTTATTCTCAATATTCATTATTCCAAGGGGCGGAGGCGTTCAATCTGAAAATTCAGATTTACAGGAAATTTATAACGATTTACCAGATACGCAACCTGTCGAAGATTTTACACCCCCTCCGGGTGATCAGGGAGAGCCTCAGGAATAATGCTCGGAAAAATACATTTAAATGTCAGATTGTCACAGCAGTCTGACATTTTTTTTTAAAGTAACCTTAGCCCCCGGTTTATTCAACTTTTTTTATAAAATCTTGACTATTCCTGCAAACAGGCTGACTTAGTATTTTTTGTTCGTAAGATATTTCGCGAGCAAGTAGGAAACACACAACAGTAAATTGAAAAATCTGTCAGTTTTTTGCTTTGGCATAAAATATGTCAAAGCCGACACAGCAAACAGACAAATATTATTATAAAAATTTTAAATCACAACATTATGTCAAAAATTAAAATCAGACCTTTAGCAGACCGCGTTTTGGTTGAGCCATCCTCTGCAGAAGAAAAAACTGCAGGAGGCATTATTATTCCTGACACTGCCAAAGAAAAGCCGCAGCAAGGAACTGTAGTAGCCGTTGGACCTGGCACTGCAGATGATAAAATAACTGTTAAAGTTGGTGATATTGTGCTTTATGGTAAATACGCAGGAACTGAAATCGGCCATGAAGGTAAAAATTACCTTATCATGCGGGAATCAGACATTTTTGCAATCATTTAAAAATTTATTTTGAGAATTATTTAAAAATCTATAAAAATGGCAAAAGACATTATTTTTGATCTTAAAGCGCGTGAAGCTTTAAAAAGGGGAGTAGACGAACTCTCAAATGCTGTAAAAGTTACTTTAGGCCCTAAAGGGCGAAACGTTATCCTCGATAAATCATTTGGTGCTCCTGTTATTACCAAGGATGGTGTAACTGTAGCTAAAGAAATTGAACTGGCCGATAACATTGAAAATATGGGTGCTCAAATGGTTAAAGAAGTAGCTTCCAAAACCAATGATATAGCTGGTGACGGTACTACAACTGCTACTGTTCTCGCTCAAGCAATTGTTACTACAGGCCTTAAAAACGTTACTGCAGGTGCAAATCCAATGGATCTCAAAAGAGGTATCGACAAAGCAGTGGAAAAAGTTATCGAATCCTTAAAAGCTCAGACTCAGCAAATCAATGATAGTGGTGATAAATTAGAACAAGTTGCCAGCATCTCCGCCAATAACGATCAGAAAATTGGTAAACTGATTGCTGAAGCTATGGGAAGAGTTAAAAAAGATGGAGTTATAACCATTGAAGAGGCTAAAGGAATCGAAACGTATGTGGATGTTGTAGAAGGTATGCAATTCGACCGTGGATACATTTCCCCTTATTTTGTTACCGATACTGAAAAGATGGAAACTGTTTATGAGAGCCCCTATATCCTTATACACGATAAGAAGATTTCGGTAATGAAGGATATGGTAGCAATACTTGAAAAAGTAGCTCAAACAGGCCGTCCGTTATTAATTGTAGCTGAAGATGTAGAAACTGAAGCATTAGCTACTTTGGTTGTAAATAAATTACGCGGCGGATTAAAAGTAGTAGCTGTTAAAGCTCCTGGCTTTGGTGACCGTAGAAAAGAAATGCTGGAAGATATCGCCATCCTGACTGGCGGGACAGTAATTTCCGAAGAGAAAGGGTATAAACTGGAAGATACTTCTTTGGATCAACTGGGTGAAGCTGAAAAAATCAGCATTGATAAAGAAAACACTACTATTGTTAGTGGCAAAGGCAAGAAAGAAGATATTACCGGCAGAATCAATCAGATCAGAGCTCAGATAGAAACTACTACTTCTGATTATGATAAAGAAAAGCTCCAGGAAAGACTTGCAAAATTAGCGGGTGGAGTAGCCGTAATTTATGTAGGTGCTGCCAGTGAAGTTGAAATGAAGGAACGTAAGGACCGTTTCGATGATGCTTTAAATGCAACCCGTGCTGCGATTGAAGAAGGAATTATTCCTGGTGGTGGAGTTGGTTATATCAGAGCCATTGAAGCACTGGCAAACTTCAAAGGAGACAACGAAGATGAAACAACAGGTATCCAGATCATTCGCAGGTCAATTGAAGAGCCTATGAGGCAAATTGTTGAAAATGCTGGTCTTGAAGGTTCTGTTGTTGTTCAGAAAGTAAAAGAAGGCAAAGCTGATTTTGGTTACAATGCTCGTACCGACAAATATGAAAACCTCTTTGAGGCCGGAGTAATTGATCCTACTAAAGTAGCACGTGTGGCACTTGAGAATGCAGCTTCCATTGCGGGTATGCTTTTAACTACAGAATGTGTAGTAGTTGAACATAAAGAAGAAAACGCTCCTGCAGGACCCCCAATGCCTCCGGGTGGTATGGGCGGAATGGGTGGAATGTACTAAACACTCAACATATATAATTCAATATTTTATAACCCTGACAAGCTTGCTTTGTCAGGGTTTTTTAATGCGAGAGGGCAAACATTACTGCTCTGATGACATTAAGACATCATCTGAATAAAATTGAACTTAGTTTTTTATTTTTGCCATATTATTTAAGTATAAAAATCGTTTCGTTTAAAACTTTAAATTTCTGGAAATGAATTTTACAAAAGCTTATTTTACTCTCGTTATAATTTTTCAGTGTGTATTATCCTTTGCCCAGGAGGCAAAAATACCTGTGGATGAAGACACCGGGCTAATTACCTACCAGGAAGTAGTGCAACAAGAGGGTGATCCCCAATCATTTTTTAACAGCGCCATTAGCTGGATCAATGAATATTATGCGAATCCGGTGGACGTGACAAAAACCAGGAATCCTGAAACAGGAGTGATCAAAGGTCTCCATCGGTTCAGGATTGTAAATACAGATGAAGAAGGGAATCAATCCGATGCCGGAACTATCCAGTATCGCTTTAACCTCGAATTTAAAGACAATCGCTACCGCTATACTTTATATGAGTTTGTGCTTAAACAGAACTCAAAAATCCCTGTAGAAAAATGGATAAACCAATCCGATGCCCAATCGAAAAGTTATTTGAAACAGGTGGATGAATTTGCCCGGGGTTGGATAACAAGCCTAAAAAAGGGAATGTTGCCAAAGGTGGAAAAGGTGGATGAATGGTAGCTAATTGCTATTTGCTTTTAGCAATTGGCTTTTGGCTCAGAAGAGGATTATCCAAAGCCTGCCGATGAGTTACCGATGTTGGTTACTAAAATTATAGCATATTGAAGGACTTAAAGGAAAAGAGGAACCAAGTGCCCTCCCATGCGCTTCGACGAAGCTCAGCGTGGCCGGCGCTTTTAAGGTAATTAAGCTTTTCGCCCTATGCCCTCTACCCTCCACTCCTGGCTATCGCTAAACAATTTCCATGTACTGTGGTTTTTATACTAAAAAGGAATATGGCAAAGAATGTTTTTGGTACAGAAATGAAGCCTTGTAGTACTCAACCTCTTACAGGGTTTTTCAGGGATGGGAGCTGCAATACGGATGAAACTGATTTTGGTTCACATACCGTTTGTGTGGTTTTGACGGAAGAATTTTTACGCTATTCATTTGATATGGGAAACGACCTTATCACCCCTCGCCCCGAATATAATTTTCCCGGCCTTGGCCCGGGAGACCATTGGTGCTTATGTGCCCTCAGATGGAAAGAGGCTTTTGACGATGGTAAAGCCCCCCTGGTAAATCTGGAAGCTACCCACGAAAGAGCTTTGGAAGTGCTTAACCTTGAGGATTTGGTTGAGTTTGCCTATTTAAGTTCTTGACCTCCCGCATAGCAAATTTAAGTTGCTATGCGGGAAGTCAATTGCTATTCTACCTTTACTCTGACTCCATCAGAATGGCTGGTAAATTCAGGTGCATACATGCATTGTATAGTGCTTATCCCGTTTGAGAAATCACCTTTTTGTGAAACGATCAATGGATACTCAAATATGTAAGTTCCTTTTCGTAAGTAATCAAAGAAAAAATTCGTTGAGGCATCAAGTGTGGTTTCATAATACCCCAGCCCATCCTGGTAATGGTAGCTTGAAAGTACATTCACTGGCTCAAAGGCTGAGGCCCTCATGTCCTTCATATGTACAAATTCCATGTCGCGGTCAACACGAAGTTCAATTCTAACTATCACTTTGTTGCCCGGTTTTAGTATTGATTGTTCACTTATAGGCCTTAATACCGGGCCCGCAGCAGTGTTCTCCTCAAGGAAAAGTTTTTTCTCTAATTTTAAAGGTGTTTCGGCAAAAGTAATGTCCTCCAGGTTTTCGAAATACTGCCAGTAAACTGCACCCCAGGCCAGGGATTCATTTTTGTTGGTAACGGTGACTTTTCCCATTTCAGGTTTAATTTCACCCGCCGTCCAGCTGGTTTTAAAATACCCTGTACCGGCTTCCACTTTTGTATCCTCCATCTTTAGTGGATCAATCTTTATATCGCCAAGACTGATTTCAGCGAGTTTAGAATTGGCCAACCAATTATTTCCCCTAAGAAGCAGGGCATAAATCGCATCTGCAGTTGCCCGGGGTGTTTTCCAGTCCTGGGTTTGTTTTTGTTTCAGAAGCCACATTTTCATTTTTTCAACCGATTCCTGGTCTTTAGCAACTTCATGGAATGCCTCAATTAAAAGGGCTTGTGTTTCTATGGGTGCTTCATACCAATAATATCCGCCTGAATTATCGCGCCAATACATCCCCATTTCTTCTGAATACAGTGCATGCTCCTTAATAGAAGCCATTACCTGAATCGGCGAAACCTCATCACCAAGTCTTTTTAACGCCAGGGCGATCATCCCTTTTTGAAGATTGCCCTGTTGATGCCAGTATGTTTTAGCTTGTTTGTGATAGTAGTCAAAAGCTACCTGGTTATTTCTGGAAATAGCCACCTCTTTCAGGAAATAAGACCGTGCATATAAATATTGAATTTGAGTGTTTCCCAAATGATTTTCTTCAAGCTTATATTTATACTCTGTAAGCCGGTCGTAATCTTTTTTTAATTCATAATCGAGATACTGAATAGCCCTGTTGACCATGTTTTTTGTTTGAAGATTTTCCCATGCATCATAAATTCCAAGTTGCTTCAGATGGGCAAAACCACTTACGATCAACTGTGATATATAGCGATTATCCGGCATGCCCTTATACCAGGGCCAGCCACCTCCGGGTGATTGTTTTTGAATAAGTTTTCGTAAGGCAGAATTTTGCTCATCCGTCATTTTATTGATGTCAAAAAGAATGGCAATACGATGCTTACGTTCTGTTTCATTTTTAGCATCCCTTACCCAGGGAGTTTCATTCAAAATCAATGATTTTAATTCCTGGTTTTTCTCCAAATTAGATAAAAGTGCATCGGCTGAGAAATTTTTCCATGCATCAAATACCTGTTTGATCCTCGGACTGGAATTTACCAGGTAGGAAGCAATGCTATTAGCATAGAACCGGTAAAAAGCACTCTCAGCAGATTCACTGTTGTTTTCCATCACATAAGGAAGTGCCTGAACTGCATACCATGCAGGGTTTGATGAGAACTCAAGGCTAAGCTTATGTTGAACCAACCCGTTTTGAACCTGGCCCGATGGTTTGGAATTGACGAGTTTTGTAAAAACGAATTTTTTTGTTTCGTTTCCGTTGACAGGCAATGGCAAGGATTCAGTTACTAACATCCGGTTCGATAAAACCGGAACAGGACTTTCTTCTCCATCAGAAAACATCTCAGATTTTGCAATGATCCGATAGGAGACCAGGTCATAATCTTCCGGAATAAACATTTCCCATTCAATGTTTTGATTCCCCTTTTCAGCCACTTTAAATGTTTTGGTTTTTCCAGATAGAATAAGCTTGCCTGAGACATCTTCCATGGTCCTGGTATCAAAAAACTGTAAAACCACCTCACCGTTTAATTCTTTATCACTAAGGTTTGATACTTTGGCTGAAAAGCTCATCTTATCTCCTTTCCTGAAAAAGCGAGGGGGATTGGGCACCACCATCAGTTCTTTTTGCGTCATCACCTCTTTGGTAAACAATCCATATTTTAAATCTTTGGTATGGGCCATTCCCATCATCTTCCAGCGGGTAAGTGATTCTGGTGCTGTAAATCGAATGATCACATTGCCGTTTTCATCCGTCTTTAAAGAAGGATAGAAAAATGCAGTTTCACGAAAATCACGACGAACCTGAACACCATTTGTTTCAGACTTTTCAACGGTTTTCATTTCCCCTGGCAACACTTCATTTTTATTTATTGTTTCGGATTCTTTATCTTTATCGTATGCTACCTGGACATCATCCATCATGTTCATGGCCATTTCAGGAATAGCTTCCATCCCCATTCTTTTTTGCAAATAGGGTGATCCGCCAAAATAATTGAATCCAAACCAGTTGAGCTGATCATACATCCTGTTTACCGGCCGGTAGACATTCCTCCAATCCGATACCATTTGGCTTTGAGAAATACTATTGAAAGCATTTCGTGATGACCAGGTCATATTTGAATAGTAGTTTGTAAACAGGTTGAAGTTCCAGCTAAATTCCTGGAATTTATCCAATGATGCATCGTACATTGCGGTAAGCAACTCAGCCGCTAGTTTTTCCCCTTTGGGCCCATTAATTTTTATCGACCATTCTTCTTCATCTCCGGGTTTGATCTTTTCTCTGAACGAAGCAAACTCAAAATCAAGTTTTTTATTAGTAAAAGGAACAGTTACCAGGAAGCTGTTATTAAAACTCCTGTTGTGATTCACAAAAATGACATTGACTCCAAATCCGCCTCTTTGACTTTCGGTTACCGGGATTTCAATTCGTTTTTGTTCATCATTTAAATTGATCCAATGGGTGGATAATACATTTTCTTTCTGAACAATTTCATAGAGTACGTGCACATTTTTCTCTTTTGATCCAATAATAAAGGATGCTTTTTCACCAGGCTCACAGGTATTTTTAATCACATGGAACCAGTTAAGTTCATTGACCGGTGCCTTTTTACTTTTCTCACTATAGAGAATAAAGTATTCTTTGAGAATCACTTCCTCTCCAAAATTATCCGTGGTATTAACTGTAAGCGCATATCTTCCTTCCTGCCATTTTTTAATTTGATCCAATGAAATCACCGAATCCGTTTTTGTGTCAAAATCAAGTTTGGCGATAACCGATCTAATCTTCAACTGATCAGCCTTGTTTTCATTTTTATAGTTATCGTTTGGAAAATCTTTTTCATAGTTTTCCCTTTCCATGACAAAAAGATCAGGGTTCTCCCATAACTTTTCTCTAAGTAACCCCTCTGGTTCCTCAAGTAATGCAATTTCAATTTTCCCGTTTACAGCCAGGGGTTGGCCATTTAAGTTGGTTGTTTTTATGGTAAAAGATTTGAAGTTTTCTATATTCTCAACTTCTCCAATTCCAATATCCAATTGCAGGGCTTTGTAACCTACATTCACATAGGTTTTACCTGACTGTGTCTCATTGTTTACGTCCGTTACATCTGCATAAACCGTATAATTAAATGCAGGGTTATATTTTTTGATTATCGACAAATCAGGTTGGGCAATAAAACTAACCCTAAAGTTTCCGTCATCATCAGTAATTGTCGTCCCGTTGGTAATTTCCAGACTACTTGATGGAGGGAAGTAGTCAAAATAAAAGAACCTCCAGGGGTAATAAGTTTCTCTAACCACACGGTATTTAACCTCAGCTCCTGCAATAGAGTTGCCAGCAAAAGCTTTGGCAGTACCTTCCAGTTTGATTTCATTATTCAGTTTATAACTCCCCTCTATTGGGTTAAAAGTTACTTCAAACTTTGGCCTTTTATATTCCTCCACGAGTATGGTTTGTGAGCCGGTTTCATTTTTAATGGTCATCCGCCCATTCAGTCCGCCCTGCGGTGCTGTAAACGAACCGTTGAATGATCCGTATTCATTGGCCACTAATTCAAGTTGTCCGACTTTTTGATAATTTACATCCATTAACTCAACGCTTGTTTTTTGCCCGGGCACAATGCCATTCTCATCTTTAAATCGTTCTAACACTATCCCTTTAAAATAAATGGTTTGTCCGGGGCGGTATATGGCTCTGTCTGTAAAAAAATAGGTATTTGTAATTTTTCGTGATTCTCCGGGTTGATAAACCGATTGGTAAAAACGATCGTCTGTAATGTATGTATCATTATTCTTTGAAAACTCTATGAAAAAGGAATTTCGGTTGGAGGTTCGTTCAGTAGCTGAAATTTCAAAATATCCATTCTCATCTGAATAATAAGTGCCCCCTTCCTGAAATATATTTTCCCGCTGACGGTAATCATAATTCCTGTAAAATATTTTTGCCCTGACACCACTTATTGCTGCACCATCTTGACGGTTTAAGATATAAAACCGGTAAATATTTTCTGATGTATATTGATGATTGATATAACTGATATTGGTTACCCAGAAAGTCTGATGGCTAATATTGGACCCTTCTGCTTTAAAGTCTTTTGAATCGCTTGCCAGCAACACATAATAACCAAAATTGAGGCTGGGTATTTTGAATTCTGTGCGATGTTGCTGAAAATCTCCGTCGTTGGGCAAATCAAGCTCCCATGCTGAAACAACAGGAAATTCAAGGTATTTTTTTATCAGGGCCGTTTGCTGAATGGAACCTTGCTCCAGCTCACGATTTTTATTGTAATCTATCATTACTAACCTGAAATAAACTTTCGAAAGGTTTTTAAAATTTAATAGGGATAAAATCGGCCGATCCGGTAAGTTTTCCTTTTCAAGCATAATTGAAAATGTTATCCGTTCGATTTCTTCTTTCAGGCTTTTGCAGTTTTTTGCTCCAAATGATTCAGGAAAACGTTTTAATGCATCATCGCATTTTTCGATAGCTGCTTTTGCATCCCATTTATGCTTTACTGATTCAAGGGGTTTGTATTGCAAACTTTGCTGGTAAAGCTGAGCACCAATTTGATGAGATACCTCTGTGGAAGCTTCCTGGCTGAGTATGGTTTTCTCAAACTCTACCAACGACTTTAAAAATAAGCTGTCTTTTATTTCAAGTGTGGCATTATCGTACACAAAATTTAATCTTTTAAGGTTTACATCCACAAGGGCATCTGCCTCCTTATCGTTCAGATGGTATGCAGTAAGTTCCTGAAGTAATTCCAGCGCATAGAACTTTAGTGACAAACTGTCTTTTGTGTTCAAATGAATTGCTGAAAATTGCCCGGGTTGTGAAAAGTAAAACTCCTTATCAATTTCAAAACGATCAGCGGGTTGGATAAATCCCGATTCATCATTCATAAAAAAGTCAATCGCTCTGTGCGCAAGAAAGTCATAAAGTGAGGGCCTGGTTTTTTTTGATCCCTCTTTTTCTGTTAGAATCACATTATATGCATTCAGGTTGGTTTTTTTCAGTATATCAGGATTATTAAGAGAGGCGTAATAATTTGTTATAATTGCATGCATTAATGTTTTTAGATCCCAGGTCTGAAGATCTTTATTTCCTGTACCTGTAATTTCCGTTCTTTCCATGAAACGATAACGATTGGCCTGGTAGTACCGCCAATAAATATCAGCTAGTAAAGAATGAAGTATCTGGAGCGTAGGTTCTTTCGCTACCTTTATTTCATCGTTTAAATCCTTTACTGCTTTTTCAATAAATGCCTCGTTAAAGTCAGCAGTGAGTTTTATTTTATAAATGGTCGCTTTTATAAATTGGGGATGATTATGATCTTTTTTTGCTTTGTTAAAAATGTTTTCGGTGAGCTCAAGGGCAGATTTAGGAAGCCCATACTGTATCAATGAATCTACTTTTTTCCAGTCTTTATCATAGGAATCATAATCTGTTAATGGGTCTAACTTATATATTGGGCTCTCCCCATTACTAAAGTACCAGGTAAATCCACTTAAAATGATCAGTATTGTTACAATTCCGATTGGGAATAAAAAATTTTGTGTCAACTTCATGATATATATTTTTGGAATTTAAAGGTAAGATACAAATATCAGGCAAATTCCATAAAATTTAATTTTTTGAAAAAAGAGATATGTATAAGAGGATAAATTTCATGACATACTATTGTTTTCGAAGGACTTAGGTAATTATTTGAATTTCTAAAGAATTGTTAACAAAATCGGGGCTAAAGGAGTATTATCTTTTTTTTACCAGGCTTTTTGCAATTCTTTTCCTTATTTTTTCTTCTGGCGGGGGAGGCCCGGCAACTATTTTTTTCCCGTCAATAAATATTGAATCAGTAGTTCCCCACTCATTAAAAATGGTTTTATCAGAAGTATCCACTTCTTCCAGTTCCACCCTGTCACCAAATTCCCACGCCACATTTCTGGTTCGTAAGCACGAAAGGTTCATGGCAGTGCACCATCCACTGGTCAAACAGCTCACATGAACTTTATCCTTTGATTTTTGAGGCATTTTTGCCTGTTTGTTCCAACCTGGGGGTTCTGCATCCCCGGCTAGTTTCTTCCAAAGTAACAGATCACCTAAAAATCCCTTGCGTTCAACAGTTAAATATCCGCGTTTTTTGTACCAGGAAGCTTTCATCCAAACAGGTAAAGAGGTTCCCCAGGCTACAATGCCTTTTGCCCCAATTTCAGCAACATCCTCTTCGGCAGCTTTTAGAAGCGCAGTTCCCATTCCTCGTTTTTGAAAGTTGCCATAGCCCTGCAAATTGCTATGCACCCATATGCAGCCTATGAAATAAAGATCTTTGCCTTTAACCCATGAATGTTCGATGGGAAAATATTGTATAAGTCCGGCCACCACACCTTCATCAGAAAGGGCAAGTTTCACACGGAGTCCATTGTCTTTCATTTTATTATACCATGCCTCTTTCATTGCTACCGCTTCTGTCATTTCTTCAGAATGATGCTCCAGGCAATGGAAATATGTATGCTTATACTCTTCAGTAAGGTTGATGATTTTCATAATGTAAATGTGTGAGCCAATATATAAATAGATTTTATGGCAAAAAGTTCAATATTGGGGAATATTTAAACAATAGTATTTTTGTTTTCAGCACAATTTCAACTAATTTGCGCAACTTAAAGTTCTTACTTCGTGTCTGATTATAAATGTTTAAACAAAAAATAAAATGAGGTATCTATTTACAATTTTTCTTGCGTGCTTATTTTCATTTGTCTATTCACAGCAGGAAACTTATTCAAGAGTTAAAGTTTTTGCCAATGAAACACAACTTACTGCATTGGCGGCTGAAGGAATTGATGTAACAGAAGGTAATCTTAAAAAAGGAACATTCCTTATTTGTGATTATTCCGAAACTGAAATTGCTAAAATTCAGGGCCTGGGTTTACAATATGAAATTCTGATTGAAGATGTATCCAAAGATTTTGTGGAAAGGAACATTGGTAAATCAACCAATGTAGATGACTACAAGGGGACATCAGAATGGATGGTTCCTGAAAATTTCGAGTTCGGGTCGATGACAGGTCATGCCACATACCAGGAAGTCGTTGATCATCTTGACAATATGTTTGATCTTTTCCCCAACCTGATCACCGAAAAAGTAAGTATTGGTCAATCCATCGAAGGTCGTGATCTTTGGATGGTAAAGATTTCTGATAATCCCGGGACGAGCGAAACAGAACCCCAGGTATTATATACAGCATTGCACCACGCGCGAGAACCTGCTGGCTTAATGACCCTGGTTTATTATATGTATTATTTGCTCGAGAACTACGATAATGATCCATTTATCGAAACTTTGGTCAATAATACAGAGATGTATTTTGTTCCGGTAATTAATCCTGATGGATATGTTTATAACCAAACCACTAATCCAAACGGGGGTGGTATGTGGCGTAAAAACAGGCGCGATAACAGCGGTACTTCCTGCACAGGTGTGGATATAAACCGAAATTACGGGTATATGTGGGGATTGGATAATGTGGGGTCGTCACCCGATCCTTGCGATGAAACCTATCGCGGTGAATCAGCTTTTTCCGAACCAGAAACCCAGGCCATCAGAGATTTTTGTGAAGACCATGAGTTTGTTAACGCTTTGAATTACCATACCCATGGTAACCTCCTTCTCTATGCCTGGGGGTATACTGAAGACCTTTGTGAGGATGATGCCCTTTATTTTGCACATTCTACCATCTATACTGCTGATAACAACTATACATATGGTGCCGGGAGTACAACAATTTATCCGACCAATGGTGGATCGGATGACTGGATGTATGGTGAGCAGACCACAAAACCAAAGATACTTGCGTATACTCCCGAATTAGGTGGAGGAAATGATGGATTTTGGTGTGATCTTGACCGCATCATTCCTATCGCCCAGGAAAACATGATCATGAACATTCTGGTTGCTGCTTTTGCAGGAAACTATTATGATGTGCAGGAAACAGCTCCTACCATATTTGATGAAGTGAATGGGGATATTACTTTTGATATTACAAGACTGGGACTTCAGGAGGGGAATGTGACAATTTCTCTGAATGCGATCGGTAATAATATTGCCTCCGTGGGTGAACCATTAATTGTCGAAAACCTGGATTTGCTTGAATCAGAAACAGGAACAATTCCTTTTACCCTTGTTCCCGGCATACTTTCAGGCCATGAATTCAAATTTCAGATAGCTATTGATAATGGTGATTATATTACATATGATACACTGAGTAAAATATTCGGAACGGCTTTGCCTCTTTTTGAAGACAATTGTAATACACTTGAAAATTGGGTTTCCCCGGTATGGGATGTAACCACATCTACTTTTGTTTCGCCACCTGGCTCAATTACTGATTCTCCTTTTGGGGATTATCAAAACAACCAGATGAATGCAATTATTTTAACGGAAGAAGTTGACCTATCCAATTATGGTTATGCCCAGCTTACATTTAATGCCAAATGGGAAATTGAACAGGGCTGGGACTATGTGCAACTCATGATCTCAGATAATGGAGGAATAAACTGGACTGCCCTTGAAGGTAATTATACCGTTACCGGAAACAGTAACCAGGCCCAGGGTGAACCTTTGTATGATGGTTTCCAGACTACCTGGGTGCAAGAGGAAATTGACCTTACCGATTATATTGGCTCCATAGTAAAATTCAGGTTTATATTAAAGAGTGATAGCTATGTTACGGAAGATGGTTTTTATTTTGATGACTTTACCGTGTTGGGTGTAGAAATGGCTTATACCGGTGTGGAGAATCCTTCATCCTATATCCAGGCTTTGTCAGATGCGGTTCCTAATCCTGCCTCAGGGTCAATTAATATATACATGAATCATCCTATGAGTGATGCACGAATTGACGTGTATAACCTTTCAGGACAGCATGTGTATCAGCTGCAGCTGTATGGTACTGAATCTAAAGTGACTATTCCTGTAGCAGACTGGACATCGGGTATATATTTTTACCAGTTGGATAGTGCCGGTGCAAAAAGTGAAATGAAAAAATTCATTGTTTTATAATAAATAATATTTGATATTTTAAGTCCCGGTAATTTTAATTGCCGGGACTTTTTGTTGGTAATTGCCTTAAAAACTTTATCATTACAGCATTTTTTAAAGTCAGCAAATACTAATTTTACGAATTCTTAAGTTATTAGAAGTTTAGATAGAGACTATGAATAAAAAGAGAGTTATCGAAATTTTCCTCCTGGTTACTGCTGCTGCGTTGATCATCATTTATGCAAAAACCCCAAACCCGGAAAATACTACCTCACTTACCGAAGAGCTTATTATCAAACCTGTCGACCACCAAATGGAATATGGGATCATTACGGATTCTTTATTGGTGATAAAAGATAAAGTTAAGAAAAACCAGTTTCTTGCAGATATCCTGCTTAACTACCAGGTAGATTATAAAGACATTGACAATCTTGCCAAACGATCAAAAGAGGTATTTGACGTGAGGAGGATAAGGGCGGGAAATAACTACACAATTTTATGCAACAACGACTCTCTTCCCAAAGCCTGTTATTTTATCTATGAAAATTCACCTACTGAGTACATAGTTTTTGATTTAAGGGATTCATTGCATATACACATGGGAAAGAAGGATATTGAAACGCGACTGGTTACAACTTCAGGGCTTATTAATTCCTCCTTGTGGAATGCGATGGTCGACAATCATTCTGATCCTAACCTGGCGAATGAATTGTCTGAAATTTATGCCTGGACCATCGACTTTTTTGGGATTCAAAAAGGGGATTCGTATAAAGTGATTTATGAGGAGCTTTATGTGGAGGGTGAACCCATCGGGATAGGGAAAGTGCATGCCGCTTTATTTAACCATGCTGATTTTGATTATTACTCTTTTTATTTTGTAAGCGATAGTGGTGGCGATTACTATGATGATGAGGCCAACAGCATGCGTCGGACCTTTTTGAAAGCACCCCTTAAGTTCAAGCGGATCAGCTCCCGTTTTTCGTACAACCGTTTGCACCCCGTTTTGAAAAAAAGGATGCCCCATACCGGGGTTGACTATGCTGCTGATGTGGGGACACCGGTGCACAGTGTCGGTGATGGGGAGGTAGTCTTTGCCCGTAAAAAAGGAGCGAATGGGAACATCGTCAAAGTGAAACATAACGGAACCTATACTACGGCCTATCTTCATCTCTCAAAATTTGGCAAAGGAATAAAAGAGGGCAGTCATGTGAAACAGGGCGACGTAATTGGCTATGTAGGAAGTACCGGCAGAAGTACAGGTCCTCATCTCGACTTCAGGTTTTACCGTAACGGCGAACCTGTGGATCCATTAAAGGTGAAATCACCTCCAGCCAAACCGGTTGACTCTGCTTACCTGGATCAATATAAATTGTTGGTGAAGGAATATCAATTAAAACTGGATTCAATCGTGTTGCCTGCTGATGCTTCATTTGCTGAGGTGAATTGATAAACTTTTTTGGCTGATATCAATGGAGAGGATCAATCCATATCCGCTTCATAATGCAATCCTATTATATCTTTTACATGGTCAATTATCCTGATCAGATCCAGGCTTAGGCCGGGAGGTAGTTTTTTGCTGAAGGTGGCCTTATTTAAGAGGCATTGATTCACCTCGTCAATCTCATAAATATATCCGTTGCCGGCATAGGGCAGATCAAAGACTTCTTTCTCCTCCCCGTTTTTTTGAAGTGTGATCTTTTCCGAATGATGCCACCTGCTGTGTATTTTAATGCTTCCTTTATTCCCGTATATGATGGCCTCAATGGGGGTGTCGGCCTCAAAATTCGATTCAAGCATGGCACTGGCCTCATTCTTATAATCAAACAGCATGGCACAATAACTGTCGACACTGGTTTCCGACATCCTGGCTATAGCTTTAATTTCCGATGGAGAACCTAAAACCTCAAGGCTTAAATAGATGGGGTAAATGCCGATATCCAGCAAGGAACCACCGCCCAAGTTTTTATTGAAGATCCTGCCCATAGGATCAAACTTTGCTTTAAACCCAAAATCGGCATGAAGAAACAGAATATCTCCGATGGTTTTTGAACCCAGGAGTTCAAATAGTTTTACCGTGGCCGGAATAAAACGGGTCCACATCCCTTCCATGATAAATAATTTTCTGGATGCAGCCTCTTTAAACATGGATTGAACTTCACGGGTATTCATCCCCATGGGCTTTTCGCACAATACCGACTTTCCGTGCTGCAGGCACATCATCGTGTTTTCGTAATGGAAGGTATGTGGGGTAGCAACATATACCACATCGATTGCATCATCCTTTGCAAGTTCTTCATACGATCCGTAGTATTTTTCGGTATGAAACCTTTGGCTGAATTGTTTGGCTTTCATTTGTTCTCTTGATGCCACTGCATGAAGAATGGCATTTTCTGATCGCTGTATATCCTCTGCAAATCTTTCTGCAATTTGGCCCAGGCCAATGATTCCCCAGTTTATTTTTTTGGTCATAATATTCTTTAGAAGTAAAGAGGTATTTTTTTGATATTTGACCAAAAATAAACTTTTTAAGAAAATTATTAACAGGCCTGGTAAAATTTTGTTGAATAAACCGGCTTGCGGTGCAAACCCCAAGGCTGTTGCAGGACCTGGTCTGCGTTATTTCAATTCCTTCTAGAAGGATTGGCCATAGCCTCAAATTATAAGAGGCCGTCTCAAAACTTGCCAAATCATCATTGCAAGCGAAGGGAAACAACCGGTAATACTCTTTTTACCTGCGAGATTGCTTCAGCCATTCTTCCTTTACAATGACGATAATCTGAATTTTGAGAAAGCCTCGTATATACTATATAATGAATTTGTACTGTCCTGACGATTATTTATAAGCCTGGATACCCGTAATTTCGTTTCCGGTGATCAACAAATGAACATCATGGGTACCTTCATAAGTAATCACCGATTCAAGGTTCATCATATGGCGCATCATCGGGTAATCGTTAGTGATTCCCATAGCCCCAAGAATTTGCCTCAGGTTACGGGCAATGTCAAGGGCCATGGCAACATTGTTTCGTTTGGCCATGGATACCATTGCCGGTGTCGATTTACCCTCGTTTCGTAAGGTCCCCAATCGCCATGCAAGCAGTTGTGCTTTTGTTATTTCTGTTAAAGCTTCGGCGAGCTTTTTCTGCTGCAATTGAAAAGAAGCTATTGGTTTTCCGAACTGATACCTTTCAAGCGAGTATTTAAGTGCAACGTCGTAGCAGTCAGCTGCGGCACCAATAGCTCCCCAGGCTATGCCATACCGGGCCGAATTCAAACAACTTAACGGTCCTTTCAGGCCTTTCACATGGGGAAAAATATTTTCTTTGGGAACTTTAACATTATCAAACACAAGCTCACCTGTAACCGATGCACGAAGCGACCATTTGCCATGGGTTTCAGGTGCTGTCAGCCCTGCCATCCCTTTTTCCACTACCATTCCCCTGACAATACCCATTTCATCTTTTGCCCAGACCACTGCAATATCAGCAATAGTTGAGTTCGTGATCCACATTTTAGCGCCATTAAGTAAATAATGATCTCCTTTGTCCTTAATGGTCGAGGACATACTTCCCGGGTCTGAGCCATGATTCGGTTCAGTTAAGCCAAAACATCCAATAATTTCGCCGGCTGCCAGGCGTGGGAGGTATTTCATTTTTTGGTCTTCGCTGCCGAATTCATAAATCGGAAACATCACAAGACTTGTTTGCACAGAGGCCATTGACCGGATGCCTGAATCACCTGCTTCAAGCTCCTGCATTATTAACCCATATGAAATATAATCCATACCTGCACCGCCGTATTGTTCCGGGATAAACGGTCCGAAAGCACCCAGTTCACCAAGCTCTTTTACAAGGTGGGCTGGAAACTTTGCATCTTCAAAATATTTTTCAATATCGGGCCTTACCCTGCGGTTTACCCAATCCCTGATAGCATCCCTTACAATTTTGTGTTCATCTGTGAATAATTCGTCCACAAGAAAATGGTCGGGAGAGACAAATTTTGTATTCGCTGACATATTCATTTATTTTTTAAAAACTGGCAGCAAATGTAGAAATTAAACCGATATTTAAGAGATTTTTCCGATATTTTTGTGAATTAATTAACAATAAACTAAAACCATGAAAAATAATTGATTAGAGTGTATTTAAGTATTGTTTCTTTTATTAATTTCGCTCGCTTTTTACGGTATTCGGTTATGATTATTTGATGATTTATAAAAGTTAATAAAGCAATTGTAATGACGGAAAACATCCAGACGATATTTACAGATGGTTCTAAATTGATAGCTGAAGCTTTGGCCCGGTCAGGTGCAGATATATTCATAGGATATCCCATTACCCCTGCCAATCTGATTTACCAGTATGCCCTCAACAGGTTTGATTCATTCCTTGCTGCTCCAGATGAAATTACTACTCTTCAGTGGATGTGTGGCTTTTCAGGTTCGGGCTATTTACCGGTTACTGCCACTTCGTTTCCGGGCTTTGCATTGATGCTGGAATCAATAAACATGGCCTATATGATGGAATTACCGATGGTGATCATCCTGGTTCAGCGATTGGGACCTGCCACCGGCACGGCAACATGTGGGGCACAAGGAGATCTCGCATTAATTAACGGAGCCATTTCGGGCGGATATGCAATCCCAACATTCAGTATAAGTAGCACTCTGGATTGTTGGGATATGGCTGAAAAAGCATTGAAAACTGCGGTTATGCTCAGGAGTCCTGTTATTTTACTTACCTCCAAAGAAGAGGTTATGACTTTGCTTAGTTTTGATAAACTAGCTTTGAAAAAAATTGAAAAAGTGGAGAGAAAACAGTACTCAGGTGCACACCCTTATATCAATTACCAACCCGATGAAAAGCTTGTACCCGCTTTTGTTTCGTTGGAAAGCAATGACTATCAGGTAAGGCTTACGGCTTCAACCCATAACAAAGCCGGAATACTTCAAAATAAAACTGCAGAAGCACTTGATAATACCAAACGATTGCACAATAAAGCACTCAGGAATATTGATCTTTATACTTGTTTTGAATATGACCACCAGGATGGCGCTGAAGTTATACTTGTTTCGTATGGAATTTCAGCCCGAGCTTCCCGGGAAGCAGTGATCAGACTTCGCGATACGGGCCAGAAAATTTCCTTGTTAATCGTAAAGACCTTATTGCCCGTTAGTGAAGAAATTTATAATATAATTGAAAAGTTTAAAAGAGTTTATATCGCTGAAGAAAACCTGACCGGTCAATACAGGCAAATTTTATTTGGTTCCAAAACCCCTTCCCACATTACTGGCATCAATAAAATTGGAAAAATGATCAGACCGAAAGAAATAATGGAGGAGATTTTACATGATGGAAAATAAATTTCTTATAGCGGAGCAATTGCCTTTTTGTAAAGGATGCGGGCATTCAACCATCAACGAAAACCTGGAAAAAGCCCTTCAAAAATTAGGATATTCACCACTTGATGTGGTTGTTGTGACCGATATAGGTTGCCATGGAATTGTTGATAAAAACTTGTATACACATACCGTACATGGGCTGCATGGAAGGTCAGTAGCTTTAGGTTCGGGAATTTCGGCGGCCCTGGGGAATAAAAAGAAGGTTATTGTTATGTTGGGCGATGGAGGGGCAACCATAGGCATGCAGCACCTTATTGATGCAGCCCACCGTAATTTTGATATGACTGCTATAGTACATAACAATATGCTGTATGGAATGACGGGGGGGCAACCGAGCGAGTTTACACCACCCGGATTCAAAACCCCAACAAACCCAGAAGGATCCGTAAAGCCGCATTATAAACTCTGTTCACTTATCGTGGAGGCCGGAGCTTCATTTGTTAGCAGGATAAACGGTATTGGTGATTTTAGTGATCACCTTGCCACAGCAATTTCAAAAAAAGGATTTAGCCTTGTCGAGGTCATGGAAATTTGTCCAAGTTATGGCGTTAAGGCCAATCCCGGGATGAAACTAACTAAACTGGTTCAAGAAGCTGATCTGGATATTAAAGTATTTACTGATACCGAGAAAAAGTCTTTTAATCTTCCAAAAAACACAGAAAAACAGTTTCTGATAAACGAAAACGACAGGTTCGATGCTGAATTTTCCCATTTTCTCAACAAATCAATGCGTATAATGATCTATGGTTCAGCTGGGGGTGGGGTACAACTGGCGGCTGAACTACTGGCAACGGCTGCGGTTAAATCGGGCCTGCAAGTAAGTAAAAAAGGGAGTTATCCGGTAACTGTCGGTATAGGGTTCTCTGCAGCTGAAATCATACTTTCACCGGATGAGATCAATTTTACAGGTTCACCCGAACCTGATCATATTATCGTGTTAACTGAAGATGGAAAAGAATATGCAAGGGATGTCATTGCATCTATGGATCATGGAACGATCTGGGTTGATACCAGCATTAATTTTTCTCATAATAAAGTGGAAGTAAGACCCTATAATTTTACAGAACGAATGGGAATGAAAAGTGCAGCTCTATATTCCATGTTTTACCTGGCTGATCAAACCCGGCCATTCCTTATAGACGCGCTGATAAGTGTATATAACGAAAATAAACTTTCGCAAAAAATAGAGGTCAGCAAATTTTTACAATTTATTTAGTTTATCGAAAATTTATTTTTGCTGAACCTGCTCCTATATTATTATCTGGATGGTGGATTGAACTGGCATAAATGCTGCATTATTTCATCTTTCCATAAAACGATAAACAGCAATTATATGGGTCATATAATTTTCAAACAAATCATTCCATCTTTTTTGAAGTGGATAAGTCAGGGAATATTTTTGTTATTCCTTCTAGAAGTAACATGCCAAAGGTTATTTGGGGGATTATTGTAACCTGTCCAAACCTTAAAATTTACGGATTAAGTAATTATGCCGGGGGCCTGAGTTTTAGTACACAAAAAAAAGTACAATACCCCTTAACCCATAAGGCCGGAGATTTACTTCCATCATCATTCTTCACATAGATTTTACGAAACCACCAGTTGAATTTCCCAGGCGGGATATTTATATCCTTCAGGTCGGTCATTATCTGAGGATTTTTTCTTACCCAGTCCTCGCACTCCCTCTGGCTCTTTGGTGTTGGCACTGAATCAACATGTGGGTAACGAATAACCCACTTAACAGGCACATCATAAGTATAATGAAATACATCCCCTGCTTTATATGCTGCTGTCTTTTGCAGGGCAGTGTGCCAATCCAATGACTCTCCTTTATATTTATTTTTCAATTGTTGTTCAATTACCCGGTCCTCAGGCCGGTATCCCATTTTATAATAAATATACCAATAGTCTGCCTCAAATCTGGCTATTTCTGATTCCTTGTTCTTACTGGTTACATAGTATTCAAAGTAGGGGCTACTTTGGACTATAGGTTTAAAAAATTTACCCGAAAATGCCATTTTAACGGCTTCGGTTAATTCCGTATCTTTTCCCAATCCGCAGGCGTGTAAAACGACTAGTGAATTTTCATCCAGTACATGTTTTGGCATCTCATTTAATAAGCCTTCCGCTATCCCCTTCCTGATATTTTGTGCAGAAGCTCGACTACCATTTGCTGTGATCTTTACGCGCAATCCCTGGCATTGATTACCATGGGAAACAAGGTTCACCAGGCCCCAGGGCAAGTTGTTGGCAGGTGCATGCTGAATAAGATATTCCTGCACTTCTGCCAGTGAGCTAAAATGGGTTATCACAATTTCTGTTTTTTCCTTTTTATTACTCCTGAAGTAGGATTCTGCAGTACTGTAAAATGGATTTTTTTTATCGCTGTCCTGCCCCAGGATGAAAGTAATACTTAACCGGGAATTGGTATCTTCTGGATTAAGTTCAATCCTCTTTGTATACAAAGGAATAGAAAAAAGCGGCAACAAGATTAAAAGGATATTTGTAAAAAATAACTTATTCAATGATTTTTTGATCAAGTCATCCATGGCATTTATTTTTAAATAATAATTTCAAAAGAAAATCCTCTATTTGTTGAAAAGGACTGAAATCCCCATTTCGAGATGACCTCTTCAAGGCAGTCTGTCAGATTTTTGCTCAGGGATATACCCTTAGGAGTTATGGCCGATACCCTGCCATTTTGGTCCACAATCACCTCGATGGATTTCAGGTTTTCACCCATCAAAAGACAATGATCGAGTGAGGAGATTAGCGTAAGTTCGATATACTGCTTTAGCCTGGAATTCATTTCACTCCCCAAGCCTGAATGAATGACCACATTCTGATAAAAACTAATTGAATCAGTTCCAACCATTTCCTCCAGTCCCATGTCAAAACCCACTGCGGCATCAGTTACATTTTGGGGGAGAGGCAAAGCCTGCTTTATGGTTTTGTATTCCCCATCACCTGCTTTAGTCTCTTCTATTGCAACGAAAGAAGTATAGCGTGTAAGCAAATTATAGGTTAAGCCAAGTTTGGTGATTTTCTCTTCATGCGACAGGTTTTCCACCCTGGCATAATCATCAAGTATCTGGATACGTTTACGGGCCCAGAGGTAACATAAAGCAGCGTTCTTATTGTCCGGCCTGGCCTCTGAAACATTTATCTGCGATTTCCATCTTTTTTTACCACTGAATCCTTTTAAAGAGATATTGCCGGTAGCTTCCCCGCGGTATTTTCCATAAATTATTATGGGCCTCTCTGAAAATACATCCGGGATACTAAAAGGCTCTACATCATAAATATCGAAACCGGAAGTTTCCATTTTAATTTGAGTAAGTACAGGATTACTGATATATTTCCTGAACTTTTCTGCAGTTTCAGAGGCGTCCTCCAGGGTCAGGACAATAAAGGCTTCACTTTGTCCCACATGGGCTATTCCTTCGATGAGGTGCCTGTTAACCGACGATCCTATCCCAAAAACAAAGGTATTGGCCTGGTTGCTATTCTTTCTGATCAAATCAAAAACCTCTTTCTCCACAGTCACATAGCCATCGGTAACAATGATAAAAGACCTTGAAAGAGATTCATATTCCCGCGGAAAACCCATGGCTTTTTTTATTGCACTCAGGATTTCAGTACCTCCCCCACCTTGCTGTTGGTCGATAAAGGCGGTTGCCTTATGGATATTTTCAGGAGTACCTGCTAAGGATTTGTCCGACCACCATCCTGAACTGCCTGCAAACACAAGCACATTGAACCTGTCTTCAGGACGCAGATTGCTGACAAGATTACGCATCAGTTTTTTGGAAATATCCATAGGATATCCTCCCATTGATCCTGAAACATCATTGATAAATATATATTCCCTTGGTGGAATATCCTCAGTGGTGATATTGCCGGGTGGCTGTATCATTGCCAGGAAAAACTTTTCATCCTGATGTTCATAGAGAAGGATACCGGAAGCAATTTTCTCACCTGCCAACTGATATTTCATAACAAAATCACGGTTCCCCCAATTATTGACAGAAGTATTCAGTTTTATGAAGGCTTGATCAAGCCCCTGAAAAGTGGTGGTGACATCATGGGTTTTACAATCAATATTTTGTATGGGTAAGCCAGCTGAAAGATGGATACGCATATCGAAATGGTAAGCAGGTTCTTCACCTTCATGAAAGTAGGGTGTTTTGACAAAGCTACCCGAATTTGCTTCTGTTTTAAGCTCATTGGAATATCGGGGCCCAACAACAGTAGGATATACAAAAGTATAAGTGCCCTCGTCCGGTGTGAGCATCACTGTATATTTCAGGATAATACTTATCTCATCCCCAGGCAAAATGTTCGCCACATTCATCTGGAATACATTTGGCCTTTGCTGTTCGAGTAGTGAAGCCCTCTTGCCTTGCTCTTTTGCTTTATTATAATCTGCTCTTGCTTTTGCTTTTTTTTCAATATGGGCAGTAATCTTCCGATTGCCAATGAACATTTCCATGGCGTAAACAGCCGAATTCGTACTCGCAGGAAAAATGTAGATAGCTTCAAGTGTGTTACTGCCTTTGTTTTTATATTCCTGCCGGATAGTAACATCTGCTATCATGCCTGCAATATTTACTTCAGCAGACGTCTTTTTTAAAGGAAGTTGATCGGTTTCCGGGTTATCACTTTTTATAAGAAAATAGGGTGATAATGCCTCCTCGTTTGATTTTTGATCTTGTTGTGGAAACGATTGCAGGCCTGCCAGAATGCAGAAAAGCATCAAATGGATTTTAATGTGGTTTTTCATGATGATAAAAATTTAGTTTACAATTCAGACAAAATGATTGAAAAGTAAATCTTTAATTCATAAAATGTTGTTAAGTTCGTATAGAGGCTGGAAGGGAAAGGTATATTATAGTAACTCACCTTTTATTTATTCTATTGTACAGGGGAATAAATATTATCCAAGTGATGCCTTGCTTGTTGAGACTATAATACTTTATGCTAAAGGAAAAAAGCCCCTGGGATCCGTTCCTTCTCTTCACTCAACCCAGCAAAATATAAATTGAATCCTCAACCCAAATATTGGATTTAATTTGTTGTTTGTCAGGTTCCCGCAAACTTTTTCGCGAAAAAATTGTTCAATATATGTTAACCGTAAACTATGGAGGATATTATTACATATACTTTTATTTGAAATATACTAATATTACCTTAACCGGACAGTGCCTGTAAAAGACCTAATAATATAATCATGGAAAACAAAGACATCAAATATCACATTTCCTTAGCTTATAAAGAAGTACGACTACCCCCTTTTAATGACATCCTCATAATTGGCCATAAGTCACCTTACGGGCTTAATGGTATAACCAAAAGTATCAATCTGCTTGAACCTGATAAATTCAGGTTATTTGAGGTAAAACATGAAAAAGCTGCCGCTATTTTGGTAAATCATAAAATCATTACAAAAATTCCGTTCGAAAATATCTATGAAATCCTATTGACCAAAGTATTTCCCTTCATGACATCAGATGAGCTGATCAATGTTGATTTTAAGGTGGTAATAGCGCATGAAAACATAGAATTGAAGTTTTAAATTTATGCAAGCGCGATGAATATCATTGAGCCATTGATCCGAAGGAATTACCATATTGCATCATCTGATGCAAGTGTGGAATCCCTTGATTCCATTCTTAAAGACTCCTATGCAGTTTTATTTGAAGAAGGACATTATAAAGGTGTATTAACCCAGGAAGATGTATTCAGGAAACGTCACAAACTTGCCATTGATTGTTTAGTTGAAAAACCTCAACTTAAACTGGATGATACCATTGCCCATGCTTTGGATATGTTCAGGGGTTCCCACTCATCTGCACTTCCTGTGTTTTTAAAAAATGAATTTACAGGTGTACTCAACAAAAGTGACCTCCTCCATGAAATATATGTGAATGAACAATTACTGGAAGAATTGGTAAAAGTCCGCACTATAGAATTAAGGGAAATGAGCCATTCACTGGCCGACAAAGTGAAAAAACGGACCAAAGAACTTATTATAGCAAAGGAAGAGGCAGATAACGCTAACATGGCAAAAACTACTTTTATTGCCCAGGTGAGTCATGAAATACGTACACCCTTATCCTCCATTATTGGAATTACAGAGTTGCTGGAAAGTTCTGAGTTATCTCTCCGGCATAAGGAGTATATCGACTTATTGCATGATTGTGCTGAAGCATTAAAAATTACGGTAAGTGGTATTATTGATATTACAGCGATAGAGGAGAATAAACTGATTCTTAATCCGGAAGCTTTTAACTTGAAAAGCCTCTGCTCAGATATTGAACGTGCTTTTAAATACAAATTTGCGGATAAAGGCTTATCCTTTTCAGCGACCTATGATCCGATTATTTCTGATATGATTGTAAGTGATAAAAACAGATTGCTTCAAATTATTAGGAATTTATTTTCGAATGCTGTCAAATACACAGATTCAGGATCAGTGAAATTTTCAATCCAATTAGACCTTATAGATGACGTGAGTTATGTGTTATTCAGGGTTGTTGATACAGGTATAGGCATTGAGGAAACTAAAAAACCAAAGTTGTTTAAAAAATTTGGCCGCCTTCACCTTGATCGTGCTGGTGAAAGTATCGGCATTGGTCTTTCGTTCTGCAAGACATTAGTAGATGCGCTGCATGGGAAAATATGGCATGATGATAATCCGGGAGGAGGGAGCATTTTTGCTTTCAGGGTACCCCTTATCATTCCAGATGAAAAATTTGATCCATGTGAAGATACTTTTACAAAAGAAGCTGGTAATAGAGACAATCTCAATATTCTCGTTGTGGAAGATGACCCTCTTTCCAGAAAGGTTATTTCGTGGATACTTGAAAAAATGGGGCATAGCGTAATCATGGCAGAAAGTGGGCTGAAAGCCCTGGAGGAAGTTGCTAAAAATAAACCTGACGTTGTTTTTATGGATTGTAATATGACGGAAATGGATGGATTTGAAACCACAGAAAAAATAAGATCTTTAGGCAATAATATTCTTATAATAGCCTGCACAGGTAATGTGATGGTAGATGATATTCAGAAATGTTATAAGGCAGGTATGAATGACTACCTGTTAAAACCTGTTACTTCAGCGGCTATCGACCTTTGCCTGAAAAACATTAAACGAAGTAGTTCTTCATATCATTAACAATTCGAAAATAAGAATAAAAATAGCCAGCCATCTATCTAGCCAAACTCAACGAAAATTTCTTTAACCTTATTAATTATTTATTTCATTTCCGGCAAGGCCGGTAAGTTAGAATTAATGAATGCATTATGATTTAAAATCCTTAATCATCTTTTTAATGGAGCGGTTTACCCCTGGTGATAAGGTATCCAGATATTGAGTTTGGGTAAAAAAGGCAATTTCATTGGATAAGTCGGAATGTTTTTTTGCAATTTTAATAATAAATTTGAAAGCTGTAAACCGTACCGAAGGAACTTTATTAATTTTCTCCCAGAGATCCAGACTTGTATTAAAAATATGCCCCTCCTGTTCTTCATTGAGTTCCATTCGCAACAGGATTTTTAATAATTCCCTTTGATGGCCATCTTTTTTCGTTTTGATGGATTCTATTATTTTGCTGATGTAAGTCAGAATTCGTTTATCATTGTCTTCCATACAGCTCCATAACAACCAGGCTGCCCGCCAGGCGTAGGGTTGTTTATCGGATATGGCCAGTTGAATTGCTTCATTAAAAAACTCAGGATGAGCCCACATAAAGGTTATCATTTCGTCTTTATAGGAGCTGGTTAGTATATGTTCCAAGGGAGTTTCCACGAAATAGTTTAGCCGATATTAAATGTCAGAAGTTTAATTTTAAGCAGGCTGATTTTCTCTTATTGCTATTTTTTCACAAGGAATTTGTAGCTATAGGTTTTACCATCAATCTCCAGTTCGAGAAAATATATTCCTGACCCCATCATGGTACATCCTATTGTTATCCTATTAGTATTAGTTACTTCGCCCAATAAAAGCCGGCCATCATGAGAATATACACTCCAAGAAGTAATGAATTTATCCGATCGAACGAACAGATGATCTTTTGCCGGGTTAGGGTATAGGGATACAGGATCAGATGCAATTTCATTCGTGCTTGTGATGTTCAAGGGTTCAGTGGGGTCGCTTTCCCCAAAATAATATACTGCCGTCAGGGTATATTGATAAAAGCCAAATTGATCGGTAAAAGAAGTATCCATGGTAAATCCAATCAGGGTATTGTCGCGGTAAATATTAAACCCATCAGGGATCAAACAGCCTGAAGGCGTATTCCAGTTAAGTTCAATATTATTCCCGATTACAATATAGCTAAAGTTTTCAGGTACCAGGTTTTCAGGCATAGCTGCAAAAATAGTATCTGTATTGGAAGGCCAGGATTCGTTTCCTGCAAAAATGGCTGTTATAAAATACCCGTAAGTACTGTCAGGAAATACATTGACATCGGTGAAATCCATATCACTGGTAGTTGAAATCAATGAACCGTTCCTGTAAACATTATAATTGTCAGGGATGGTGTCAGCAGGGCACATTTCCCATTGCAGGTGAATGTTTGTGCAATTGATAGTTGAGGTAAGGTTGCAGGGATTGACATGTTCGGCCACTGTTAATTCTATTTCCACAAGGGGGGTACCCACCTCGGGATAGGTATTAAAAAGAATTTGTGCATTATATACTCCGGGTGGCAGGTTGCTTGCATCCATGTTGGCATTGATGACTTCAGATTGACCGGGAGGGAGGATGCCCGTATTGGGGGTGGCACTGAGCCAGGTTACCGCATCTCCCAGTTCAAGCCCCCATATCCATTGAGTTTGTACGATGCCGCTTAAAGTCCATTTTCCAAATATAATATTAGAGTGAGTAAATAAACCACCTGCTGAATTATAAATTGTACCGTTGATCTTATCTTCAATATCAATGGTTAAACCTGTTTCTGTTCCTGATGGTAACTGGATTTGAATGATTTCATTGTTTGAATTGCCGGTTTGGGCATAACCCCATAAATAAGGGCTGCCTGGTGAAGCCATATCAAAAGCAAATCCGTAATAATTTTCACCTTCCGGGCCGATTGGCATGGATGATAAAGTGTTGCCACTTTTATCAAAAAGGATAATCGGATCGTTCCAGTTGTTCCCATAGAAAAAATCTCCACCATCATTATAAGCAATAGCCCTTATGCTCGCAGAGGTTGAAAAAGTACCGATCAACTCATGATTGACGAAGTCCATTTCGTAAACCAGTGGGATACCGGCACTGCCATAAAAGTAGTTTCCATCGAAGGCCAGATCACGCAAAGCAGCCACCCCGGGAATGAAGAAAGAAGATATATAATTTCCCTGAAGGTCGTATTGATGAATATCCCCGTCGTTCCAGTTTGTAGTATAAATAAAATTACCGTCAGATTCAATTCCAGCCTCCCCGCTGCCGCCCACTGCAGGATATTCAAATTGCAGGTCAAGGAAATCTTTGGAGCCCTTCCCTGTCAGTTGCAGTGAGGCAGCCCAGTTTAAATCTCCATCCCCATTGTTTTCGATGGTAATCTGCTCAGAAGTGGTCGTATTGGGCTCCAGTTCTACATTGATTGAAAGTGGGCTCACATTGATCTCAGGGTGGGTAAGTTGAAAATTGAGGGTAAGGGTTTCATCTTCAAGGATAGTGATGGAGGTAGTTTGAACATGATACCCTGTTTTAGAACAGCTGACTTCATAATCGCCTGCCAAAATGGTTTCACTCATGTAATACCCGCCTGAACCGGTAGATAAGGTATAATCTATCAGACCCTCCAGGATGATCTCCGCATTTTCAATGGGTGCTCCACCTGTAAATTCGGTAACCGTGCCTTGAAGTGTACCAAAACTAGCCGTTCCTAAAATTACATAATAATCTTCTGCTTCTCCATAGGTGTAGCTTTCACAAGGATCATCGCAGCTTCCGCTCCAGTTGGTTCGGGCACGCATGATATGCATGCCTGGGGTGGCATTCAATGGGATTTCAACAGAAGCAGTGTAGAACTGACCGGCTTGACCTAATTCAAAATCATACAGTATCATTTCATCAGAAGTGAGAATATAATCATTATTAAAATCAATCCATATACTTACATTTTGATTATTATAACCAGTTTTCATAATAAAATCATGGCTCAGCCCCGGGATAAGGAATGCAGGGCCCATATCCAGGTATTGGCTCCACCCTTCATAACCTGTATTATCAGCACAGCCTGAGCCGTAGTTCTGAATTTCTTCCACAGCAAAGTCTGTGAATCCGTCACCCATCCCACAACCGGTTGAGTATTCAGGAATGCATAAGGCGGTATCTTTGGGCGTCAGGGGTATGGTTTCATCAAACTTAGCCCGTTTGATTTTTTCAGTTTTAATCATTGGCCGGGATTGAGAATAAAGGGTACCGGTTGTAAACAATAATATGATCAATGAATAAAAGATAGACCTGAGCATAAGCAAAAGATTTAAATTACACAGGGTAAATGTACAAAAGTTTAGGAATTTAAATAGGCCCTTTTAGCTGATAATTAATTACTAAAGAAAATTAATAATAATCCTGGAATTTATTTCCGTGGATTCAGAAGGTTTATTCTACCACTAACTTCATAGTAACTTCCGTTTCACCAGAGGAAACAGTATAAAAATAAATACCACGAGTAAGACCACTTAGGTCAAAAGTAATTTTATTCATCCCCGGGTGGCCATTCATTCCTTTTTGTTCTATTACCTTTTGTCCGGTAGAGTTGATTACTTTCAAGTCCAAAGTAACGGCTGATTGGAGTTTAACATGAATTGATGTTTCTCCTGAGCTTGGATTGGGGTAATTCTGACTTACTTCTATTTTGTGTGTTATGCTAGTTTCTTCATTTACATCGGTTGAATAATATGGATAAGTAAGGACTGAAATAGTATTATCGAGGTAAGGATGCTGCGAACTCCAGACTGCGGTTCCGGGACTACCGTCATATTGATAAACGAGGTAAAGATTTCCATCTGTATGGGCTGCACAGGCCGGGTAAACACATTCATCAAATATATGGACCAGGTCGGAAGTCAGGAGATCAAAGCTTCCCCAGGTAGTGCCCCCATCAACCGATCCTCTTGCCCAAATGTGCCGGTAATTTTGCAATCCATTGTCGTAAGTTTCCGTAACCGAAGAATAAACAAGGATCAATGATCCTTCATCAGTAAATACCAACTGTGGCATACTGCTCAGTCCAATATAATATAGCCCGATCTCATCGAGTAAGTCAAGTTGGCCGTTATTATTAACATCCTGGCTCCAGCCTATCAGGTTATAATCGGTGATTAATTCAGAATCTGGATGTCCGTATGGGTTCAGGGCATTCACGTTGTTGCTGAATGCTGGCATATCTTCGTTCCAGTAGGCAATACCTCCAACGAAAGGATACCAGAAAGTACTATTATCCTCGGCCATAACTCGGTTGATCCCAAAAGCGACATGAACTTTTCCTTCGTCATCTATCACTGCTGATTGTGATCCGTCAGCACAATAAAAAGTATCGGTTGGGGTTCCCCACGACCACATGGGATAAGGATGTTCCCAAATGGTGGTTTTGTCAAAATTTTCACCTCCATCTTCTGATTTCATGAGTGCTAACCCAGTCCATGGATCACCCACTACAAAAGCTACAATGTCATCTTTAGGTTCGGCAAAAGCATAAGTATCTCCGGCAAAACCTGTATATTCATCCGAAGAAATACCATCTAATACTTCATTTTGCTTGAACCAGGTACTTCCGCCATCCGTGGATAAGGAATAGAGAAGAGCCCCGTCCAAATCTTCGTAAGGCAGTCCACCATGGCTTGAGGGTAGTGTTAATGCCAGCAAATGAATCCTGTTTCTGTCGGTACCACTGGTCACAACCCGGTTCCAAACAAGGTAACCGTTACCGGCTGGGCCGGGGAATTCACTATAATCCCATTCTCCTGTTCCTTTTTCTTCACGGCTAGCAAAATAGAGCCCTGTACCGCTGGTATGGCTAACAATAAGTTCACCGTTTTCTCCCAGCGGGGCATATGCCGGACGATGTACCTTTATATCTTCCACTCGGGCCGAAGGATAAGCTCCCCATGACGAACCATCAAAATAGTTGTATCCGGTACCCCGGTCCGCAAAGAAGGAGTTTTCGTCCATACTCATCGTCCAGGTAGCAGCCATGGTGCCATCATCATAGAGGTACATCTTTTTTGGAATACTTGCATTGGATTGGTTATCATAACGGGTAACCCCTATCAAATCCTCTTGTGTAAAGGTATTTCCGGATTTATAAGGAATTGTACTGGCAGAAATTCCTTCATGGGAATTAGTACTTGGCTGATGTTTTAAAAATTTGTTTCGAAGGGATTTATTAATGGATATCCGCTCCTGAGAAATAGTTGTTGTAGTAATCACAAAAATTGAAAGGAGAATAATCAGATTTTTCATAACATTTGTTTTTATTATATTTTTCAAAAGTACTAATAATTAAAGCTCTGCATAAAAAATAAAACCCCAATAAGCTTACTTCCGGGGTTTTATTACAATAAAAGAAATTAATCTCTATTCAATGATCATCTTTTTAGTAACAGCTGAATCACTGGCTTTAACGGTATAAAAGTATACTCCGGAGGGAAGATTATTTGCCTGGATCGAATATGAATTTAATCCTGGCCCGGCTTCCTCAGATAGGGTATACACTTCCTGCCCCACCAGGTTAACAATGCTTATTTTTATAGTGGAAGTTTTACGAAGATTCACATTAATACTGGTCATTTCTTTGAAAGGATTTGGGTAGTTCTGACTTACATCTCCAAATGTTAGCCCCTGCTTGTTTTCATTTACTCCTGTAATATCATCTCTAAGCACTTTCATGATGTTGATGTTATTATCTCCTGCCGGGTCCAGATCGCCCCAGATAGAAACTCCGGGCTCATTATCGGTTTGATAAACCAGGTAAACATAATCATCCGTATAGGGAGCACATGAGGGATAAACACATTCGTCAAAAATATGGACCAGGTCTGAGGTCAGGTCAAAAAACTCTCCCCATGCTTCGCCTGAATTGGGGGAGGTCCGGGCCCACAAATGCCGGTAATTTTGTTGTCCATTGTCAAAAGTTTCGGTCACTGAAGAATATACCAGGTAAAGCTCGTTGGCATTTCCGGCGACCAGTTGTGGGAAGCTGGACAAACTCACATAATATAGACCAATCGACTCAGTTCCTGTTCCAACAAAGGTAAGCTGATCATCACCATCAATATCCTGAGACCAACCAATAAGGTTATAATCTTCAATAAGTTCTGAATCAGGGTGACCATATGGATCCAGTGCATGAAGATCATTGGAGAAAGAGGGCATATTTTCGTTCCAATAGCCAATACCATCCACAAAAGGATACCATGATTGGTTGGTTCCATCAGATATGGCCCTGTTAATCCCGAAGGCTACATGAACCAATCCATTATTGTCGATCACTGGGTGATGGGATCCGTCTACGCAGTAAAAAGTATCTGTAGCATAGGGTGCTTGTTGGTCGAACAATGGATAAGGATGTTCCCAGATAACTGTTTTTTCAAATGTTTCGCCACCATCCGTGGATTTCATAAGGAAAAAGTCGTACCAGGGCTCACCCACAGTAAAGGCCACTATATCCCCTTTGGGCTCAGCAAAATTATAGGTGTCCCCATCAAAGCCTACATAATCGTCTGAGGTCATTCCATCCAGGATTTCATTTTCAAGTTCCCATGTTGCCCCGCTATCTGTGGAGAGGGAGTAAACCAGTGCCCCGTTCAGCCCTTCATAGGGTGTTCCGGAATATACAGTAGAAGCAGTTACTCCCAGGATATGTACACGTGAATGATCTGGGCCGCTGGTTACAGTGCGGTTCCAGATAAGGTATTCATGGCCCACTGGTCCTTCATGCAAATCATAGGTCCATTCGCCCGTTCCTTTATCAGGCCGGGTAGAAATAATTAAGCCAGCAGAGCCATGGGCTACTGTCATTTCACCGTTTTCGCCCCAGGGTGCATATGATGGCCATCCTACACGTTCCTCTTCGATTTGTGCGGTGGGTGCCGAACCCCAGGCATTGCCATCAAAATAGTTATAACCGGTTCCCCGGTCAGCATAGCCCGGATCACTTACTGCCCGTGTCCAGGTGGCTCCTACTGTACCATCTTCATAGAGGTAAACCCTGTTTTGAGTACAGGCATTCGCCTGGTCGTCGTAACGTGAATCTCCAATGATTTCTTCTTCAGGTGGGAATAAATCAGACTTCAATATGCTTGTAAATGAAGGGTTTAAGAACTGAGACTCCAGGGCAGGGCTTTCCATTTTTACAGAAAGATCCCGTAAATCTTTTTTGACTATTGCCCTCTGCTGAGCAAAGGACGTGCCCAGTATACACAGGCTGATCAAAATTGTAAATAGTGTTTTCATCGTTTAAAATTTTAAAAGATTATTTGATTTTTATTTCAAGTAACAAATATACTAATTTATATAATTTGAGGAATAGGTATTATTGTGAAGAGAAAGTTTGAAAGTTGAGATTAACAATAGGGTGTACTTAATAGAAATAAAATAGCCAGCCTTATAAGTCAATTGATTGGCAATTATTGACCTAAAGGGCTGGCTACTAAATTTTGGATTGTTAGTTAGGCACCTGACTGCCTTCTCCTATATTGGGCACCCAATAGTTATCTTTATCGATGTTATTGGATTCACTGTCGAGGTTATAGTCACTGGGGATATATCCGTTGGTACCTGCCTGGTTCTCCCATAAAGTTGATTTGTCTGAATTATTAACCATCCCGTCCGGATTTCCATCGCCACTAAACATTCCCCATTTCCCGCTTACTAATTGCTTATGTCCATTACTTCCTCCATAAACCTGGTTGACACCAGTTGTGAAGTTGTAATTGTACTGACTACCAGATGGAGCAATGGCATTGTTTGACATAATTCCAATATGATTACGTTGCCATACAGCGGCATAAAGGTTCTGGCTCACGGTAACAGAAAAAGTAAGATCAGAACTCCCGTCGAGGCCTACAATGGAGCCATTTGACAAAATGAATGCAGCTTGTTTACCAATGGATGTAGCTGGTATTGCAGATGCTGCTGTGGCAGCGTCTCTTAAGTCAACCAAAACCCAGTCAACCACATTAGCTGGGACAGACCCCACACTTTCAGTTCCACTATAGTTCCATGGAGCCATATTAAAGGGCTGGTTAAGTGGGATAAGTGAACCAAGGTCAGCGTCCATATTTACCCCGTTGAAAGGACCTTCAAGCAAAGCCGTCAATCCCACGTTAATATCCGTGGCCATAACATTAATGGTATAATCTTCTACCTGACCGAAAGAGAATGTCTCACAAGATGTGGGTGAAGAAGAATATTTTATAATCACCCTCATTCGAGTGGCGCCTGGGGTTGCCGATACAGGAATAGTTATATTCTGATTAAGGGAGTTGGTCCCGGTAGCAAAACCAAGATTATAAGCCTCACCAGGGCCAGAGAGGTCACAGTCCTGATTCCAATCAATAAATATCCAATAGTATTCCGACCAGGAACCTATTGATGAACAGGATACAGAAGCATTATATGTGCTGCCTGGCATAACATCAGTTGACAGATAAGTGAAATCTTCGTAACCGGCTGTAGTATTTACGGAATTGTTTATGGTATTAAATGTTACATTACTGATCCATTCCTCAGTAGCATTGCTTCCCCCTGCACTACAATAGGAGCAATTCGTTACATTGATATAATTTACTTTAGTTTCCGTATCACTCCCATATGCATTCGTGGCAATTAATGTAACTGAATATGTTCCGGGAGCTAAAAACTCAACCTGTGGATTTTGAGAACCTGCATTCGTTCCATTCAAATAATTTATGGTTGAAGGATTAAAACTCCATGCCCAAGAGGTGGGGGCATTGGTTGAAAGGTCTGTAAAATTAACCTGTGTATTCACAAAAGGATTGGTAGTGGATGCCATAAAATTAGCTACCGGTGCGGCTAATTCCACAACAGAAATGCTGATTTGACGTTCGTGCACCGGAGTACCATTAGGGCCCTTACCCACTACAGTCAATGTATACATTCCAGAAGGAACCCCATTATCCGTAATTTGAATAGGTATGGAACCCGGGAAGGAACTTAACGTATTTCCTGAAGGATAAGTAATAGTAAAGTTCCCAGATGGTGGAGTTTGCATAGTTCCTGTAAAAATTACATCATCTGTATAAAGCTTAACACTGGGGACTTCTGCTAATACAGTGTTCACTCCTTTATTAGAATTATCTGAAACTGTCAATCGCATAGCATAATCAGGAAAGTAACCTGTAAAACTTGCAAACGATCCATCCCGAAAATCTGTCCATGATGACATAGAAACATTCTCATTTGACACGATTGATGTGTAATCTCCCTGGTAACGGGGTGTTCCTCCACCTCCACAAGTCGAGCAATTGATTATCATGGGTTCATTTGATAATTTTTGATTTGGAGCAAAACTTACTCCCCCATTGTCAGAATAAGAAGCATACATATAAGCCTCGTCATCTCCTGTAATATCATCTCTCGTATCCATCCAGTGAACATAAAGGCGACCAGTGTTTACATCACACCAGATTGCAGGTGCCCACTGGTGATTATTTTGAGTATTTGCGTCATCATTTATTTTTACTTCGCTTGACCAGGTGGATCCTCCATTGTTCGAATACCTGCACCAGATATCGGGTTTGTTTCCATCACCTGCCGGCCAGTTTGAAGCGTAGACAAGGTATAACCTTCCCCTGTAAGACCCGTTGCTGTTATCTGCTGCAATAAATGGATAAGGCCTTGTACGCATATTTTCAACAGAATTTCTGCCATTCACATTGGTGCCGACATAACCTGCAAAATTTTGAGCTGACATGGATGAAAAAGTAGCACCTCCATTGGTGGATCGGTAAAATGTATAGGTTGAGGCAAATGAACTTCCACTATTTGTCACAACATAAACTGATCCCCCATCAATCGTTCCGTTAGGTCCAACGCAAACCATCATGCCTGGCAGGGACTGTGTGGAGGGGGTAAAAGTAGTTGTCCAGGAAGCCCCCTGATTAGTACTTCTTGCAAAGTTACCTGACCCGCTGTTTGTCATTACGGTATACACATAATTGCCATATGGTCCTGATGTTTGATCGGCAGCCAGCCAGTTTTTGTCATTACCGCTTATGGCTGTTACTGGTGATGTCCAGGTTAATCCATTATTTGAAGAACGAACAATTTTACACCCCAAAATACTTGAGCCATACATGTTTTCATAATACAGATTACCAGCACCGTCATATGCAGTCAATACATCCCCACGGATGGTAGTTCCCCAGGATACTGCAGTAGCATTATTCCAGTCATGTCCATCTTGTGTACGATGAGTATAGTCTGTATTATAGGCGGTAAAAAACTGTGTTGGGTCCAGTGGATTGGCACTAATATGACATTCTGCGAAATCAACTCCAAGGTAAAAATTATCATAATCATCAATAGTTATTACAGTAGAAGGTGCTTTAGTTACTTTGCTGGCCTGATTGAGATACCATTCTGGAATTTGGTCGAGATTGGGATCATCATCAAAAATCATTTGATTTTTTGTCTTTTGCTGGCTAAAAGCATTATTGAACATCAGTATTGATGTTAGAGATAATACTAAGGTTAGGTTAAAAATGGATTGTAACTTTTTTGTCATAATGAATAATTTAAATGTATCAATTTAACGTTGTATTTATTTCGGGTAAGTTTTTAAGATCATTCTTTATCAATTTACCATTAGGAAAAAGTAAAATAATAAACGGAGCTGCAAGATACGCATTTATATATTTAAAAATGTAAATATTTTTGAGGATGTATTTAAAACCTTTCGTGTGCAAGATTGATATTATTATTAGTTGATCCAACAAATGGAACAATGCAATACCTGAAAAGTTTAGACAAACCACGTTATTTCAAAAATTCTCCTCTTTAAATATTTGTACTTTTGCTCGTGAAATGTAAATTTATTATGTCGGTTATTAATTGCATATCAAAACGAAATACGTATTTCATTTTTTTATTCTTAACCATATTGATATTTCCAGGAAAAACAATTCACAGTCAGTATTTGGTGAGAAAGGATTCAAGCAGGACGGTTGCAGATACTCTTGTCAATGACCTGGATGAATTTGTAGTAACCGGAACGAGGGTAAGCAAAAGGATAATTGATATACCCTATTCGGTAGCGCGCTTAAATTATGTGGATTACAGATACGATAAAAAAATTGGTTCTGCGGATGTTCTTTCACCTATCCCGGGTTTGTTCCTGCAATCGAGGTACGGCAATCATGACGTAAGGTTCTCCATTAGGGGATTTGGTAGCCGATCCAATTCCGGGATCAGAGGAATAAGGATCCTTTTGGATGATATCCCGGAATCTGAACCCGATGGTCAAACCCGGATTGAAGCGATTGATTTTAATTCCATTGGCCGCATTGAAATTGCAAAAGGTAGTGCTTCCTCATTGTATACAAATGCACCGGGAGGCGTTGTTAATTTTATCAATGACATAGGCTTTCACCGTTCATCCATCATGCAATTCAACCAATTAGGGTCGTTTGGTTTACAACGCAACGGAATAAAAGCTGCCGTCAGAACGAAACAATATGGCTTGCTTACAACCTACAGCCGGCAGCATTATGAAGGTTACCGGGCACATAACCAGGAAGATTGGCATATTTTGAATATGGTAATGGAATCGACACCAATGGATAATTCTAACCTGAAAATTTTGGGTTATTTTGTGGATGGCCAGATAAAATTGCCCGGTTCATTGACCAAAGAAGAATTTGATCAGGATCCTTACCAGGCAGCGCAACGTTCTATCGATAGGGACGAAAAAAGAATTTCTACAAAAGGAAGACTGGGAATACGGTTTAATTCGAAGTTTGGCGAATCACTAAACCATAAAATTGAAATCACTGCATTCGGAACCATTAAATATTTTGAACGCACATCCCGCGAATATCGTATTATCAACAGGTATGGACTGGGATTAAGAACAAGTTATACCAATACATCTAAAATTGGCCAACACACCAACGAGTTTTCTGTAGGCGGGGATTTATTACTTCAACCCGCAAGAACTGAAAATTATAATAATATTAGCGGGAAAAAGGGAGATCAGCTAAACCAGTTAGTGGATGAGAAAATCAGCAATTCCGGGTTTTATCTTTCCGAAAATTTTGAAGTCCTTGATCGTAAGCTTTATGTCTTGCTAACCGGTAGATATGACCATGTAGCCTATGATCTCGCAGAGGAAACACTTCCGTCGCGTCAGGATGAAAGAATTTTTAATGCCTTCACTCCAAAAATCGCCCTAAATTACAAGCTCACGACATGGATGTCAGCATATACTTCTTTCGGTTTGGGATTTGATAGCCCGGCAAAAAATGAACTCGAAAGTTTAATGCCTTCGGATTTGTATAATCATGAATTGGAGGCCCAGGAATCAAAAAACTTTGAAGTTGGATTGAAAGGGAATTTGTTAAATTTTGAACGCGATTATTTTAGAAAAATATTGATTGAAGCAACCCTTTTTAATATTCAAATCAATAATGAGATTGTTCCTTTTGAGGTATTGGGAGATGTGTTTTTTCGCAATGCGGCAAAAACTAATCGTACTGGCCTTGAACTTGGGAGTCGGCTCGAAATTGTCAAAGACCTGAATTTAATATTTGCCTATACCTATTCTGATTTTAAATACGATTCTTATCTGGCTAAAACTATTTATATTGACTCAACAGCTGCCATTCGTGAAAAAGAAGAAGATTATTCTGATAATATTGTTCCCAGTGTACCTAAAAATAATCTTTACCTTGCCGTTTCATACAATCATGACTTAATTAAGCATGTAAAGGGTTTTGCAAAAATAAGTTATACCGGGATCAGCGGTTTATGGGTGGATGATGCTAATTCGGATAAAACAGAAGGCTACAAACTTTTAAATACCATACTGGGTGTGGATATGGCTCTGGGTAATTTTAATATTTTAATATCAGGTGGTGTTAATAACCTTTTTGATGAAACTTATGTGGGATTTACCAATACGAACTCGGCTGATTTTCGGTTTTATGAAGCTGGTGCACCACGCAACTATTATCTGTCCATTAACCTTGGATATACTTTCTAGTGCTAATAAAATTGGGATGAAGTTGTTAGGATTACACTTTAATTTGAAAAACAATATCTATTGAATAGTAAACGTATCCATACATTTTTGGTATTCTTCCTAATGGGATGTGTATTAATGTCACAAACTTTTAATGGGCATTTATTATCACCTGAAATTGAAGGTAACTATCGCATATATCCCAGTAATGTATCCCAATCAGAGGTTTTTATTGTAAGGAGCCCTCTCAATCAGAATGTGCTTTTCTCCTCATGCAATACCCTAACATTTGTACCCTTTTTCGTAAGCGAAGGAATTTATATTTCTGAAAACGGCGGCGATTCCTGGTATGGAAATGATACCTGTAATGGTGACCCTATCCAATTCCATGGCGGCGATCCGGGCATTACAATTGATAAAAACGGAACATTCATTATAACCCGGTTAGGCACCTCACCCTTTACAGGACTTTATGCTCATTATTCCACTAACAATGGGCACACATGGTCAGGTCAGAAGGTAATTTCAACGGATGATCTTGAAAGGGCAACGGTAGATAGTGATGTGGGTCCCTCCAGTGCTTATTTTGGACGTACATACGCCGCCTGGGTAAAGTTTGCTTCTCCTTTTCCCCTCAGTTTTTCTTATACTGATAACGGAGGCCAAACATGGAGCAACCCACAACAAATCAATAATCCGCAGCACAGAAGTGCCGGAGGCGATATTGCAATTGGGCCAAATGGTGAAATCTATGCATGTTGGGCCGGAGTTACTGATTCTTCTCCCTTTAAAGAGGTTTTAATTGGTTTTGCTGCATCTGATAATGGAGGTGATAGCTGGAATATTTCGGAAAATGCTTTTAATGTAAATGGTATAACGGGAATACTCCCTGAAAAACAAAATATCCGGGTGAATGGACTTCCAGGTATTGCGGTTGATAATACCAGCGGTGCATTCCATGGTTGGATATATATAGTTACCGGTCAGAAAGAACTTACACCAGCGGGATCAGACCCTGACATTATCTTATACCGCTCGGAAGATGGGGGGGAATCATGGTCGGATGGAATAAGAGTGAATCATGACCAATTAAATAATGGCAAGACTCAATATTTCCCAACTGTCCACGTGGATGGCTATGGCGGGGTAAATGTCATTTTTTATGATGACAGAAATACTACTAATGATTCAACAGGGGTTTTTCTGGCCAGATCGCTGGATGGAGGAAACAACTGGATGGAAATGGAGATCAGCGATCACCATTTTAAACCCGCACCCATAGGTGGACTTGGGCAGGGGTACCAGGGCGATAATATAGATATCACATCTAATGATTCTACCCTTTTTCCGGTGTGGATGGATAATTCCACCGGCACATACCAAATATGGACCGGGCCTCTTAACTTTACTGAGGTAAATTCGGTAAATGAAAATTATTCCAAAGGCCACGCTTTCAATTTACAACAGAATACTCCTAATCCTTTTAATAATTCAACACATATTGGGTATAATTTACTTATTGGAGGTTATATATCTTTAAGGGTATATGATTGTATGGGAAATGTGGTTGAAGTGCTGGTTAATGAATTCAAAGAACCGGGATATTATAAAGAAGAGTTTAATCCTTCTTTGAATTCATCGAATGATAAGTATACGAATTCAATTTTCTTTTATAATTTAGAAGTTAACGGAATATCTCAAATTAGAAAAATGGTATTTGTTAAGTAGAAACCGAAAATTTTAATTTTTATTTAATCAGGATCATACGTTGAGATGCAGTGAAAGGCTTTACATATTTCGGGAAATAGAAATCTATCTGGTAATAATACACTCCCGAAGGCAATATATCTGCATCGATGTCAAAATATTGATCCCGGGGTTCCATAACTTTTTTCCGCTTTACAAAAATAGTCTCACCTTGTGAATTGTAAACTCTTAGTTCTGTCGAGTTACAATTTTGTCCGGCTCCAAATGATGGGAGATTTGTTGATGAAGGAAGCTCAAATTCTATTCTGGTAGAAGATTTGAAAGGGTTTGGAAAATTCCATGTTTCAAGAGTATTTGCAGGTTTTATTGTAAGATCAAAACCAGTTGAAACAGGCTCAGGAGGGATATACCGTATAAAGGCGCCCTCTCTGCCCACCCCAAAGCCATGTAAGGAATCAGGAAAAATGATATCAAAAATTAAAGTAGAATCCGGTGTAATAATCTCATTCCATGTAGTTCCGGAATCAAGACTATAAATCAACTTTCTGCCTGCTCCAAGCGGACACCATGCTTCAGCTTCTGTCCTGAAATCAAGATCAAAAGCATTCCCCTGAATACCCAGCTCTTCGTAATCCCAGTCGATTCCGCCGTTCCAGGAGCGCATAAGAGCTACACCATACCCAAAGTCAGGATCACCACCTGCACCCATCACATGAAGGGAATCAAATAAATGGAGCTGATGAACTTCATCTGCCGGCGCAAAAGAAGGATCAAGGGCATACCATTTTTCTCCGCCATTGCTTGTCCGCCATATCACACCGGCAATATCAAACATTCCACCACAGGCATAACCGTAATTATCATTATAAAATTGAATGTTTAATACGGGAAAAAATGCTAACGTACTGGTATCTACATCAGCTTGTTCCCAATCAATGCCACCATTTGTTGTATGCACTAAAGTATGAGGCCTTCCACCCATCCACCCGTTTAATGAATCCCTGAATAGGATGCAGGTGATAAAAACATTTTCCTCCGGGTATAGCGTCTGGAACCAATTTTGTCCTCCATCTGTTGTCTTCAACAAAAGTGTTCCATAAGGCAAACTTGAAAACTTGTAGGTAGTGGCCCATCCTAAATTTTTATTCAGGAAAAATACATTTGCAATTTCATTTTCTGTCTGGCTATCCTGTATTATCCAATTATCTCCTCCGTCTGAAGTATGGATAATAATACCTGAATCACCAACTGCCCACCCAAATATACTGTCCGCAAAAAAAACTGAATGCAAATTTTGAGTGGTTGGAACATTTACTATCTCCCAGGTCCCTTGGGAGAAAACTGCGCTCATTGACCAAAACATGATCAGAATTGTACTACTGAAGAAAGAGATATATTTCAATGCTTTCATTACTTTACATATTGCCAAAGTTATTCATTTGCAAAAACAGACTTGTAAAATTCACTAAAGTTTTGAGTTAGTATTTGTATAAATTGTTAATCAAATAAAGGCCCCTGACAAACTTCATCAGGGGCCTTTATTTATATTTCAAATTAAAATAGCTTAATTCGGCACCTGGGTTCCTTCACCTATGTTAGGCACGAGGTAATCATCTTTATCTATATTATTCGATTCTCCGTCAAGGTTAAAATCACTGTTGAGGAATCCACTGTTGCCTGCTTCATTTTCCCATAAAGGAGATTCATCCAAAGCATTCACCATACCATCACTATTGCCATCGGCAGCAAACATAGCCCAAACGCCCGGAGCTACTTCTTTATGGCCGCTTGCCCCACCGTAAGCCTGACCAGCAGCAGTGGTAAAATCATAAGTATATATTCCACCTGTTTGAGTTAATGGGTTGGCAGACAAAACACTTAAATGATTCCGGTGATGAACCACAACAAAAAGGTTGTTTGAAACTGTTTCGGCAAAAGTCAGAATAGGATTCCCGTCAGTGGCAACAACTTCACCATTGGAGTTTACAAATGCGGCCTGTTGTGCAAGAATAGTTCCTGAATTAGCTTGTGCTGCAGAGAGTGCATCCCGCAATTCAACAAGAATCCAATCCACATAGTCGACGGCAGGACCTGCAACAGATTCACTGCCATTGTAATTCCAGGGAGATGTGTTATATGGCTGATCCAATGGTAATATATTGGTGAGATCAGGGTTCATAGAGCTTCCGTTAAATGGTCCCTCAAGCAGAACTTTTAGAGATATTGTAATGTCGCTACCTAAAACATTCAAGGTATAATCTTCAACTTCGCCAAATGAAAATGCTTCACAACCACTTGCCGGATCACTTGAATATTTCAGAAATATGCGCATTCTGCATACTCCTGTTACGGCATCAGAAGGTATCGTAATATTGGTAGTTAATGTACCTGGACCAGTAGTTTGGCCAAGATCGAATCCCTCGCCCGGGTCGTCAAAATCACAATCCTGGTTCCAGTCGAAAAATACCCAATAATTTTCGACCCAGGATCCGATTGAATTACAGGAAATTGACAGATTGTAAGATGATCCTGGCGAAACATCAGTTGAAATGGAAGTATAATTTGTATATCCGGTTGCCGCAGCAGATGAGTTATTAATCGTATTAAATGTAACGTTACTTATCCATTCCTCATCCCCGGTTGACCCTCCGGCAGAACAATACGTGCAGGATATCACGTTAATATAATTAACCTTTGTTATTATGTCGTTTCCATAAGCATTGGTTACTTCTAGTGTTACCGAATATGCACCAAAGTCTGAAAATTGTACTATGGGGTTCTGAGAATTGGCATTGGTTCCATTCACAAATGTGTATGTATTTGGAACTATTGTCCAGTTCCAGCTTGTTGGCCCACCTATACTGAGGTCAGTAAAAACCACATTTGCACCTGGTGAGGGTGAGGTGTTTGAAGCCACAAAATCAGCACTGGGAGGATTGGTGGTGCAATTTATTGCAGCGGTCCAACCAGTACCTGTAACACTAACATCAGAGTGCCACTGGAAAGTGAGAGCACCAGCCGCATTTGAGGAAGTCACAAGTCCAGGAGAATTGGTGCCACAATACTGACCAATTAATGGTGCAGAAGTATTTTCACCATCATAAATATTCAGATAATCATAACTACAACTTGATTGATACTCCACATTAAACTGGGTAAAAAGAAATTCAAGTTGTGCTCCTGAAGTAGATGCATAAAAGGTCATTACAAAATTTTCATTGTTGGTGTAAGCACCTGATGATCCGCCTGAATCATAAAAATTACCTTCACAGGTTGTTACTGTACCGTTTTGAATGTTAAATTCAGGTGCAATTACAGTAATGTACCCTGGAATTGTTTTTGTATTGTTTCCTGATCCGTTTGATACGGTTAGTGAAACATCATAAGTTCCTTCTGTATCATACAGAATGGGAGGTGGGTTCTGGCCACTAAATGATGAAGGATTCCCTCCCGGAAAAGACCATGACCAGCTTGTTGGGCTGCAATCTGACAAATCAGTAAATGTTACAGTATTCCCTTTCACAACCGATTCAGGAGTTCCTGAAAAATCAGCGATGACCCCGGCAACAGTAATATAATTTGTTTTTGTTTCAATGTCTGTATCGATCCCATCTCCAACAGTTAAAGTTACACTGTATGACCCTACAGATGAATAGGATATTGCAGGGGGATTTGGGCCGCTATAAAATGAAGGAGTTCCTCCAGGAAAGCTCCAGTTCCAGGAAGTGGGTGATCCCAGTGAGGCATCAGTAAATGATACCATTCCGCCAGTACAAACAGATGTGGGTGATGCTGTAAAATCGGCAGTAAGGACTGGTGGAGCAAATTGAATTACACCCACACGGTTTACTCTGGTTCCACCTGTAAAATATTCACCTATTGACCAAAAGGTTGCATCGTCAACAGGATCAATTGTCATTTGGGAATAATCCCCATATCGTGTAGAAGGATCGGATTGCGTTCCGTTTCCTATGACTTCTTCAGTCATGGTCATTGCACCCAATGGATCGGATGCAAACCTGCCTGTATATCTTAATGACGGTACCTGGGTAGAACTAACTATGGTATAGGCTAATGCTATATTGCCGCTAGCATCCATACACATATTGCCACTAAAAGCGCTGTGTCCGTTGGGTTGGGAATATGTGCCTTCCTGATAAATAGACCAATTACCCCCGGCACTTGTCTGTCTTAATTCATACCAACGAATTCCAGCATAGTTATCTGCTCCATTCAGGTCCACCACAAAGTTAAAAACCACTGAATTGTATCCTGAAAACCTTCTATATTGTGCCATGTACATTATGGTAGCCTGAAGGGCATCAATATCACCACCTGAAGGTTGTGGAAGGTTGGAGAAAGAGCCCCCATCAAATAATCCATCAAATGGGGTTGTATTAAGAATTTGTGGGCTTGAAATAGTCGAGTTACCTGGTGTAGTCCAGTTAACATTTATGTTCCATATTTTTAAATGGTCGGTACTTACCCCTGACCAAACATCATCTTGCATATATACAATTGGGGCATTGCCCGGAGGGGGCATTTCAGGGCCATTACAGTTAAATCCCAGAGGGCTGTAGAAACCGCTGGTGACAATGTTTGTTAACGGAAAGCCAATCATTAGAGCGGAAGTATTACCAACCAACATTTTATCCCTTTCCGTTGCAAAAACAACTTCACTTGTGCCGGCAGTACTTGAGTTTTTATTCGCCGTAATATAATATCCATCCGACCACACTGAAAACTTGGGGTAATCAGGAAAAACATTTGTATTAAACAGATATAAATACCAACCGTCATTCACCGGGTCTGGGCCCTGGCATACCGCCATTCCAAAACCGTTGGAATAAAATTCTGTGATAATAAATCTATCGGCATAACGGTCGTAAAATACGATAGGATCTCCAGCATTACCATTTAAAATAGTTCCAAGTGCAGCGGCAGGAGTCAAAGGGTTTCCTGCTTTATCCCAAATTCTGAATGAAGAATTCCATGCATTTACAAAATGTTGGGGCCCAACAGCGGCTGTTGGATCTGTAGGAGTAGAACCAGAGGTCGCTGCATCGAAGGTAAGGATAGGGGCTTTGCCGGGTGATTTGGTCGCTTGTGCTTGCTTTTCCCATAATGGGTCGTTGCCCCTTGGTAAACCTTTACCATCCACAGCAGTATTTTTGCCCCATTGTTTGGGGTTAAATTCTTTAATAATATTGTTAGCAGGTTTAAAGCTTCCATCAGCTAATTGAGAAGCGATAGAAGGAATTTCTATCATAGTTTCAGAAGTTACAATAAGCGTAGCTTTTTGCTTCTGTGTTGCTTCCTGCGCGTTTAATTGAATTACAAAAAATGTAATAAGTAAAAGCGATAAATAATACGTAAATGTCTTCATTCTTATAAAGTTTAATTTGTAAATTTCTTGATTTGCTTATTATACATATGGATTAAAGTACAAAGATATATATCATTTCGCATATAAAAAAATCCTCCTGTAAAACAGGAGGACTTCATTCAAATGGGTAATAACACAAATAAAAAGAATAAAATGTTTACTCTATAATGATTTTTTGAGTCCAGGATTGATTTTCTAAATCAATTTTTAAAATATACATACCATTTTCCAGACTGTTTACATTAAATATATAATGACGTTTTTCGAAAGCAGAGTTCCCTGGCAGAAAATCCCTGATCAATTGTCCCTGAATATTATAAAGCTTTATACCAATCTTTGACCCTTCGATCTCCTCCAGGTCAATATTAAGGATGCTATTGGCAGGATTCGGATAGACAGATATTTTTCCTTGTAAATCAAATTCCGGGTTTTGGAATTCAGCACTTTTAGATGTCCAGAGTTCATAAGCGCCCATGTCGACATAGGAAGATTTGATCCTCAGGGAAAAGTCAAGGTCATCATTCCAGAATGTATAATAGTAGGCCGGAGTGAAAATGGGGTCACCGGCATCAAAACAAGGTGAAGTTGATTGCAACCTGAAGTTTTTCATAACAGGATCGATAAACTGTGGATTGGAATTAATATTTGTTCCAGCAGGAGCACCCACATAGTCAATATCATTGTAATCAAAGAGAGGATAGGTATTTAAAACACTGAGCAAAGCGTTGACTTGTGCTGGTGCGTTATCCCATAAAATATTATAGAGGTCATCATTTAATTTCATATCTTAGCATCCTGA
>JAIOZL010000054.1 GCA_021740645.1 Bacteroidales bacterium
AATTGCCTTTTAGTATAATTACCGGTGCTAAGTTCGGCTAAAACTTTCAACTTGAAAGCTTCACTGTAACGTCTTAAAACTTGATCATTTTTATACATATCTACATCATTTTGTGTAGACATTTTTTAGGACGGGTCAGAGGATAGCCTTGCGGTGATCTATATGCATGATGGCCAAATGCTTTTTGATTCCACTTCCACATGGAACCATCAGGAATGGGGAGTGGATGAAGTCATTTCGCAACTCATTAATAAAGGCAGCATTAAAAAATGCATGGTCGTTGGCATCTGGAATTCCGATACGGCAAGGCATTCAGAATATTTCCCACAGAAGCCATTTAAAAGTTTGCCAAAATCCTATAGCGATTCCTTACTTAACCTGGCTTCGGGGAATGGGAACGGGAAGCTTTTTAGTGCCCCTGTCCGGTCGGATGATTATCTGAAATTCATTGTACTGGAACTTAAACCCTATATTGATAAAAACTTTGGCGTAAACCCATCCATGGAAACCACTTACATCGCCGGGTCGAGCATGGGGGGCTTGATTTCATTTTATGCACTTTGCGAATATCCTGAGGTTTTTTCCGGAGCTGCTTGTTTATCTACTCATTGGATAGGTGTTTTTTCCACCGAAAATGACCTTGTACCCGAAACCTTTGTAAACTATCTGGCACAAAACCTACCTGAGCCGGCTTCGCATAAAATTTATTTTGACCATGGAACTGAAACGCTTGATAAGCTTTACGAACCCTATCAAACTAAGGTAGATTCAGTGATGATGGTAAAAGGGTATGACAGTTCTAATTGGAAGACCATGATATTTCAGGGGGCCGACCACACTGAAAATGCGTGGAGAGCGCGCTTACAGATTCCTGTTAGGTTCCTTTTTTCGAAACGGATAGTGGAATAGTGAGTGAAACGAATACTTTCATCAGGTATTTGTTTTTATTATAAGTCCCGTTTACAAAAAAGATCACAAAGGGCATTGTGATCTCAAATCTATCTTCGAAGGGAATTAACTAAACCGCTTCCACCGATTGAATCTCAGGAATGGCCTTTTTAACTGCCGTTTCAACTCCATTTTTCAGGGTCATCATGCTGTAAGGACATGAACCGCAGGCACCCATCAGGGACACGTTGACCACATTATCATCCGTCAACTCCACAAATTCAATATCTCCGCCATCCTGCTGCAAGTATGGCCTTATCTGTTGTATTACATTGTTCACTTTGTTTGTGAGTTCAGCTCTTTTCTCGTCAGTCATATTATTTATTTTAAGTATGTTTAATTTCAACAATTTTAGTGGGCTCAAGGTTGGCATTCCGAATGGCTATTTGTTGGGCAACCCTGCCAACCAGTTCATCAAATGCTTTCCCCACAATGCTGTGGGCGTCTAGGGCAACCGGTTTACCGGCATCACCTCCTTCGCGCACGCTCTGAACAATGGGAATTTGTCCCAGTAAAACCACATTGGATTCTTCTGCCAGTTTTTTGCCTCCCTCTTTCCCGAAAATATAATATTTATTGTCGGGTAATTCTTCCGGGGTAAACCACGACATATTTTCAACAAGGCCAAGGATAGGGACATTAATATCTTTGGTTTGGAACATGCTGAATGCTTTTCGTGCATCAGCCAAAGCCACCTCCTGAGGTGTACTAACAATAACCGCACCTGTAACAGGCAGCGTTTGCACCAGGGTTAAATGAATATCCCCTGTTCCGGGAGGTAGATCAATGATAAAATAATCAAGTTCGCCCCATTCCGTATCGTTGATTAATTGATTGAGGGCATTGGTCGCCATGGCCCCACGCCAGATCAATGCCTGGTTGGCCTGAACAAAAAAGCCTATGGAAAGAACTTTTACCCCGTATTTTTCTTCAGGGATAATATAGGTTTTTCCATTCACATCCTTTCCGAGCGGCTGGGCCCCTTCGAGTCCAAACATCAGGGGCATAGATGGCCCGTAAATGTCAGCATCAAGAAGGCCTACTTTAGCTCCTGAACGTGCAAGGGCTACGGCAAGGTTGGCAGCTATGGTAGATTTACCTACGCCTCCCTTTCCTGAAGCTACCGCAATAATATTTTTTACCCCTTTGAGCATTTTTTCCGTATCCTTCCGTTTGGTGGAAACTTTCGAATCAAAATTTATGCTTACCTCAAAGCCTTCACCAATGTGCTCACTTATTGCATTTATACAATCCGTTTTCATGACATCTTTTAGCGGGCAGGCCGGAGTTGTTAAAAACAGATCAAAGTTTATCTTTTTGCCATCTATTTTAATATTCCTGATCATATTGAGGGAAACCAAATCCTTTTTAAAATCGGGATCATTTACATGACTCAGTGCTTTCAACACCTGTTCTTCAGTTATCTTCATTCCTCTTAATTTAGATTCGGTAAAAATAGATATTTATTATCAAATCCGTGGAAATCAGATAAGAAATATTTTTTGGCTTTTTACCTTAAAATACAAGCTAAAGGCTATATACAGGAAATCCTACCCACTAATAAATTTGAGTTACCCTGTCCTTCAGGGCAGGGCCAAAACAAAATACTCGTTTGAAAGGAGGATGGGTCTATCCCGGTATTTATAATGTATCCCCTCAATTCGAACCAAACCTTTCCGTCCGATAAACTCCACAGAACAACTGAATAAATAATCCTCGCTTTTCCTAATGCACCCAGGCGTTTCTTCAAGGAGAAAAAATACCTGGCAATTTGTTCCAGATCAAATATTTTTCTTCTTACATATAACAAAGACCATATTCCGAAAGGTTCATTATAGGGTGCAATTGGCGATTGCATCCTCGTAACAAACAAGCGCGAGACCGGAAAAAACATTGCTTTAAACTGTAATACAACATCAACATTTTGATATAACCCTGCTTCATCCTCCTTTAGGTTTGCACCTTAATTCCGCATATTTCCAGGTATTTTGTACCTATTATTCTTTATTTTCCAGGATGAGGTAAATATCTTCGTTGTCTCTTTTCATCAGGTATTTTTCGCGGGCATAACGCTCCAGCTTATCTTTGTTGCTTTGCAAAATATGCAAGGCAATGCTATCATTATACAATTCTGTTTGATAGTATTCCCGCTGATCCTCCATTTCATTCAGCGTGGAAACTAATCTGTACTGGTTGATCATGGAATTACGATCGAAGAAAAGGATCCATATAAAAAACACAATCAGTGCAACTGAATATTTATTTTTAAGGTAGGGTGGAATCTTTTTAATCATAGAACAAAATTATACCTGAAAACGAATAGGAAACCCAAAGATTATATTAGTTATGAAACACGACATGTTTATAATTGCAAAACTACAACCCGATATCCTCCGCAATCTCCCGCATGGCATTTACAGATAATTCACAAAACTCTGCGAGAGGAATGCCAATTAGTTCACATTCCATAATATTTTCCCTGCGAACAGAAGCGGCGAATTTTGCCTCTTTCATGCGCTTTATCACTGATTTGGGTTTCACCGAAGCTAATTTTTTATCGGGATATACAAGTGCAGTTGCCACAATTAAGCCGGTAATGGTTTCACCTGCCGCCAGCGCATATTGAAACTCCTTCGATCTTTTTTCAATCGCAGAACTTTCGTTGTGCAAACGGATGGCATCAATAATTTCGTCATCCACATTAAGTTCTTTTAATATTTTTGCCGTTTCTTTCCCATGAATATACATATCCCCATGCACCAATTCTACATCCAGGTCGTGAAGCAAACCTGCAAGAGCCCACTTTTCCCTGTCCCTTCCCAACTTTATAGCAATGGCTTTCATCACTGCTTCGGAGGCGAGGCAATGATTGATCATATTGGGTGACTTTATGTATTGGTGCAATAACTCAAGGGCTTTTTCTCTTTCCATAAATTAATTTTTTAACATCAGGTGGTTTCTAATGCCCGTCCAAGCCATATAACATATAAAATAAATGCCTGAGTGTTTTCAGTATTTCCTCCATGTATTCGTTTACTGCTTTTACACTTCCGGGCAAAGCATAAACAAAGGTTTCACCCATGAGTCCTGCAACTCCCCTACTCAACAATGCGTTGGGTTTTTCGGTGCCATATTTTATCCGAATGGATTCCATAATTCCCGGAATTTCTTTTTCGATCATTGCACTTACGACTTCAGGGGTAAAATCTCTCGGGCCTACCCCTGTTCCTCCGGTGGTAAAAACAACATCCAGTTTATCTTCCGAAGCTTTTTCAAGCAAAACCCTCAGGGCATCCGGATCATCTGGAATTATGGTATGTTGAATATCATACTTATTTTTCTTTTCATCAAAAAACTGTTTAAGTATCTCCCCTATCCGTGGCCCGCTTCGGTCTTCATATTCCCCTTTATAAGCCCGGTCACTTAAGGTGATCACATGGATATTGTAGACTTTAGGTTTGTAAATTACCGTATCGCCCGCTTTGATCTGCCCGTTATTCAAAACTCGTGCAAAAATGCCTTCTTTGGGCATAACACAATTACCCACCTCGTTAAAAACAGCACAACCTGATCCATGACACTTCTTCCCTATTTGTGTTATCTCAAGTTCTACATCCCCAATCACAAGTCTGTCGAGCGGAGTTGTTTCATACAAAATAATTCCTTCTGTTGTGATATTCTCTGCAAATTCACCATAAACAATTTCACGTTTAGCTTCTTTAGAAAATTTAGCAAAACTTTCGGTTCCGAGCAGGCTAACCTGCCTGTGCCACGGGCCTGAATGGGCATCTGTTTTTACACCCAGTTCATTCAGTTCGATAACATCAACCGGCTTTTTTATGGTTCCTTTTTTTTCTGAGATATTTACAGAAACTACTTTTACACTGGGCATTTTCATCAAGTTATATTTTAATTTTTTCAATAAGGTGGACATTGGTGATCTGCATTTCCTTATCCACAGCCTTGCACATATCATAAATGGTAAGCAACGCAATTTGGACAGCCATTAAGGCTTCCATCTCTATCCCTGTTTTACCAATACACCGGGCAAAACTCACCACTTCTACCCCATCTTCAACAAGTTTGGTTTTCACATCCATCTTTGTGATCATCAAAGGGTGACAAAGAGGAATCAGTTCACTGGTTTTTTTACCTCCCTGTATCCCAGCAATTTCAGCGATGGTCAAAACATCCCCTTTTTTCATTTCATTATCACGGATAAGCTGGACGGTCTCAGGCTTTAATATAATTTTTCCGTGGGCTTTGGCTTCCCGGATTTGATCCGGTTTACCAGCCACGTCTACCATGTTTGCTTTACCGTTATGATCTGTATGTGAGAATTTTGACATATTTTTAATTTTTTGAAATGGTGAAGTCAGAATCCTATCCACCAATATTGCTGAATTTATTAATCTTATTCTCCGTTCCTGATTTGGGTTTAAGTCCAATAGCCCTGCTAAATGCCTGTTCGATCCCTAACTCCCTGACATCGAATTCAAGGTCACTGAAAAGGCAGGGTTTTAGTTTCCCGTCAGCGGTTAACCTTAGCCGATTGCACATTTTACAATTTCCTCCATCACCACCAATCACCTGTGAAAAATGGCCGGCTTCCAAATCCATCTCTTTAATAAACCTTACTTCCAATCCCTTCTCATGACAAAACTTCGCTACTGCCTGTGCATCTTCCTCCATTGGTGAGCTTTTTATCACACAATTAATTTTGATGGGCTGAAGGTCTGCTTCAATTGCCGCATCGATGCCATGTATCACGCTCGTGATATCTCCAATCCTGGTTATGCTTCTATACCTCACGGGATCAAGGGAGTCGAGGCTGATATTTACCCTATGCAATCCTGCATCAGCAAGAGGTTTGGCAAACTGGTCCAGTAAAGTTCCATTGGTCGTCAAACCAAAATCCCTGATACCTTTTATGTCAGAAATCATTCTTACAAGGTCAACAATTCCTCTCCTGACTAAAGGCTCACCTCCTGTTATCCTTATTTTTTGAACTCCGTTTTTAACCGCAAAATGAATAACCTCAAGAATTTCTTCAAAAGACAGAATATCCTTATGGCTCATCAGGTCGACCCCGCATTCAGGCATACAATAGGTACACCGCAAATTGCAGCGGTCGGTTACGGAAACTCTTAAATAAGTTATCTTTCTGTTAAATTTGTCGTACATCTACAATTGTTCCTTTTTTTAATTCTGTCTCTCCAACAGGTATTGCGATTAATCCCCGGGCATTAACCAGGGCATTAATATGGGCAGATCCATGGTATTCGAGAGGGATAACTTCACCCTTTGCATTTATTTCAACAGGCAACCAGGAAAGCCTGCCCGACTTTTTCCTGCGATAATCCACACCCATAGGCAGACCTATTTTCGGGGGTTTAAAGGCATATCCACTCAAACGGTAGATCAGGGGCTTAACAAGCAATTCGAACTGCACGAAAGAGGATACAGGGTTTCCTGGCAATCCAAATATAAACTGATTATTTTTTATTCCAAATACAGTGGGTCGTCCGGGTTGGACAGCAATACTCTTAAATTGCAGTTTAATTCCCATTTCATTTAATACCTGTGGCACATAATCATAATCTCCCATCGACACACCACCAGTAAGCAATACCACATCATTATTTTCAAAGGCTTTCAAAAGCATTTCCCGCGTAGATTCTTCCGTATCTTTTGCAATTCCGATATATTCAGGTATTGCCCCTATTTTATTTACCTGGGCAACCAGTTGATAAGCATTGCTATTCCTGATTTGAGAGGAGGCAGGCTTAAAATGAGGTTCCACCAATTCGTCACCAGTGGATATTACTGCAACCCTTACTTTTTTGTAAACCAATGGAGAAACTGCCCCAGCGGTGGCCATTACTGCAATATGTTGCGGCTGGATAGGGGTTCCTTTCTCCAAAACCTTTTCCCCTTCCTTTAAATCCTCACCGATATAACAAATGTTATCTTTTACATCATCTTTCAGATACCGAATCTTTTTTTCTGAAATTTCCTCCACATCCTCCACCATGATAACAGAGTCTGCCCCAATTGGCACAGGAGCTCCCGTCATGATCTTGGAACATTGATTTGGGCCAACAGATTTTGTTGGGGATACTCCAGCAGGGATTACCTCTATCACTTCAAGTGTGTTTTTAAGATCACTATTGCGACAAGCGTAACCATCCACAGCTGATTTGTTAAAAGGTGGCATTTGAATATCAGAAAATACATCCTCAGCCAGCACATGCCCCAGGGATTGATTAATATCGACCCTGACAGTGGCAAGCGAAAAGTTTACTGAATTAACCAGTTTTAAAGCTTCTTCAAATTTTATCATCTTCAACACTTTCTATAGGGCAAAATTATAAATAAACTTCGCACCAATTCATGCAAATCAAATAATACTTAGGGAACATTAAAGTCTATTTGGCAAAAAAAAAGCGGGACAATCTCCCGCCTTTTTGCAATTATTTTCTATATAATCCTACAACGAAGCAGCTTTTGATGTCATCTCCAAAATTTCGTAAGCTTGCTTAAGTGCCTTTGTGCAATTCTCATCAGCAGGATCAATTTCATGTGCTTTTTCAAGTAATGGTAGTGAATTATTAAATTCAGCTTTCACTTTTTCCATTTCTGCTTTATATTTTTCAGCATCCGTAGAGGCCAAGGGTGTTACATCAGCCTGCATTTTGGCAGCGGCATTAAAAATTTCCAAACCCTGTTTTAAATAATGGGAAAACAATACTTCATTAAACTTTGATTTATATTTCGAACAAGTTTCCACACCTTCTACAGCAAGTTTTTCCATATTATCATAGTCTTCCAGATTTTTTAGCGCACTTACTTTATACAATTTTGCCTTGCAGGGTTTATAATCAAAACCGATAGATTGATCGAAGAGTACTACAGATTTCTGATAATCTTTAATTTTCATAGCACATAAGGCAGCATTATAATAAAGAGTAGTGTCTGTTTTTCCGTCGGCCTCATAAAGTTCTATTGCCTTTTCAAACGAGGTTAAACCTTTGGCATAATCTTTAGCTTTATAGGCATCAGCAGCTTCAATTTTATAATCTTTTGCTGTTTTGTCCTGAGCATTTAATGTAGTAATTCCGAAAATAAATAATGCAATAAAAAGTAAATTTCTCATTTGTATAATTTTTTATGTTGGATTAAAAATTCGTGCAAAAATAGTAATTCTAATTTACCAGCCATAAAATTAGAAGAATGGATATGTTAACAAATATTAAATCCCTTCTCTTTTCGCCCAAAATTTTAACTTTGCAAGCGTCATTAAAATTTCTGAACTGATTATTAGTTTAATTATATTTAACTGAACTTTTGTATTCAGATGCATGTCTTAAAATAAACAATTAAAACTTGAAACGGTTTAAAACCACGCTTATTTTAGTTTGTATATCGTTGAATGTTGTGAACCTTTCCGGCCAGGTTTATAATGCCAATTTCAACACTACCGGAGCGCATAATATGCAAAAACTTTCACCTGCTGATTCTATCGTACTGGCTCATTTGCCCATTCTTACTCCAGCGGTTTCCCTTGAAAAACTTGAATTACCTTATCAGGTAGATAATTCTGAACAGCCTTATTTCAGGCCATTATTTGAACAACAGACAATTGAATGCGGTCAGTATTCAGGCATTGCCTTTAACTTTTCCTACGAAATGAATTATACCCGCAATACTTCAGCCAGCCTACCCGAAAATCAATACCCTACCCATTATACCTATAATTTTATGAATGGGGGATTCGGTTGGCAAGGTGTAAGTTATTTTCATAGTTGGGAAATTGCTAAAACTAACGGACATCCTAACCTGGCTGACTATGGCGGGAATAATCCGGGTGGGGTGAGTATGTGGATGACTGGTTATGATAAATACTACCAGGGTATGTTTAATAAATTAGATGAAGTGTATCAAATACATACCGATTCAGAAGATGGCTTGATTCATCTAAAACACTGGCTTGATAACCATATGATTGGTGATACGGTTGGTGGCCTGGCAAGTTTTTATTCATCCAGCCCCTGGAATACCACCTTGCTTGCAGAGGGCACCCCTGAGGCAGGTAGGCATGTTATTACAGGATTTATCGGCCAGGCAGGGCATGCCAGTACCATTGTGGGATATAATGATTCCATTCGCTACGACTATAATGGAGATGGCTTGTATACCAATGACGTGGATATCAACGAAGATGGATCCGTTGATTTAAAAGACTGGGAAATCGGGGGATTGAAATTCACTGATAGTTATCTGGGTGGAAATACCTGGGCCGACAGTGGATTTTGCTATATGATGTATAATACCCTTGCAAGGGAAGTTAATGACGGTGGGGTTTGGAACCAGGCAGTACATATTGTTAAAGTGAAGCCTGATTATGAGCCTCAGCTTGCCCTGAAAGTCAACCTGGAACATAACTGCAGGTATAAGTTAAAAGTCATGGCTGGTATTTCTAGCGACATTAATGCGATTGAACCTGAATATATCACAGGGTACCCTATTTTTAATTACCAGGGGGCCTGCCAGTATATGCAGGGAGGAAACGAACCCGAAGCACTAAACCTGGAATTTGGAATTGATATCACCCCTTTGCTCGGACATGTTGAGAGTGGAAAATCTGCTAAAGTTTTCCTTCTTGTGGATGAAGATGATCCGGCAGGTTGGGGTACAGGACAAATCCTTGAACTCTCGCTGATGGATTACACCCAGGGTTTTGAGGAAACCCCTTATCCCCTGCAAAATGTGCCCCTCATAGAAAATGGATTGACTTTACTCGGAATAGAAAAAGTACTCGATTTTAATGAGCTTAAAATCGTCAATACCGATATTCCTCTGGCATATACTACCGAACCCTATGCTGTCCAATTACTGGCTGAAGGGGGACAGGAACCGTACTTATGGTCGTTAAAGAAGCCTTATCAAACTACATATACAATTGAGGATTATCCTTTTTACGGGAATGTTGTCCTCACGCCACCTGATACTATTCATAGTTATATTCTGCAAAAATTAGATTTTGAATTTCCGTTTTACGGCAAATCCTATGACTCTATCTTCATGCATACGGATGGTTTTCTGATGTTTGACGAACAAGAGTATCCCTGGCCTTATATGCATGATGAAGCTTTAATGTTAAGAAGCACAAACAACATCTCCCCTTTTCTGAATTTCTGGTTAAAAATAGATACTTCACTCAGTGATGCGATGTGGTATGAAGGATCCTCTGACTATGCTGCTTTTAGATGGAAAGTCAGCTCCGACAAGCTGGGATTAACTGACATAAACTTTACTGTGGTATTGTTTCCCGATGGCCAAATAGATTATTACTATGGGAGCGAAGATATTTTCGTGACTGGCTATTGGGCTTCAGGTATTAGCAATGGAGATGGCACGAACTATAAATATTTACATACCGCTTTCCCAAATAAGTCTTTCTCAGGAACAAAAATCAGTTTAATTCCCGGGGAATTTCCTTCCGAACTTGAATTTTCAATAGATGGGCTGCTAAGCGGAACTCCTTTTAAAAACTATGAGGGGATTGATCTGGAATTTGAGGTAAAAGATTACAACAACCTGGTGGTGAATAAAACTTTTAAATTTTACAGCTACTTCCAGGGAGTGGAAGAAACGAAAAGAGCTATTCAGAATATTCATTGTTATCCTAACCCAATCAAAGATAAAATTCAAATAGCGTTTTTTCTTGCAAAAAAAATGGAATTATCCTTTGATTTTGTTGACATTTATGGGGATCATTTAAAGCTTTTTAAACCAAAGACTTTTAATCCCGGAGAACAAAACGTGTCACTTGATCTTACAGGCATAAATCAGATATCACCGGGCGTATATTACTTACGTGGGTATGATCAGGAAAACATTATTTTTACCCGAAAAATTGTTTACATGGCTTATTAGCGTATAAATCTCATGAACCTTTTTTACACACCCGACATAAATAATGAAAAATGCACGCTTTCTGAAGAGGAATCACGTCATTGCATAAAGGTACTGCGATTAAATACCGGAGATTTAATTCATGTCACAGATGGCATAGGAAGTTTATATCAGGCACAGGTTACGAACCCAAATCCGAAAAAATGTGAGCTAAAGGTGGTTTCCAGGGTCAGGCAAGATAAGCAAAGAAACCACTATCTTCATATGGCAGTAGCGCTTACTAAAAACATTAACCGATTCGAATGGTTTCTTGAAAAAGCTTCAGAAATTGGAATTGAAGAGATCAGTCCAATGATCTGTGAACATTCTGAACGCAGAACAGTCAAAACAGCACGTTGTTCCAAAGTTATTATTTCGGCAGTAAAACAATCCCTTAAGACTTTTGTACCAAAACTTAATGAGCCAGTTTCCTTCGAACAGCTCATAAGCAAACCTTTTGAGGGAGAAAAGTATATTGCTTATTGCAGTGATCAATTCAGAGACTTGTTGGTTGACGTGTATCAAAAACCCAATAATGCGCTTATCCTTATTGGCCCGGAAGGCGATTTTAGTGAAAAAGAAATCCACCTGGCCATTGCCCATAGCTTCCATCCCGTTAGTCTTGGCAAAAGCCGATTGCGGACTGAAACTGCTGCTTTATCAGCCTGTTTAACTTTTAATTTGTTAAACGATAAAACGACAAGTGATTAGTTGAATTTTAAGCCTATCAGGGATGTCTGTTTTTTCAATATTCCATCAAGAAGAGTGATTTGGATATTGGCTGCATTAATTACTTTATATAAATTCTGAAAAACATTCTTCAGCATATATATAGTTTTCCTAATTTTACCGTTCTATTAATCCTATAATTAGTTATCGTACTAGGTTAGAATGAAAGCTATTTTAATATCAATTGTTGTATTATTTTTCACATTTCTCTCATTGTCCCAGGAGAGTATTTCGCTTGCTGTTTTAAAATATTCAGGTGGGGGTGACTGGTACGCCAATCCTACTTCTATTCCTAATTTGATTGCATACAGCAACGAAAACCTGGGTACAACTATTAATCCGGATCCTGTTTCAATAGATGTAGGAAGCCAGGAATTATTTAATTATCCCTTTGTGCATCTGACCGGACATGGCAACGTGGTTTTAAGCAACCAGGAAGTGCATAACCTGAGGCAATACCTTATTGGTGGAGGTTTTTTACATATTTCTGACAATTATGGATTGGATAAATTTATCCGACGTGAAATGGCCAAAGTTCTGCCTGAGTCTGAATTTATTGAACTACCCTTCGACCATCCCATATATCATCAAAAATATGAGTTTATAAAAGGCCTTCCAAAAATTCATGAACATGATAATAAAGCCCCTCAAGGGTTTGGATTATTTTATGAAGGCCGGCTGGTTTGCTTTTACGACTTTGAATGTGACCTGGGAGATGGATGGGAAGATCCTGGTGTCCATAACGATTCTCAATCAACCAGGGAAAAAGCCCTTCAGATGGGAGCCAACATAATTCAATTTGTTTTTACGCAATAATTTATTTTTATGAAAATAGGTTTTATCGGATTAGGGATAATGGGCAGCAGAATGGCCATGAACATTGATAAAGCGGGATACCCGCTTTTTATATTTAACAGAACTGCGTCAAGAATGGATGCTTTTGAATCCACCTCAATCAGAAAATGTAGCTCAGCGGCCGAGATAGCCAATAGTTGTGATATTGTAATTACTATGTTATCTACTCCGGAAGCGGTGCAGGAGGTCGCAATGGGTGAAAATGGGTTTCTGGGAGAGATGTCAGCAGGGAAAGTCTGGATTGATTGTTCAACGGTAAATCCTTCCTTCTCAAAACAAATGGCTGAAATTTCAGAGGGTCTGGGATTTAATTTTTTAGATGCACCCGTCGCCGGATCGTTAAAACCTGCTGAAAATGCTGAACTGGTTTTTCTTGTTGGAGGCAAAAAATCCATTGTTAAATATTGTACCCCCTTGTTAAAAACAATGGGGAAAAAAGTAATCCATGGAGGTGACTCTGGGCAGGGGTCTGCCTTAAAGCTGGTCAATAACCTGGTGATGGGTATCTCTATGTATGCCGTTACCGAAGGCCTTCTGTTGGGAGAATCTTTAGGCATTGACAAAAAAGAAATCCTGAATCTTTTAGATGGTTCCCCTATTGCTGCACCTATGATCAGCCTGAAAAAGGAAAAAATTCTGGCAAATAACCTCGAGGCTGAATTCCCGCTGCAATGGCTGAGAAAGGATTTGCAGCTTGCTGCTCAAACTGCATACGAACAAGGCATTTCATTACCGGCAACCAATAGCATAAAAGAAATATTTGGCTTTGCGGAACAAGCTGGTTTTGGTGAAAAAGACTTCACGGCAATATATTTCTTTCTGTCTGGATTAAAAGCTTCAAAGAATGAAGAATAATTTTGATTTTTTCAGCGCAAAGCCACTTATAGCTTGTGTCCATTTGTTAGCTCTCCCCGGTGCTCCTTTGTATGAAGGAAGTCTGCAGAAAGTTATTGATTTTGCACTAAATGAAACAACGACATTGGTAAATGGCGGCATTAATAATCTAATCATCGAAAACTTCAGGGATATCCCTTTCTATCCTGGGTTACTGCCACCTGAAACTATTGCTTCGTTCTCTATTGTAGCGCATGAAATTAAGAAAACATTTAATGGAGTAATTGGAATAAACGCGCTGCGAAATGATGCCCTTACTGCCCTTTCCATAGCACATGCAATCGATGCAGCCTTCATCCGGGTAAATGTACATACAGGAGCCATGCTAACCGACCAGGGTATCATCCATGGAGAAGCTTATAAAACTTTGCGTCAAAAACATGCTCTTTGTCCGGAAGTTAAAATCTTTGCAGATGTATCGGTAAAACATGCCACTCCTATCGGAACTCCGGATATTGTGCGGGAAACTAAGGACACAGTTGAACGTGGAATGGCAGATGCTGTAATTGTTTCTGGGAAATCAACCGGGGCAAGGGTTAATATTGAAGAGCTTACTTTGGTAAAAAAACATAGCGCCAAACCTGTGTTAGTTGGAAGTGGCACTGCGGTGGAAAATCTTCCAGATCTGTTTCCTTTTGCCGACGGGTTTATTGTCGGAAGCTATTTTAAAAAGGATGGTTTAGCAGAAAATTCTATTGACTCTGAAAGACTCAGTCATTTTATGGAAACTTATAACACACTTATTGAAAATGAAAAAAAGATTTAACAAACGGTATATTTCCGGTGACCTACCCTGGAATATAAACAGACCTGATGAAAACCTGATAAAAACAGTAGAGGAGTTTAACATCCAACCTTGCAAATCCCTGGATATTGGTTGCGGCACTGGTGACAATGTGTTTTGGGCAGCAAATAACGGTTTTGATGCCACGGGCATTGATATTTCTCCAAAAGCTATTGAAATGGCAAAAGAAAAATCACAAGGCAATAACATAAATGCGAATTTTTTTGTCAAAGATCTCTTTAAAGAAGAAATACCCGGGGCCCCATTTGGGTTTGTTTTCGACCGAGGTTGTTTCCATACTTTTAATAAAAAGAAGCAACGCAGGAATTATGCCCGTATAGTATCCTCTTTATTATCAAAAGAAGGTATGTGGCTGACACTGGCAGGTAATTATGATGATGGCAGACTGGATATTGGCCCTCCTAAACGCAAGGCTCTCGATCTGGTTGCTGCCATAGAACCATGGTTTGAAATATTAATGCTTAAACAAAGCAGGTTTGATTCAAATGACAAAATCCCCTCCAAAATATGGGTTGCTTTGATGAAAAAACGAGAAGTTTAAATCTTTATCGGAAGAATATTTACCCACCTATAAGTAATTCATTATTGCAGACAGGAAGATTACGATAATACCAAATAAAAAGGAAATTGCCCCAAGGATCATCTGTCTTTTTCTTAATGCTGCAAGTGCAGGGGAAGGGCCCCCGGAAGCAAGCTTACCAACTTTAGGAACTAAAATTTCAAATGAATAAAAGGCCAAAAGGGCAAGAATACCCACAAAAACATGTTTGATAAACCCTACAGTTTCCCAGGTATTGTCAAAATTAATGATGGATACATAATACTCACTGGCAATCTTCATTGGGATACCTGTAACAAATAAAACAAGGAGAGACACATATACCACTATCCTTACCCTTTTAAAAAGTACTCCTAAAAACTTTCCTGCAGTTGCAGGGTCAAGAACTTTTTGTATAGTTGGCAGGACCACAAGAAAATTAAAAAACATTCCTCCTATCCATGCAATTGTTGCCATCAGATGTAAAAAATCCAAAATGGTTTGTAATATCGGGTTGTCCATAGTATTTTATTTTAAGCCGCCGAAAGTACAAAAGTTTCTTTTTCCTAAAGACTGAAAATTTTCATAATTATTCCAATTACTAACTGGAGCGGGTTAGAAGCCCGGCCATGTGTGTGGGGACTTATGGCTGGATAGTCTTAATCAATCCAAATGGTTAGCTTTTGTATGATGAGCCCCATAGATTTGGCACGAGTCGCACCTTTAATGCAACAGCTTTAGACTCCCGCCAGTTTAGGGATTATCAATCCGCTAATAGTTGGGCAGTGATTGACTTTTCGAGTTGCCTCATATGTTTGTGATTAAGCGTATTAACCTGTACTTCAAATGTAAATTTATCTTCTTTTTCGGATATTAGTTTGATAATAGGAGAGCTATTCGAGCTACTCCAGGGGGAGTTGATCACAAGGAATTCAATCATATCCTCAATTTCCTGCTTACTTTTTCCTTTCCCGCTTTGTACCTGAAACTTGAATTCTTCAACCATAGAAGAATCCAATATTTCTGAAATCACTTCCTGATTTAGCCTCGAATATGGAATTTTTACAACCTGCCCCAGCGAAGTCTCTACTTTCAAATGGGTGAGATGCTGGGATTTAATAGTTCCCGTGATTTTCCCTAATTGGATATGGCTATTGAACTGAAGATCGTTTTGTACTTTAAACACTATCCCGGCAATAAAATCTTTGACCACAAACCAGGCAAGGAAAATGACTACAATTATAACTATACTTATCACCAGGTATTGGTAGTATAATTTGTTTTTAAAAAGAAAATCAATACTCCAGAAAATAAAGATAAGCCAGACAATGAATTCCACTGCGGGTGCCAGGTTTATCTTTTGGGTCCATTTTGCAAATTGTTTAGCAAAATAATTATTTGTGGCATTAAGAGCCTTCAGTAAAAGAAAAACAGCGATTCCAATGAGTAATACAATTATTATTTTCATAGTAATCCTTTCTGCTTAAATACATAGGTTAAATAAGGCTCAGCATAAGCATTGATCATATACACTCCATTCGATTTCTCGGTTATTAATCCTGTCCTCCGTATGGAATCCATCATTTCTTCAACTTCTAAGAAATCCAGGTCAAGTATTTTAGTTAATCTCTGTATGGTCATCCGTTTATGAAGAATTAACTGAATGAGAATAACCTGCCAATCGTCGTCAAGATTTTCAAGAATTTCGGATTTTGCACTTTTTGGATAAGAAATATAAATGGTTTCACCGGAAAATTTCTCAATATTAGTAAGCCAGCGGTTCAGCGCTACACCAGGGTTTCCATTGGTTGAGTCAAAATATTTATTGAACAATCCGGCAAGTTTAAATTCAGAAATACTCTCTTCATCTGTATTCTGCAACCTGAACTTTAATCCGCTTGAATGATGCCGGCGAATAATCATTTCTTTTATTTCTTCTGAATCAAAAGGCATGCTGGAGATGATACTTATAAAATTATCCTCAATTTTTGTGACGCTGTTGATAACCTTATAGGCAAAAGGATTCATGTTGATAACAAACAAACATTTATGAGCGAATTCATTAATTAATTTAGCCACTTTATTTATTACCTGGTAGCCTTCTTGTGACCGCTCCCACCATAGTTCAAGGTCATGAATAATAAAAATACTCCCGGAGGGAAGTGTTTCGAAGATTTCATAAAGATTACCATTCAGTCCGGTAATTTTTCTAACCTCCACAGTAAAATCTTCCACTGTTACAGAATCTTCCTGGCTCCTGAATAATTGATATATTTTATCATCTGCAAAATGCTGTTTTGCAATATGCCTGCAAAAAGCCGTTTTCCCGCTATTTCTCTCGCCAAGTACCAGCACACCGCCCTTAAATCCTGATTGAAATCGTTTTACAGCTTTGCTAAACAATGCCTCCCCGAAGCTCCTGCCTATCCAAAAATCATCGCTGATACTTGATCTTCCGCTGAATAAATTTTTATAGTAGTGAGGCAATGTTTCCATCACATTCTGTTTGGGAGAGACCTTCTCCACAAAATCCAATAGGTTTTCAGTAACAGACTTTAAGGTACTATTCTCCATTAATTGCCGGGCAAGTAAAATCCCTTCACTTTTTGAATACAGTAATCGCGCTGACTTTTTCCGGATAAAGTCCTTAATTTGTAATCCCTTTGCTTCAACCCGATTTCTAACCTTGCGACTTTGATATTCCCTAACAAAACTTGAAAACTCAACCGCACTTCCTGGTATTTTGTATGAAAAAAGCGGCTCAAAAGCCTCTTCGAGATAGGCCTGAATCGACGGCCGTAAATCGTCTTTTATCAGCTTAATTGTTGCCGCATCCTTGTTAATCTTAGCCAGTGATTGTTGAATGATATCCTCAATAGCCAACTTTTTGTCGGGCACTGATTCATTTATGTTTTCCAGGCTAAAACGGGCAAAACTCAATTGATCTTTAATCAGAAAGATTGTTTTTTTAATTTTAACTGAATTTTTTTCAAGCAATTCATACGTAGAATTTAAAAATCTTGTCTCGATAAAATGCAAAGCAATTTTTCTCAATGGAATATCAATAACCTCAGATTGTGTCTCTTTTTTTGTTTGCTCATCCAGATTATTACCGGATGAAATCAAGAGGTTTTCAGGGAGATTATTGCCAAGGTCCACGATCTCTTCACGTAAATTTTCGAACCCCCTGGTCAAATTTGTGCTTTCTTCAATATCGTTAAAATCTAATTTGAATCCGGCAATTCTTTTCGGATCATTGACTATTTTTTGCGCTTCTTTATTGATCAACTCCAGGTTTTTCATTAAGCCCGATTCAATGCTCCTCGAAATGTTTATGGTAAGTTTTTCCAGCTTATCTTCTATCCTGTGTTTGTGTGATTTCAACATTACATCAAGAAGAATTTTATTAAAATAGTACAAGTTTCCAGCATAAAACTCTTCCGGAAAATTGCCGTTGTTTATTTTCAACAAGCGATAATATTTCCGGCTTCTCCGTTTAATTGAAATGTACCGGTTTATATTTGCTTTTTCCAGATTAACACTCAGGGCTATTAGGTTTTTTCTAAATTCAACAAAAAGCCTGCTTCTATATATTTCCTGAAGCAATTCAAACTCCTTGATTATCCCCTGCGATGTTTCTATAATATTATCTCTTTCTTTTTTAAATGGTTCTTCCTGGAATCCTTTCTCTTGCACTTGTCTTTCAACTTTACTGATTAATCCATCCATTTCGGTAATGAGTGGCCTGAGTTTCGACATAGTAGAAAGGCAATCCTTTTCAAACTTTTTTAATAAGCCGAGCATAAACTGAAAACGATTATCCCGGAGGTAGTAACTGGCCACATCCCTGAATTTAACATAAACAGGGATTGTTTTTTTAGCGTTAAGATGCAGGGCCCTTTTCTTAAATTTTGTAAGCTTCAACCCGAAGGGGTCCTTCTTTTTAATTTTAAAATCTTCGCGGTCATGATCGATTAATAAATACTGAGGAAACACCGACAACTCATTTTCAAGCTTCTGTATATACCAGAAAATTCCAGCTTCAAGTGATTCACGCTGTGAAGGAAGGACTTTTTCAATGAATTTTTCCAGTGCCTTGTTCGTATGAAAATAGAAATCACTTCTCCCAGCTTTCAGGGACTTTTGCTTTTTATGAAAATCGGGCTGAGATTGAATCTTTGAAAAACCGCTAAGCGAAGCCTGAATAATCCCGTTTACTTCTGACAGAAATTGATTGTTTTCTAAAAAGTAAGGTAGAAACGTCTTATCAAAAAATGATTCAAGTACTTTTTGTCCGTTTGTATCTATTTTACTCAGGTTCTCATTAATTACCTCATATTTTGAAATACGCAGATCAGGAACATCAAGCACCTCTTTTTTTTCTGATAGCTCTTTTTGTCCCGGAATTCTTTTTTCTAATCCAAGATCTACCTCCTCAAAAGTAGAGCAAGCATTAATAAATAAGGAAGTTCCAATAAGGCCTGACAAATGATTAGTCTGTTCATAGGTTACCTCCAATTTCTGATTCTGTTTCCATGGAAATCCAATTACCGTTAAATCAGTATTTGCACTTTCACGGCTGATAATATCGTCTCTGTGATAATTATCAATGCTGTTGTCGATTACTTTCACAGCCAAATTAATACGGTATTGATCCAGCACTCGGGCAATTGTTTTATGTATTTTTTCTACCAGTTTGGGGTCCTTATGAATAACCAGCAAGCGGATGCTTGAATCTTTCCATTCGCCCACAGAGGTTAAATGCCTCATGAGATAAATGGAGAAAACCAGGTTGGTTCCCCAACCACTCCACCATACATCAATGGTTCTTTGTTTTCCGAATTTCTTAACCGGGTCGTAATTCAAAAAGATGGAGTTAAAATTATTTCTCTGGAAATTACGCAAAAGGTTGATCCATGATTCTCTATTGGCTTCTTTCCTGCTCCATCCCATCAGAATAGTATTCGGTTCCACCCCCGTAAAGCCATAAGTTCTTACAATTTCATCGATACCTGATAACACATCCCGGCATTGATGGGTATGAATAGTAAGTTGCGAGGAGTCAGTTGATGGCAATAACGTTCTTTTATTTTTAATCAGTATCTGGTCTTTCGACGGTTCCAGCTCAAAGCCGCTAATCATTCCAAGCTTACCTGCCAGGTCTATTCCACTCTTGGTAAGGTGTGGCCTGGCTGCGGCATCCCCACTAAACATAATAATATTGGGCCTCCAGTTACGTGTATGGATACTGGAAATATTAAGCCGTTGAAGGGCTGTCTTAACAAGGGATGCCCAAACGCTACTCCATGCATCACCTGATTCAAGGGTCAGTTGTTTTCTCTTAATAAACAGATAGAGCAATCCAAGAATAACAATAGCCCCCATCATGGCCAGAAAATCAAGCTGGATCATTACTAGGGTACATGCTGCTGCACCTATTATTCCTACCCAATATGGGACTTTGAAGTCGGGCCTGAAATCGGCGCTGGTTTTCGCCTCAAAGGCACTGCTAAGATTAAGGAAGCCATATGTAGTAATAAAAAAGACAGAAACGATTCGGGCAATCACATCCAATTCACCTATTAAAATGCCACATTCTGCAATAAAAAAAGTGATTAAAATGGCATTTCTTGGCTCATTAGTCGCCTTTGTACCACGGGCAAAAAGTTTAGGGGTAATCCGATCCACCGCCGTTGCCTGTAAAATACGTGGTGCTGCTAATATGCTCCCCAGAGCTGAAGAAAGCGTTGCACCCCAAATTCCGGCCACAACCAGCTCAGGTATCCAGGCAATTTTTAGCAATGCATTAGGGTCGTTGGCAAGTAAATCACTACTCACACTGTACGACAAGAAAAAAACAAGAATAATGTAAACCACCAAACCAATGGCTATTGCAGCAATTGTTCCTTTAGGTATTGACCTTTTGGGATCTTTTAAATCGCCCGACATACTCACGCCTGCTTCGAAGCCAGTAACTGCAGGGAAAAAAATGCCAAACAAAACCATTAAAGGAACAGTTGATTCCGAGCCGAACAAGTTTGGTGCAGTAGGGGTAAAATCATGATTGCCAAAAAAGATAGATATTAAAGAAAGAAAAATAGCTGTCATAATAATATATTGTGTTTTAACAGCTAATGATGTGCTAATAAATGTAATCACGGTAACGGCAAACAATATGATACTTCCTGCTATCCTTATATTATTGATCGTGATGTCATATCCCCAAAAACCCAGGAAACTTTCTGAGAATCCAATTAAATAGAGGCTAACGCTAAAAGATAATCCTACAAACAAGGCTAAACCCAGGGTCCCGCCAATGGGTAATCCGAGGCTCCGCGAAATGATGTAATACGTCCCCCCGGCTTTTACTTTTTTATCCGTTGCAATAGACGAGACACTAAGTCCGGTAGTAATTGAAATTATATGCGCTACAACAATGATCCCGATCGTGGCAAATAGTCCCGCTTGTCCAACAATCATTGGAAGGCGCATATACATGATCACCCCTAAAATGGTAAGAATGGAAGGCGTAAATACTCCACCAAAAGCCCCGAATTTATTTGATTTAGCCATCGATTGTTTTCTCCTGTATATATTTTTTCTTCAGACTAAAAATAACTTTAATAGTCACATAAAATTAATTTAAATTATTAATACATAGGCATGGGTCTAACAAATAATAACAATATTCTCCGAATTCCTCAAAAAGCTACATGTTCATCTGTGAACTTACTGGCTCAAAACTGAGTTAGATTAAACAATATTATTATCTACAGAAAATTCCGAGGTTTTAACTTCATTCAAATAATTATGCTACTTGGAATTTTATTCAGGTATTATTCCTGTATATAAAAAAAGGCCAGTTAACTAACTGACCTTTATGAAGAGCGGCAAATGGGATTCGAACCCACGACCCTCAGCTTGGGAAGCTGATGCTCTACCAACTGAGCTACTGCCGCTTATTCAATTTTATATTAATGAACTTTTGCTCTAACTCCCGATAGCCATCGGAATGAGTTTCTGTTCCCAATCTTTGCAAAGTTATAAAATCCCTCATTTGAAAAATAAAAAGCCGGAAAAAAATTTCCGGCCTTCTAAATTTGCCTGATTGTAAAATTAAAACTTTCCAAATTTCAGGTTCATCCCTACGGAAAAACCATCCAATACGTTAGGTTTGGTATCTGCAAGGTTAAGATCAGAAGTAATCCGATAATAACCCCCGATGGAAAGGCGCATAAATTTTATCATATTGAGCTCTACTTCAATTCCCGGTTCAAGGACAAAAAATGCATCAGCATCCTCTGTATATGTCGAGTTGAAATCGTTGTCGTACGAACTCCAGTAATTATTAATATAAGCCACCCCACCAGCTCCAATCAAGATTGGAATTGAAACGTGCACCGGCCATTTAGCACCAATTATTGGCTCGATAAGTAAACCTCCATATCCACCGGCCATTTGATATTCATCATATTTGTCATCGATTTTTTTATCGTAATACAAATTATTTGATATCCCATAACCGCCTATACCTATGGTCACTCCATGGTTGATCAACCATCCTCCTTTGGCACCAACTAAAATGGCGTCGGCACCACCAATCTGGGTATAATTTACAGATAAGCCCCCCCATCCGCCATGGGAAATATTTTCACTTCCAAAGAGGGTACGGTACTCCTGGTTATTTTTGTTTTCCTCCTGGGCAAATAATCCAATTGTAAAGAAAAACAGCATGAATAAAATCGCAGTCTTTTTCATCGTTTAAATGTTTTATGAGTTAAATGCATATTTAATTGTAAATCCGAAGTCCCACAAATCGGGACGAAAAAAATGTTCCCCAAAAAGATCAATATGGGGTTTATAATCCACTGAAAAATGAAAGGGTATGGATTCGAAATGATATTCCATTCCTATAATAAAATCGACACCAATAATCGGTGATGTTTTTTTGTAATTGGAATAGTATCTGATTCCATCCACCATTTTCTCTTCATGATATTTATAACGGGTATACCCTGAATGTGCTCCAAATCCTGTATATACAAACAGTCCCTGAATCCTGTCGGTGGCTACTGGCTTATACTTTTCGAGAAGGCCTGTTAACCTGGCACCATCTTTTTGTGATCCTAAAATAAGTTCAAAAGCTGAATGATCATCATCAAGAAATTTATAGCTCACACCTGCTAATCCCCCTCCGCGTAATCCAATGGAATTAACTTTATACTGAGCTTGCAGGCTGACCCCGGTAGTGATAAATATTAATAATATAATTGATTTCATCTTTTTAAATTACGTTGATGCCAATATTGACAAAATTAAATTGCATGGGTCGCAAATTGAAATAAAAAAAATTAAAAAAGTTGAATTGCATCCTGAAATACTACTTTTCCAGACGTAATGGAAACCCTGACTTTGGAGTTTGCCTTATCTTTCATACCAATGTATCCTTTTACACTTCCCTTCTCATCTTTCTTTTCAACAGGTTTTGTAACGAGGCCATTATAATGGTCAGGATAAGAAATATAGGTTGATTCTGTCATATCCATATCCACTTCGCAATTTAATCCGTCAGGGATTTGAAGTATAATATCTGTATAACGCGATTCAAGATCGATCAATAAAAACCCCGGATCAAGGCCTTTTAATTTTACTTCGCCGTAATCCGACTTTAGCTTGACATTTTTCTGAATTCCTTTAATCGTAAAGTATGAAAATGAGGTCTCCCCTATTATTGAACTAAGGTTATTGATATAGAATTTATCTCTCCGTGAATTCACATTTAATACATTAATCTTATCAATGTTCAACGTACTTGATTTGCTCACCATGTTAAGCTCCCTGGCATTATCAAGCGAGAGTTCGAGGTAGCTTGCATTTAGTTCTGCTTTTTGAATGGAATGTATGGTTGCAGTGCTAAAATTCAGGTCCATGTTCAGTTCCCCGCTCAAGTCATTCGCTTTAAAATCTCCATTGGACAATGAAACCGTAAATTTGCCCTTATAATCGTTACAATAGATATTGCCAAATTTATTCTCCAGCTTCAAAGTCATATCTGATGGTAAATAGATATTATAATTGATGTGGGTTTTGTTATTCCCACTAAAAACTGTATTTGCC
>JAIOZL010000055.1 GCA_021740645.1 Bacteroidales bacterium
AGTAATTATTACTATGTAATGGATTACAGGTTATTAGCAGGGTTACCTGCTATCTTCCCTAATGCTTATGTCGCTGACGCTGCAACTGCAGAAGACTTAGTAACTGTTAATGGTGCTGCAAGTTATGCAGAACCAGGTGTATATACTATGTATGTACAATATGTATTAGTTGAAGACCAATAAAATGTATTTCCAGGGGACTCCCGGGTTTTAATCCGGGATTTTCCCTGGTTATTTTTAAAACAAACAAATGAATAAAACAAAAACATACAGCATCCTTCTGACAGCAATCCTGCTGATGGTAATGAAAATTACCTCCGCCCAGATTGTTTGCGCTGATGTAGAGATCATCTCAGATGCAGATCGTGCTGACTTTGTTTTTGATTCATTCAGTAAATACATTGCCGGCATGACCTATCATGGGATTGCCAACATCAATATTAAAGTGGATGATCAGCTACCGGCCAATCCGAATTGCAAGTGGATGCTTACCATGACCGTTGAGAACAACCCTTCGGGCGGCACAGCTGCTGACGAATGGGAAACAATGGCAACCTATGGTTCAGGAAGCGCCGGAGCCCCAAAAATTGAAATACTTGATGCAAGGATTACAAATACCTGTGCCACTTCCCCGGTAGATGGCGTATACCAGAATTTTAACCTTAACGGGGACATAATTGAAATAATAGAAAATACAGGCGTTCGGATTGATGCAGGATCGTGCACCACCAACGTAAACGGGCCGGGCAGTTACCTGGTGAATTATGACGAATTCCATTTTCAGATCGATTTCAGGATCATCCCGGGATTTACTTCCAGCCCGGGAATGTATGAACTACAGGTTAAATTTAGTTTGACGGAAGTACCTTAAAAAGAGAAAAGAAAAAGAAGAAAAAGAAGAACACAACAAGAGAAGAAAAAGAGAATTAAAGAGAATTAATGACAATCCAACATACATATGATTTTAAAAAGTACCTGGTAATACTCACTGTGCTACTGCTGGTTGCTGTATCCGTAAAATCGCAGGAAAACAGGGTTGTCAGCAGGCTCAGTATTGCCCAGGCACTCACTCTTAAATTTGCCAATAAAGAAGTGGAACTGGTCAAAGGCCAGATCATCTCCAATGTCTTGACAATGGTAAACACAAGTGAGGAGCCGATCAGCATTTATATTACGCTGAATCATCCCCCGATGTGGAAAACACTTTTTAATTCTGATAAAAAATACACAATCGGGCCGGCGGATACAATCTATGTTCCTGTAAGGATCATCCCATCGGCGATGATGAAAGGCGACACCAAGTATTTTATCAATGCCTACATCGAGGATGAGCAGCGCAGGCAGGTAGCAGGCGAATATTTCTTTGCCTCAACCGAAAAGATCAGTGAATGGGAAATGACGGCTAACCCCTCCTCAAGGATCTATTTAAAAAACAATGAGAATACCGCCAACTTTAATATCAACCTGGCCAATACCGGGAACGAAAAACAAGAGCTGGTTATGATGTCTGCCCTGGCTAGCAGCAACATCATTTTGATGGATTCCACCGAAAAACCGATCGTTGACTTTAAAAGTGATTTTAGTTTGGATGCCTACACCGACACCACCATCAGTTATAAAGTGAAATATACCGAAACCGAACGGAACTTTAAATCCATTGACATTGAAAATTACAATCCCGGGTCGATCAACGATGAAAAGAAATTCAGTGTATTTTTCCATTCGGAAGAACCCCGGAGAGAAAAGTATTCGAACAAAAGCCGCAGCTCCAAACTTGACTTTATTAAATTATCCAACGACAAAAAAATAAATCCATACGGAAGTGATGTATTGCCTCTTTCAGCATACCTTAGGGTATCAAACATCCTGGAGGATATTGTATTTAGCAGCTTACACCTGCGGGGGCAAAAGTTATTGAACAACGGAGGCCAGTTACTCTATAACACCAGCCTGTATTTTTCATCCATGGATAAATTTTATGGCCAAAACTACGCCCGCAATATTCCCTGGTACGTCGGCTATTTTGATAAAACAAAAAGCATACAGGCAGGTTACGTTAACGGTGGTGCAGTGGGTGTACAAAGCAGTGGAAAAGGGGTAAAAGGGGAAATTGAATTTTTACCCAACCATTGGGGTGGGGCGTATTATGTAAGGTCGCCCTATTTTTTCAAAGATGATAAACTGGAGTCGTTTGGGTTCCATCACCGCTACGACGGAGACAATTTTTCAAACCTCACCCAGTATTCACACAGTCATCATAAATATGCGAAATTGATCACAGACGTTATTTCCGTTTCCCCTAAAGTAAAACTGGCAAAAAAACATAACCTGAATTTTATCCTCGCGCTGAGCAACCGCAAGAACTACCTGAACCCCAATGACGAATTTACCCGTCAGGGATACATGGCAGGTGCGGGATATACCAGCTCGTTTGTTGAGAACAAATGGCGGTTTAATTTACGCGGGACCTATACATCACAGGGATTTGGGGCATATGGCTATGAACGTTATTACCTGAACCACCGTTCGCGCATTGCAGCTTCTGAAAATCTTGAGATATCCATAAACAACAACTACAACCAGTACAACTACGATAAATCCTATTTTAATTATATCCCCGGATATGAGCGTAATTTTTACCTCTTCAATTCGGTGAACTTTTATTCTGAAAAATACCTCAAATCAGTTAAGCCGGGATTATTCTATGATATCCGAAACCATTTTGGCTATAACTTCCATACCCGTGGTTTAAACTTTTCATACAACAAATACGACATTACCAAAAACCTGCAGGCCTCTATGATCAATACCATAGGTTTTGCCAGGATAATGGATGAAGCAGGTAAAAAAGAGCACTTTACCTACAAGCTGAGCTCCATGATCAAATACCACAGCCTGAGTTTTACCGGTTATTACAATTATGGCCCCATGTCGCCGGCTATGGTGCAACTGAAAAGGCAAACCAATGTAATTCCACAAACCATCAGGTTTTCATTCATACATATGCATCTGTTTAAGAACCGTCATGTGGCCTTACAATCGCGGGCAAGTTATATGTACACCAATGTGTATAACCATCATTCAGTAAACGTAAGCCCTGAAATATTTTACTTTACCAATAGCGGATGGCGTTTTAGCCTTAACCCCACTTTTACGTTTTATTCTTCCAGGTTAAGGGTAAACACGTATGAAGTGCCGGCTTATGTTACCGAAGCTGATTATGAGTTTAAGCGCTATACCAATGACAATTTCCTGATCGCCTTTGGGGTAAAGAAAGACTTTGGGATACCCATTCCTACCACCTTTACCGATTTTAACAATGTGACCTTTGCAGCCTTTTACGACCTTAACGGAAACAAAATACAGGACGACAATGAACCGGGAATAGAAAACGTTGTGATTAAGGTTGGAAGCTGGAACGTGATCACCCGTTCGGATGGGAGTGCCTCGTTCGAAAATGCAGATCCGGGCCATTTCTCTTTCAGTGCATTTCCTTTGGAAGACCTTAAAGGTTGGTTCCCCCTCATTGACGATACACTGACTATTTTTAAAGACGAACAGGTATATATTCCTTTTGTAAAAGGGGTAAAAATTATGGGGAATGTATTTATAGAACAGGAGAATACCAACCTCACTGAGGATAAAATGCTGGATAAATCAGGCATTAAGATCAGTGCAGTAAACGGGCATAGTTTCCATACACTGACCGGGGCTGACGGGGCTTTTGAATTTTACCTTCCATTTGGTGAATATACCGTTACCCTCGACGAAACAGTGCTGAATGGCCGGTACTACATCGTAAAAAACAACTATGTGCTTGATCTGTCAAAGGACGTAGAAAACATGTATATTACTTTCCATATCATAGAGAAAAAACGGAAAATCAGGATCAAGTCGTTTAATGGCAGCACTGGAAATACAGACGGAGAAGAATAAACCTATTTTACCTGAACGTCTTCTAATTTAACCTATAATCCAAACCTGGAAAACTCAGCCAAAAGAGGGTCTCTCAAACTCATAACTTTCCGGCATTATTTAATAAATTTGAATTAAAAAAATATTATCTTTGAAAGTATTGTTAATGAGATCATGCTAATTATTCAATAATAAGCTTAACCAAAAAATTATTATGGATACCCCCGAATCCATCTGCCATACTTTATCCAGGTCAATTTTCCTAATTCCATTTTTATTATTAGTTGCATTTATACATGGAGACACCAAAAGCGAATACATCCTTCCTATAGAGGCATACTCCGTGTGTGCAAATGACTTGGATCTTGATGGGGACATGGATATTATTGTGGGACACAATTACAACTCCCAAACGCAATGGAGTGGGGTCTCTATTTTATTAAATGAAGGAAATGGAATGATGGTTTATTACGATTCAGTAAATTTATTTGGGGGACAAACTGATGTCAAAATAAAGAATTTTAATCAAAATCCAATCCCCGAAATTATTGGCAAATATGTTGAATTAGAGCCTGAAAATGAGCTTATTGCTGTAATAAATAACCTTAACACCTCAAATATTTCCTTTTTTTCTTTAAATACAAATGAAGGTGTAGCTTATATAGAATCTGGAGATATAGATGGTGATAGTTTATATGATATAGTTGTTGCTTCAAATGGGGGCTGGTTTTACGGAGTACTTTACAACGATGGAACAGGTAACTTCTCCGATCCGGAATACTTTAACCTGGATTACCCGCCATTGGACATTGTTTGTGGCGACATAGATGGGAATGGCCGGGATGATATTGCTATTGCTGGGAACCAAACCGAAATTTATTACAGCTTTGAGGATGGTTTTCAGAGTTTTCTTCTATCGGGAACGGAGCATGATATTGCGTTGGCTGATATGGATAATGATAATGACCTCGATGTTGTAACTATTTGGGGGGCATTTGTCTCTACGGTAATGATCTATGAAAACCTGGGCTACAGTAATTTTCAAACACATACACAAAATTCCCTAAACGAAATATTGGGCACGTTAATGTTAAAAGACATGGATAATGACTCCCTACCTGATGTATTTCTTGCTAAAACCGGTTTGGCCCACATTTTATATAACAATGGAAACCTTTCGCTTGGCGATATGCTAAGCATCTCTATCTCAAATCCCAATTATACCATTGGAAATAACTATTTCATTTCAAATATTGATAATAATGGTTTCAAAGACATTATCGTTTTAAAATATTCCTATGAAACAATTCCCAATCTCGAAATCCTATTCAATGATGGTTTTGGCAATTTTGGCCCCGACCCGATAACTAATATCGAAAGCGGCAATGCTGGATTAAAAAAACAATTGAAATGCTACCCAAATCCGTTTACAACTGAAATTAACATTGAATTTATTTTAGAAGTAAAATCATTTGCGGAGCTTTCTGTTTACAGTTTTGTTGGTGAATTGGTAAAAACCTATTACATAAACCAAAATGAAAAAGGGAAACAGTCCATAAAATGGGACGGGTCTGATAACGGAGGCAAACCCTGCAAACCCGGCCCTTATCTGCTCACTCTTAAGGTAAACGGAGATGTTTTGCAATGTTTTAAACTAATAAAGTATTAACCTAAAATTCACAAAACATGAAAAACTTTTCAAAGTAAAAAAAATCTGTATTAATGGGATTGGCCTTATTTATGGCGGCCAGTGCCTTTTCGCAGTTTACCAGGCAGCAAGCCATCGACCTGGTATTGAATACCATATTATCAGCAGATACCGGCAATATTAATGTCTATTGTGCCTACGAACCCAAAACTTCACCCCAGAACATTTTTCTTGATACCGGCGATTCTGTTGCATGCCCTTATCCTGGTAATTGGGTATTTTTTAGCGATGATGATCCTTCCGCGTTTTGGGCACACCAGGCACGGTTTATTTTTGTAAATACATTAAACGGTAATTATAGCCTGATTGAACATTCCATGCTACCTGTGGATTTGTATTCTGCCTACGAACTGGTTAAATCAATAAGCTACCCCCTAACTGTTCAACTACCTGAATACACAGGTGAACAGCTAACACTGGCCGAACCTAACGATCATCTTTATGCTGTACTGGTTGGCACCACCCAACAGCCAACCTTTTGGTACAACACTTCAATGATCTACAACACCCTGATTGATATATATGGCTATAAGAAAGAAAATATTTTTGTACATTTTCATGATGGGACCGGGGGGACATGGAACAGCGATGATTTAGATGGCCCTGTAATACCTTCTGATGATATCGATTATGCCTCAAACCTTGAACGGTTTGATACTACTTTTTATAATTTGTCAGGCAAGTGGAACAACGACCCGGCCATACCTGAACTTGGCCCTGACGATCAATTGTTGGTTCATTTAGATGGGCACGGTGATTCCTATCACCTGGCAATTAAAGGATCCTTTTTATACCTGCTAAACAACCAGTTATTGTTTGATTCTACCCTCGCACGATACTTAAAGGATGTAAAATGCTCACAACTAATTGTTACCATGCAACAATGTTTTTCTGGTGGGTTTATTGATGATTTAAAAGATTTTGAGAACTACGATGTTAAATGTAAAAATCGGTATATTGCTTCAGCATCTGATTATGATGAAACAGCAAGATATGAATTACATGTCGTGGGTTTGGTACAAAATATACCAATCCCAATTTTTGGTGAATTTGATTTTTACCTGTATTCTGCTTTAAGAGGGTGGTATCCTGATGTTATTGATGACCCTTTAATCGAACCCTGGGAAACTTCCTATCCAATAGGGGAATTTCCCTTTACCCAAATACCTTCACTTTATGACCATCCTGCGGATTATTTCCCGGATTTTAATGATGACAATGTAATTCAAATGACAGAAGCTTTTGTATACATGAACGATTTTAACACCTGGAGTCCATTCATGTATTACAATCCCTGGGACAATGAACATACAGATTTCCCAAGGAATGACTACGATTTGCCCTTTGAGGAAGAATTATTATCGCCGTCAGGTATATCAGGAACAATTGAGTCCAGTCAAAGTATACCAGGCCGGAGTTATATGCTGGGAGGAAATCTTAAATTAGCCCCAAATGTAACATTGACATTAGAAGAAAATACGGAATTGTACATGGTTATCCCAGATAACGAAATTTATGTAGGACAACAAGCCAATTTGATATTACAAAATAATACTTCAGTTAATTCAACAAGTAGTTTGAACATGTTGACTGTTACAGGAAATATTGCTTTGGAGGGAAGTGTAAGTTTTATTGCAGAGGAAGAAGATGGACTATCTGTAGAATTGAATAATCCATTTATGGATATTGAACTTGAATCTGCATTATTTGAAAATACAAACCTGCTTGTAACATTAAATGAATTTTCCCTTACAAACTCAATACTAAACAATCGTAAGATTTCAGGCGGTTTTGGAAATTATATAATCAGCAATAGTAATTTCAATTCCTCCTGTATTCATTTATTTAACGCCGACTATAATGGCCGTTATATTAATATAACAGACAATTGCAATTTTACTAATTCATCAGTATCCTCAGCTATAGAAATTGAAAATTATCCGAATTTCAGGATTGAAAACTGCTTAATTAGTGGATTTATTGATGGGGTAGGTTTGTACAATTGCGGATATGGAAAAAAGGACCATTTGATTAGTTCAAATACAATTGCAGAAAACTCAGCTGCTGGGATAAATATCTATAGGTCTTCTGCTGACTTATTACATAATGAAATTGAGAACAATAGGATGGGTATTAAATGTTTTGATCGAAGCAATATACATATTGAGGGAAATAATACTATTGTAACACAGTCAATTAGAAACAATGAACTATTTGAGTTGCTTGCTTCAGAAGCAAGTTTTCCACAATATTTACAGTGGAACCTAATACAGGATGATGATAATGAGCCAGGTGATCAACTTATAAAATATACTGGGTCTGAAACACAATTGGTCTTTAGTAATAATTGTTGGGGAAACAATTTTAATCCTGAAAAAGATTTGTACCCTGTTGGGGATTACATATGGGAACCTATGTGGGATTGCGCAATTGGTAGTGGAACTGGTGAAAGTTCTGAATCAGAGACACTTTATTTCGAAGCTCGGAATAAAATTAGTTTAGAAGATTACACTGGTGCAAAAATAGATTTTAAACAATTGGTTTTATTCTATCCAACCACAAAGTTCGCCCAGTCTGCATTAAAAGAGCTTTATGCACTTGAGGCTTTCGTAACAAATGATTTTGAAGATTTAAAAATATATTATAACTCAGAACCAAATATTGCTAATAATCTTGATCTATCAAAAGTTGCTGGTTTTCTTGCCAATTTTTGTTAAATACAATTAGAAAATTGGCCTTCAGCTATCTCATGGTTCGAAAGTGTTATCCAAAATCCAGCATCATTTGAAGACAGTATTTTTGCAATTATTGATTTAGGCTATACTTATTTCCTAATGGAGAAAAGTGGCAATAAATCATCATATGCCGGTATTATGACAGAACACAAACCTAAATCAAAAGGACAATTTGATGTAAAACGTGATTACCTGCTTTCCTTGCTACCAGGCAAAGGGGTTTGCAAACCTATTTACCAAAGTTTTACTTCTTTGAATCCTGGAGAACTACTTCAAAATCTTCCTAATCCATTCAGCAAAAAAACCCAAATCTGGTACAAACTTGATGAGGTTTCAAATGTGATTATCAAGGTATACAATTATACGGGAAAACTTATTAATTCAACTTCAAGATATAATGAGCCTGAGGGAACAAATAACATTGACTTTTCTGCAGATGGATTGTCAGCTGGCATTTATTTTTACACCTTGCAAATAAATGGTAAATTATGTGATAGTAAAAAAATGACAGTAATTAAATAGGTCTAATAGATTTTTTTCATATTTTTGATAATCAAATAAAAATTGCTAACCTAAATTGGATTTTGTCCTGGTTTTGTCCGGGACATTTTCTTTTTAACACCTCACCCCGGCCCTCTCCTGGCAGGAGAGGGATATAGGTTCCATAAATAGGGGAAGGCCTACCTGTAAACTGATATTGATAAGCTCCCGAAACAACAAAAATCAAAAATAGTATAAGGCTTAATAATAAAATAAAAACAGAATAGGGGTAATTATAAGTTAATGTGTATTGATGGAAATTAGTTTAAAATCAATTAAAATTGTAAATTTGAATAAAATCGCAACATCATGAAAACAAACACTAAACTTCATCAACTGACATTCCTCTTCCTGGCTATGCTTTTCCTTATAGTAAGCAGTTGTACAAAAGAAGAGGACCCGGTACTTAACAAAACAGCGCCGGACCTGCCACCCGAAAACTCCTTTGCCATTAACTTTAATGATTTTTCTGACATTGATACTACAGCCTTTAAAAGCAGCCTTACCTATCAGAACTGGGGATGGACCGCTACCAATGTTGCCGTTTGGAACACCGTATTAACAATTACCCTGGTAGTACCTGTTGCGGCATTTTACGAATCCTTCAATCACCAGGGGATTTACGACCCCGATACCGATAGCTGGGTATGGTCGTATAACTTTTTTGCCGGTGGGGTGGCGCACCTGGCCAGTCTGCATGCTTCTTTGGTATCTGAAGGTGTAAAATGGGAAATGTATATTTCAAAAAACAACCAGTATTCTGATTTCCTTTGGTATTCAGGGGTTTCTGCTTTGGATAATACACATGGTTACTGGGAATTGAACCAAAACCCGCAGGAGCCTAATGAATTTATTTACATAGAATGGAACCGAAACCTTTCAGACGGGACAGCCGAAATAAAGTATACCAACGTGATTCCCGGAAATGCAAGTAACGGATCCTACATCTATTACGGTATAGATGAAAGCCAGAATTTTGATGCGTTTTATAACATCTTTGCCATTGCCGAAGACAATATGGTAAACATTGAATGGAGCCGTGCAGATAAGGATGGCCGGGTTAGGGATGCCTTTCATTTTGGTGACTTTGACTGGCGCTGCTGGGACATGAACTTAATGGATATTACCTGCGAGTAGTATCACTCAAAAATACCCTTGAGAGGATATCTCAGAAGCCTGAAGTATAGGTCACATTGAGCATTCGTAAAATAGTACTTTACTGTAAACGAATATGTTCCGACACAGCTCAACATAACCAAATGATCAGAAAGCAGATTTCTGAGATATCCATTTTTTATTTTTTGTAAGGCTGGGCCCCAATTTCCGACCAAAGTGTTTTAATAACACTAACAAACACTACTAAAATGACTAAACAACTAAGACTATTTGCCTTAATGGCCTTTGCCGGAATATTGGTATTTTCAGCCTGTAAAAAAGATGAAGCGGACGATCCCAATGATCAACCGGCTGATGAATTTGTGGCAACAGACAATTCGTTTACTAATTTCAGAACGTGGGCACTCGAAGCCCAGGCCCAGGGGCCCGATCCTGCATTAGGCCCGGCCCATGCTGGAAACGACAGCACGGTGGTTCGTTCAATATATTTTAAAGACGGACAGGACAGGGTGAACGGGGAATACCCCGTAGGAACCATTATCGTGAAAGAAGGCCTGAACACCGACAACACTTTCCAGGAAATAACTGCCCTGGTTAAACGTGGAAATGATTTTAATTCCTCAGCGGGTGACTGGGAGTGGTTTATGCTTCAAGCCGATGGCTCTATTGCTGTTGATGGAGAAGGGAACCCGATTAGGGGAGCCAACTTGCTTAACGGAATGTGTGTAAGTTGCCATACTGCTGCATCCGACAGGGATTATGTATTTTCTAAACAATAAAATTTTGATTTGAAAAGCAAAAAAGGCTGGGTCAAATTAAATTTGACCCAGCCTTTTTTGCTTATGAATTAGTGGGTAATAGATTACTTGCAGTAATCTAATTTAGTTTCTTCAAGTATAGGATGGAATAATCACCGTAAGGTGAACTGAAATTTTGTGTTCCCCCTCCATTTACTGGTGATCCATAAGAAAAGGTGCCATATAATGGATCAAACCATTCAACCGATAATTGTCCGCTTACAGCTGATAAATCTACCGTGCAACTGGAAACATTTTGAGGCAAATAAACCACATATTCTGTCTCCGAAGCCAAACAATATCCGGTAGAACTTATAGCAGGTTGAGGTGTGGTAGAAATCAAATCCATCCTGTCGGCCAAATCTCTTGCCCAACCCATATTATACCTGATCACATCATATATTGCGGCCACTGGCTGGCCATGCAATCTTCCAGCAATATTGGAGCCTCCTCCCCAGTTGTCCATATGTATTACATTAATGCCACCTGTAAAACTTTTCCAAACCATATCCACCGGGTATTCCAGGTTAGAATACCAAAGGTAATAGTAATGATCAGTATCACTAATAATTACTTTGTTGCCTGTTGCGATAGGCGCATCTCCTTCCCTGCAGTCAAACCCACCATCTAAACCTGGTGAAATCCAATCCGCTGGGCTATTAAATAATACTTCATTATTTCCTCCGGTATTTTGAAATGTCTTCCCTACCGGCCTGTTTACGCCATAAGTCTCAAATTCATAATTATGGATAAAATCGATCATATCATTTTGCCATTGATCGGATTCAATGGTATAGGGTATTTCGTTCCCAATTTCATAAAGCACATTTTCGAGGTTGTGATAATTTACAATATCAATTACCTCACGAACATAAAGTTTTTGAGCTTCCACCACTGCAAGGTCAGTATTGGTATGCACTAAAAACCTATCGGCATTCATTCCATTTACATTATTCCCGGCTTTAAAAGGATGATTACTCCATGCAATAGATGTATGTTCTGCACTGAACCCTTCAAACAACATGATACCTACATAAATCCCTCTTTGATCAGCTTCTTTGATACGTTGGCTCAAACGGGTAAAATATTCCTGGTTAAGCTGTGTGATATCATATTGTGTCCCTACCTTTTTATATGGAATTGGAGAAAAAGTGTGGTCGGTAGATAAGGCCCAGTCAGAGCCCTTAGGGGATTCAAATGCCCATAGCCTTATAAAATTATGATGGAATCCCTCCATCCAGTCAAGATAATCGGTATAGTTGAACGCTATGGTTCCGATATCCTGCATATTATCCCATGTATGTGTTCCTGTTAAGTAAACAGCTTTATCGCCATCACAAAAGTATCTTCCATTCCCATTACAAACATTGAGAATTCCTAGTTTCCGGTTTCTTCCCAGCCCGGCATTCAAGGCCCATCGGGTTGTGATATCATTGGTATTCACATCGCTGTCCATGTTAAAATCTCCATCATAATAACCCGAAAGGCCATTTTGTGGAAACCAAACCCCATTTTTGTCACGATTATCAATTTGATTACTGGCATTCCCATCAGCAGCAAACATACTCCAAACACCGTAGGAGAGAAGCTTCTGAGAATTAGGCCCTCCCAGGGCCTGATTAGGACCGGATGTGAAATCATAAGAATAGATATCCCCATTTTTAACGAGCGACATCGCTGAAGTAACAGGTAAATGATTTCGATGATGTACCTGCACATAAAAGGCCCCAGAATAATCACTTGGTATTGAGAGATTACTCAACCCATCTAAATCTGTTACAGTGCCATCAATTAAAATAAACGCTGCTTTCTGGGCAATAACATTGAAAGTAATCGAACTTGTATCCCCATTACTCTGTAAAATGTCAACCAATACCCAATCCACTACTTTTATATCTGGGATGGAGCTTACTTGTTCATTTCCTGGGTATTTCCATGGTTCATTATTATAGGGCTGCTCAAGGGGTAAATATCCTTTAATATTTAAAGCAGGGATCATTAGGTTAGTAAAAAAAGGGCCTTCCAGCAAAACCTTCAAATCTAGTTGAATTACCTGCGAATAACTAAAATAATGAAAAATTAATAAAATAAATATTAATAGTTTTTTAGACATAATTTCTAAAGTCCTGATTCAAATTAATTCTCTCTTTAAAAAATGATTTTTTATGCTATTCTCTTGTATCTTGATGGGCTATCGACCAATCTTTTATTTTTTGTTTTTTGCTTTAATAAACCTTCAAAACATTACTTTTCGTTTCTTGTTCAATTATGAATCAACGTAATAGCTCAAAAACCTGGCAAAATTATAACAAAATTTAAACCATATCCATAAAGTAATAAAGAATTCTCATGTTATCCTTTATATATCAATATTTTGGCGGTGTCTTACAATCAAATTCGCATACCTTCGGTGGGTGGTTTTAACGCAATTTGACATAAATTTTCCTATTTTGAAACAATAAACCGAATAAGGCCATCGATATTAATTTGATAAAATTAAATTTTACCAGCACTTATTGCAGTCATTGACCACCTCCGTTAAGGTACTGCCTTTTAGCAGTTACTAATGCCCATTCAATTACGGAAATTTTTAATTAAAAATGGAATAAATTATATTCGAATGCCTTCCTGGCTATTTTTATTATAAATTTTAAATTCTTCTATAAAAGTCCTTAAGTAAAAATAGTATATTTGCTCCTATGTAGGGATAACCGGAAGAATGTTTATCACCGGATTACAAACCATCATAGCAATTGAATCAATTATATTTGATGACACGAAGAATCACAAGTATTACTTCATTATCATGATTAGAAAAATTATTATCAGGAATTTTTCAATATTGTTATACATCTTATTTTTGATTTCCTCAGCTGAAGTACATGGTCAGATTAAAAATATTGGCACTCCAAACATTATCAATTATCCGAATTCCATTTATGAAGCAGGCACACAAAATTGGGGAATTAGTCAGGATGAAAATGGATTTATGTATTTTGCCAATAATTATAATAAAGTTTCTATTTTCTTCAATTTCGGATCCATGGGAAATGATGAGACCTATTATTGGGATGATGTTAAATTCGGACCTTTAACTTCAATTAATGAGAGTGAAATACAGCAACTTTCCATTCTGCAAAATCCTGTTCGGGATATTCTGGTTCTGGATGATATTAATAATATAGAATCTGTGTTTGTTTACAATTTGGCTGGACAGGTTTGTAAAATAGAGAAGATCAATCAGGGCAGCTATAATGTATCTGAACTGAATAATGGTGTGTACACTGTTTTAGTGATTGATGAGATGGGTAACAACTTTGTGGGCAAAATGCTGAAAAAATAGTATAATTGAGTAAAGTTTTCTTCAGAAGGGCTGCAGTTTCTGCAGCCCTTTTATTATTATTAGGTTTCCAAATATTATCGGCGGATAAGATAATAGCTAAAATTGACACCAATTAGATAATTTCCTTTACTAACATAAAACCAAAAAGCCCTGCAACATTCTATTTGCAAGGCCTTTATTTTGTCGGGGTAGTAGGATTCGAACCTACGACCTCCTGCTCCCAAAGCAGGCGCGCTAACCGGACTACGCTATACCCCGTTGTATACTCCAAAGCTTTAGTGTAGGAGTATTATACTAGATTCCAATATTTCAAAAAACAATGTTCAAGCTCTTTTTTCTTGATTGCAGTAATTTAATCTTTGCAGCTAAATCGCCTTCGCATCCTAATCGCCTTCGCATCCTAATCGCCTTCGCATCCTAATCGCCTTCGCATCCTAATCGCCTTCGCTAAAGCTTCGGCGATTAAAGCGGAGAGAGGGGGATTCGAACCCCCGGTACCCTTTACAGGTACGACAGTTTAGCAAACTGTTGGTTTCAGCCACTCACCCACCTCTCCATTTTATATTAAAGGTGTTGTAATTCCAATCTCAGATTACCTTCAAATTTCCCGTTTTGCTGCTTTGTCCTTATGACATTTCAGATAGCGGAACAACCTCTCCAAATCCCAACTTTTTCAGTACGTTTTAATCTCCTTCGTTTAAGGAGGTGCAAAGCTATAAAATATATTTATTCCACAACGTTTTTATTCAAAAATTTTATTCGTATTGATTTTATAGTTTTGTAAAAATTTAAAAGATGACCGAAAAAGATAAACTTGAACATATACTTAAGGATTTTCCTCCCGATGTAAAACTTATTGCTGTATCCAAAACTAAACCCATTGAAGAGATATTAAAGTTTTATGAAACAGGCCACAAAATATTCGGCGAAAATAAAGTCCAGGAAATAGTTTCAAAGCAGGCTGTTATGCCTAAGGATATTGAGTGGCACTTTATTGGTCACCTGCAACGAAACAAGGTAAAACAAATCATCTCTTTTGTTCATCTAATACATGGGGTGGATAGTTTTCGATTGCTGCAAGAAATTGACAATAAAGCGAAACAGATCGACAGGCAGGTTCAATGCTTACTACAATTTCATATCGCATCAGAAGAAACTAAATTTGGTCTTGATGAACCTGAAGTTAAATCAATTTTGGAGTCTGACGAATTCAAACTAATGGAAAACATCAGAATAAAAGGGGTAATGGGTATGGCCACATATACGGAAGATGAAAATTTGATAAGAAAAGAATTTGCTAACCTTAAAAGAATCTTCGATCATATGAAAAAAACTTACTTTTTAATGGATGAGGAATTTTGTGAAATTTCAATGGGAATGTCAGGAGATTATAAAATAGCTATAGAAGAAGGTAGCACAATGGTAAGGATTGGGAGTGCTTTATTTGGAGAAAGAAATTATTAGCATTACTCAGGGACAAAGGATGTTTTTCCAAAATTAACTATCCATGATTCATTTTTGTCCTTATTATTCACTTGAGAATCCATATTACTGTCGGCCACATTATAGCCGTTAGTGCCTGATCCCTGCACCCAATAGTCCTGGTAATCAATTTCGTTAATAATGCCATCACTATTAAAATCACCTGCAATCATTCCAAATTTACCATTGCTAAATTGGGTTTGAGCAGCTGCGCCCCCTAAGGCACTATTTATCGCTTCTGTAAAATCATAAGAATATAGCCCCGAGACCTCTGGAAGTGGATTTGATGAAATTATGCTTAAGTGATTACGGTGATGAACAACTGCATACAAGCCATGCAATACAGAAAAATTAATTTCAATATCCTGATTTCCGGACATATCAATAATTTGCCCATTAGTTAGCAGGAAGCAGGCTTTTCGATCTATAATTGCAGAAGGAATTGCTGAATTAACATCAGTTGCGTCTCTAAATTCAACCAATACCCAACTTACTACATTTGCTGGAATTGAAGTGACTGATTCTATGCCCTGGTAATTCCAGGGAGACGTATTAAAAGGTTGTGATAAGGGCAGGTAGTTATTTAACAAATTATTCATCAGACTCCCATTATATGGCCCTTCCAAAAACACTTTTAAATTAACATGCAATCCACCATTAGTGTTCATCACCGATAAAATAGCGTCTCTCCATTTTAGCGCCATTTTATCCTCGCCTGTTTCGTTGGGATGCACCCCGTCGTAGGTATCAAGAGCTGCATCAAAACCATCAAATTGATCTACGATAAGGATGGGGCTGTTTGGGTCATCCAGATCAATGGATATTTGAGGCATTTCCTCATTTAATAGGGGTATTTTATCTAAAAGTAGTGGATTAGTTGACGGAATAAGAGTAGCCAGCAAAACGATCACATTAGGGTTATTTGACCTTAATACAAGGATAATGTCTTCTAACTCGGAAATTGTCTGAGCAATGTTTTCAGGGTCTCCATTACCCTGATATAAATCATTGGTGCCAAGATGGATTAAAACCACATCCGAAGTATATAATGGTAGCCAGTTAGGTAGCTGATCAAGAATTTCATCACAACGCCAACCCCAATGTCCTTCATGATCCTGATCAAATGTTTGTCCGTTATACATTGGGAAAATAGGGGTTCCGCCAAAGTTGTCTGATAGGCTTCCTACAAAATTAAAATCAACATTTTCATCAATGAGTTTTTGCCATAATGGGTATCGGTAGCTATACGTTGACTCTGTTCCCTGAGTTACTGAATTACCCAGCGGCAGTATATTGTAAGTTTGAGCCTGAATTGAAAAAATGGCAAAAAGAAAAATTAAATTTAAATATAGTTTATTCATTTCCTAGTTTCAAAATTGTACCGTAACAATAAGATCGAAAAACATAACCCTTAATATAAAGTATTGTTCATGATTTTTATAAATCTGTAACGTGCCTATTTTGTTTTTGGAATTGATCTGTATTAACTAAAGGCAGGCAAATATAAATTATAAATTTGGAATAAAAAAATTTGTAAAGAGGTAGAATTAAATCCTTTATGGGGCACCGTTAAAAATCATGAAGGATCCTTTGTAATCACGGGTTTCAAATTCACCAATAGTCCTGAAAATATAAAAATAAGTACCATCCTGCAATCCTCCTCCATCCCAGTCATTTTCATAATTTTCCTTTTCATATACTTTTTCGCCCCAACGATTAAATATGATAAGTGTATTGGAAAGGAAGTATTCATTCAAGTCAATCACATCATCTCCTACTGCTTTAAACGCAGTACTGCCTCCACTGCCACCGCCACCTGATGAACTGGACTCAAAGATTACAAATTTATCATTGCTGTTGTCTCCATTAGGAGTAATAGCCATAGGTACTGACAGGTCGATGGGTTTAACAACCACTACAATGGTATCTTTACTGTTGCAGCCTAAAAAGGTAGTATAATTTAAAACTACTGTATATTGTTTTGCTTTTTTGTAAGTATGAGTTGGATTTGAAAGTGTGGATTTCAAACTATCGCCAAAATTCCATACCCATGACTCCACATAAAAAGTATCTGCACCGGTAGAATCGTATACAGGATTTTCGTAACTAAAAGTGATATATGGTTTTTGAATATACACAGTATCTTTTGGGTCGGCATATAACTCTAATTCGGGAATTGGAAAAGCTTTCACTTCGAATTCATAATTTAAAAAGCAGCCAATCGAGTCTGTTACCGTAATATTTTTTGTGCCATCTGTAAGTCCAATGGCAAATGAAGGATCTTCAAAAAGGACGATAGCCTCAGCAGGCCAGTCATATTGATAAGGAGGATACCCTCCTGAAACCCCAACCTGTATTTTTGCCTTCTTTTCCCCTGGACATCCCATCCCAAGTTGCATAACTGTGTCCATAAGCAAAATAGTTTCCACATTCACTTTTACGCTGTCAATACAATACACTTCACTTGAATCAGGATCAGAAATTTGAGCATAATATAAAGTACTTTCCCTCGGGAAAACAAAAATGGAGTCTTCTTCCAATACATCAGGAAGCCAGAAATAATCATAATAAAAATCACTTCCCTTCAACATAATAGTATCAGCACATTTTATGGAGGTATCACTTTGGGTAACATAGGCATCCAATATTAATACATGGAAATCTTCAGAGGTTTCAATTGTGTCTGTCACCGTGATACTGTAATCCCCGGTTTCATTGATCCAGGTTGATTGTGTAGTATCGCCATTACTCCATAAATACTGATTATAGCCAGGGCCTGCATCTACCAAAAGGCTATCCACATAACATGACCTGATTATTTCAGGAACAATTACATTTTGAGATAAACCTGCAATGGTAATAAATAAACTGGCAATGATGGAAATGTATAATTTCATAAATGCATTTTCCTTTTCAGTAAATAATGTCAAATCCCTTATCAATCATTTATTTATGAAAATAATAAACTTTAACGCACAAAGATGGCTAAAATTTTAAAAACTACTTGAAAAGTGAAGAAATATATTTGATTGTTCCACGACAAAATTACAGGCAAACTCAACTTAACCTGCTCTATATCAAGTCATAATGACATATTTTATTTTTATATATGCCAATACTGCTTAAATTATTCTAAACAATTGATTGGTTGGAGATTTGCTTTACCCTGTTTACACAAAAAAAGAAAACAATGGACTTTAATAATTTCACTATAAAATCACAGGAAGCAATAAATGCTTCAAAAGAAATCGCACACGCTCATCGCCACCAGGCAATTGAAAGTATACATATTTTAAAAGGAATAATTCAGGTAGATGAAAACATCATTCCTGTATTACTAAGCAAGCTAAATATACCTGTTCCCATCATTATTCAGACAATTGACAAAGAACTTCAGTCATTGCCAAAAGTAGAAGGTGGGGAGGTGTATCTGAGTCAGAATACTTCGAAAGCACTTGAAAAAGCGACAAGGTATCTCAAGACTTTTAACGACCGGTTTGTTTCCCTCGAACATTTGTTATTAGGTATTTTCTCAGGGAATGATAACGGAGCAAAGATTTTAAAAGATTCGGGTTTAACAGAAGCCTTGCTTATCCAGGCCATACGTGAATTAAGAAAAGGAAATACCGTGAATAGCCAAACGGCCGAAAACACCTATAACTCCCTTAACAGGTATGCCCGTAACCTAAATGACATGGCAGCTTCAGGAACTTTAGACCCTGTGATTGGCAGAGATGAAGAAATTAGAAGAATTCTTCAAATTTTATCGCGGAGGACAAAAAATAATCCAATTTTAATAGGGGAACCAGGGGTTGGAAAAACAGCTATAGCTGAAGGCATTGCCCATCGGATCATTAGCGGTGATATTCCGGATAACCTTAAATCAAAACAACTGTTTTCACTGGATATGGGATCACTGATTGCAGGAGCAAAGTACAAGGGTGAATTTGAGGAACGATTAAAAAGTGTGATTAAGGAGGTAATAGATTCAGAGGGAGAGTTTATTCTTTTTATCGATGAAATACACACACTGGTTGGTGCAGGGGCAAGCGAAGGGGCAATGGATGCTGCTAATATTTTAAAACCAGCATTAGCCAGGGGTGAATTAAGAGCAATTGGGGCCACTACTTTAAAAGAGTATCAAAAATATTTCGAAAAAGATAAAGCCCTTGAAAGAAGGTTTCAAACGGTTATGGTTAGTGAGCCTGATACTTTATCTTCCATCTCCATTCTGAGGGGATTGAAAGAACGTTATGAATCACATCACCAAGTGAGAATTAAAGATGAAGCCATCATCGCTGCTGTAGAATTATCACAGCGGTATATTACAGATCGGTTTTTACCCGATAAAGCCATCGATTTGATAGATGAAGCTGCTTCTCGTCTGAAGATCGAAATCAATTCACTGCCTGAGCCACTGGAGATTCTGGAGCGAAAGATAAAACAACTCGAAATTGAAAGGGAAGCGATCAAACGTGAAAAGGACAGCAATAAATTAGATGAACTGAACAGATCTTTAGCCGATCTTTCTGAACAACATAACCACATGTATGCAAAATGGAAAGCAGAAAAGGACATCGCCCAAAAAATCCAGCAGTACAAAAAAGAAATTGAAGAGCTTAAATTTCAAGCAGAAAAAGCGGAAAGAGAAGGGAATTATGGCCTTGTAGCAGAAATTAGGTATGGGAAACTGAAAGAGATAGAAGATAAAATTTCGGATCTGCAAGAGAAATTAAACAGCCTTCAAGGGGGTTCCCCCATGATCAACGAAGAAATCGGTGCAGAAGAAATTGCGGAAATTGTGGCCAAATGGACCGGTATTCCTGTCAACAAAATGCTGCAGTCAGAGGTTGAGAAACTTCTGAAAATGGAGGACGTTCTTCACCAAAGGGTAATAGGCCAGGAGGAAGCAATTGAGGCTGTGTCCAATGCTATCAGGAGAAACCGTGCAGGCTTACAGGATAGTTCGAGGCCAGTTGGATCATTTATTTTTTTAGGGACTACAGGTGTGGGAAAAACAGAATTAGCCAAAGCACTTGCAGAATACTTGTTTTCTGACGAGAATGCGATGATTCGAATTGACATGTCAGAATACCAGGAACGTCATTCTGTATCGCGATTGATTGGTGCTCCTCCAGGTTATGTCGGCTACGACGAAAGCGGGCAGCTCACAGAAGCAGTAAGAAGAAAACCCTATTCGGTTGTTTTGCTTGACGAGATCGAAAAAGCACATCCCGATGTATTTAATATTTTACTTCAAGTGCTGGATGATGGCCGATTAACAGATAATAAAGGAAGAAACGTGGACTTTAAAAATACCATTATAATAATGACTTCCAATGCGGGTTCTCATATTATCCAAAACTATTTTAATAAATCAAATACCGTGAAGAGCTTTCCTGATCACGAAACCATCAAAGAAGAAGTTTTCCAACATCTGAAGGAAATATTGCGCCCGGAGTTTTATAACAGGATTGATGAAATAGTTATGTTCAAACCCTTAACAGCAGATGAAATAAATAAAATTGTTGAGCTTCAGTTTAATACACTCGAGAAGGTGTTATTAAAAAACAATATACATCTAACAGCAGATCATGAAGTCATTCAATTTATCGGTAAAGCCGGGTTTGACCCTCAATTTGGTGCCAGGCCAATTAAACGGCTCATTCAGAAAACTATTCTTAATGAACTTTCAAAAATGATACTGTCAGGTAAAGTTTCAAAAGACTCTTCAATAAAAATAGTCCTCAAGGACAATGAAATTCAGTTTGAAAATATTTAACAAAATTTGTTTATTATTTATATATTTGTTCTGAAACATTAATGCCTTTCAGAGGTATAAACTGAAACATATTTGATACTTTGTTCAATTCTTTTATATCAGTAAATTTAAAACTTAATAACATAGAGATGATTCAGAAAAGTAAAGTTCTGTTGGCAGGTTTTCTTCTTTTAGTAAGTTCGATGGCCTTTTCGCAAATAACTGTGGGTGGAAGATTAGGGTTAAATCTGGCAAATCTGCGTGGCTCTTCCATTCAAAACAATAGCATGCTGATTGGATATAATGTCGGGGGATTGGTTAATTATAGTATGGAGGATATTCTCTCAGGTGACATTGCCGATATTATGACAGTACAAGCGGAGTTAAGCATTCAGAATAAAGGAACTACTCAGGATTTCCCATCTGTTGACGAAAATTTTAATCCTACAACGATAAGTGTAAAGCAAGTTTTTACCTATGTTCAGGTTCCTGTTTTGGCTAAGTTTACTTTTGAAACCAATAGCGATCTGAAATATTTTGGGGAGGGTGGATTTTTCCTTGGATCCCTTTTTGGATTAACCATTGATGGTGAAAAAGGCTGGGATCATGATGGAAACCCTTCCACAGATAAGAGAAAATACCGGGAAGAATATTCAGGTTTTGATTTTGGAGTTCTGGTAGGTGGAGGTGTTCAGTATCCTCTTCCATTCGGTGGCCGAAGTCAACCTTTTGAAGCTTTTGCAGATGTCAGATATGCACTGGGATTGAACAGTATTGGCGAAGCAAAAGATAAAACTCCGGAAATTTTAGTTGAGGGATTAAAAGACATTAAAACCAATACTATCAGCATTTTGTTTGGGGTTTTGTACAAACTCTAAATATTTGCAAAAAAGTTAAAGGCTGCTTCTTTAAAGAAGCAGCCTTTTTTTATATTTGTTCTTTTTAAGATGAACACATCTCAACTCGAAAAAATTGCCAGGAACATCAGGTCAGACATCCTTCGGAGCCTCTGTGAAGCTGCGTCCGGACATACAGGCGGATCACTTGGTCTGGCAGATATTTTTACTGCCTTATATTTTAATATTTTAAGGCATGACCCAAAAAATCAACAATGGGAAGAACGCGACAGGCTCATACTTTCTATAGGTCATGTTGCACCTGTGCTTTATACAACACTTGCTCATGCCGGATACTTCTCCAAAACCGAATTAAGCAGGTTACGAAAACTTGGTTCACGCTTACAGGGTCATCCGGGTCGTGAGCATGGATTACCCGGACTTGAGCTTTCAGCGGGTTCACTTGGCCAGGGTTTATCCGTGGCTGTGGGTATGGCATTATCTGCCAAACTTGATCATAAGACCTGGAGGATATTTTCAATTCATGGTGACGGTGAACTGCAGGAAGGTTCCATTTGGGAAGCCGCCATGAGCGCAGCTCATTACAAACTGGATAATCTGATAGTAGTTGTTGACAGAAACGGAGTTCAAATTGACGGTAAAACTTGCGATGTGATGGAAATCGAACCACTAAATAAAAAGTGGGAAGCTTTTGGATGGAATGTATTAGAATGCGATGGACATAATTTCACCGATATTCTTTCAACCTTCGAAATGGCACTTGAGATAAAAGATAAACCCAAAGTTATTATTGCCCATACCACAATGGGTAAAGGGGTAAAAGAAATTGAAGGAGATTATACATGGCACGGGAAAGCCCCAAATAAAGAAGAAACTGAACGTTTTATCAAGGAATTGGAGGTAGGATATGGCGAACTTTAAAAACAGGGGATCCATTCCTACTAAACAGGGTTTTGCAGAAGGCGTTCTTCAGGCAGGAAAAACCAATACCAAAGTGCTGGCACTGGGTGCAGATATAACGAGTTCTGTAGGGTTAAATTTATTTGCCAAAGAATTTCCAGAGCGTTTTTTTTCATTGGGTATCGCTGAACAAAATTGCATTGGAGTAGCAGCAGGAATGGCCCTCTCAGGTAAAATTCCGGTTTTCGCTACATATGGTGTTTTTGCAGCCATGCGAACAACAGATCAAATACGAATTTCTGTTTGTTATAATAACCTTCATGTGGTGATTGGAGGAGCCCATGCCGGAATCTCTGTGGGGCCCGATGGAGCAACTCACCAGGCACTGGAAGACATAGCCATCATGAGGGTTTTACCCAATATGACCGTACTCTCCCCTTGCGATGCAACTCAGGCAAACATATTAACCCAAAAGGCAATTACTCAATTAAA
>JAIOZL010000014.1 GCA_021740645.1 Bacteroidales bacterium
AATCTGTGTCTCTGTGGTATTTCCTTGATTGATTGAAAGAATACCACGGAGGCACGAAGGGCACGGAGAATCAAAGAATACGGTTGTAATATTTATTTTTCTCTGTGGATCTCTGTGTAATCTGTGTCTCTGTGGTATTCCCTTGATTGATTGAAAGAATACCACGGAGGCACGAAGGGCACGGAGAATCAAGGAATACGGATGTAATATTTATTTTTCTCTGTGGATCTCTGTGTAATCTGTGTCTCTGTGGTATTCCTTCGACTTTCAAAAATAACTGCGGTATGACAGGCTCAATTCTTTCCATAAAAAAAGCGTTCAAAATTGAAAAACTCAATTCTGAACGCCTTACAATACTTGAAAAAGAAATTTTATTTCTTCATAAATGTTGTAGAATAGTTACCATTTCTGGTTTCGGCTGTAACAAAATAAATACCTGATTTCAGATCACCCAGTTCAATTACTTTACTGTTTGTTGTAAGAAAATCAAAAGATTTGATCGTTTTACCCAGAATATTGGAAACCGTTAATTTTGTCATTTCCGGAAACTGAACCGACAATCTGCTATCTACAGGATTTGGAAAAATCTTTAATTCACCTGCTGCAAATTGAGTTACAGAACTTGGGGCTGAATAATTGTCGAAATTATCTATATAAACCGTTGACGCTCCATTCGATCCTGAAGCTGGGAAATCAGGGAAGAAGGTCAGTCTGGTATAGAAATGACCAACTGCAACACTCATATCAAAAACTATTAATTCCCATTCGTCAACTTTTGTGTTTTCAACTGTAACTGATTGATCAGCTCCCCCGGTTAAACTCTGTTCCAATTTGAGTCTCATTGGGCTAACCATAGGTTTTAGCACCATAACCGACATGGTGTGTGCCTCGGTGGTGAATTCCATTGCATCTACATTATCTGAATACATACCGACCCAGTTATCTGCTGGTTCATAAATAACAAATTGCAAAACACTGTCTGAGCTATTAAGATCAGATTTTAATGGGTTTTCAACTAATGAAATGTCATCCCGGGTACCTTCAGGTCCGTTTGCAAAAGGTAGCCAAAGTGTATCAGAAAAAGCTTCCTCAAATGTTACGGGAGCCACTAACTGCGCATTTGCACCAAAAGCAAACACGGTTAAAATAATTAAAGTAAAAAGTTTTTTCATAAGCTTGAGTTTTAAGTTAATAATTTGTTTTTATGCAATCTTTAATTCTGTTTTAGAACAATTCTTTCTCTCTTAAGTTCTATCCTTGATTATTTCAAATTTTGGACAGTGCTTTTATTTAAAGTTTTTTTCAACCAATAAAAACCTTTCCATTTGCAAGTCTTTTTTATCCGGGAAAGAACATTTCTTTAATGAAAGAATTGTTGATCAATTAAAAATTTATGTAATAGTAAAAATAATGTAAAGCTTTTTGTTTGTCAATCGCACATTCGTGGTATATATTAATGAATTATTAATTACAAAAAAAATAATCATTTATACCACGAACGTGCGATTGACAGCCTTTGCTAATTATTTTAAATTTATACCTTATGCTTAAATGATTAATTCTCTTATCCTTATTCTTAATTATTTTGAAAATAAGGCTTATAATTTATGTTTACTATTATTAACTAAAACTAACATTTATGAAAACAAAATTGACGCAATTATTTGCTCTATTTATTCTTATCGCAGGCATGGCGGTGAATGCTCAGGTACCGGCAAAACTTGGTTCCTGGACATTTGACAATGCTGCCGACTTGGTCGCAGCTGAGACGGGTGCGCCTCTTGAGTTAATCGGAACCGCGGTGACATCTGTTCCGGGACCTGTAGCGGGTAATTTGGCTGTAGAAGTTGGTAACGCAGCCTCATTAAAATTAACTCATGGTATTGCAGCTGGTAATGGCGGTGGAACCATGGTAAATGAATATACCCTTATGATGGATGTTCAATTCCCTCCACCCGGTCTATGGCATCCCTTTTTTCAAACCGATTTGGCAAATGCAAGTGATGCAGACCTTTGGTCTAGAAACAATAATTCTTTTTTAGGCACCGGCGCTTTGGGATATGGAACCAAAGCTGTTTTGTATGGTGTTTGGTACAGAACGGTTATTTCTGTAAAAAACGGAACCTCATTCCAGGTATTTATGAATGGTGAGCTTTACCTTCAAGGTAACGTTCAGGCATTAGATGGCAGATATGCCTTAGCAGAGGCTGTACTATTATTTACAGACGACACTCCTTCTAACGACAATCCTATGATTTGTTCAGAATTAGCGGTTTGGGATGTTGCGCTAACAGAAGCCCAAATAATTGAATTAGGCTCTGCTCCCATTGTAGCTACTACTGGAATTACAGTTTCCGGTGAAGGTGATGTGAGCGTTATCGATACTGATAAAGGCACACTGCAAATGATGATTGCCACTCTTCCGGTTGACGCAACTTATCAGACTGCTTTCTGGTCTGTTGCAGATGGTACAGGAAGTGCTACTATTAATTTCACAGGCTTACTTACAGCCACAATGGATGGTACTGTAACGGTTACAGCAACTGCTAAAGATGATCCGGGTATTACAGCCACCAAAGAAATCACAATCAGCAATCAGGTTCTGGAAGTAGATCCAGTAGGATCCTGGAAGTTTGATGATGCCGGAGATATGCTTAAGGCAGAAATAGGTCTCCCTCTTGAATTAACCGGAACCCAGACTTCTGTTCCCGGACCTCAGTCTGGTAATTTAGCAACCGAAGTTGGTACAGGAAGTTTTTTAAAGTTAACTCATGGTATTGCAGCAGGTAATGGTGGTGGAACTATGGTAAATGAATATACCATTGTTATGGATGTGCAATTGCCTACTCTCGGTATTTGGCATCCCTTTTTTCAAACCGACCCATTAAATGCAAGTGATGCAGACCTTTGGGCCAGAGGTGTTGAAAGCACATTAGGCACAGGCGATTTAGGTTACGGAAGCAAAGCTCTTATGGAAGGAGTTTGGTACAGGATGGTAATCTCCGTGAAAAACGGAACTTTTTTTAAGGTATTTCTCAATACAGAGCTTTATCTGGAAGGTAATGTTCAGGCATTGGATGGAAGATATGCTTTAGCTAATGCTTTATTATTATTTGCAGACAACACTCCTTCCGACGACAATCCGGTTATCTGTTCTGATTTAGCCATTTATGATGTTGCACTTTCAGTACCTCAAATTATGGCACTAGGTTCTGTTCCTGTTACTTTGGCAACTGGTGTTACTGTAACCGGTGCAGGCGACGCAACGGTTATCGATACTGATAATGGCACTCTGCAAATGATGGCCGCTGTAGTTCCTGCTGACGCAACGTATCAGGAAACTTCATGGTCGCTTATGAAAGGTACTGGTAACGCTACTATTAGTTCAACAGGTTTGCTTTCTGCAATTGAAGATGGTACTGTTACAGTTATTGCTACATCAAAAGATGCTGGCGGTGCTTCCGGTTCATTAGAAATTACAATAAGCAATCAGGTATTAACCATGAGCGATTTTAATCTCATTAAGGATGGTACTTTTGAAACCGATGGCGCAATTGCTTCACCCTGGGGATTTTGGTCAGGTAATGGTGGTGCGGCTTCAGTAGCTGCAGGTGTTTGCGAAATGATTCCTGGTGGCGCAGCAGAAAACTGGCAGCTTCAGGTTAGTCAGGTAGGTAATACAGCTGGATGGAGAGTATATAACGACAGTTCTTATGTATTTATGTTTGACGCCAAAGCTAATGCTGCAAGAGTTTTCAGTATTGACTTCGAGGACAGTAGCAATGGCTATGCCCGTTTTGGTGTTTCATCCGCTGCTGATGCTGCAAATGGAGAATCACAATGGGATGTTGCACTAACCACAGACATGACAACCTATACCAGAGATGTAACTTTTAACAGGGTTAAAGAAAACACAAATTTCAAGCTGAATATTATGCCAAGTGCGGCTCTTGATCCTGTTAGCATTGATAATATCTATCTGATTAAAGCCAGCGACATTCATAAGTTTGGAACTTTGGTTTCAGGTATTACTGTAAAAAGTGCCGGTGACGCAACTGTTATTGACACTGATATGGGAACACTTCAAATGATGGTTGATGTTCTTCCTGTTGATGCTACACTGCAAGGTGTTTTCTGGACCGTTGAAAATGGTACAGGAAAAGCAAGCATAACCAGTAAAGGTCTGCTATCTGCAATCTATGACGGAACAGTAACCGTAAAAGCCATAGCAAAAGATGGCACTGAGGTAATGGGAAGTCTCGAAATTACCATCAGTAACCAACAGGCCTCAATTAAGGAAAACGCCAACATGATAAAAGGCGGTCATTTTGATACAGAGGGTACCATTGTTCCAACCAGCACACTAGCTCCAAATTGGGGTGGATGGTCAGGAAACGGCGGTTTAGCTGATGTTGTTGACGGTGTGTGCACCATAACTCCTTCTGCTGCTGCTGAAAGCTGGCAAATGCAGGTTACTCAATTAGGAAATGATAACGATTGGGTACTTGTAAATGATGTGGTTTATGTGGTAATGTTCGACGCATGGGCAGAAAGCGAAAGGCCTATTAGTGTTGACTTTGAAGACAAATCACCTTCTTACACACGTTTTGGTACTTCAACCGATGCAGATGCTAATAATGGAGAATCTGATTGGACTTTTAACCTAAGTACAACAAAAACCTCCTTCACAAGAGTATTTACTTGTACTAAAGCTCAGGAAGGCTCTGTTTATAAGTTTCTTATATCCGGTGGAGCATCAGACAAAGCAGCATATTTCGATGATATTTATCTTATGGATATGGCTTCATTAGGAACTGTTCCTGGTGTTATTGCAGTTACTGATATCACTGTAACCGGTGAAGGTAATGCAACCACAATCACTACCGATCTGGGAACTCTTCAGATGAGCGCTGCAGTTCTTCCGGTTGATGCAACTATTATGAATGTTGTCTGGAGTGTTGTTGACGGAACAGGTACAGCTACTATTGATTCAAAAGGTCTACTTTCTGCAGGTACTAATGGAACGGTTACTGTAAAGGCTATTTCTCAGGACTGGGTTGGTGTTGAGGGTATGTTAGAGCTTACCATTTCAGGACAAACTGTGGGAATATCAAATAAAACCGCAGAATCTGTTAAAGTATATCCTAATCCAGCTAATGATGAATTGAATGTAACATTCACTTCACCAAGAGCAAATGTTGCCATCTACAATAGTCTGGGTCGCAAAATAGAAGAAGTATTTGTTGACGGAACTCAAGCTAAATTTGATGTAAGTAAATATGCTCGTGGAGTTTATTTTGTAAAAGTTAATAACGAATCTGTTGTTAAGTTTATTAAATAAGAAATATTAAGCTATAAATTTAAAAGTGCCTTGAAAGGAATACCCCTTTTGGGGCACTTTTTTTTATGTTCATTGCCATATTTTAAATGAAAAAAACCGTTTACCTTTATTTTCATTTTATTAATTTCTATTGACCCCTTAAAAATTCTATATGAAAACAAATCCCTTAATTATTTGCCTTCTGTTAATGCTATTTGCATTTAAGACAGAAGCACAGTATTCCAACCGGCTGGGCTGGTGGAAATTTGATGATCCAATTGACCTTACCAAAGCGGAAATTGGTGATCCGCTTGTTTTCTCAAGCTTTTTTGAATCGGTAAACGGACCTGCACCCGGTAACAAAGCAGTAAGTGTTGGTGTGGGAAACTATATAAGCATGACTCATAAAATGTACCCAAACGGTGGTGGAACTTTGGTGAACGATTATACCCTTCAGATTGACTTTAAAGTCCCTGAGATTAATATTTGGCATGCCTTTTTTCAAACAGATCCTACCAATTCTGACGACGCCGATTTATTTACGAGCAGCGGCAGTAATTCTATTGGTACAGCAACTACTACCTATTCGTCCAAATCTATTGTAGCCGATACATGGTACAGAATGGTTCTGACTGTCAGTAATGGATACATTTTCAAAATTTACATGGATGGAACTCTCTGGCTTGATGGAGCCGGACAGCCTATTGATGGGAGATTCGCCCTATCGGATGTTCTTTTACTTTTTGCTGATAATGATGGAGAAGACAGTGAGATTATTTGTTCCGAGCTGGGAATATGGGATTATGCACTGGAAGATTATGAGGTTATAGCTTTGGGGGATGCTTCGGGTGTTCGCATTAGAGAAAGATCAAAACTAGGATCCTGGAAGTTTGATAATCCCTCTGATTTACTTATTGCTGAAGTAGGTTTAGATCTCGTACTTACAGGCACACAAGAGTCTGTTCCGGGACCGGTGGAAGGTGATTTAGCCACAAAAATTGGTGCCGGAAGTTACCTTAGTATTGATCACGGAATTGTTCCCAATGATGGACAAAGCCTGGTAAACGAATATTCCATTCAAATTGATTTCTCCGTACCTGAAACCAATATCTGGCATGCTTTTTATCAGACAGATCCTACCAATAGCAGTGATGCTGAGTTATTTACAAAAAATACAAATAATACAATCGGTACTTCTGAAACTGGTTATTCTACCAATGATATTACTGCAAATACCTGGTATCGTATGGTTATTACAGTAAAAAATGGAGAGTTTTACAAAGTATACTTAAATGGAGCTTTATGGCTGAATGCATCTGGTCTGGATATTGATGGCAGATTTGGACTTGAAAGCGTACTTTTATTCTTTGCAGACGATAATGGTGAGGATAATTTTATAACCTGTTCCGAATTAAGTATTTGGGAAGTTGCTCTTACGGCAAATGAAGTCGCAGATTTAGGCTCAAGTCCATTGGTGAATATCCCACAACGATCGGGATGGTGGAGTTTTGATGATACTGCCGATTTATTAAAAGCAAATATTGGTGCTCCTCTTGAACTAACTGGCGCACAATTGTCCAAAAACGGTCCGGTTGAAGGGAATAACGCAACCAGCATTGATGGTGGAAGTTATTTAACTATGAATCACGGCATATCTGGAAATGGATCCGGGCTTTTGGTGAATGAATATTCCCTCCTGATTGACTTTTCAGTCACCTCTCTTAACATCTGGCGGGCTTTTATTCAAACCGACACTGAAAACCTTAGTGATGCAGATTTGTTCATTAATGGCGGTACCAGTACCCCAAATACAATAGGTACAGCAGCCACAAGTTATTCATTTAATACTGTTACTCCTTTTGAGTGGTACAGGATGGTTCTTTCGGTTAAAAATGGCGGTTTTTTCCGTATATATATTAATGGCGAAATATGGCTGGATGCTGCCGGACAGGCTGTTGATGGCAGATGGGCTCTTCTTGATAAGCTTCTTTTATTTGCTGATAACGATGGAGATGACGGAAGTATTATTTGTTCAGAAGTAGCAATTTGGGATTTCCCTTTAACTTCAGACCAGATTGCAAAATTAGGAACTCCTACCACCGGGGATGTTGTGGGTATTTCTGAATTCAAACCGGCCAAAAACGATTCATTTTTTGAAAATATTTACCCTAATCCATTCTCCAACTCTACGAACATTAGTTATAGTGTAAAGACAACTGGCCCTGTAACATTTAGAATTCTGGATATTTCCGGGAAAGAAGTTAGTCAGATCAGAGAAGGAATTAAATCACCTGGTAGTTATAGTACGGAACTTAATTCTAAAAATTTAGATGAGGGAGTATACTTTCTTCAAATGAATTCCGGACAGGGTTCCGAAACTAAAAAAATAATAATAGTAAAGTAAATTCATTTCTTTTTAGAAGGAGCCTCCTTTGGGAGGCCCTTCTTTTATTAATTAAATTCCCGGTTTTAAATCTGATTTTTAGTTGAAATTACCTGAAGTTAGGAAGCACATTTTAACTGTTTTATTTTAACATTCTGACTATGAGCAATAGTAAAATATATTTTGTTTTTTTTGTTTTATTTTTATTCGCAATACAAGCTAAAGCTGATGTTCCGGATCGGGCAGGCTGGTGGAAATTTGATAATCCGGCTAATCTGACCTCTCCCGAACCGGGTTTTGGCGTAGCTCTGCAACTTATAGGCTCACAGTCGCCCGCCAATGGTCCTTCTGTTGAAAACGGGGCCGTCCTTATCGGACCGGGAAGCTATTATAAAATGAACCATTCTATTGCTCCCAATGGTGGCGGAAATTTGGTGAATGAATATTCTATTCTTATTGATTTTAAGGTACCCGGAAACGGTATCTGGCATTCATTTTTTCAAACCACCATTACTAATAATAACGATGGGGAATATTTCATAAACCCTTCCGGAAATATTGGAGTTGCGGCTGTAGGATATAGCAGCTATTCAGTTGTTCCTAATGAATGGTATCGATTGGTAATTTCGGTGAAAAACGGAAATCAGTTTAAATCATATCTGGATGGTAATCCGCTGATAACAGGAGTTGTTCAGGCTGTTGATGAAAGGTTTTCTTTAGATAGTTTGCTTTTATTGTTTGCCGATGAGAACGGAGAAGATGGAAGTATTTATTGTTCAGAAATTTCAATTTGGGATAGGGCGCTTGATTCAAAACAGGCCCTTGAGCTTGGTGGTTTTGGTCATAATATTGGCCCTTTTTCGATGACCCGGATTCCTTATTTGCAAAGCCCCGGACAAAACTCTATGGTTGTATGCTGGCACGACACTTCAGCAACAGGTACCGGTGTAGAATATGGTTTGGATTCAAACCTGGGCACTTTTACCAGCGGAACCAGTGAAATTGTAAACGAGCCCTATCGATGGCACAGTGTTCATCTTACTTCACTTACAAGTAATACGCAATATTTTTACAAAGTAATAAGTGGAGATAAAAGTTCAGAAATTTATTCTTTCAAAACATTACCAGAAAATGAGTTCTCCGGAAAATTAAGATTTTTGCTTTTAAGCGACACTCACTGTCCCGATACATCAAGTGCTGCAAAGGTGCTTCATGCCGCTAAAAGCAAAATTTCAGACTTGTATGGCCCGGATATCGAAAATAATATTAATGCCATAATTCATTCGGGCGATGTAGTTGTAAGCGGCAATTCTATTGAACAGTATTCAACACAATTCTTTCGTCCCTTATCGGTATTATCAGCCAATATTCCCACAATGGTAGTAGCTGGTAATCATGAAGGCGAAAGCCCATATTTTTATTCTTATCTCAAGCTTGATGAGCTGTCAGCTTTTCCGGGTAATCCTGCGTTAAATGAAAAAATATGGAGTTTAAGGGTCGGGAATTCTGTTTTCATTGGCTTAAATACGAATATTACAAACCAATACGGGAATGTGGAAGCCAATTGGCTAAACACTAAATTATTGGAGATTGAACAGGATCCAGGTATTGATTTTGTGTTTATATTTTTCCATCACCCACCATTTTCAGAGCTTTGGTTTGATGTAAGCAATGATGGAGGCTCAAATTATGTAAAAAACACGCTTTTCCCTATCCTAAAAAATTATACAAAAGTTCAGCAGATTCATACCGGACATACTCACGGTTTTGAAAGAGGAACAATTCAGTCTGACAATACCAATGCCGACTTTAGAATTATTTGTGGCGGAGGTGGTGGCGGAGCTCTTGATACATGGGGAGCTTTCACTAATTACGATTACCCCGACATTCATATTGCCTACGATCATTATATGTTTCAAATTCTTGAGGTCGATATGGCTAATCATTCTTATCAAAACTCAATGTACAGTTTGGGGACTTTAAACAAACCAAGAAATTCAGAAAACCTCGACAGCTGGTATAAAAAACTTAACCAGCCCCAGCCGGATACTCCCAGTGCTGACAATGCAGAGATTATTGATGGAAATATTCACTTTTACAGTTCAGTGTATTCTGGAGTTGACTCACTTATGACAGTGGAAATGCAGCTATTAGACAGTTCTGATAATACCATAATTGTACTAGACAGTCTGATTCACTGGACAAATATATATGGTGTAGATCAAAATTTAAATCCTATTGATAAGAACAAGAATATTAATCCTTATCAAATAAAAATTCCTGTTTCAGACCTTTCGCAGGAAAAGCAGTATTTTTTTAGGGTACGTTACAGGGATCATAATCTCAAGTGGAGCGATTGGTCGAGTTCATTTTTGGTGGATCTCACCGGAATCAACAATAAGCCCGGCCTTTCAGATGTTAATTTTTTGTACCAGAATTTTCCTAATCCCTTCAAGCACAATACCATAATTAAATATAAATTGTCATCGAGTACTGAAGTTAATCTACTGGTGTATAATGCAAAATGGCAGGTGGTAAAAAAAATAAATGTAGGAATTCAAAATCCGGGAACCTACACTATGGATTTTAATAGTGAAGACCTGTGCAATGGAATATACTTTTATAAAATCGATGCTAACAATTATTCCTCAATTCGTAAAATGGTGAAAATTTTATAGATCCAAAGCTTTATTTTAACTGATTTTTACCCCGATATTGTATTTGACTTTACTCATTTAGATTCCCAAATCAAAAATAAATTGTCCAAAAAAAAACCTGTAGAAGATATTTTCTACAGGGTTTCTCAGATGATTTGGTAAAACTTTTGGCTTTTTCTTAAGATCTCTTAGCTAAAAATGATGTTCAATCAATGTAATTTTTCATTATTCTTTAAAAATAGATACTCCGGTTTTCTCAACAGCATCCTTATAGTTTTTCCATTCCTTCCCAAGAAAATCTTCGATTTCTTTAACCGTATCTTTACAAATCTTCAATGATTGTTTCAAAACAATTTCTTGTGTAGGAGTTAAAGCCTCATCTGAATAAATAATTCCATAAACACCTCTCAATTTAGCAGAAACCGTAGCATCCTCACCATAAATTCCCTGAACATTTTCCTTGCCATTGATTTTTATATTAAGAGGATCAAAAACATTTTTCATTTCTTTTGTTACCTTCTTCAGGCTGTCGCTCTGTTCTTTTGTTGCCAGTTTGCTTACAATATCCATACTCGACTTACATTCCTTTAATTTTTCCATCGATGTGGTAAGAGCTTCAATGTTTGCGATTAAATCATTTACTGCCGTTTCCTTTTCCTTTCTGGCCGTAGGATTATAAGATTCACGAGGATCTGAAATTACTTCAAGTTTAACTTGAGATGAGTCGTTCTTATAATTGTATTTTAAGGTATATATGCCCGGTGAAACTGATGGGCCTCCCCCACTGTTATCGCCTCCTCTTGAGTACCTTCCCATGGATGGCATTTTGAATCCTTTGGTATCAAATCTCCAGCTAATACGATTCATTCCCGGTTCGGGTACGGTTTTAATTTCACGAACCATTTTCCCTGCCTCATCGAAGATGCTTATAACTAAAGAGTCGGTTTTTGAGGAATTATCTGATGGATCTTTCCTGCCCGGATCCATTCCTGCAGGTGATCCGCCACCGCCAAATCTCATTCCCGATCCGTCGGTCTGACCTCCTTCTTTTTTAACCCCTTCCTTAACATAAAAGGAAAGCATGGCTCCCATACTCTTATTTTCTCCTTCAAAATAGGCGTCTCCGGTAAAATAGTACCCTGGTGCTGACCTCATATTTGCCATAACAGCAGTGGGTGGGTCAAAGGCTATAATAGTTTTTTCAAGCATGGATTTTCCTTGTCCGGCTAATATCCGCAATGGCTCAATATCATCCATGACCCAGGCTGCACGTCCGAAAGTGCCAATAATCAGATCCCCTTCTCTTGGGTGAATTTTTAAATCCATGGTCGATACGGTTGGATAGTCGTTTTTCCATTGATTCCAGTTTTGACCCTTGTCAATACTCAGAAACAATCCGTATTCTGTCCCCAGAAACATAAGATTAGGTTCTTTCGCATCCTGAACAAAGGATAAAACATAGCCCCAAACATCATTTTCTTCAACCAGTCGCTCCCAGGTTTTTCCATAGTTTGATGTATAATACAAATAAGGTGCATAATCATTCTGACGGTAATTATTTACAACTGCAAAAGCTTCGGCTTCATTTACAGAAGATGCTGTAATTTGAGGAATCCATGCTGCCACAGGAAAATCCTTTAGTTTTTCAACTGTATTCACCCAGGTTTTTCCACCATCGCGGGTTAACTGAATTTTGCCGTCATCGGTTCCCACCCAGATTATATCTTCATTTACCTCACTTGGCGTAATAGCTAAAATGGTGGTGTGGGTTTCGGCGCCGGTTACATCGTAAGTAAGTCCGCCACTTTCATTAAAGGTCTGCTTATTGGGGTCATTGCTTGTTAAATCCGGTGAAATAATTTCCCAGCTATCTCCCCTGTCGTTTGATTTATGCACAAACTGACTCCCGAAATACAGGCTGTTATTATTAAAAGGATTAATAGCAATGGCGGCATTCCAATGAAATCTGAGATCGGTTCCATCAGGATGTACAGGTCGTATACCCGAAGATTTCCCTGTTTTAACATTCAGTCTTTGAACATAACCTTGCTGCGACATAGCATAACAAATATCCTCCTCTCCCGGAACCGGAACCACATCAAAACCGTCTCCGCCCATTAAAAAATCCCAATAGGTATTGATTATACCATCTCGCGACCAGACATATCCCGGTCCGCGCCACGAGCCATTATCCTGCATTCCACCCATTACATTATAAGGCATGGCCAAATCGTAATTAATATGGTAAAACTGCGACAAAGGCAGATTGGTTATATGACGCCAGTTCTGTCCCATATCGTAACTAATCGCAAGACCTCCGTCGTTTCCGTCGATCATAAATTTGGGGTTTTCCGGATGAATATACCATGCATGGTGATCGGAATGAATTTCTCTGCCAATGAGAGTCGTAAATGTATTACCCCCGTCTTCGCTAACATTCACGTAGGAATATAAAGTGTATAGTCTGTTTTCATTTTTTGGATCAACAAAAATATCTGCATAATAAAAAGGGCGATCACCAATATTTTCTGTTCCTCTTATTTTCCAGGTATAACCCCCATCAACAGAACGATAAATCGCATTCTTTTTTGATTCAACCAAAGCATAAACATAATTGGGATTACTAGATGAAATGGCCAGACCCATTCTTCCCAGCTCTCCTTTTGGCAGTCCTGTTTTGTCGTCCAGAATCTCCCATGTTTGTCCTCCATCCACCGTAAGATGCAATCCGCTTCCTTTACCGCCTGATTTAAAAAACCAGGGATCGCGATCGTGTTCCCACATGGCTACAAATAATTTGTCGGGATTTGACGGATCCATAATCATATCGGCTACTCCCGTACTCTCATTTACAAAAAGAATTTGCTCCCAGGTTTTCCCCCCATCAATGGTTTTATACACACCTCTTTCTTTGTGGGGACCCCATGGACTGCCCAGAGCACCGACATAAACGATATCGCTGTTTTCAGGATTTACTATAATACGGTGAATGTGACGGGTATTTTCAAGTCCCATTAGTTTCCAGCTACGGCCACCATCCAGACTTTTATAAAGTCCGTAACCACCTGTAACCGAATTCCTTGGATTTCCCTCACCGGTTCCAACCCAAATAACATCAGGTTTCTTCTGGTCAATTGCCAAAGCACCAATACCGGCAACTTTTTCCTTGTCGAACACCGGTTCCCAGTTTACTCCACCGCTTTCCGATTTCCAGAGTCCACCCGAAGCTGTTCCGACCCAAATTATGGATGGATCATTTATTTGTACATCAATGGTTGTAACTCTGCCGCTCATACCTCCAGGGCCAATATTCCTGGCTCTCATAGACTTGAAAAGCTCTGTGTCAAAAGTTTGAGAAATCAAATTGCCAAATGCAAAGCTAAGAGCGAAAAGGAAAAATGCGAATCGTTTCATAATAATGGTTTAATATTTTTATCGAATATATAAATTAATTATTAGACAGTTTAAATATGAGATTTATTCAGTGATAATTATTGCTCAGTAAATCTCTTCAAACCTCAGATTGCTTCGCTTCGCTCGTCGAGCGAAGCGTGGCAATCTTTTCAAGTTTGATAAGTTATACCATACAGATATAGTCTAATTTCTAAAAAATTTAAGGCTTTATTCAGAAATTCATAAAGATTAGTCCATTTAATTCTTAGAATGTTTTTAAATAACTAAAATAATTTGACTTGTCCTCCCAATTATTTTCCTTTACTAAAGCTTATATTATTAAGTGTTCACAAAATAAAATTGTTATAAATTGAAGCGTTTCATTTCTTTTTTCAGTCAAAAAGGGGTAATTTTTGTTTTGACAGGATTTTTTACCGCTCTTCTGCTAATTTTTTCGGGATATAAAGCTGTTAGCTTAACAAGTACAGATGAATTTTGCGCCTCCTGCCATAATGTTCATCCTCAAGCCATAAGCAGTTGGAAAATGTCTACACATTTCGATAATAAAAGAGGAATTGTAGTACATTGTGTCGATTGTCATCTACCTCCGGAGGGTGAGGGAAGACTGGTGGAAAAAGCAAAAACCGGATTCCGTGATGTTTATGGCACTATTTTCAGGGATGTTGAAAATATCAATTGGGAAGAGAAATCCAGTCTTCAGCACGCGGTTCGCCATAGCTATAAATCGGCATGCATTGAATGTCATAAGAATAATTTTCCTCTGGAATTATCGAAAAAGGGTGAAGAAGCGCATTTGTATTATTCAAGAAATGAAGACGATCTTCATTGCATAAACTGTCATTTGTCTGTGGGTCATTATTCAGATAATGTTCACGCACAGAATGTTAATTTTGGAAATTCAGTGAAAGCAGATACTATTTATGAATCTTCAGCATTGGTTAATGAATTTGCAAATTTTACAGAATACATACCCGGAACACCGGTGAGTTTTGCCATGAAGGCCATTCCGGGAGGTTCTTTTATAATGGGAAGTCCTGAGAAAGAAAAGGGTCGTGATATGGATGAAGGACCGATGGTTGAAGTGCATATTTCTCCGTTCTTTATGGCAGAACTAGAAGTTAGCTGGGATGAATACCTCGCATTTTTCAACGAGACCTATAGCGAAGGCCGCCTCACAGAAGAAGCTATTTTGGAAATGGAGGTGGATGGAATTTCCGGACCAACTCCCCCTTGGGGTGATCCAAGTCAGGGTTGGGGCAGAGGAGAACGACCCGCCATTACCATGTCGTTTCATGCCGCAGAAGTTTATTGTGACTGGCTAAGTTATAAAACCGGAAAAAAGTATCGATTGCCTACAGAAGCAGAATGGGAATATGCGGCAAGAGCCGGTAGTTCAGGTCCATACTTCTTTGAAGGCGATGCCGATGATTATAACCGGAAAGGTATTTTTAAAAAAATCTTTGGAGTGGACACTTCAATAATAAATACCTATACTGTTTACAAAGAAAACAGTCTGGGTAAAACTCAAACTTCAAAAATAGTTGCCCCCAATTCATTTGGTCTGAAAAATATGTCGGGAAACGTTGCGGAGTTTTGTCAGGATTTTTATAATGCTGATATTTATAGTACATATATCGGGGGTGTCTCAGATCCAAAAGGACCCGAGACCGGTGAAGAACATGTTATACGGGGCGGGGCATATAATGCCGATCCGGAAAATTTACGTGTGGCAGACAGGGATTATACCCGTACCAAAGCATGGTTAAAAACGGATCCTCAGATGCCAAAATCCAAATGGTGGTATTCCGATGCCATTCATGTAGGATTTAGAGTTGTTTGTGAATTTGAAAAATAATTAATTAACTAAACCATACATATTGCCATGACAAAAAAAACTAAATCTTTAAACAGAAGAGAATTCTTTGGAAATGCAGCAACCATAGGTGCCTTTGGAGTTATTGGAATGAGTACCTTTCTAAGTTCCTGTGCCGGTGAAAAAAATGAAACCCCTCCGGGATTACCTCCTATGCTTGAAAGGGCTCCTGACGGAAAACCTCTTAAAGCAGGATTAATTGGTTGTGGTGGCAGAGGAACAGGCGCTGCAATTAATTTTCTGAATGCAGGAAATGGCTTAAGTGTTGTGGCTCTTGCCGATATGTTTGAAGACCGTATTGCTGAGTGCAGGAAGGAGCTAAAGAATAAGAAAAATGTAGAAATTGCTGATGAAATGTGTTTTCACGGATTTGATGCCTATAAAAAAGTTATTGAACAAGATGTTGATGTAATCCTGATTGCCACACCACCGTATTTCCGTCCTGAGCAATTTAAAGCTGCTGTTGAAGCCCGCAAACACGTGTTTATGGAAAAACCTGTTGCTGTTGATCCGGTTGGAGCCCGCTCTATAATTGCTTCAGCTAAAAAAGCGGAAACCGTTGGACTTACTGTTGTAACAGGCACTCAGAGAAGGCATCAACACGATTATATTGAAGTGTATAAAAGAGTGTATAACGGAGCTATAGGTGATATTGTATCTGCCAATGTTTATTGGAATCAGTCCAAACTTTGGCACCGCGATCGCCAGGACAGCTGGACAGATATGGAGTTTATGATCAGGGACTGGGTGAACTGGACCTGGTTATCAGGCGATCATATTGTGGAACAGCACATTCATAATATTGATGTTGCAAACTGGTTTACCGGAAAATTTCCGCAAAAAGCTGTTGGATTTGGATCACGCCAGAGGAGAGTAACGGGCGACCAGTACGATAATTTCAGTGTTGACTTTGTATATGAAAACGATGTTCATGTTCATAGCATGTGCCGGCAGATTAATGATTGTGTTAATAATGTTTCCGAATTGATAAGAGGAACGAAAGGATATACCAATTGTGCTAATACCATCTATAATCCTGATGGAAGCATTCAGTGGAAATATGAGTATCCACTCAACGAAAATGGAGAGGCTATGTGGCAGCCAGCCATTAGTCCATACGATCAGGAGCATGTAGATTTTGTAACGGCCATCAGAACCGACACTCCTGTAAATGAAGCTGAGACAACTGCAATGTCAACACTTTGCGGTATTATGGGAAGAGTTTCCGCTTACACTGGAAAAGAGGTGACCATGGAAGAAATGATGACTTCAGATCTGGTATTAGGTCCAAAGGAATTAAAACTGGGTAAGGTGGAAATGGCATTTCCTGTTGCGGTTCCGGGAAGCGCTCCGGCTTAATTTGGTTGTTTTTTTTGTAGAGCCACAAAATTTTGTGGCTCTACAAAAAAACAACGATTAAAACCCATCTACCTCCCGATAAGCCTTAATCACAGCTTCTTCGCCCTCTTTTCCACCTATGGAATTCCCATGTTCCATACCAACAATAATATTGGCTTTGTCTTTTTGGTAGATGTGTTTGAAGACATTTCTGTAATTTATCTCTCCTGTTGTTGGTTCTTTACGACCCGGATTATCTCCGCATTGAAAATAGCCAATTTCATCCCATGCCAGATCAATATTTGGAATCAGATTTCCTTCCTGTATTTGTTGATGGTATAGATCAAATAATATTTTGCAGGAAGGGCTATCAACTGCTTTGCACACCTCATAAGCCTGAGGTACTTTTTTAAGGAATAAGCCGGGATGATCTCTAAAGTTCAGTGGTTCCAAAACCATAACAAGTCCGTGAGGCTCGAGAATTTCAGCAGCTCTTTTTAAGGACTCAACTACATGAGCTGTTTGAAAACCAATATCCTGATGAAGATCTAAAAACCCCGGAACTACCGTCATCCATTTGGCATTAACGCGTTTTGCCACTTCAACAGACTCCTTTATTTCTCTCAAAAAGCTTTCTCTTTTTTCTACATTTCCCCCGGCAAGTGTAGTTTCCGTCCAGTTTATTGTATGCGCAACAAATACACCCATTTTCATATCCAGGGAAGACATTTTTTTTGCAATTTTTTCCTGATCTGCCAGACTGCGACCTTTCATCCCATTGTCTTCCATAGCCCGAAAGCCTGTATCATACATAAACGTAATCTGATCGATTAAATCTTCTCCGGCTGAATTTTTAAACATACCAAAATGTGGTGCATATAAAAGTTTAAAAGTGTTTGAAGTTTCTTTGATATCTGGGCTGGAAGTATAGCCAAGATTAAGTATACCTAAAGATCCTGCAGCAAAAGAAGCATTACGTAAAAAATTTCTGCGATTCATTTTGACGGGGTTTTGATGAGAGATAGAAATTTATTATCCCGAAAATATGAAATTATTATGATTTCTTGCTAAAGAAAAGACGAAAACAAGATACACTTCAAAAAACTCATTGAAATAAATAGACTGTAAAGGTTTTGTTTTAGACTAATGGAGGTAATCAACCTTAAATATCATATATTAATTGATGTTTAGTTTATTTATCCTAATCCCTTTTTCAATGCAGTAAGACCAATTTGTGCCCGGAGGGCTCCAACTGAATTAGCCCCGGTCCCACCCGGGGTTATGAATCCGAATAATCCCCCAACACCGGATGGGGTTGCATTTTTCAATTTAAATACAAGATAAATATAAATAATCATCAAAAAAACAAGTATAAAAAAGTACAACACCTCCGGTGTTGGCGGGTCGATTGTGATCATTTACCCCGGGTGGGACCGGGGCTAATTTAATAGAACCACTCCGTGGTTGAAGATTATTCAAATTGAAACCTAAAAGAAAAAACTACTTACCTCCATTAACCCATAACAGAGCCTCAACCAACTAAAAAAGCAAAATCGCCGAAGCCAATGTTGAAAGAATAATAAACCATCTATAAAACTTTTCAGGTATAATTTTAACCAAATAAAAACCTCCGATTGCTCCAGCAATAATGGGTATAATAAGAAGAGCGTTCAGGCTTAGACTTTCCCAGCTGATGGTTTTCCAAAAAGCAATATGAAGGGGTAATTTTGAAAGATTTACAATGAAGAAAAACCATGCCCCAGTGCCAATATATGAGTTTTTAGGCAATCGCATAGAAAGGAGGTAAAGAGCTAGAATGGGTCCTGCTGCATTTCCTATCATAGTAGCAAATCCTCCGGCAAGCCCTAGTAATGCTGCCATCCACCAATAATCAGGCGGATTCAATTTTTGCTTACGGATATCCTGAATAACCATCATCCCCAATCCGAGGATGACAACCAGGGCTATAAGTTTTCGGAATTGATCATCATTAATTTTCTGTCCGACAAAAAAAGCAATGAGAATGCCTACAAAAGTCCATGGTAATAATTTTAGCACAAATTTCCATTCGGCATGTCTGTTATAAAATTTAACGGCAAAAATGTCTGCAACAATAAGCATAGGGAGTACCAGTCCTACCGAAACTTTGGCTCCAAAAATTGATGCAAATACCGGTACTACTAATAATCCTGCACCCGATATTCCGGTTTTAGACATCCCGATCAGGATTCCCGAGAAAATGATGAGGAACCATTGTATTTCTGTAAGGTTTTGGGTCATGGAATGGTTTTGGGTTCGGGGTTTCGGGGTTCGGGTTCCGGGCGCTGCACTGAGCTTGAGGTCACTGAGCTCGTCGAAGTGCCGAAGTGTTCCGGGTTCGATTATACCTTGGGCTTATCGAAGGGCTATTGCCTACTGCCTATTGCATTTTGCCAACTTCTTACTCAAAAAGCCCCTCCAGCTCCTCTTTACTGATATCTTTCATTGGATTATTTGAATGAATAAAACTGTCGGCCAGCTGGCTTTTCTTTTCCTGTAATTTTAATATTTTTTCTTCAATACTATTTGCTGAAATGAATCGATACACAAATACATTATTAACCTGTCCAATTCTGTGGGCTCTGCTTATTGCCTGCTCTTCTGAAGCCGGATTCCACCATGGGTCGAGAATAAAGACATAATCGGCTGCTGTAAGATTAAGTCCTACGCCTCCCGCTTTTAAAGAAATAAGGAAGACTTTGCAGTTTTCATTTTCCTGAAAGGCCTTAACGATGTCTTCCCTGTTCGTTGTTTCACCGGTAAGCATGGTATGTTCAATTCCCTCTGTTTCAAGATTTTCCTTAAGCAAATTTAAATGCTTAACAAAGGAAGAAAAGATAAGCACCTTGTGTCCACGGGATATAACATCCTCTGTATTTCTTATAATTTCCTCAAACTTTCCTGAGCTTTCCAAATAATTTTCGTCCACCATTTTAGGGTGATTGGAAATTTGTCGTAATCGCGTAAGTCCCTGAAGAACAATAATAGATGATTTCTCCACCCCTTCTTTTTCTATCTGTTCAAAAATAGCATTTCGAATTCCCGATTTCTCTTCATCGTAAAATTTCTTTTGCTCATCGGTCATATTGCAATAGATTACCTGATCGGAAATATCCGGCAAATCTTTTGCGACTTCTTCTTTAGTTCTTCTAAGTATAAAGGGATTAATTAATTTCTTCAACTTCTTAGAGCTGATTTCACTTTTTTTCTTCTCGATGGGTATAACATATTCCCGTTTAAAGAAATTCAGACTTCCCAAAAGACCCTTATTGATGAAATTCATTTGAGACCACAAATCGATTAATGAATTTTCGATAGGAGTACCTGTAAGAACCAGACGATGATCGGAATTTAAAATTTGCATCGCCTTATAGATTTTCGAAGATGGGTTTTTAATTACCTGACTTTCATCTAAAATAACATAATGAAAATGAAAATTTGAAATCGTTTCAATGTCCTGCCGTATGGTATGATAACTGGAAATAATAACATCGTGAGAATGAAAGTTCTTAAGAAGCTCTGATCTTTGACTTCCAATATAGGCAAGGCTTTTCAATGTGGGAGCAAAACGCCTGATTTCGTTCTGCCAGTTATGAACAAGACTTGCCGGAACCACGATCAGAGAGCTTAGAACACTTTCCTGAGCCGAAAACAGATCGGGTTGAAGCGCCTCTTTCTTTTCAACCTTCACCGTCAAGGCTTCTGCTTCTTTGCTTCTTATCAGCATGCTGATAGCCTGTAAGGTTTTTCCAAGACCCATATCATCTGCCAGACAACCTCCGAGACCGTTGTGTTGTAAATAAGAAAGCCATGTATAACCTTCAATCTGATAAGGCCTTAGGGTTGCGGCAAGTTTTTCGGGCAGTATAGCGGGGCTAAGGTTTTCTTTTCTGTTTAACAATTCCAGTTTATGAAAATCGAGGCTTTTCACACCCTGCTCCGCCCGCTCCAGAATGGAGAAATGCTGTTTATGCAAACGAATTTTACCATCCTTGGAAGTGGCAAAAGTGAATAAATCCTGAAATCGGGTAAACCATTCATTAGGGATAATGAAAATACTTCCATCATCCAGTTTGTATTCCCTCTGGCCTTCTAAAATATGTTTTCTGAAGTTATAAAACGGAATCTCTATATCTCCAACTAAAATCTTGGCTTTTATATCAAACCAGTCCACATCCAAAGAACTTGAAATAATAAGTCCAACCGTTCCCGTAAAATATAACTTATCATCAGGCTGAACCAATTCGAGACCGGTTTCAAATAATTCCTTAGAATTTTTGTTTATCCATTCAATCAGGTAACAAAGTTGTTCCTGGTAGCTTAATTCTCTAACATTTTTAACTTCATAATTCGCCTGGTCAAAACTTATAAGACCCAGATTGGTAAGTAAATCGTGGTATTCTGATTCAAATTCCTCGTCACGATAAAATTTCTCATATCGAAAACCTTCCTTATCGGAATAAAAATCCACAAACACTTTTTGCTCTGCATTGGCAAGAATTTTCCTGTCTCCATAGGAGAACCGAAGTAGAATTACGGCATTGTTTCTCAGTCCTTTTTCTATACATAGAAGAGCCTTCTTTTCAGGTTTAACCAACTCAATTGCAAAACCTTCGGCTTTCACTTCATGATGCAGGACCAGATTTTTCAGAAAAACTTTAAAATATTGTTTTTCAAATTTTTGATCTATTTCAATATTGTCTTTTATAAAAAATGGCTTGAGTTTTTTAGCCTCGATATCAGGTATAAAGTGGATTTGATTGTTAATTCTAATAATAGCGGGAGAATTGCAAATAATATCTATAAATTGATCTTTAATACGAACGTTCTTCCCCTCTGAAACCAATTTAAGGCTATACATAGAATTTTCCTGACCTTTTTTAAAAGAAAATACTGGTTTTGTATCACTGGCCAGCACATCTAAAAAGTCATCTTCAAAAACATTGGCTCTTGATTTATCGCGTAAAAAGACTTCTATATTTGATCTTCGCAGTATCTCAAAAATTTTATGCAATCTTTTATTAATATAGGGTCTGATAAAATTTTCTATACTCTCCGGTTTAACTTTGGTGAGAAATTCTTTCGGGTTTTTATCCTTTGAAAAGAAGGAGAACAAATTCTGATCGCTATACTCATCGATTATTTTAACTATTTCTTTTTCTGTATGAGAAAGCTTTAAAAAGGTTTTGTCTTCAGGATGAGAGAAAACTGTATGTCCGGGGGTATAAAATTTCTCCCCGCTTTTAACTCTGATGCTCAGAGGTATAAGAAGCTGCCCCCAATGGCGGTGATCATAAAGTCCCAATGCAAAATAAATCTCCCTCATACCTTCTTTGTTAGTTCATACAAAAGGAGCTAAGTTAAATATAGTTTATGGAACAGTAAAGATAAATCTGTGTTTAAAATTTTCCTGTAAATAAATTCTGCTAAAATATTGTCTGCAACTTACAGTAAAAAGTAACTCTCAGTTGTTCAATACTATTTATACATTTTAGTTCCCGGGCTGGAATTTTATTAAATTATTAAGTAATTTTATTCCAATTTAAACCACACTAACTAAACTTAATGATGAAAAAGTATTACAGAAAGATTCTTTTAGTATTGTCTGTAGTAGCTCTTATTCCTTCCTGTGAGCTCCTCGACTGTAAAGATTGCAGTTATGTTACTTACGAAGATGGCGTGTATGTAAGCGAAACGCCCTCCATTCCATATTGTGGAAAAGCGCTTGCCGACAAAGAGGCTGAAAGTCCAGTTATTATTGGCAACAGAACAACTCAGGTTGAGTGCTATTAGTATCTCACTCCGATTATTGTAACATCGTCAACCTGCTCTAATTCTGTCCTCCAGTTTTCGAATTCCGCATCAATTAATTTGCCTTGTTCTAACATTGACTTATCCTGAATTCCGCTTAACAGCTCCCGGAAATTCTTACTTAAATATTTCTTTTGCTGAGGACCTCCAAACTGATCTACAAAGCCGTCGGAAAAAGTGTAAAAGGTATCTCCCTTTTTGATCTTTAGCTTATGAAGGCTGAATTTATCCATCCTGTCGTGAACGGCTACCGGCATTTTATCTGCTTTAACTTGTATCAGCTCGCCATCCTGAAACAGGATAAGAGGATTATTAGCTCCTGCAAATTCAAGGGTATCCGTCTTATAATCGAGAGTACAAACTGTCATATCCATTCCATCCTTTACATCGCTCCCGCCTTCCACTTGCTTTAAAGATGAAATGATGTCTTCTCTGAGAGCATTCAGAATTTCATCGGGATGATAAAGTCCTTTATTGTTAACAATTTCATTCAGGAGGCTAACACCCAACATGCTCATAAAGGCCCCGGGAACACCGTGTCCGGTGCAGTCGGCGGCAATAATTATCAGTCTGTTATCCATTTCGTTTACCCAATAGAAATCGCCACTAACGATATCGCGTGGTTTATACAAAACAAAATGATCAAGTTTATCGCTGAATAATTCAAGTGAAGGCAGAATAGCGGCTTGAATACGCTTGGCATATTCAATACTATCTGTAATATGTTTCTTCTGATAGGCAATCTGATCTCTTTGCATTTCCGCCACATCACGTTGTTGTTTTATCTCTTCTTTTTGCCGGGTAATGAGAGCATTTTTTTCTTCCAGTGCAATGTTGGCTTTTTTCTTATTTCTGTAATTTACATATACAACATAAACCATTCCTATCATCAATAAAAGGAAAACACTAACGAAATAGGTGATAAGCTTCTGCTTTTCAATTTCTTTTAGTTGAATTTTAATCTGATCGGCAAGTTCTGAATTCCGTGCAATATTTTGATCTAATTCCTGCCGGCTTTCCCCAAGCATCCTTTCCATTTCTTTTTTCTCCACTTTGATTCGCTCAATTTCCATCGACATATCGGCCATCAACTTTTTCTGAGAACGAATTTCAACGAGGTATTTCTGCAGCACTTTTTCTTTAGATTTCAGGCTGGACTGCTTTTGTTCGATTGCGGTATTTAAGCTGTCGAGACGGGCTATCTGAGCCGCAATTAATTTCTTTTGTTGTTCAATTTCAAGATCAAGTTCTGCAATTTGTTTTCTTTGTTCTTCAGTAATAATCTTTTCCTCAACAAGTTCCACTTCGGTTACTTTAAACAATTCCTGCCAGTCTTCGCGCGACTTGACCGCCTGAGCCAAAAAAATCGGTTTTACAGTCATTCCCTCACTATTCAATAAGCTTTCGTTTACTTCGAAACGCGGGGAATCGTTCAGCACAACAAAATTCATCATCGACTCCCTGAATTCAAATCCTTCCCCCATTAAAAGAGTATAACTTCCCTTAATCTTTTCAAGAACTTTATCGATTTTATACTCTTCGTTTTTATTCACATAAAGCACCCGGGTAGGTTCTATCATGTTAATGTCTCTGAAAAACAATAAACGAATTTCTTTGCCTTGAATGGTTTTCCTGTTTTTTGCGATAGCGTCTAACTCATAAAACAGTTCTTCCTTATTGGTAAGAACCCCGATGGTGAAATAATCCGATTTTTTCATCACTTCTTCCGGCCATTCCACATATTTTGAAATATCCATAATATAAAGAGCTCTGGTCTGGTCGGTAAATCCCTGAGCAAAAACAGAAGAATTTATTCCTATTCCGGTAAGAATCATAACCAAAAAAGTATACACTCTTTTTTTATAATTAAATGCTGTGTTTGTCGAATCTTTTTTCATATGCATTATTTGATTTTAACTGATAGTCCCAATAAAAATTACCTAATTTAATAATTTTAGCAAATTTGAAAAAGCCTAAGGCGAACCGGCCCAGCTTTACAGGGGTAGAAAGTTTTTTTATTATGCTTTGGTCGAAGCGGCCGTATTTTCCAAACATAAATCCTAATTTTTCAAAGCGCTTAAGCGTTTTTCTTCTCATCCAGGCCGGCTTCATTTGTATTCCCTCCACTCCGCCTTTTATTATTGTTCCCAGATAATCGGAATCAAAAAGAGTAGCAAATTTCTTTAGGTATCTGGCAACAAAAAAAGAATGATAGGATTCTGGAAATCCTGACTGTACCAAAAAGCCTATTTTTATCCCCGGATTCGAGCTTTTATAATTTTCCAGACTTTCAAAATATTCCTTCACCATTCCGGGCATAGAATCGGTATATAGAGGAAATGCAATAAGTAATGACTCTGCGTGAATAAAATCCCTTTGCAATTCGGCATCCAATTTTTTATCTGACAAAAAATACTCCTTCGATTGATTACCAAATGTTTTATGGTAACCGTTCAGAAAGGCATCTGTAAGCAACTTTGTATTGCTTCTTTTTCCTTTGGGGGAACCGTTAATAACTGTCAATTTCATCGGTTACATCAGAAATTTCTGTAGAGATAGAAAAACTAAAAATCAAAACGGATTTCAAATTAATCGCAAATCGGCCAAATATATCTGTTGTTATGTGCACATCTTCCATATCCCTGCTCAGATTTTCATAAATGAGACCTATTAATGGATATTTTTCCTGTCTTTTCATATGATGAGTTTCATCGCCGACAATCTCAATATAGGGATGCACTAATGGAATAAGTTTATCCATCGTTTTTTTGAGAATGGAAGAAACAAAGCCCATGATAAGGGGTGAGGCAAAAATCACCATATCTGCCTTGGCATAAGCTTCCCTTATAGCCACTGTATCATCGCTAAATGTACATTTTCCCGGGGTTTTAACCCAGCAACTCCAACAGCCCTGGCAATGAATGATATTCAGATCGCGGAGGTAAATTATTCTTATATGAACGTTCTTACCCTCTAAATCTTTCTTAAGCAGACTCAGATAATTATCAAAGACCTTGTTACTTTCATCAGGATTGCCATTTAATATCAGAAGCCTCATTATTTTAATGAATAATTGGAAGGCGGTTTTCTGCCAAACCAATGATTAAAAGACCATACTAAAAGTATGAAACTTCTGGTGATTTAGAAAGTGCAGCAACAATTATTTACAGATGTATGCTAATATCCCGCTGCCTGGCCATCCTTCCTCGATTCTGAGGCACCATAATAAACCTTGTTTTTCTCATCCCACATAATGGCCTGGTATCCTCCATAACCCCCGAGATCGTATTTCACCTGATGTCCTTTTTGCATTAATTCGTTGATTACATTATAATCAAAACCTGATTCCAGATTTATCCAGCCCCCGTCTTTCATTTGGTATCCTGTGGGTTGCGACGACATTACATGCTGAATTCTAGGCGCATCGCCAGCCTCCTGAAGTCCCATTCCAAAGTCGATAATATTAACAGCTATCTGCACATGCCCTTGTGGCTGCATGCCTCCGCCCATAACCCCGAAACTGATCCATGGTTTCCCGTCTTTGGTAATAAAACCCGGTATTATGGTGTGGAATGGTCTTTTCCCCGGTTCATACACATTGAAATGTCCTTTCTCCAGACTGAATAACTCCCCTCTGTCCTGAAGTATAAATCCTAATCCGGTTGGCGTCATACCACTCCCCATTCCACGGTAATTGCTTTGAATAAGGGAAACCATATTACCTTCGCTATCGGCTACCGTCATATAAATGGTCTCACCTGCTCCAACATCGCCCGGGGGAAAAGATCTTGCTGAACGGTTTAGATCGATTAATTTATTTCTTTCCTGTGCATATTCTTTGGAGATCAATTTCTCTACAGGAAGCTTGTTGAAATCGGGATCGGCATAGAATTTCGCACGGTCTTCATAAGCAAGTTTTTTTGCTTCCGTAAACAAATGCAGGTATTCGGCACTTCCGAAGCCCATGGATCTGATATCGTAAAGTTCGAGGATATTCAGAATTTGCAGGGCAGCAATTCCCTGACCGTTTGGTGGCAGCTCCCACACATCGTATCCCCTGTAATTTGTGGATACCGGTTCCACCCATTCCGATTGGTGAGAAGCAAGATCTTCGTAAGAAAGAAATCCCCCCTGCTCTTTCATATATTTATCGATGGTTTTAGCAATGGAGCCTTTGTAAAATTCATCCCTTCCCTTTTTAGCAATAAGCTCCAAAGTATTAGCCAGATCAGGATTTTTAAATATCTCTCCTTTAGCAGGAATTTTTCCGCCGGGCATATAGGTTTCTTTAAATCCGGGATATTTCTGCAAAGAGTTAACACTGCGACCCATATAATACGCAATGAGCTCCGAAACGGGAAATCCCTCCCGTGCATAATTAATGGCCGGGGCAAGAATATCTTCCATCGGCATGCTTCCAAATTTACCGTGCATTTCGAACCATCCGTCAACACATCCGGGTACTGATACGGGAAGCGGTCCTAGAGCAGGGATGCTTTCATAACCATTTTCAAGAAAATACTCCAGAGTTAAAGACTTTGGAGAACGGCCGCTGGCATTCAGACCCCATAATTTTTGGGCCTTGGCATCCCAGATAATCGCAAAAAGATCTCCACCCATGCCGTTTCCGGTTGGTTCCACGAGTCCGAGCATAGCATTTGCCCCAATAGCCGCATCGATGGCATTCCCGCCGGCTTTTAAAATGTCGAGAGCCACCTGGGTTGCGAGAGGTTGACTGGTAGCTGCCATGCCGTGTTGTGCGATTACCTCAGAGCGGGTTGCAAAATTTTTTCCGGTTACACGGTCCTGGGCGTGAAGGGTGGATAGGCTTAGGAGGGTGATTAGGAGGGTTGTTAGTGGTTTCATGGTTTTGGGTTTTGGGTTTTGGGTTCCGGGTTCCGGGTTTCGGGTTCCGGGCGCTGCACTGAGCTTGCCGAAGTGTTTCGGGTTCCGGGCGCTGCACTGAGCTTGCCGAAGTGTTTCGGGTTTCGGGTGCTGCACTGTGCTTGCCGAAGTGTTTCGGGTTTCGGGCGCTGCACTGAGCTTGCCGAAGTGTTTCGGGTTTCGGGCGCTGCACTGAGCTTGCCGAAGTGTTTCGGGTTTCGGGTTTTGGGTTTGGGTTTCGGGTTTTGGGTTTCAGAATTCGCAAGATACTAAGAATTCCTTTTATAGTTAAATCAAAAATGTTTTGTCTGAATGGGGCATTAAAAAAATTTAAATATTCTTTTTCAGAAAAAGTATTATACTTTAATCCATAAATTCATCGTTATGACACAAAACAAACACCATGAAAATTAAAGTGCTCAAGATTTTGATTCTGGCTTCAATGGTACTTATTGCAGGTCAATCGTGCGAGAAAGAAGAAAATGAAACAAAAATCAGCTCCTTTAATTCCGACGACAGTCATCGGACGGGAGAAAACTGCATGAATTGTCATAAAGCAGGGGGAGAAGGAGAAGGTATTTTCACTGTTGCCGGCACGGTATATGATGCTTCACAAACCTCAACTTTGCCAAATGTTACAGTAAAGATTTATACTGCTTCAAATGCTTCAGGAAGTTTGGTGGCAAGCATTCCGGCGGATAAATATGGAAATTTTTACACCACAGAAAGCGTGGATTTCGGGAATTCATTGTACACTGTGGTTGATGGCACCACCGGTCCAAAATACATGCTGTCGGCTATTTCCGGCGGCGCTTGCAATAGCTGTCACGGCAGCGGCAACAGAATATGGGCAAAATAAGATCAAAAAGCCACTTTTATGCTGGTGATTTGGAAGAAAGTTTTAAATTTGAGCTTAGCTTGTAAAATTTAAAAACTTAAAATGAATAAAAAACTTTCTTTCATCAGCGCAGCCCTTTTTCTTTTTGTCTTTTTATTTCTCCCCTTCAGCATTGAGGCTCAGGTTAATAAATCAGAGCTCAATGGAAAAAAAGTCCTGTTTGTACACGGCGGCTGGAAGGGTCATGAACCCGAACTGTGTCGCGATATTTTTGTTCCCTGGATGCGGTTAGAAGGTGCAGAAGTAATTGTCTATGATAATCTTGATTGCTATACCGACGAGGAATTGATGAGCAGTCTGGATTTAATTGTTCAGATCTGGACCATGGGACAAATCAGCAAAGAGCAGGAAGCGGGACTATTAAAGGCGGTAAAACGCGGCGTTGGAATAGCAGGCTGGCATGGCGGACTGGGCGATTCCTTCCGAAATAATACCGAATACCAGTTTATGGTAGGCGGACAATGGGTGGCGCATCCCGGTGGAGTGATTGATTACGACGTAAAGATTAGCGATAAAAAAGATGGTGTAACCAAAGGATTAAAAGACTTCCACATGAAATCGGAGCAGTATTATATGCATGTAGATCCGAATGTAAAAGTACTGGCCACCACCACCTTTAATGGCGATCATGCCCCATGGATAGACGGAGCTGTTATGCCCATAGCCTGGAAAAAATACTATGGCGAAGGGCGGGTTTTCTACACCTCACTCGGACATGTAGCCTCCGATTTTGAGGTGCCCGAAGCTTTGGAGATAATGAAGAGAGGAATTTTCTGGGCCGGAATAAGTCTGGGAGGAGAAAAAGAGAAATGGCTGAAGCCGGTTTATTGATATTTTCACATCTCTGTTTTTACAGGTTTTTTCCATTATGAAAAAACCATTTTTCCCATTATCTTTGCGTCGAATTTATTCAGCCCCATAGTTCAAGGGATACCTGCCTGCCGGTAGGCGGGGAATAGCAGATTTTTGAAATGGAAATTACAGAATATATTGTTTATGCTATTCAAAGTGAGGTAGATGGAAGAATATATGTTGGATTTACTGAAAATGTTGAAAGAAGATTAAAATGGCATAATCAAGGAAAAACGAAATCAACAAAAGGGTTTCGCCCTTGGAAATTACTTTATACGGAAATTGCGACAGATCGTACCGCAGCTCGAAAAAGAGAGGTATATTTGAAAGGCGGTTCCGGTAAAGAATTTTTAAAAAATATTCGCGATAAATCTGATGAAGATAATTTGTGAAAAATAGATAACAGCCCCATAGTTCAAGGGATACCCGCCTGCCGGCAGGCAGGGAATAGCAGTTTCCTAAACTGTAGATGAAGAGTTTTTTTATATAATAGCCCCATAGTTCAAGGGATAGAATAGCAGTTTCCTAAACTGTAGATACAGGTTCGAGTCCTGTTGGGGCTACTAATATAATATAATTCGCCTTTTGTAATTGGCAATTACAACTACACAGTTTTTCGTAACTGGGAATGCACAAAAAATGGCAACAAGAGTGCACACTTTTTATATGTTTAAAATTACAAAAAAAATCATTTTTCAAAAATTGTTTCTCGGTTTTCCATTCTATAACTATTTCCACTTAGGTTTACGACTTCACATCTAAACAGTAATCGATCTAAAAGAGCCGATGCTAAAACCTCATCATCCAGCATCTGCGCCCATTGTTTTGGGGCTTTGTTGGTGGTTATAACAAAAGATGTTTTTTCAAAAAGTTGATTTATAAAGTTAAACAGACTAACGGCCACTTCTTTTTGAATCGGGAACATCATTATGTCGTCTATTACAATAAGTTGAGCTTTGCAAAGGCGTTTATAATCAGCATTTGCCGATCTGGTAATGTCTTTCATTTTCAAGATGTTTACTATGTCCTCCATTGTTCTGAAGTAGGCTCTGTATCCATATTTCACGGCATCATTACAGAGACCGGCAGCGATAAAAGTTTTCCCGGTTCCTGATGGCCCCATAAGTACCAGATTAAAGAGCTGTTCAATCCAGTTTAACTCTCTTAGTTGAAGCAGCATGGTTTTTGACAGCCCGTTATTAACTGCATAATCATACTGATCCAAATCATGAACCAGAGGCAATCTGGCGGCCTTTGATCTTCGTTGCAGGTCTTTGGCTTCCCGGTGACGTGCCTCAATGGCAAAAAGTTTAATGGTATAATCCACATAACTCATTTCTTCTCTCTGTGCCTGGTTCATTACCGGATCAAGCTCAGAAAGTAGTCCGCTAAGCCTGAACCTTCGGCAATAATCGATAATTTGTTGTTGTTTTTCCATATCAATTTTTCATTATTTTCTCGTAATTAATAATATTGCTTGTATTGGGGATTACCTCCGACACTCTTTTGTTTAAGCTTAAAGCTATATGTTTTACCGGCGAACTATTCTGATTTTTTTGTTTCCTTTCCCGGATATATTTATCCATTACGGCTTCAAAATCAGTGGCGCTAACGATATTGTTTTCAATACAATAATTAAGAGTGTTTAACACACTATCAGGATCGGCTTTTGCTACCGATTTTTTGATGCTCATCAATTGATCACGTGCATACCGCTTTTTGTTCTTTCTTACTTTCTCCAGATAGGTCAGTGCTGTGTCATAGTCAGGGAAGGTCATAGCTACTTCAAAGAGCAGATTATCGATGGTCTTAGATTTATCTCTTCTGTGATCTGTATTGACAATGACCCGACCCCTATCCTTAGATATTTCATGCTTACAGAGTTGATTACCTATCAGATCTAATATTCTAAGCTGATCCTTTTCAACCACAAGAGTAACCTTGGTTCCTCGTCCTTGATACGTGCCTTCAGGTAATGAATACAGATTGCTTTTGTAATATATGGCATTGTCCTGCCTTACCGGATAGAAAGAACCAGGATCACTAAATGAATACGCTTTAAATTCAAGTAAATGCTTCTTTTCTATTTCCCATTGATCTTTTGGCTTTTTCTTGGTAATCGCATGAGGCATCCCATTGGCCGTTCGTGAAAGCCAACTCAAAACTTCTCTGTTAAGGGTGGGGATATCTACAAAAGGACGATTGTATAAGAAGTTCTGTTTTACATATTTGACAACATTTTCTACTTTTCCTTTGCTCTGCGGATCCGCCTTACGACAAAAATATAGTTTAAAAGGCATAGATTTACAGTAGGACTTGAACTGCTGGGCAAGAATGAGATCTCCTTTATTTTCATTTGATAAAAACACGCTATCCTGATCATAAACAAGTTCTTCAGGAACTCCTTCAAAATATTCAAAGGCCTTCTGATGAGCCTCAATGGCAATAGCAGAAGTGAAAGGAACAGAAGAAAAATAAATATACTTATGACGAGAACGTGATAAAACCATGGAGAAAAAGTAAACCTTAACTCGTTTTCCTGTCCCATCACGCAGATTGTATTCCCCAAAATCAACCTGCGCTTGCTTTCCAAAAGCTAATTCTTCAACGATACAAAAATCACGTTGCTTACCCGTCTTAGGAATATTGTGCAGTTGACGTATCCGCATGACAAAATTGTAAACGGTCTTGGGAGATACTTCAGGGAAAGAATCGTAATGTTCCTTGAGCCAATCATGCATCTGAGCCGCTGAAGTATCCGGATAAGTCTCAAGTTTTATTTTTACAAAACCCTCAAAAGGATCTAAATCCCGAGTACGAGCTTTAATAATCTCTTGATAATCAAGGAACTCTTCCTCGCTCATCGTAAGATATTTGGATACAGTACGCCAATTTAGTCCTAAAAAGGAAGCTATCCTGGCAACTTTCCATCCATCTCTGGACATTTGGTGGATCTGATGGTACATCATCAACTTGTTTAATAAATCATTCATTAATTCCGGGGTTTTAAGTTCCCGGTAAAGTTGAAATTTTTTCCTGCGGATTTAAATCCGCAGGAAAAAACTGTGTACCCTTGTTGCCAAAAAGTGTGTATTCCTGATTACGAAAAAGTGTGTATTGTTATTTACCGATTAGACCTTTAGAATCAAGTATTCTGGGCGTTTTCTTTTTTATGGGTGAAACAATGGTGAAACAAATTCAATTTTCCTACTTGGGGATATAGTTGGCTAAAAGTTAACTTCCTTCTATTTCACTTTATTTCCTAATCAACTGATTATAAGCGTTTTAATGCGGCGTAACCTTTGGTTGATAGCAATACATTACTCATATTGAGATAGTGTCTGTATGAGCCTCTAAATGGTCTTAAATCAAAGGTTGTGGGCTTGCGCCTTGTAAGTGTCTGTATATCTGTTGCGTATGGCGTTTTGTAATAACTGTCTGTCTATTCAATTCACAATCAGTTATAAATTCAATGGATTATAATTTGAAGAATCATATTTCTCAATAATTCAATTGCATGCAAGAACACAATTGCATGACTCTAATAATAGCAAAAATGTTAAGTATCTATAGGTCTATATATTACGGCGTTATATAAGCCTGTTTAAGCCCATCTAACTCACTAGCAAGGAGTTACTGCCACTCAAATAGAGTTATGCCCTTAAACAGCCTGTTTCGACTTGTGAGATGTGTAACATATTGTTATACAGGTTATTAGAGTAATTCTAAAGTCATATTAGCCGTTTTCTCAAGTACAAGCTCTGTTATGCAACGCTATTTTTGATTCAGCATTTCTTTTATTCCTCCTAATGAACTTAGAACACCTGTCGCTTCAAATGGCATATAAATAGTTTTGTTATCTTTTCCTGAAACCATTTCTTGTAAAGTTTCAATATATTTTGTAGCAATAATATAGTTAATTGGGTCTCCATTTTTTGTGTTAATTGCACTGGTTATTAGTTTTATTGCTTCTGCTTCTGCTTCTGCAGTTTTTATTCTTGCTTGTGCTTGTCCTTCTGCTTTCAGTATGTCCGATTGTTTTTCTCCTTCTGCTTTTGTAATTTCACTTTCTTTAATACCTTCTGCTTCTAAAATTTTTGCTCTTTTTTGTCCTTCTGCTTCTAAAACAGATGCTCTTCTATCCCTTTCTGCTCTCATTTGCTTTTCCATTGCTTGCATAATGTCTGCTGGTGGAGCGATATCCTGAAGTTCAACTCTGTTAACTTTAACTCCCCATTTATTTGTCGCATCATCAAGTATTGTGCGAAGTTTTGTGTTAATGGTATCTCTAGAACTTAATGATTCATCTAATTCAAGTTCGCCGATTACATTTCTTAGTGTTGTTTGAGTAAGTTTCTCAATTGCATCAGGCAAATTTTCAATTTCATATGTTGCTCTTACAGGATCCATTATTTGAAAGTAAAGCAATGCGTTTATCTGAATATTAACGTTATCTTTTGTAATAACATTTTGCTTTGGAAAATCGTAAACTGTCTCTCGTAAATCAATTTTAGATCTCTGCTTAAACCGAATGTGTTTTTGTTCATCCATTCCTTCTACAATATATCGCCAAGTAATATCTCTGGGTTTGTCTATAATTGGCCAAATAATATTAATTCCAGAGTTTAATGTCCGACTATATTTTCCAAGTCTTTCAATAATAACAACATCAGACTGTTGTACAATCTTAAATCCTGCAACTGCAAAGATTAAAATAAATAGAGCAATTACTCCAGCAATAATAATTAGTCCCATAATTAATTTAGTTTAAAGGTTCAACAAATAAAATAATGCTATCTATATCAATAATTCTAACATTTCGTCCGACTTCAATAATGTCATTGTTTTTGGATACTGCTTTCCAATCATCTCCATCAATGGATACTCGACCAGTATCTTTTTCAGTGTTAATTTCTTGTGTCACTTTTCCAATTTTGTCTATTAATGCATCTTTGTTTGTTTTAGTCATATTTTTACTATAACCGTATTTAGTAATAATGGGGCGGATTAGAAAGAAAGTAATGGCAACTCCAAAAGCAAAAAGTAGAATTTGCCACTTAATCTCTAACCCGAAATAATTACCAGTTGCAGTAAACAGTAGTCCGATTCCTATGGATGCAGAAATAAAACCTGCTGTGAATATTTCAAAAATAAACGCAATAATTCCAATTGTAATTAAGATGTGCCAGGTCTCCATTTTATTATTTTTAATTGTTAGTTTTTGTGTTTATAGTGTTGCATAACGGTTCCGGTATATGAAAAGTTGGGCATTTCGGAGCGAATACCTGTCCCCCGACACTAAACTTATATGCAAGCTATACGACTGAAATATAGCACTTTCTGCCCATTTTTTTATATACCGTGTTATAGCCAGTGGTTCTTGTCGGTCGTGCTCACAAGTCCCAGTCAATGTGACTTTATGTGTCATTTCGCTCTTTATCTTTCACGTATTTGTCGTAACCGATTTGCCAAAAATACATATCAAGTATCTTCATTATGGGATAATGTTTGCTTGTCCTTATTGATATTAGTTTTTGTGAGTTTTCTATTTCTGTTTTATTGCTGTCTATGAAGTCAAATAGCTCATTTATGGAAGCAATATTGAAAATAGTATGCTTCATTTTCATTTCTTTCAAGCCAACAATGAAATACCTGTCGTAAGCAGGAATACAGCCTAAAGTCCCGAGTAAAATTTTACTCAATAATGTGTCTGTTGGTGATATTGGTTTGGGTTTGTCAGCACCTTTTGTAAAATGTATTTTGCTGTAATGGTCAGCCAATTTACTTTTCAAGGCCAATATCTCCTTTGAGTTATTCCTATTCACTTCATTGCTTTGGTGGCATTTCAATTTTAGGCTTTCCTTAGAAAACAAAATGTCAACCGTTTCTTTATGTATTAAATGATTTTTTTGTAGCAAACCACTTGAGCCTCGATACATTCCCCAACTCGCCAAATAAAATGCTAATTCTAAAGCATGAATTTCAGTCTGTTTTGCCACGTTAAATGCTTGATGGCAATTGTCCCAAGATTTATATCTATGAAACTCATCAGTTGTAATGCTCGTCAAATATTTTTCAATTACGGTTGTTATCTTCATTTGATTTGTTGCGTGTTTTTCTTAAAGCTCGTTATTCCATCTTGGTAACCTACCATAAATGTCGGAATGTATTTGTAACAGTTTATTTTCTAAAATTCTCGGGCAGTCAACAAACCTGTCGTTGTGTGTTGCATACCAGTAAACATCTAATGCTTCAATTTTTTCAGTCAGCATTTTAACTTTCCAGGAATTACGTCTTGGCTCCCCAAATTGTTTTCCATTTATAAGCCTGTCCTTAAGTCCACCAATACCAGCTTTACGAATAAATAATGATCCGTCCTGTTTAACTTCTCCAGAACGTCCAATGTATATGAGTTCTATTCGTCCCTCTTTCAAAGCGTAGATTATGTAAACTCCACTTCGGTCTGCTGGTGCGTTACAAACTTGACCTAAATTGTCTGTTGGCTTGAAAAAGAAATGATCGTTTTGTTCGTATTTATTTAGTTCGTCAAACATTATTTTGTCAAAATTGAATTGTTGTATTATTGTTAGTGCTCAGTCGTCCTACCATTGGCTATAACTTGTTTAATTAAGTAACTGTTACTTATACATTTCCCTTATCCCTAGAGAAAGGTAACAATACTTTTCCAAATAGGCAACTTATGAGAGCATTTATAATGAACAGGAATCTCAGTCTCTAATAATAGTAAACATATTAAGTAGCTATATGTCTATATGTTACGGCCTCCTATAAGCGTATTTAAGGCCATCTACCTCATTAGCAATACATTACAACCACTTATATAGAGTTATGTCCTTAAACGGCCTTAAAATGGCCTTAAACGGGACGTGAGGCTTTTGCGTTACCCTAACGCATTGTCGTACAGGCTCATAGAGGTGTCCTTAAGCCGATTTTAGCTACTCCTGATAGTAATAGTTCATAAAAATGTTGCAGTCAACAGATCCTTAGAAGATGTATGCAACGCAACAACTTCATCATCCTGTTATACTGTAAGTCAAAAATCTAGTTATAATGCATCATCTGAGGTATTCCTGAGTAAAATAAAATAAGTATTACTCATTATCAATACCTGACACGTGAAGTCGATATGCATCATAAAAATATCTTCTGTCTGGATAAAAAAAGAAGAACTGCATTTTGTTCATATTGTGATATAAGATTGTTTGAACAAACAGTTCAACACCATACTTATCAATTGATGAAAATAAATAATCATCAAAAATATCACCGTCGTCATCAACTAATTCAAGTTTTTGATCAATCAGATTATTCGTATAAAATACATCTTTATCCTTATTGTAAATCGTTATGATTCCTTTATTTATGTCATATTTCAATCTGGTCGTCGATTGTTCCCATTCGGACCACGGTAAATATTCATATTCAATACCCTTCTGTAAATCCATACTGGACCAGGAGAACCATTCTGTCTGAAATACTGCTATCTGGTTAAAGCAGGATAGGGATATTGCTGTAAGTAATATCATTAAATATATTTTCTTCATAGTTTTAGTTTAAATTATGTTACAATGGAATTATTTGCACAAGCTGAAATGGTAGTGATAATAGGCATTACCGGAGATTATAACTACTTTGATTAATACAAAACAATTTGTATAACGGCTGTATACGGCTGATGCTAAGCCGTTTTAACCTGGGACTCAAACCTAAAAGATTGGGTTGGTAGAACTAAAAAAGAGTATTCATATGATGTTGATGGGAATAAAACATTAGATGTTTATTATCGGTGGGATTCAAATCTAAACGATTGGGTTTTAAACCAAAAAGCAATACATTATTATTCTGCTTTGAAAGTTAATGTCGGGACAGTTAATATCCATGATTTTTATGCTAAAAACGAAATTCTGATTTACCCAAACCCAGTCAAAGACATTCTTTTTATTTCATCATCACTAGAATATCAAACAGAGATTTTCGATATGATGGGAAGGAAATTAATGACTTCAACAAAAAATCAGATTGATGTTTCAATGATTGAAAGGGGTACTTATATCCTTAGATTTACAGACAGTCAGGGAAATATCATAAAGGCTGAAAAGATAATTAAAGAGTAGGTAAGCAATCCCTAGAGATTGGGTTCTGTGATATCTAATCTCAATAGTTATAGCTTTGTGGTTTACAAATCATAAGGAGCCATGTTCTTGGGTTATTGTTTTCCGAAGGTTGTCATACTTAAAGCAGTCTATTTTAAGTTGAGATTCACACATGTTAATGCCCCCTTAACCGAAAAATATTTGTATTTTTCTGATTTAATCAGAGCTTACAACAACCGTTACCGGCAATTTGACCGAACCACTATCGTATAATATAAGCTCATATCGTATCATATTTATCGGCTATTTATCGAATAAAAACGAATCATATCGAATCAGATTGAAAATAAAGTGATATATTTGAAGTATGGGAAATAAGGTACATACATTTTCACTCAACATTGATTGGGAGCTTATCCGACTAATAAGCCAAATTGACCGATTTGATGCTTCATGGACTACAATAGAAAAGAAAGAAGGACAAAGCTTAAAGCAATTAAAAACGATTGCCACTGTGCGAAGCGTTGGGGCTTCAACACGTATTGAAGGTTCAAAAATTTCAGACGAAGAAGTTGAAGTCTTGCTCAAAGAAATTGACATTACCAAAATTGTAGACAGAGATTCACAAGAAGTCGTAGGTTATTTTGAAACACTCGATTTAATTTCGGAATCACATGAAGAAATATCAATTACAGAAAGTAATCTGAAAAACTTGCACAATATTTTAATGAAATATAGCAAGAAAGACGAATGGCATAAAGGTAATTACAAGCAGCATAGCAATGCTGTAGAAGCAAAACTTCCCGATGGAACCAGACAGAAAATATTTCAGACCACGGAAGCCGGATTCCCAACGCAGGATGCAATGAGATTTCTAATTGATTGGTATGTAAATGACAATGAAACTCATCCATTAGTTAAATGTGCATTGTTTGCCTATGAATTTGTGAGTATTCACCCATTTCAGGACGGAAATGGTCGCTTGAGCAGATTACTTTCAACCCTGCTGCTACTAAAACATGGTTATAAATGGATTCAATATGTAAGTTTTGAACATGAAATAGAAAGTAGAAAAACTGAATATTATAGAGTTTTAAGGAGTTGTCAAGCACAAAGACCCAATGAAGATGTAACGGATTGGATTCGATTTTTCTTAGATGCACTTGGAAATATCCAGACTCAACTAATGATAAAACTTGAATATAAAGGAGTTGAAACAAGATTGTCGCCAAGAGAAAAATCCATATTGACTTTCATAGAAAATAATTCGGGTAGCAAATCTGGTGATATTGCCAAAAAACTCGGGATTCCAAGTCCCACAGTTAAACGGATTTTACCTGAATTGATTAGCAAAAACTTGATTGAAAAATTTGGAACAGGACCAGGGACTAATTATTCGATAAAATAAGTAAGTTGGAAAACCCACTCACTGAGAACCACATCCGTCGCTCAAACCTGAGCCACTGTAGCAATTGCTATTATTGTCATATTTATTTGATATATTGCACCTTACTACTTTCTTCTCACAAAGTTAGATGGTTCAATGTAAAACGGGGATCGTGGCTCTGGTAAGGCGGGATTTGCACCAAGGTCTGTATGAAGATTATCGGCAAGCCTACTTGACCAAAAAGCGAATTATGAAATTCCTAAAAGTTTTTATTTTTGAATAGTTTTAGGAATTTGTTTATCTTTACCCTATGAAAACAATAGCGCGTAAAAGTTACTTAGATACACTTAGTGTTCTTAAAGACAAGAATTTAATTAAGGTTGCCACAGGCGTTAGGCGTTGTGGAAAATCAACTTTAATGACACAATTTCAAGACTTGTTGCGTATAGAAAACGGCAAAGTTTCCATTTTAGCGATCAATATGGATATGCCAGAATTCCGGTTTTTAGCAGAAAAAAACCTGCCTACCGGACAGGCAGGTTGGAAAGAGATTTACGATTACATCATTAAGCATCTTAAAAAAAACGTAATCAATTATGTGTTTATAGACGAAGTTCAAAACGTTCCCGAATTTGAAAAAATGTTGGAAGGCTTGTACGTTCACCCAAATATAGATTTGTACGTTACAGGTTCAAACGCTTTTTTATTATCAAGCGACTTGGCAACTTTGCTCACAGGTAGAGCTTATGAAATAAATGTACTGCCTTTTTCTTTTGCTGAATATCTAGAGTTCACCGGCAAAACCACAAACCCTGACCGTGCTTTTGCTGAATATTTGCGTACAGGTGGTTTTCCTGAAGCTGTACGACTTTCAGCAGACGGAAATCATTTTGCAAATGAATATTTGCAAACGGTTTTCAAAAACATTTACGACAACGATATTTCTAAACGCTATACTATTTATGCCGAAAAATCATATCAGGAAGTTGTAACCTTCTTAATAGATTCAATTGGTTCAAGAGTTTCAGCAGGAAACATTGCCAAAGTTTTAACGACAAACAAAAAGAAAATTGACAACAAAACGGTGTCAAAGTACATTGACACTTTGGTTGAAGCCTATTTATTTTACAAAGTAAACCGCTATGACATCAAAGGCAAACAACATTTGGCAACGCAAGAAAAATACTATTTGGTGGATTTAGGTTTTCGCAACGCATTACTTGGAAAAGAATTGGCAAGCGATGCGGGACATTTACTTGAAAATATAATTTATCTTGAGCTAAAACGCAGAAACAACCAAGTATGGATAGGAAAAGCCAACAATTTAGAAGTTGATTTTGTTGTTCGCAACAACGAAGGTTTTACACAATACATACAAGTTTCGCAAACAATAGAAAACGCAACGACTTTAGGACGTGAGTTAGCACCATTTGACAGTATTTCAGACCATCACGAAAAACTTCTAATTACAATGGACTACGACACAGGTACATATAACGGAATAAAAAAAATAAATGCAATAGATTGGCTTACAAAGACCGAAAAATAAGGGCGAACCGATAATCGTGTAGACGGTTCTGCCAGTAAACTCTGGAGGAGTGGGCCTCTCACTTGCCAGACTGAGCCTGTAGAAGTACCACCGTATCCTGAATTAAATTCGGGACAGGCAGTAGGGTGCAAAAAGCTCTAAGTTTGAATCCAACAAAATTAAAATATTGCCCTACTTGAGCCGGTGCTGTTCATACATTTGAAATATTAAAGCTAAAACACTTCACCAAAACCACCATGATCCTAAAAATTAGCACAGAAATAGAATTAAAACAACTAGAGCTATCCGATTCAGCCGATATTTATAATGCCATCGACAGTCAAAGAGAATACCTTGGAAAATGGCTTCCATTTGTTGCCCTTACCAAAGAAATATCGGATACGGAAAAATTTGTTGAATCTGTTATAAATGCTCCGGAAGACCGGTTCGAATATGTTTTTACCATCAGAAAAAACAATAAATTTATTGGTCTTATTGCTTTTAAAGAAACAGACAAATTGAATCAAAAGACGGAAATTGGTTATTGGCTTTCGGAGAAATATCAGAAGCTGGGGATAATGACAAAATCGGTGGAGAAACTTTGTGATTTTGCCTTCGATACCATGGGGATGAACCGGATACAAATAAAATGTGCTGTTGAGAATAGCCCAAGTAGTAATATTCCTAAAAGACTTGGATTCAAATTCGAGGGGATTGAAAGAGAGGGAGAATTGTTATGGGGTAATATATTCACCGATTTGGAGATTTACAGTAAATTAAAGAAGGATAAATAACAATCAGATTCAGACTTATTTTAGACCAATATGGGGATAAATATCCTTGCTTATTTTGATCAAATCTAAATTCCTGCCCTGCTATAGGATTTTAAATTGTAAGATATATCTTTAAAAACGTGTATTTTATAACCGCCCTTGTTACGCTTTTTCATGGGTACCCTAAAACCCAAAGGAGACTGGCCACAAAAGCTCATAGCAAAATATTCAATCGAAACTCTCTGTATTTCTGATCAATTGCGTACATTTATTGGTGTAAATGAATTACAATGAACGATATTATTAAAACAGAAAATCTGTCGAGAGAATATGGTGACGTAAAAGCGGTTTCATCCCTAAACCTGAGCGTTAGAAAGAGGGAAATCTATGGCTTTCTGGGTCTAAATGGAGCCGGAAAAACAACCACCATAAGAATGCTTCTTGGAATGGTTCGTCCTACTTCAGGAGCGGTATATATTCAAGGCGAAAAGGTACATGCAAACCACACTGAATTGTGGAAAAAAATTGGTCATTTGGTTGAGACTCCAAATTCATATCCCAATCTCACCGTACGTGAAAATCTGGAAATCATTCGTCGTTTAAGGCTTTTGCCGGATAAAGCTAACGTGAAAACCATTATCGAAAAACTTCAACTGGGACCTTACACAAACAGGAAGGCTAAAAATCTTTCTCTTGGGAATAAACAACGTCTCGGTTTGGCAAAGGCGCTTATTCATACTCCTGAAATACTGATACTGGATGAGCCCACCAACGGATTAGACCCTGCCGGAATTCATGATGTTCGGGAAATGTTAAACGATTTAGCTGAAAACCATGATGTAAGCATATTTATTTCCAGTCATATACTTGGAGAAATTTCAAGATTCGCCACCCGAATCGGAATAATTCATGAGGGTAGATTGGTTGAAGAAATCGATGCAGGTCAATTGGAGTCATTATGTAAAAAACAACTATTGATTCGCACAAAAGATCTGAGAGCCGCACATGAGATAATCGTAAAAAACGGTTTCAAAAACAGCAAAATTGAAAACGAAACCATTAAAATTGAAGATGAGGCAGCGGTGCAAAACCCTGATAAAGTTGCCACAATTTTGGTAAACGCCAATTGTCCCCCAAGCCTTTTATATATAAAGGAAGAGGATTTGGAATCTTACTTTTTAAGGATCATTAATAAGAACGAAAGCATAAAATGAAAAAATTTGCCGCGAGTTTTATAGCAGAGCTGATGAAACAGCGAAAATCAAGAATCTTTTTAATTACGACAGGACTCTTCATTTTCATTCCTCTTATGATGGGGCTTTTAATGTATGTCTCTCAACATCCTGAAATTGGCGCAAAACTAGGACTCGTAGCCGCCAAAGCCAGTTTCTTTCAAGGAAACAGTTGGTTAGCTTTTTCAGTAATACTGAATCAAACTATCGCCATGATAGGAATCATCGGTTTTGGTTTTGTAACAGCATGGGTGTTTGGTCGGGAATATACAGAACAAACAATAAAAGATATAATCGCACTCCCGGTATCGCGCACATGGATTGTTATTTCTAAATTTCTGGTCGTGTTGATTTGGTGCTCATTGCTATCACTAGTCATGTTTATTAGCAGCCTTATCATGGGTAGGCTCATTAGTATCCCCAATGGATCGGGAGAAGTTTTTACCAAAATGGCACATCCCTTTTTCACAGCATCTTTTTTAACCTTATTATTAAGCCCCATAGTGGCATTTATCGCAAGTGTTAGTCGGGGAATAATAGCGCCAATTGGTTTTGTGATTTTTATGGTGCTTATGTCGCAATTTATTGTTTTAGCCGGTATTGGCGCTTACTTTCCATGGGCCATTCCGGGAGTGTATACTGTTGGTGAAGGTATGCAGCTGGTTTCTGCCAGTTATATAATTCTTATACTAACCGGTATTTCCGGACTCTTAGCAACAATCTTCTGGTGGAAGTTTGCCGACCAGCATTAATTTAATAGCTTTAGCATGAAATTGCTTTAAACGGTCTGTTTTTTTACACTATTTCAAATACATGCCGATGAAATTTTGTATAAAACCCAGATTCATTATTACCACAAACTACAAACATTATGAAAAAATATTACAGACTCATATTTAGTATCTTTTTTGTGATAATATTTTTACTAATCAAACCCACCCTCGATCAATTTACCGACCATTCAAAGGGCTTGTTATCTCTGCTGTATAATTACAGTCATATTCTGGTAACCCTTGGCTTTTCCTGGTTTTTAATCGTGGTGATAGGTGTGATAAAAAAGACATTTTTAAAAAGATTCGATCTGTCGGAAGAGGACAATCTGAATTCCCGAAAAGTTTATACCCAGGTTAATATTCTCGAAAAAGTAATCATATTTATTATTATTCTTTTTGCTGTAGGAATCATTCTGTTGTCCTTCGAAAGTATCAGAAAGATTGGTGTCGGACTTTTTGCTTCTGCGGGAGTGGCGGGAATAATAATTGGATTGTCGGCTCAAAAAGTCGTGGGCGCGCTATTAGCGGGTATTCAGATAGCCGTTACACAGCCTTTTCGTATCGATGACGCGGTACTTGTTGAGGGGGAATGGGGCTGGATAGAGGAAATAAATCTCACTTATGTGGTGGTAAGAATTTGGGATAAAAGACGATTGGTGCTGCCTTCAACCTATTTTTTAGAAAAGCCTTTTCAGAATTGGACGAGAAATTCGGCTGAGATAACCGGATCCGTTTTTATTTATGCGGACTATACTATTCCTTTCCAGCCATTAAGGGAAGAGCTTACACGATTATTAAATGAATGTAATTTGTGGGACAAAAAAGTCAATGTACTGCAGGTAACCGATTCAAAAGAAACCACCGTGGAAATAAGGATTCTGGTAAGTGCTAAGAACTCCCCAACTGCCTGGGACTTAAGAGTGCACATACGGGAGAAAATGATAGAATTTATTCAGAAAAATTATCCTGAAAGTTTACCGAGGACCAGGGTGGCACTTGAGAAGGATATTTCTTCAAATTAACTCCCTTCCCCTATCCATCGTGGCAATAACTGTACTTTCTTTGATAAGGGTCTGGATAATACATGAACAAAAGAAGTCCGGAAAGCTTTTCAAATAATGAACAGGTTTATAATAGGTTTTGGAATATTCTAATGTTTAAAGACTACTTCGCCCAAATTGGAAGACTTGTTTCCAGATTAAGACCCGGCATAACAATAAAGTAAAGAATCAGTGTTAATAAAACCAGGCTTATAAGCTTTAAGCCAAGTCCGCATTTTGCCATCAATGCTACCGTAATTCTTTCGCTTCCATAAATTACTGTATTCGGTCCGGTAGCAGCAGGCATCATAAATACAAAAGATGCGGCAATGGTTGCCGGAATCATTAATATAAAGGGATTTGAATTTGCAGCGACTGCAAGACTGGCTAATACCGGCAGAAAAATATTAACTGTAGCTGTATTCGAGTTTACTTCAGAGAAAAACAGGATGAAGGCTACAACAATAAGCAAAACAATAAAAAATGGATATCCACTTATAAACGCCAGTTGGCTGCCCAGCCAATCGGCAAGACCGGTCGATTTAAAACCTGCTGCTATGGCATAACCACCACCAACAATCATTGCCACACCCCAGGGGATCTGACTGGCAACCTTCCAGTCCATCAGGCGTTCGGTTTTATCAGCAGGAATCATAAACAACAGAATTGCACAAAACATCGCAACCGTGCTGTCGTGTACATATTCACCCAAACCGGTTAGGGTTCCCCATCCGGGAATAACAAAGTTACCAAATACAAAATCTTCCCTGAAAACCCAGCCAAAAACGGCAAGAAAAAATACATACATAACCCGGCGTTCACCCCGGGTCATGGGCCCCAGCGCCTTCAACTCGTCTTTTATAACTTCATGTCCACCACCTAAATTACCGCTAATTCTAAAATATCGTAAGAGATAGAAACCTACCACCGGAAGAAAGATTAACATTACCGGCATGCCGATTTTCAACCAAATGAAGAAGGTTACAGGTGGGGCTGCAGGGAAAAGCTTTTCCATAATCCCTACCAGAATAAGATTGGTTGGGGATCCGATGAGCGTTCCCACACCTCCTATAGAGGCTGAATATGCCACACTAAGCATGAGGGCTTTTGAAAAATTTCCATTAACCTTTCCGGATCCATTTGCTTCTTCTTTGGAAATAATAGCAAGAGCGATAGGCAACATTAACAAAGCTGAGGTTACATTGGCTATCCACATCGACATAAAAGCTGTAGCCAACATCGTACTAAGAATTATTGTTCTCCGACTGGTTCCAAAGGTATTGATAAGAACAAGAGCAATGCGTTTATGCAGATTCTGATTTTCTATTCCCTTTGCAATAATAAATCCTGCAAGCAACATAAGAACATAATTGTGTCCATAGTTAACAGCTGTTGCCCCGGCCGGTAATATTTTCAGGACAGGATATAATGCCAAAGGAATAAAGGCGGTTACATAAACCGGTATAGAGCCTGCGATCCACCAGATGCTCATAAGGACTACAACGGCTGCAGCGTTTTTTCCCTGTACAGATAAGCCTTGAGGCGCGGGAAGAATAAGTATAATAATAAAAATTACTAAACCTCCAATTAAGCCAATATAATTCTTCATAGACAGGACAATTAAAAGAGAATTCTTTATAAAAAGAAAGTTATCCGGACATTGCCCGGCTAACTTTCTTATACAAACCTAAAATAATGTTTCAATTCAGGATTAATAACATTTTCCTGAAAGGAGAATTACTCTTCATAATATGTGTATTCAAAATCTTCCTGCCAGCCGTCGCCGCTGCGGGTAATTGTGGCAACTCTGTTTTTATCATCGAATGTATAGCTGATGGTGGTCGTTTTGGTATTTGCCTCATCACCTGGTCCATTCCAATATTCAAGATAATCAACAAGTTTTTTACTGTTTTTTCCATAAAGCTGAGTTACATTCTTCCAGCGGGAATCGATAGCGTTTGCCTGATCGATATTATTAACATTGTCGCCAGGTGTATAGGTAAACTCCTTAATCCTGTTAACAACGCCAGCATCATCATATCTGGTGTGCTTAACGGTATTGCCATTGGTAATTAGAATGTCGAATTTCTTGTGATCTGCATCACCCCAATGCTCTGTTACTTTTACCATATAACCATCTGCGTTATATTCATAAGCAACATACTCACCGCCACCCCAGTCTTCTTTTGTTATTCTGCCGTTAGAATCCAGATCGTAAACAACCGGTTCCTCTCCTGTACGGGTTACTGATAGTTTTCCTGAAACAGAATAATCATACGTATAGGATTTATCGAAATCCGTTATCCAGTAATTATCAACCTTAGTAAGTTTACCATCAGTGGCATAGGTGAATTCCCAGGTTTCGTATTCGCCAACGCCATAAACAGCTTTAATAGTTTTTACCAATGAAGCTTTAACTTCATCTTTAGGATCGGTGTCATCCTTTTTACAGGATACAATAACTGCTGCCATCAAAGTGGCAACCAACATGTAATTTAAAAACTTTCTCATTAGTTTTGATTTTAAGTTAATAATATAATCGAGTAATTAATTAATTTCCACCTGAGGCAATAACCATAACCAGACCGGAAACAAATAGAAGAAACATAAACAAAATAAGGGTGTTAATTCTGCTCCCGCCTCCCTTAAACTCTTTCCAGATAAATACACCCCATAAAGCTGCCACCAAAGTTGCACCCTGTCCAAGTCCGTATGAAATAGCCGCACCAGCTTTTCCGGCAGCAATAAAGCTCAGCGAAGTTCCGAGGCCCCAGATTATACCTCCAAGGACACCCACCATGTGAGTTGAAATTTTACCTGAGAAATAATCCTTATAGCTTACGGGCTCGCCAACGAATGGCTTTTTCATAAGCAGGGTATTAAACAAAAAGTTACTGGCAAGAACTCCAGCAGAGAAAATAAAGAAAGCAGCATAAGGAGCCACCATTCCGGCTGTTGGATGCTCGAAATTATCAAGATCCATTGCTCTGGCTACAAACCTGTAAAACAGTGACATCAGGATTCCGGCACTTAATGCAATCCAAATACCCTTATTCGATGATTTTTCCTCTCTCTTCTTTGCCATTTTCCCTGAAGCTATTCCATTTAAAATAATGGCGATTACGATAAGTGCTACGCCAATAAACAAGATAACAGGATCGCCTTTTGGGGTTGAAATATAATTTACTAATACACCTAATACCAAGGCAAGACCAACTCCCAGAGGAAATGCAACCGCCATGCCGGAGATTGAGATAGCGGCTGAAAGTAGAATGTTCGAAGCGTTAAAAATAACCCCTCCTGCAAACGCACTCCAGAAGTTTTTACTGCTTACCTGACCAAGGTCCTCAATAAAACTACGTCCCAACTCACCAGTACTCCCGAGAGATAATCCCAGCAATATCGATAGTACAAAAATACCTATTACATAATCCCAATAGAATAGCTCATAACGCCATGTTTTGGCGGCCAATTTTTGGGTGTTCGCCCACGAGCCCCAGCAAAGCATTGTAACAAAGCAGAGGATAACTGCGAATGAATAACTGTTTACGATGTACATAATGGTTTGTTTTTATTAATTAATAGCTAAATCTTGTTATCTGTGTATTTTTTTTGCCGTGAATTTCAATGCTTCACCCATAATATTTTTTCTCCATTCAAAGCCTCCGTAACCCTCTAAAATTCTGTATTCGTGATATTGGTCTGCCGCACGAAATTCTGTATGAATACGACTGTTTTCTGCATAAAAATCCCCTTTATCAGGATATGCAATATAAAACCATGTGCGCCATAAGTCATCTGTGCCGGCAATATCAAGCCCCTTTGCGAAGCCCTCGTAACCGGGATCAGAATCCATCAAAACACAAGAGGTAAAAGATGTTGGTTGCAGGACAGATTTTAATGCCGTTGCTCCCCCATTCCCGAAACCGATTAAACCGCGGAACCGATAGCCACTACGTATTCTGTAACGGGCTTCAAGATCATTAATAACCGTGTCTTTCAAGTTTTCTCCACAAGCCGGTATAAAGGCAAGGATTAAAGGGGGCAATTCTCCGGTTTCTGTCATTTCATTTGTTAGAGCAGCAATCCACATTTCTTCTTCATCGGTAATTTCTCCAAGAATGTAAATTACAGGGTAGAGTCGGTTGGTGAATTTATATTCATCAGGAAGAAATAGTCTTGCAGTTACTTCTGAAATAGTCGATTCGATGTATGGTAAATTATTTTCAGTATCCTGATATATTTCATTTTGTCTGTCACCTTGATATGGATTGTCTTCAAATTTATCGCTAATATATCTCAGTCCGTTTGGCAATGCCTCCCTCCAATAGGTAAATGAATGTCCTCCGTCTCTTACCCTGAATTCATGATCAATATTTTTGTCTCTGAGAATTATATGTAAGGCTTCATTGCTGAATGACAGAGTTTGCTCATCATCGCCATTATCAATGTAAATACCAGGGAGTTCCCGGGAGGTGGAATCAAGGCTGGAAAGTATATGAATAGGGCAGTTCTGTTTATAATATTCTGTAATCCGCGATTCACCCACAGAGTCAACACCTCCGAAAAGCCTGCCCCACTGATCATTCCACTCTGTGGCATCCTCATACATATACTGTTCGTCGGTGCGAATAGAAATACTTAAAGCTACGCAGGCACAAAAATGTTCCGGATTTTTCAGAGGAATATTTAGAGCTCCGAATCCTCCCATAGAATATCCCATGGTTGCCCTGAAATCGCCTCCCTTTTTTGTGTGATAAACAGAGTCGATAAAGGGTATCAGTTCATTCATAAACATATCCTCATACCTGAATGTGCCGGCATAATCGTTTACATAATAATTTCGAAAACCCTGGGGCATAACAAAGATCATTGGAACAATCTCGCCATCATTCACCAGTTTATCAGCAATCTGACTGATACGGCCATATTCCAGCCAGGAAGTTTCATCATCGCCTAATCCATGAAGAAGATAAACAACGGGGTATTTTTTCCCGGTGGCATAGTAATCCTCCGGAAGAATTACTGAATATTTCACATCCTGTCCTAATATTTCACTTTTCATAGAAAGACTTTCGAATATTCGAATCTCTTCTGTTGAACGGCAGGAGTTCAAAATCAAAATGAAGAATATCAGTATATTAAGGCTGTTTTTCATTCAATAATTAAATTATGTTTTTAAATGCTTGTAGATATACCGAATAGAAGCATCCAGTCCGTTAAGGAAGGACTGATAATTTTCTTTGCCATGCCTCACCCTGTATTCATAGTCGTTTTCACTTTCCCTCAGATTTAAAAAAAGATTGAAATTCTCTTCATAAGCCACTGCTTTATCGGTAACATCCAAATAATAATAAACCCCTTCTGCTACTATAGTTTCAGGAGAAAGATTCCCGTTAAAAAGAAAGCCGGCATTAAACTTTTCCGCAAAATCAGGCAGGAGATTTGCCGCAATCTTCCCTCCTTCTCCATTCGCCATCAATATGCGTGCATTCTTATTGTCAGCCACACTGAAATTTTGATTTATATAGTCTAAAATTAGTTCCATTGACCCTGCAGTAAAATCAAAATTGTTGACAGGAATCTCAATTACAATCGATTTGGGAATAGATCCATTTTCCATTCTGCCGTTTAAGAGTGATAAAAACCCGGATGTATTTTCGGTTCTTTCAGATTCTCCTGTATCATGAAGAAAGTAAATACTGGGGTAAGAATGATTCGAGCTATCATATTCTGAGGGCAAAAATATTCCAATTTGCAGAGAACTTCCCGGTAGAGAATCCTGATAATACTGATCAGTGGTAATGGCAATTCCGGTGCCTGCAGGTTCCGGATTCTCCGGATAGGATATTTCTTCAAATCCACAACTTATAAATTTCAATGATTCTGACATGGTGCTATGCCAGTAATCCCAACTGTGACCCCCATCAGCCACTCTGAATTCGTGATTAATCTCATTTTTTCGCATAAGATTATGCAGCTCACCGGAGGGTATATGAAGACTCTCCTCGTCATCTCCGCAATGTATCATGAACCGAATCTCCCGGTAAGCAGAAAGGTCGGCTTCTTTGAAAAGGTAGAAAGGATTATGTTCCTTATAATAATCTGTCAATCTATCTTCTCCCTGCAATCCTGCCCCGCCAAATACCGATCCCCATTGATAATCCCATCCATCGGCCGATTCTGAAATATATTGTTCGTCTGTTCTGAAAGACATGCTCAGTGGCACACTAATACCAAAAACTTCGGGATTAAGTATTGGGAGAATCAGGGCGCCATATCCACCCATTGAATATCCCATGACAGCACGTTTGATGCTTGACTTTTCCGTTCTGTAAATGGAGTCTATTTCGGGAACCAGTTCAGTGGTTACCATCTCCATATATGGAAACCGGCCGTTGTATTTGTCAACATAATAGGTAGTATAAGCATCCATCATAACAAATATCATTGGCACAATATCAGCTCCCATTCTTTCAGAAAAGTAGCGGATACTGCCGGCATTGTACCATGCTTTGCAATTATCACCAAATCCATGAAGGAGATATACTACAGGATAAGAATCTGTTGTATTATAATATCCTTCAGGAAGTACAACCGCATAATTAACCGGCCTTTTTAAAACTTCACTTTGCAGTGCCTCGTTCTCCAACAGCAGCAACCCGACCTCTTCCTTATCGGGAAAATCATCGGCACAGCCGGTCCACCCGGAAAGAAACGCCAGGGAGATCAGAAATGTGAGGGTGAGCCTGAGAATTGAGGTCATAATAATTTTTACATTTTAACCAGGATTCTGTCCTGCATTTGGTTTATCGCTGTAAACAACATACGAACGAAAATATATTCTGTAATCCGTGTTTTGATTTACCCACTTAATTTCAATCTTATGTTTAGCTTCATCCATCATATATTGATGGTATATGTCATACTTTCTTTTTATATAATCGAATGGCATTTTCACCTGTTCTGTTTTAACACCGTCAATAAAAATATCGAGTAATGCCACATAATCGTTCCACGATTCCCCGCATTGACTTTTCACATTCCCAAGTACAACAATTCCGTTTCCTTCAAAATCAATCTGAATACTTTCTTCCAGATGATCTTTTCTTACTAAAAGTTCTTTTACCGGATACATCCCTGCGAAAGATTCCTCATAAGCTAAAGTTTCCGGCTCCTGAACCTTAATGGTGATGGTATCATTATTCACTTTACCTCCATTTTGCTCAACCAACATAAGCGCATGCTTATAACTCAAATCATAAACCTCATTTAAAGTAAGATCTGAATAAGGAAATTTTAAATCCTGAACTTTTTCAATAGCGGGTTTCCAGTATTCAGGAATGTTTTCATAACCAAGAACAACCCCTAAAATACCTGCAGCAGTTGCGGGATTACAATCGGAATCTTGTCCGCAGCGGGTAGAAATATCCATTGTTTTGAAGAAATCCCCTTCACCATATAACAGTCCTATGACAACATAGGCAGCATTTACACTAGCGTCAATATTGAAAGCATTAAAAACTCCTTCCGGGCAACCTTTTTCAGAAGTGTGTTTCTTTTCTAATTCAAACCAACACTGCTTCCAGTCTTCCGGATATTGATTGTGCCATTTAATTACATCAATAATAGTCTTGTAAAACCTGCTTTCAACCGGAATAGGTTTTAAGCCTTGTTCAATTATAAAATCAATGTCGTCTGAAATAAACGCCGTAGCATACATGGCCGACATAAAAACTCCACCATACCAGCCATCTCCGCAATTCATAATGTGCCCGGTCCGGTCGCAAATTTCTGAAGCTGTGTTTATCATTCCCGGCGACATCATTCCTGCAAAGTCTGCTTCAATTTGAAAATCAATGTCGTCGGCATGTGGATTATTCATCCAATGGCCGGAAGCCGGGGGCATAATTCCGTTCAGAATATTATAACGCGCAGCCTGATTTGCATGCCAGAGTTTATAATCATCATTTGCAAATGAAATTGCGAAGGAATCTGCAGGAGCATCAAGGCCAACTCTTTCGAGAACTTCAACAAAGGTTAAATCCATGTAAACGTCGTCATACAAACCCGGATCGATTTCAAAAATTTCTTTAATATAATCATCATACCAAACCATATTTTGGTAGTCCTGAATCATTGTTCCTTTGAATTTGAACTCTGTAGGCCCTCCAAAAGTACATCCTATGGTCTGTCCGGCCCAGCCACCCTTGATTTTGTCTTTCAAAACACTTGTCGTAATGCTTGCTTCATCAGGAAGCACAGACTGTTTTTCATTATTACTTCCGCATGATGAAAGAATGAATAGAAAAATTAATATAAAATAAACTTTAATACTATTTTTCATGATTGTGTGTATTGGGTAAGTTACTTTCTGGTTGTGTTTCTGAATAAACCATAATATCATTTACTCTGATTTCATAATCTTCATTTGGGTTGATCCATTTAAGAGTAATATTATGTTCACCTTCCACAAGTTGGTATTTCCAGGCAGGTTCCAGTCTGCGGGAAGTATTTTTCATTGGCATTTTTATCTTTTCATCCAATTTCCCATCAATATACATTTCCAGTTCTGCGACATAAGGATCGTCGGGCTCTGAAAGACCAAACATCTCTGAACCTACTCTTTTTGAAATACGGTCGACATATTCCTTACTTACGTTAGAGGTTTTGATCATGTTTCCATAAAAAATGAAGCCATTTCCAACGAAATCGTATGAAAGTTCATGAGTGAAAGATTTGTCAAATCTATCACGGTAAATAGGATACGTATTTACGAAGTTTTGTTCAAATGCTACCGGAACCGGGGCTTGAAAAGGGATTACAATTTTTTCGGGATCTACTGTTCCCCCATTTCGTTTAATCATTTCCAAGGCATGCTTAAAGCTGAAATCGTAGGCTTTGCTCAATGACATGGTAGTTCCTTCAAATACTAAAGGCTCAATTTCCTGAAGCGGTGAAAGCCAGAATTCAGGTATATTTGAATAACCCTTCATTACCCCTAATACTCCTGCAGCAGTTCCCGGATTGCAATCGGCATCCTGTCCACAACGAGCTGCTATATCTATAGACTGGGTAAAATCGCCTTTTCCATATAAAAGTCCAATAGTAACATATGCTGAATTAATTTTTGCGTCAATATTAAATGAAAGATAAACGCCCTTTGGACATCCCACATCATTGTTCCATTTCTTTTGCAGTTCAAACCAGGTTGATTTCCAGTCATCGGGATATTCCTTGTGCCAATTGATAACATCGTTTATACATTCATTAAATGTAGTTCCTTCAGGAATTGTTTGAATGGCTTGTTCAACAATATAATTAATATCATCTGAGGCGAAAGCCAAAGAATACAATGCTGAAACATAAACGCCACCATACCATCCATCTCCACTATTCATTATGTGTCCAACCCTGTCGGCAATTTCTGTTGCGGAATTTACCATTGCCGGTGACATCAGGCCAATAAAATCTGCTTCTATCTGAAAGTCCAGATCATCGGCATGTGGATTATTTTTCCAGTTTCCGGAATTTGGTGGCATTATCCCTTGGAGAATATTATATCTGGAAGCCTGATTTGCGTGTGCAAGATGATATGGCGTTGCGGCCCAATGGTGTGCCAGAGTATCGGAAGAAACATCTAAACCATATTTTTCAAATACTTCCACAAAATTCAAATCCGTATAAATATCATCAAACAGACCCGGTTTTTTATCCCACCAATATTTTACATAGCCTTCTCTCCATGGAATTATCTGGTTGTCGGGAACTAAGGATCCCTGATATTTAAATTCAACCGGAGCTCCATAAACAACACCAATAGTTTGTCCTGCCCAGCCTCCTTTTATTTTGTCCATTAACTCCTGTTCTGTTAATTGAGTGTCTGCTTGCGTTTTGATTACAGTTGCATTTTGATTACAGGATACAAGAGTTGCCAGCGCTATAACTACTATTGGTAATATTAGAGAAGTATGTGAGAATATTTTTTTCATAATTAGCTAATTTTAATGGTATACACTTAGTTCTGTTATTGAAGTAAATCCTGATACCTGCTTGGTATATTTATTCCAGTGATCTTGTATTATTGCGTCTCCGATAATCCTAATGGCATTGGTTTCTATTGTTGCAAAACTGATTACATATTCAACAAAATGCGGCTGAAAGAAAACAATATCAGTTTCAGGTAAAGCAGGTTCGATTGAAATTTTTTCAACAGGAACCCATTGTCCTGATTTGTTTTTATACTGAACATTAAGCGAAGTAAACCATCCTCCGAATTCTTCAAGACAGCCCGTATGAAATGCCAGCATACTTATTTTCTGAGGACTTTTCCATCCATATCCGTAATAATCAACTTTAGGAGTTTTTGATTTAGCATCAAGACTATAAAATACAGAGCCCGGGCCGTTCGTTTTCCCGTCGTTTATTACTTCAACATTCAAAGCGTACATAGGCTTACCAAATGTATACCAACAGGAGTCAAGAACTGCTACATTTAAGTTCCTTACATTAGCAAGAATAGTATCCGCTACAGGAGCAATATTTTTATTGCGAACCAATAGCTTAAAGTTTCTTACTATTTTGTTTGAGCCATTGTCGAGCTGCAGAGTAACTTCAGAATATCCTGCCGTAGTTGGGGTACCTGTGAGCTTTCCTTTTGAAAAACTCAGGCCTTCAGGTATTGAACCAGAAACCAGACTCCAGTTATAATTCTTGTTCCCATCGGTATAAAAATTATAATCAACTGCTTTGCCTATTTCCATTTGCGGCAGCGGGCCCACATAAAATTCCAGTGGCGGATTAAAAACAGCCGCTGCATTAATTGTAAGCATTTGTTTTCCTTTTTTTCCTGATATTTTTCCTCCTTTTAAAAGGACTAAATCGATAGTAGCTTTTAAAGTTCGATCAATAATATCAGATATTTTAGCATCAGGTAAATCATAACGTGTTATGTTAATATATTGGTCGTTAAAAGGCTCTTTCCAGCCTTCGATGGGGAGGTAAAGATTTGCAGGCAAGCCCTTCATTCCATAAATAACACCTAATAATCCCGCGACTGTTGCTGCCTGGTTATCGGCATCAAAACCCATTGCACAAGACAGATCCAGCGTGCGCTGAAAATCGCCTTCACCATAAAGCATTGCAAGAACCGCACAAGCACCATTTAAATTGGCATTCCAAATGGTTTTTGTCATTGCGGGCTCATCAATATAATATTTCTTTGCCATTTCCTTCCAGGAAGCTTTCCAATTTGAGGGGTATTTGGCATGTAAGGCAATCATATCTTTAACCGTCTGAGTAAAACGACCGTTCTCGGGTAATGATTGTAAACCGATTTCAATAAGCTTATTCATATTGCTTTCAAAAAATGCAGCTGAGTACATGGCGCCATAAAACAATGTAGGCTCAACTCCCCAATCATCGCTGGTAATTCGGGCAGCCCAATCCGATTTGGAAGCAGCATAGTTTACCATTCCGGGAGCCGTAACTGCCCATATTTCATTGATAAGCTGAGGGTCTATCTGATACCAGTGAGGATTAAGTTCTTTACTCCCGGTAAAAGGAGGAGTATACCCAAAATGCATCAGTCCCAATGCTCCACGATTAGCAAGCCATACCCTATCTCGTATATGATACATCCAGGCATCCCTAAGTTGAGAATAGGAAGGCTCCGGACCAAACTTTTCCATTTGTAAGAGATACATATATTCAACATCTGTGTCGTCGTCGGAAAATGCCCCCTCGTATGTTTGCAACTTATCCAGACTTTTACTGTATCCATATGGCCAGTTTTCAGCACCAGGGGCTTCAATATATTTATTTTCATGAGGCAGGCCGTACATGTTACCAATCATTTGACCAATCCATGCTGCAGCAATTTTATCATGAAGCTCACTAATCTCTATTGAATATTCATTTTCTTTTTGAACACTTTTCTGTGAGTATGAAATAAAAGTTGTGCTAATTAGTAATGCAAATATTAAGAGGTTTCTTTTCATAGTTTAAAGTGGATTTTGATTGAGATTCGAATTTACATTCATAACCGATTGCGGAATGGGAAACAATTTTGCCTTAGGGCCGGAGGGCGATTTATTCCACCATGCTTCCCCCCAGTTTCCAAACCTGATCTGATCTTGTCGTCGATGTCCCTCCCAGGCAAACTCCCGGCCAAGTTCGTCTAAGAACTCTGTATCGGTAAGTTCTCCGGGGGTATAGGGTGCGAGGCCGGCGCGGGTTCTGATTTTCTGAACGTCAGGATCGTTGATATAGCTGTCAACACGACCCAATCGCCACAAAGCTTCAAGTTTTGTATAAACTACGTCAGCGTACCGGAACAAGGCATAATCATTTTCCATATCTGTAACATAATAACTCAAGTCGGGCTGGTATTCATATTTAGCGCAACGTGCGCCTTCCCACCTTTTTCTCGACATATAGTTATTGATTGTTGGGGTATAGATAAACCAGGTGGTATCCTTATCAATTCCTTCAATCAGGAATATCTTGTTCCCGGCTTTATCGTATTGTTGGCCTGCAAGGAATGACTTCCTGCGAAGATCATTTTCGTCAAACTTTTCATAAAATGGCGGTTCAAGCACAAACTCATCCCACATTTGACCTTTAAAATCAAAGGTCGCCCGGCTTGCATCATTCAAAGTCAGGGTATACCAGTAAAACTGATCCTTAGTATAAATTGAATGATACGGTATTGCAAAAATATTTTCCACAGATGATTCGTTATACACAAAGAAATTTGAGAAATAATCATCTGCAATTTCGTAAGCATCCAGAGCTATTACGCTATCACAAGCAATAATGGACTCCTCCCACATCGGGGTTGCAATCCACTCTTCTGCATTTTGGTACATTTTTGCAAGTAATGTAAACGCCATTCCCTTTGTAACCCTTCCATAGTACTCCGGACCGGGGAGTCGCTGCAGTTTATCGATATTATCATTAATTTCATTAACAATAAAATCGAACATAAAAACCCTGTCCTTTTGTTCCGGAAGTTCTTTATCAGTAAAATTATCAGTGAAAGGAATATTGCCCCAATTATCCATTGCCCAATAATAGAAAAGGGCGCGGAGTATTTTTATTTCGGCCAATACTTTTTCCTTACCATCAAAAACGATGGGGGAGGCTTCGGTTTCATATAGCACTTCATTACAGGCACTTATACCTCCGAATACAAATTCCCATGCCAGTGTCATAATCTTATTTGTAGTAGTGAAGTTATGCGTGTGAAGTTCATCCCACCGGCCATTATCCCATACAAAGCCGTCGTCCCGGCCCGGGGCAACCATTTCATCAGAAGCCATTTCTGTTAAAGTCCAAAGACTAAATTCTTCAGGGTATCCTTGCAGTTTGGTATATGCGCGTCCCGCATTCATTAATACTTCCTCTTCTGTACTAAAGAATTTATCAAACGGAATATCGGAATAGACTGTTTCGCTTAAATCGGTACAGGAGTTAAGGCTGAAAAGTATTAAAGTAAGAATTGGTATGGATATTTTTTTATTCATGATCCTGTTTTTTTAAATTTTAAAATATCACATTTAGACCTAAGGTAAGGCTTGTTGTTCTGGGGTAGTACGACAGATGTTCAATACCGGGTGTTAATCCGCCGAGGTTAACCTCCGGATCAAGGCCTTTATATTTCGTTAAACAGAAAACATCCTGTGCAGTTAACGAAAACCTCATAACTGAGATATATTTATTTTCTACTTCAGCATCGTAACTAAGAGAGATATTATCCAGTTTTAAGAATGTTGCATCTTCCACATACTTCGAGGAGTATATAGCATTTCCGATGAATTCAGGTGTCTCAAGCTGTGTTTTAACGATATTTCTTGTGCCAATATTTTGCCAGTTCTCATAATAGAGTCTGTAAAAATTCAATACTTTACCACCAATATTAGATCTCAGGTTTACATTAAGGTTAAATTTTTTGTAACTAAAATTATTCCCCCATCCCATGGTGAATAATGGGTATGCATTTCCCATGGCAGCCCAGTCTTCCGGGTTCACTTTCCCGATGGGATTTGCATTCTCAAATGTATCGTATCCGTTTTCATCCAGGCCTAGCCAGGTGGGTCCAAAAAAGGTTCCAAGGCTTTCACCTTCAGTAATTCGCTGAGAGTTTAATGGTATTGCCCCTCCAATCCATCCGATATCAATATAGGTGTTGGTAAACTCTTCGTTTGAAAATTTTACAAGTTTGTTGCTGTTACGACTAAAAGTGAAGATGGTATTCCATTTAAAATCAATTCTTTCCACAGGGTCCCATGCAAGCGAAAGTTCCACTCCCTGATTTCGGATAGTTCCAACATTTGTAAAAAGTTCCTTATAAAGATAGGGCGGGACAGCTACATCATAAGTGTATAGAAGATCGAGACTTGTACGATAATAATAATCCAGAGAGCCGGTGATTTTATTTTTAAGGATTGCGAAATCAAGACCGGCATTTACCTCTTTCTTCTTTTCCCACCGAAGATCCGGGTTAGGGTTTGAGACAGGTTGGTAAGAGTTGATCCAGTTTCCGTTATAAAAAAACTTTCCCGCACGTCCCATTTGTATAAGCGATTTATAATTACTAAAATCCTGATTACCGGTAACCCCATATCCAATCCTGAGCTTCAAATCATCAATCCAGCTGACCGTTTCCATAAAATCCTCATTATTGATCCGCCAACCGAGACTAATTGCCGGAAAGGATCCCCATTTATTGTTCTCCCCAAAGCGGGAAGATCCTTCCCTTCTGAAAGAGGCTGAAGCCAGGTATTTGTTACTGTAATTATACATTACACGTCCAAAAAAAGCAATTAACCTGCTGGATTCTTTATACGAACCCATTTCAGCAGTTCCTCCTATAAGTGCCGATCCTGCACCAATATTATTTACCCCATAAATATCTGTGTCGAAACCGGAATTTATCAGGTAAGAATCATTGTAGTTTGACTCAAGAAAAGAATATCCACCTACTGCCTGAACCTTGTGTTCACCAAAAGTCTCAGAATAGTTGAGGGTACTTTCAAATTGCAAATTGGTGCTTATTCCGTTGCTAATCTCAGCTTCCCCACCGGTTCCAATTCTGGAAGGATAATACTTAGTACGGTATGAATTCGACTCCCATGATGATCTTTCGTAGGAAACAAAATTATCAAAACTCAATCCTTCCACTATCTTTAAAGTGGCTCTTCCGTTTTGAGAAATGTCGCTGGTCTGCCCATTCCGGTCACGCTCATTCAGCATGGCTACTGGATTATAATATTCAATACCCGGGAGTGATGAATAGCCTCCAAATTCTGTATTTGTTTGGTCATATACCGGTTGGGTAGGGTTCTGAATAAAGGCCTGATAGAATAAATCATAATTAGCCGGCTTGTATTTTCTTAAGCCCATAATCATATTATAATCTAGTGTAAGTCGATCGTTCAGGGCTTTTTGCCGGATATTGGTTCTGAACAAATAGCGATTCGATTCATTATCTTTAAGGAGTCCAAGGTTCTTTTCAATATCAACAACAGTGCGATGAGAAAAAACATCTGTTCCTCCTTTCATTGACAGATTATACCTTTGACTAAGAGGGAGTTTTCGTGTTATTTCTTCAAACCAATTTGTACTTGCGCCGTATATGCTCCCTGCTTTGCTTGGGGCATAGGTGTTAATGGCTTCCCTAAACTCATCAGCGCTTAGATTATCAACCCCTCTTGGAGCTGCCTGAGTACTGAGTTGTGAGGAAAATTCAACGGTGGATTTTCCGGCTTTGGCCCTGCTGGTGGTAATAATAATTACGCCGTTGGTTCCCCGGGTGCCATAAATTGCAGCCGCTGAGCCATCCTTGAGAACGTCGACAGAAACCACATCCTGGAAATTTACATTTTTTATATCTGCTCCGGCTACGCCATCTATTACAATTAACGGACCCTGACCGGATGTTAATGTGTTTGTTCCTCTTAATATAATATTGTAACCCGCCATAGGATCAGCACCTCCTGATTTGGTAATGGTCAAACCAGCCACACGACCTTGAATCAATCCCATGGCATCTGAATAAGATCCTTTATTAAAATCTTCCTGTTTCACAGAAGAAATTGAACCTGTTACCTCTTTCTTTAATGAAGATCCATACCCGATTACAACCACTTCTGCCATATCCTGAGCAGATTCTTGCAATTTAATATCCAGACTCCCGCTGCTATCTATCAGTTTTTCAAATGGCTCGTAACCAATAAAAGAACAAACCAATATCGAATTAACAGGAGCTATAATTGAAAAGGAGCCATCGAGGCTGGAGATGGTTCCGTTTTGTGTACCTTTAATAAGAATTGCCGCGCCGGGTAATGGGTCTCCGGAATTTGCATCTGTAACAATGCCTGAAATAGTAAGATTTTGGAGATCCTGACTAAAACCAGAATTAAGCGGCAGAAGGCAGGAAATAAACAAAATAGAGAAGATTGTCCGGATTTTCTGACTAAAATTTACGATCTTGTTTTTCATCTTTCTTAAGTTTTTATTCATTTGTCAGATAGTAATTTCCAAATTATATTGATACTCCTTTTAGGAATATTAGCGCTGATAATTAGGAGAATATTTGCATTTTAAATTTCATTTTTGACCTCATTCAAGAGTTGCTAATTCTGAAAGTCTGGGGATAGACGATTGAGCCCCCATACGTGTAACCGTTATCGCAGATGCCTTTGCTGCAAATTTAACAGCATCAACAATTGATTTGCCCTCTGAAACCCCAACGCTAAGAGCTCCACTAAAAGTATCCCCTGCAGCCGTGGTGTCAACTGCCATCACCTTGGTTGCCTCAACCTGATGAAACACACCGTTTTCATATACCAGAGCTCCCATCGATCCCAGGGTAATCACAACAATTTTTGCACCTTTGGCATGGATAACCTCGGCTGCCTTTTTTGCACTTTCCCACGAATTCACTTTTATACCTGAGAGTATCTCTGCCTCCCCATTATTAGGGGTAATAATATATAAACTTTTCAAGAGTCTGTCCGATAACGTTCTGGCGGGGGCAGGATTCAGAATTACCTTGATGCCTTTTTGAAATGCAAGTTCTGCTGCATACTCAACGGTCTCAATTGGAATCTCTAATTGCATCAGAACCAAATCCCCACTTTCAATTTCTTTCTGTGCACTTTGAATATCTTTTTTGCTAAGCAAAGCATTTGCACCAGAAGCAACAACAATACAATTCTCACCATTTGAGTCCACGTTGATCAAGGCTACTCCTGAAGGGGTTTTCAGATCTGAGAATATATATTCTGTGTTAATTCTTTCTGTATTGTATAGCTCCACAGATTGCTTCCCAAAAACATCGTTCCCTGTCTTGGCAATAAAGCTTACCTGACCACCCAGCCGGGCTGCTGCCACAGCCTGGTTAGCCCCTTTTCCTCCGGGGTTCATAAAGAAAGTCCCCCCAATAATGGTTTCACCGGGAACGGGAAGTCTGTCAGCTTTTATCACCATATCAGTGTTACAACTTCCAATTACTATAATCTTCTTTGATGTCATAAATTTTGTATTTAATTATCCAAATGTAATTGAAAACTGAAAAAGCTGTTTTCCTTTTTTTGCTGATTTAAATAATTATAATATAGGTTATAGAACTAATCATTTTCCATATTTATCTGATTTTATGCTATTTAATATATTTTAAATTGTTGCTTTTTGATAATTATAAAATATCTTTATGATTTATTTTTTGTTATCCAATCTCTTAATATGTCAAAAGTAAATTCTTTATATTTTTTAGTCAATTCAATGACCCGTTCTGAACGGAAAGCCTTTATGCATAATTCAAAAAGACCGGGTAAGGTACCTGAATATTTAAAACTATATAAACTCATCGAACAAGATAAGGGATCCGGAGTGGATACATTAAAGCTCAGGTTTTTATCCATATGTCCGGGGGGAGCGTATGAGTCTACGGTAAAGTATTTATTTAAGGTTATACTAGAAACCATATTAGAACTACGAAAAGAACAAGATGTCGATTTCTCTTTGATGAATGGAATTATGAAGGCAAAGATTTTGTTTGAAAAATCCCTGTTTGAAGAATGTTTTGCTCTATTAAAATGGGTAATTGGCGAGTCGAAGCGTTTGGAAAATTTTTATACCCTCCTGTTGGCTAGTCGTCTGGAGATAGAATATCTCCTTGAATTGAACTTCCCTGCATTGGATGAAAAAAAACTGCTTAGCAAACATATCCGAATCAGCAAAACGCTTAGGGCAATTATGAAGATTAACGATCAGTCTTCTATATACGAGCTATTGAAGCATCGTTTAATCTACAAAGGAAATGTGCGCTCCCAAGAACAAAAAAATGAACTTAATGATTTGGTAGTTAGTGAGATAAGTATACTATCCTCAACTAGTCCTGAAAATTTTGAAATTAACAAACTTCATCAGCTTTTTCAGGCGAATTACCTTATTAGTGTAGGTGACTATAAATCTGCCTTTCGCTCATTTAGTGAACTGAATCGACTGTTTGAAAATAATAAGCACTTATGGAATAATCCGCCTATTTATTATCTTCAAACCGTTGAGGGTGTGCTCGATAGTTTAAGGGGGATTAGAAATTATGAAGGGATGAATTATTTTGTAGGACAATTGGAAAAACTTGAGAGCCCATCAATCAATTTCAGCGCAAATGTGAATTCATTAATTTTTCTCTATAAGCTATATCCTAAGCTGGACCGGGGTGATTTTACAGACTCACTGGATCACCTTAATAAAGGTATGAAAACCATATACACTAAAATGAAGTTGTTGAGTCTGACCAGACAGGCCGAATTATATTTATATGCTGCCTTGGTGTATTTTACCAACCGAAAATACAGAGAAGCACATAGTTATTTGAAAAACATTATTATAGAAGGTAAAGAATTTTCATATTTACCCCTTTATAGAACCATCAGACTTACAAATCTTATGATTTTATATGAGCTAAAGGATTTTGATCTGATAGAGTATGAAGCCAGATCTATAAAAAGGGGGATCAGAAAAATGGAAAAAGGATATTTATTGGAAAAAGCTATGCTTCGGTTTATAAACAGTCGCAATGCTGTGCAGATAAATGAGAAAAAGGATGGTTTATGGAAAAAAATTATAAAGGATCTTGACTTCTTAAGTCAAGATGTTTTTGAGGGTCAGGTATTGAAGATATTCGAGTTTACTGCCTGGATAAAATCAAAAATCACAAAGGAAGCTCTTTCTGAAATTTTAAAATCCAAACATATTCACGAATAAAAATTATTTCCTCTTAGCCTTCCCCTTTTCCGTTTGATACAAATGCCTCTTAATCTTAAGAGTAGCTGTTTTAAGAAATGGCTCATTCTGGGTAACTACTTCTTTTATTTTCGATGATTTGTTGAGCTTTGAATTGATAAATTCCTTGAGCTCCAGACTTAATTTGCTTATTGTTTCGTCAACCCGTTTACTTAGATCGCTGAGGTTTTTATCTACCTTTTCTGAAATGTCTGCCGATGTTTTTTTAATTCTGGCTTCCAGTTCTTCCCGGTTAAAATGCACCAGAGCTACCAATTTCCCTTTTTGTTCAAGGACAACAGATTCGACCACATGACGGAAATTATTAATCAGCGATTCTATTTCTTCAGGATAGATATTTTCGCCATTGGATCCTATGATTACATTTTTCGAGCGCCCTTTATGACTTAACCAGCCATCTTTATCGAATACACCAAGATCACCGGTTTTAAACCATCCGTCTTCGGTGAGAACTTCTTTGGTTTTTTCTTCATTCTTATAATAACCCAGCATCACATTTTCTCCTCTGTACCAAATTTCTCCTTCTTTGGTTTTAGGATCGGGCTCGTTGATTATTAATTCGCCATACATTACTTTCGGACCTATGGCCTGGAACCTGGTCTGTGTAGGATTCGAACCGGCAATAAGGGGAGAGGTTTCGGTTAAGCCATATCCAATGGCATAGGGAAATTTTGCTTCGCGCAGGAATCTCTCCACTTGCGGATCGAGTTTTGCACCGCCAATACCAAAAAACTTAAGGTTTCCCCCAAAAGTCTGATAAAGTTTTTTGCCTGCTATCTTATGAACTAATTTTCGGGTAGGTCCAAATGTATACATCAGTCGGGTTGCCGTTTTGCTTTGAATCTGAGGAAGGACACTATTTCGATATACTTTCTCCATAATCATCGGCACACTTAGCATTAAGTGGGGTTTAACCGTTTGCATGGCCGGAAGCAAAACGCTTGCTGTGGGCGGATTTCGCAGATAGGTTACCCCGGCTCCATGAAGTATGGGAAGTATGAGTCCGATTGTGTTTTCGTAAGTATGAGACAAAGGTAAAATAGAAAGAAACCGATCTTTGGGTTCTATTTTCTGAACAAAACCGGATTGTATAGCATTGAAAATCACATTCCTTTGTGAAAGCATTACCCCTTTTGAGTCACCTGTTGTTCCAGAAGTGTAAAGCAGAATGGAAAGCGCATTTTCATCAATATCATATTTGGTATTGCTTGTCGCTTTTTCATCAAATAAAACTTTAGGATCAGGGCTTTGCAGTACTTCCAGATTGTCGAGACGAATCTTATGCTTGATAAAATCAGATTTTACTTCAGCGAGTTTGAATTCCAGACTTTTAGAAATAAAGATCGCTACCGATTCAGAGTGATTTAGTACGTTTTGAAGTTCGTGGGCATTGAAATCAGGCAATACAGGAACCGCCACTATCCCCATACTCAGCAGAGCAAAATATACGACTCCCCAATTGGGCATATTCTGACTATAAATAACCACTTTCTCTCCGGGTTTAATGCCTAAATTTTCAGCAAAGGCCATTACCGCCTCCATTTTCTTTCCCATTTGGGCATAGCTCAGAGCTTCTTCATTTATAAATCCAAGAGCCGGATTATCGGCGTATTTTGAAATTATTTCAGGAAGAATTGTGTTAAAACAAAGCTTTTGATTAGTATCCATTCTATTCAATTTTATACAAAGGTAGTTCAAAAAAGAATTATTCTTAAATTTTATTTCTTCTCGAAACATTAAAATCTTTGTAACTATTCAGGAACATCAAAATAGTATGGATTAAACAGAATTCGCTTGCGAATTCATCTGTGAAAATTATTTTTTAAAAGCTAAAAAAACCAATCTGTGAATCTGTGGCAACTTTTTTATCTATGCGCCTTCTAAAATACTCTAATATGCCACAGATTCACAGATTACTTCGCTCATCGATACCTAATTTTCACAGATTGTTCGCTTTGCTCACTTTTTAACTATAGAGCAATTAACCTGTGAGATTTTTTTCTTGTTTGGTTCCTGAATAGTTACAAATATTTTTATATTTTTAAACCTTGTTGTCTGGTGAAACTTATAAAACCTGAACTCACTGCTATGTTGCGCTCGCAATCTCATTTTTTTACCGGACAACAATTGATTTTTAATAATTAAATGGGTCACTAAACCTAAACCATGAAAAGACGTCAATTTATTAAAGGTTCAGCACTAATTGCCGGAGCTGCCGTTTCAGGAACCGCTGCGGCTGGTATGAATCAATCTGCAAAATCTCAGACTGCGACAAACAAGGAAATATACGAGTGGCGGGTTTATCATTTTAAAAATAGCGGGGGGAAAAAGCGGGTCGATGATTTTTATAAAACAGCCCTGATACCCACTTTAAATAAATTTGGAGTAAAAGTAGGAGCCTTTGGGGAATATGATTTAAGCGATCCCCCAACCGTATATTATTTGTTGGTCTATCCTTCACCGGAAGAATATCAAAAAATTAAAAATGCTATCTGGGAGGATTCTGAATTTATTGAAAAATCGAATTCCTACTTCGAAAATTCAGCCGAAAATGGAACCTACACAAGATTTGAGACCTATTTAATGGAAGCTTTCGATGCCATTCCAAAGATGCGAATGCCAAATAAGGAAAGGGGGATACTTGAGCTTCGTACCTACGAAAGCAATAATGAAGAAGCCGGACAACGGAAAATTAAAATGTTTAATACAGGCGAACTTCAAATCTTTGACGAAGTGGGTCTGCATGCTTGCTTTTTCGGCGAAATTTTAGCCGGTCCACAAATGCCTGCTCTTATGTATATGCTCTGGTTTAAGGACTTGGAGGAGCGCACAGAGAACTGGAAAAAATTCAGTGATCATCCCAATTGGGCTATAATGAAAGCAAATCTTGAATTTGCAAATACGGTTAGTGTGGTAAATAAAAAGTTTTTGATCCCGTTGGAATATTCTCAGATTTAAAACCCAAATAAAAGGTTTTATTAATTCCCTTATTTTCTTAAAGTGAAGAAGAATTTAACGCCTCCCTCATCTGCCGATTTAGCGGAGATTTCTCCCTTATGAAATTGTACCGCATTCTTTACTATAGACAGCCCTAATCCTGTTCCTCCCTGACTTCGGGAACGGCCATCGTCAACTCTGTAAAATCGTTCAAAGATTCTGTCAAGATGTTCAGCCTCTATTCCCACGCCGGTATCTGAATGCGAAAAGTAGTAATAGTGAAGGTCTTCATGATATTTAGAGATGACAATATCAATTTCTTCCCCACCATAATTGAGACTGTTTTCCAAAAGATTCTGAAAAATAGAGTGTAATAGCTCTCTGTTTCCCTCAATCATCATCCGGTCAGGGATGTCACAACTCAGGTTTATCTTCTTTTCTTCAATACGATGAAGAGATTGATCTATTATTTCCCGTACTATTTCGCTAAGATTAACAGAATCTGTATCAAAAAAACCCTCCGGACTTTCCATCTTATTTACGGTTGTAATATCGTTGATAAGTAAACTGAGTCGCTCCGCCTGACTATAAGCTTTCTGCAAAAAATGAGTTCTTTTTTCTCCGGCATCCGGATTGTTTAAAATGGTTTCAAGATATGCCTTTATTGCGCTAACCGGGGTTTTAAGCTCATGAGCAATATTTGAGGTCATTTCCGACTTAATAATCTTATTCTTTTCTTTTTTGCTTATATCGGTGATAATTATTTCAAAACTTCTGTCAATAAAAAGTATGGCCTTTACAAAAAATATTTTATTGTCTAATTTCACTTTAATGGATCTCTCAAGGGTCTGATCATCGGAGGGAACCTTTAAGGATTTTAGGGTTTTATCAATAAATTTAGTAAGTTTTTTTAAACTTGCTATTTCAAAAATTTCATTTGCATCAGCCCGGGTTTTATTCGATATCAGATTTAAATAATTTATAAAGTGGTGATTGGAAAATATTAGTTTCTTGTCGGAGGTATAAAGTGCAACACCTTCATTTATAACAAACAGATGCCTTAAAAGCCTGTCCTTTTGAATCAATAATTCCTGCTGTGTGCTTTGCAGATTTTTAGAAATATGCATAATCTGCTTCCCAATAACCCCTATTTCATCATTCGAAAATTGAATATCTGTGTCAATTATATTTTCTTTCACGGCCTTTACTGCAAATCCTTCCAGTTTCGATATGCTTTGAGACAATTGCTGTGTTACAAACCATAAAAGAATTAGAGCCAATAAAAAAGCCCCAAAAATAAAATAAAAAAATACCCGGTTGGCTTTAAGAAAGTTTATTATGGTAACATTATAAATAACAGCCGATCTAATAAAGAGATCATCAAATTTTAAGACATAATAATAATATTCTTTTCCTGTAGAAGCCGATTTTCTTATGCTTGCTCCCTCTCCGGAAGAACTGGCCTTAACAATTTCCAGTCGGGTTCCATGATTCTCCAGTTCGTAATAGTTCTCGACGAAACTATCGTACAATACTATTCCTTCCACAGAAACAACGGTTATCCTAACATCTTCACGCGGTAAAATGCTTTTTAGAGAATCCAGTAAATAATAATTGTCTGTTGACTGTATTCCGTTATTGTCGATATATTTTTTTGTAATCTTGGCTATATCATTCAGTGAGGTTTCCAGTTTGCCTACCTGGTATTCCTTTTCTCTGACATACTGAAAGCTGCCCGTGATGAGCATAAACAATACAAATACCGACAAATAATAAAGTAAAAGCTTTTTTGCGTAAGAATATTTTGTCATTTTAAGAATTAGGATTTCTCAAAGCAATAACCATAACCTGAGCGACTCTTTATCATTTTCCCATAAACCCCCAGTTTGTTTCGAATCCTGGCAATATTTACATCCACCGTTCTGTCCACCACAATAACATCACTGGCCCAAACAATTTGTAATATTTCATCTCTTCCAAAAACCCGGCCTTCATTTTCCACCAGAAGAACAAGAATTTCAAACTCTTTTTTTGTCAAATCAAGCTTTTTACCTTCAATCTTAATCGATTTCTTTTTAAGATTAAGAACCATTTCGTCGACCTGAAGCAGTTTTGATAATTGCGTTTCTTGTGAAGATCCGGTGCGGTTTAACACAGCTTTTACTCTGGCTATAACTTCTTTTATAGAAAATGGCTTGGAAATAAAATCGTCTGCCCCAACATTAAACCCGGTTAATGTGTCATTTTCGGTATTTTTTGCCGTGAGAAATATTATAGGTAAATTAAGTTTTAACTCATTTTTTATCATATTTGCCAACTTAAACCCTGACATACCTCCCATCATTACATCCAGAAGTAATAAGTCAAACAATTTAAGATCCTGTTCCAAAGCTTCCTCAGCAGAATAGGCTACATTTATCTGATATCCTTCGCTTTCCAGATTAAATTGAAGGATTTCACACAAATCTTCTTCATCGTCAACTATAAGTATTCTTTTTTTCATCTTATGCAAACTTAAAAAAAAAGATGATAAGGTTAATTAAAAAAACCCTTATCATCTAACTAAGCTCCTAATTTATAAAAAACTCAATATTATTAACATATTATAAAGGCGGGTTTTAGAAATAATTATAGTTAAAATGATTAAAACCTACCTGAAAGTTCTATATAAAAATCCCTGGAGTTAGTACTCCCCAACCCCATGGAATAGTAAAACTGTATCTTTTTGTACAACCTTACCTTTTATTAAAGTCCAATTTATTGCTCATAAAAGTAATCCGCGATTAATTTCTCAACTTTTATAATTTGTTTAAACCATCGTGGAAACTTTATGTCAGTCTTCCAACACATCCATAGTTTAAACTAATGACTCTTTTTGCCATTATAAAATAATCCGGTATCTGCCTTTAATTTAATGTTATTCCTATGAACTTCACAAAATCTGAGCGGCTTATGCAGAATCAGGATTTGCTGATATTTCTGCGCCAATTAAGACTTCAAATAACTCTTTTGCAGTATGAACTGCTATATTAAATAGTATCCTGTAATTTAATCTTACCTTATGGATTCTAATGAAAGTAGAAGGCAGATTTTTAATGATACGTTAATTTTTTTAATTTTTTGGATAATACTTTCTTTAAATTATCGAGGTCAAAAATAGGCTCTCATTGTTACATCACCATTTCAAATAGATTACAATTTTGTTAAATTTCCGGAAATTATCTAATATTGTGGTATCTAAATCAGGGGCTGTTTTCGGTTTTTAAAAACTAAAAAGGATATATTTTTTGATTCAAATTAAATTTATTCCAGATTTCTTTTTGTAAATAATTCATCCCAATAAATAATAGTTTTAGTAAAACAATTTAAAAATGGCATTACAGGAAGAATTTGAAAGTCAGGGAAGTAAACTTTTTAAGTATCGGGGTTCAATACCTATATTTTTATTGGCAACAGGGATTGTCGTTTTTGTATTAGCAAAAATGAATACTGAAGGTTTTGAAAAATATATACCCTTTGAAATTTATGAAATTGCTTGCATAAGTATCAGTTTCATTGGACTGATAATAAGAATATTAACCGTCGGATTTACTCCCAGCAACACCTCGGGAAGAAATACAGGCACTCAAATGGCAGATGTATTAAATACTACTGGCATTTATTCAACCGTCAGACATCCGCTTTATGTTGGTAATTTCTTTATGTGGTTAGGGATTGCCTTGCTGGTTCAAAACTTTTGGTATATCATTTCATTTGTTCTGCTCTATTGGGTGTACTATGAGCGTATAATGTTTGCAGAAGAACAATTTTTAAGAAGGAAATTCGGAGAAATCTATCTTGAATGGGCAAAAAAAACTCCTGCTTTTATTCCTTCCTTTAAGAATTTTGTGTCGCCAAATTTATCATTTTCATGGAAAAAAATCCTTAAGAAAGAAAAAAACGGCTTTTCTGCCATTTTCGTTGTGTTCTTCATTTTCAGATTAATTGGCGATTATGTAAGCACTTCAGCGGTTGAATTAAACTCCTTGCTGGCCTATCTTACTGCCTTTGCATTTGTTTTTTACTTCGTTTTAAAGTATTTAAAGAAATATACTTCCGTTCTGGATGAATCGGATCGTTGATTTTTTCACTTTCAAAAACTTTATAAAACAAATTATTTTTCTCCTGAATATATTAATTATATTTATTCGTTAAAATACGAACAGTAATGGAGATGGAAAAAATTATTACAGATGATCAGGTAAGGATAGCCCGTTTTGCCAAAGCATTAAGCCATCCTGTTCGAATTTATGTATTGCAATTGCTTTCTTCTCAAACCTGCTGCTATAGTGGCGACCTGAGCGACGTACTTCCTATTGCCAAATCCACTTTATCGCAACATTTAAGGGAGCTGAAGGATGCCGGCCTCATTCAAGGCGAAATAGAATCACCGAAAATTAAATATTGTTTGAATATTGACAACTGGGAAAAAGTAAAACAGATGTTTTCAGAATTTATAAATAAATAAAAATTTTATAACTTAATTGTTCGTGATTTTACGAACAATGGATTTACTACAAAACTATGGAAATAAAAGTATTAGGAAGCGGTTCTATTGCTACAGGGGTTCCCGTAATACTCTTTGCATGGCTAATTGCCTATATCGTTTCCGGTGCCGGTAGCCATTATATTAAAATCAAGTCTTTTGAATACTGGTTTCGAAGAATAATTGCTGCGCTTTTTATAGGGGTTGGGAGCAATAATGTTTGTATTCCACGGGTTAAAACCCGTGGCTATTCAAATTTCACCCCTCCGGGGTTAATTATCTCAGGAATTTAATAATTCAAATGCCCAATGTCATTTGAATGCATTTTTGTAATTTGAGTTTAATCTGGGAAAATATATATCCACAAGCTTGAGAGATAATATAATAATAAACATAGATTATATATGAAATGGTAATCTAGAATTAATCCACCCACAGAGCAATAATTTACTTTTGAAATAATTTATCTCCTCACCCCGAAAGGGGTGACATTTGATTAGCCATGGGTTTTAACCCATGGTATATTAATCGTCGTAATATTCCAACCCCGGCGGGGTTGAATAATTTATTTATTTACAGCCCTTGTGTTAAATTTGACGCATTTTTTAAATTTAAGATTCCTGCTGAATTCTAAATAATATAAATTCCTTACATTTGTATCGAAGCAATAATTTATGATCAGACGAAAAGCATTATTATTTCTCAACCTTTTTGCCTTTAGTATTACCTTGGCACTAATGGTTTTACCCCATCATCATCATGAGGGTGATATCTGTATACTGAATGCTGCTTGTCATTCCGATCATCACGATGAGGGTGACGAAAAAGAAGATCATACTCATGATCATAACAGCTGTAGCAACGACCATTCCTGCCTTCTTGAGCAAGAAATCGTTTTTCGGTCAGATAATTTAGAACATCTTTTAAAAGCCTCCGAATCTGTTGATAATCGCATTGGTTATGACGGTTTTTGGATGGCAAAATCCGGATCAAACATAATCTTTTCTGCTCCTCCCTATTATGCCCGGATACAAATCGTTCACAATTCCTCTTTGTATTCCTGCCTTGTAAGCCCAAGCTATAGCTTACGAGGCCCCCCAACTGCCTGATTTAAAATTCCTCTTCTGTTTTCAAATTATAGCGACAAGATGATTATATGCATTTTTGTCTGCTAATCAGTTTATTACAAAAATTAATCATTTTCAAATGTCAAAAAAAATAGTTTTTCCATTACTATTGGCTTTAATCATTGCCGGTTGTAATAGCATTAAGAATCACGACCATGATTCTGAAGCAGATTCCCATAGCCTTGAAGAAGGTCATGAACATGATGACGCTAAAATACAAATCACTGCCTATAGTGATCATTTTGAGATTTTTGCTGAAGCCGATCCATTTGTAGCTGGTGAAGTCTCAAATGTATTGTCACACTTTAGTAATTTGCCCGACTTTTCGGCCTTAACGAGCGGAAAAGTTAGTCTTAAAATTATTATTGAAGGCCAGGAAACAGTGTCAATATTAGAAAAACCTACACGAAAAGGTATTTATAGTTTCAATATCCGGCCTGAAGTAGCAGGCACAGGAACATTAATATATGAAATTGAAACAGATAATGGTGTCTTTGAAATATCAGTACCTGAATTTACTGTATATAGTGATGACCATGACGCTATCCATTCTGCGGAAAAATTGGCTCAGGCGTTTTCTTCAACAAATACAAGCGTTTTTACAAAAGAACAAAGCTGGTTGGTCGATTTTGCCACTGAAAAACCAAGAGTAGAAGCTTTTGGTCAGATTATAAAAACCACCGCTCAAATTAAATCTGCTCCTGCTGATGAGGTCTTGGTTTCTGCAAGAACACATGGAATGGTTTCTCTTACTTCCATAAACCTTAGTGAAGGTACCGGGGTTTCCAAAGGTCAGAGTCTCTTTTCTATATCAGGAGAAAACTTGTCTGATAATAATTCCCTTGTGCGTTTTGCAGAAGCAAAAAATAATTATGAAAAAGCAAAGACCGATTATGAAAGGGTATCGGCACTGGCCAAGGAGAAAGTTATTTCGGAAAAAGATTTGTTGACGGCTAAAAATCAATACGATAACACAAAACTTATTTTTGAAACTCTGAATAAGAACTTTAGTTCCACCGGGCAATTAGTAACGAGTCCAATGACAGGATTCATTAAGCACATTCATGTTCAAAATGGTGAATTTGTTGATGCAGGTCAAATTGTTTTATCCCTTTCTCAAAACCAAAGCTTAATTCTGCATGCCGAACTTCAACAAAAATACGCTTCCGTTTTACCTTCCATCAACTCAGCTGTTATACGCACCCTTCACGATAACAAAACCTACAGCCTGGAGGAACTAAACGGGAAAATCCTTTCCTATGGAAGGAATACAAATTCTGATAATTTTTTAATTCCATTTTCCCTTCAAATCGACAATAAAGAAAATTTTATTACCGGCAGTTTTGTGGAGTTATTTTTAAAATCCACCTCTAAGGAGCCTGCTCTAACCCTTCCTAATTCAGCCCTGCTGGAAGAACAGGGAAATTACTTTGTTTTTGTTCAAATAACACCTGAACTCTTTGAGAAAAGGGTGGTTAAAACCGGATCGCAGGACGGTTTCAGAACTGAAATTCTGGATGGTATTTCTAAAGATGACAGAATTGTAAGTAAGGGCGGCATTTATATTAAGCTCGCCAGAGGAACCGGAACATTGGATGCACACTCAGGTCACGTTCATTAAATCGAATAACTATGCTTAACAATATTATTGAGTTCTCTTTGAAGAACAAGTATCTGGTTCTGCTCCTTTCCCTGGCTTTAGTGGTTATTGGAACACGAACGGCTATAAATATGGATGTGGATGTTTTTCCCGATCTCACGGCGCCAACCGTGGTGGTAATGACCGATGCTCATGGTATGGCATCGGAGGAAGTGGAACGTTTGGTTACCTTCCCCATTGAAACCGCAGTAAATGGTGCCACTGATGTGAGACGGGTAAGATCTTCCTCCTCCCAGGGATTCTCCTTTGTATGGGTGGAATTCGACTGGGGAACCGATATATTCAAAGCCCGGCAGATCGTTAGTGAAAAACTAATCACCATTTCTTCCCAAATGCCCATTGGAATAGAACAACCTGTCCTTGCGCCACAGTCGAGTGTAATGGGTGAAATCTTTTTTATAGGTCTTACGGCCGACAGCACTTCCATGATGGATCTCAGAACCATCGCCGAATGGAATGTAAAACCTTTAATTCTGGCCACAGGTGGTGTTTCTCAGGTAACTATAATCGGAGGCGATTTTAAGGAATATCAGGTTCTTGCGAATCCTGAACTCATGAAATACTATAAGGTTTCTTTATCTGAACTAAGTGCGGTCTGCAAAGCGCTTAGTCAGAATTCCTCCGGCGGGGTCCTAAGGGAATATGGAAATGAATTTGTTGTTCGGGGAATAGGAAGAACCTACGATCTTGACGAAATTGGCAACTCATATATCAAATCGGTTAATGGAAAACCGGTTAAATTAAGAGATGTGGCCGAGGTAGTGATTGGCAGTGCCGTAAAAATGGGTCACGGATCCAAAAATGGGAGTCCGGCGGTTATCATATCCGTTTCAAAACAGCCTCACACCAACACCCTTGAGGTAACCGAAAGAATAGAAAATAATTTAGTCCTCCTCCAAAAAACCTTACCTCCCGATGTAAAAGTCGACACTAAAATTTTTCGTCAGGCTGAATTTATTGAAAGGTCAGTAAACAATGTGAAAAATGCCCTAATTGAGGGCGGTATTTTTGTTGTGATCATCCTGTTTATTTTTCTGGGGAGCTTCCGCACCACTCTTATATCCCTTCTGGCCATTCCTTTGTCCCTGCTTGGTGCTATTTTAGTGATGAAAGTACTCGGACTAAACATTAATACCATGAGTTTAGGCGGTATGGCCATAGCCATAGGTTCTTTAGTGGATGATGCCATTATTGATGTGGAGAATGTGTACAAACGCTTGCGGCAAAACCGGCTATTGCCAAAAGAAGAAAAAGAATCAGACTTTACCGTGGTGTTTGAAGCCTCAAAAGAAATCAGATCCTCGATTTTAAATGCAACTTTAATTATAATGGTCGCCTTTCTTCCTTTGTTTTTTCTTTCAGGAATGGAGGGAAGAATGCTTCAGCCTCTGGGAATTTCTTTCATTGTTTCGCTCTTTATTTCATTGGTTGTTGCCATGACCCTTACTCCATTATTGTCGAAACTACTACTCACCGATGAACGCTATCTTGCCAAAAATGAAAAGGAAAAATGGCTGGTCAGGAAATTGACTTTTCATTATGAGAAATCGCTCTCATGGTCGCTAAAACATAAAAAAGCTATCATTTTCCCTGCTTTGGGATTGTTTTTGCTTTCAATCCTTGTTTTTTCCACTTTAGGAAGAAGTTTTCTCCCCGAATTTAATGAGGGTTCCTTAACGCTTTCGGTAGTTACCGTGCCGGGAACCTCACTGGAGGAAAGCAATAAACTGGGAAACCTCATTGAAAGGGAACTGCTCGCTATTCCGGAGATTTCCAGCACCGCCCGAAGAACCGGACGGGGGGAGCTCGACGAGCACTCACAAACAACAAATTCTGCTGAAATTGATGTGAATTTCAGCCTGAATGAAAGAAGTCAGCCGGAATTTCTCTCTGAGGTAAGAGAAACCTTATCCCGGATTCCGGGGATAGCCTTTACCGTGGGACAGCCTTTAGGACACCGGATTGATCACATGCTTTCGGGTACACGGGCCAATATTGCGATAAAACTCTTTGGCAACGACCTGAACAATATGTTTGCTATCGGAAATTCCGTAAAGGCTTCAATTATTGATATAGATGGACTGGTTGATGTGAATGTGGATCAACAAGTTGACATCCCTCAAATTCAGATACGCGCCCATCGGGATATGTTGGCCAGTTACGGTATTTCGCTCGAAAAATTTAATGAATTTATTGATGCGGGATTCGGCGGTGAAAAACTTGCCGATATCTATGAGGGTCAGCGAAGTTTCGGATTGGTATTAAGGTTGAATAAAGATTATACAGAAAGCATAGAGGGGATCCGCTCCGCTTTAATTGATACCGGCGATGGAAAAATGATTCCTCTCGATATGGTGGCTGAGATAATTTCGGTGTCGGGACCGGCATCGATAAGCAGAGAGAATGTGCAACGTAAAATTGTAATTTCAGCCAATGTTGCTGAACGCGACCTGAGAAGTGTGGTTGAAGACATTAGGAATAATATTGAGCGGGATATTGTGCTCCCTGAAAACTACAGGATTGAATATGGCGGACAGTTTGAAAGTGAAGCAAAGGCTTCCCGAACGCTTATGCTTGCATCCATTTTTTCTATTTTAATTATTTTTCTTCTGTTGTTTCAGGAGTTTAAAAACTTTAAACTGGCGGGTATAATACTTCTTAATTTACCCCTCGCACTGATTGGAGGTGTTTTTTCAATCTATTTTACATCGGGGATATTGAGCATTCCGGCCATCATTGGTTTTATCACTTTATTCGGCATCGCCACCCGTAATGGCATCCTTCTGATTTCAAATTATCAAAAACTCCTGTCACAGGAAAAGTCTGTTACTGAAACGATAATTTTAGGCTCTTCCGACCGCCTGAATGCGATTTTAATGACGGCTTTAACTGCCGCCCTCGCACTAATTCCCCTGGCAATGCAAGGAGATTTGTCGGGAAATGAAATTCAGAGTCCGATGGCAAAAGTTATTTTAGGAGGATTGCTAAGCTCTACCCTGCTTAATATTTATATAGTACCCATTGTTTTCAGTATTCTGAATAACCGTAAGATTATCAATTCAAATGCGTAAAAAAACAAAACGAATAATTGTCATGAAAAATAAAATAATACTGCTCTCCGGTATTCTTCTTATGCTCAGTTCTGCCGCTTCCGCTCAGGAAAGTATAGAGAAAGTATTGAGGGCTATTGAGAATAATAATACAGAACTTTCCGCTCTGAGAAACAGGGTTGAAGCTGAAAAACTAGGAAATAAAACCGGTATCTATCCCGAAAATCCCGTAGCTGAATTGGGCTATTTATATGGTAGCCCTGCTGCCATTGGAAATAAAACAAATGTCATATTTAAACAAAGTTTTGATTTCCCAACAGCCTACAGATACAAAAATCAGATCTCTGATATAAAAAATGTGCAGGCAGAAATTCAGTATCAGGCTCAACTAAAGTCATTGATGCTGGAAACAAGCTTGATATGTAACGAACTCATTTATTCAAACTCTTTGCTGAATGAATTTTCCAGACGACAGAAACATGCTACAGATATTGCGAATTCATATAAAATGAAATATGAGCAAGGGGAGGCCAATGTAATCGAATACAATAAAGCACAATTAAATTTGTTGAATATCAGGGCTGAATTAGAGTCTTTGGAGATTAAAAAAAGTGCCCTTTTAGCTGATTTAACCCGGCTTAATGGCGGAATATCTATCGAATTTGAAGAAAGCTCTTTTAAACTGACAGAAATTCCTGCTGATTTTGAACAGTGGTATTTAACTGCGGAAAACAATAATCCGCAGTTGATTTGGTTAAAACAGGAACTGGAGCTAAGTAAACAGCAGGTCAAATTGAATACATCCATGGGGCTTCCAAAAATTCAAGTCGGGTATATGAGCGAGAAGGTTACCAATGAACAGTTTCGGGGGGCAACTCTCGGTTTGAGTATTCCTTTATGGGAAAACAAAAACGCTGTTAAATATGCCAAAGCCCATGCTCTTGCCATTGAAAGTATGGAAGTGGACAATAAGTTACAAATTTATAATCAGCTCCTCAGCTTGCACCAAAAGGCAACCGGATTGCAAAAAAATGTGGATGATTATCGATCAAGTCTTCTTCTGTTTGACAATTCCGAATTGCTATTGAAGGCCCTTGACGCGGGTGAAATTTCGTTGATAGAATATATTCTTGAGTTGTCGTTGTATTATGAGAGCTTCGATACACTTCTTGAATTGGAAAGGGATTTGAATAAGACGGTAATTGAGTTGAATCGGTTTATGTGATATCTTAGGCGAACAACAAAGCCTCACTTCTCCTCCAGCACTTGACAAATAATCTGGTTCTGTGGACTAAAGAACTAGTTATTCAATTGAGTATGAATTTAGTAATAAGGCATTTTTTATAAAACAGCAAACACAGATCCTAATAAAAAATGGTAAAATATGGATTCTGATTCCATATAATTCCATATATTTGTTCTATGATTCAACGAACGGCGGAAAATAGGCTTAAAAAATTGTATGAATTATTTAAAGTTGTTGCGGTAACCGGACCATGGCAATCAGGAAAAACGACTTTAGTGAAGCATGTTTTTCCCCATAAACCATACCTTAGTCTGGAAAATCCTGAAACAAGACAATTTGCGATGGATGATCCCCGCGGATTTTTATCTCAGTTTCCTGATGGAGCTGTTTTAGATGAAGTACAACGTACACCTCAGCTGTTTTCGTATTTGCAGGAAATTGTTGATGCCAAAAAGGATCGTGGACAATTTATTTTGACGGGGTCAAATAATTTTTTACTAAATGAAAATATATCTCAGTCACTGGCAGGAAGAGTTGTCTTTTTAAATTTATTACCTTTTAGTTACGAAGAATTAAAGAATGAGAACCTGATGGAAAAGGAGTCTCAAGCTGAGGAGAATGACTATATTTTAAAGGGTTTCTATCCACCGATTTATGATATGGATATTCCTCCCAATGAATGGTTACCGGCTTATATTCGCACCTATATTGAAAGAGATGTTCGGCAAATCAGAAACATTACAAATCTGTTGGTTTTTGAACGATTTATGCGATTGTTGGCAGGTCGTACAGGTCAGGAACTAAATTACACCTCTTTATCTGTAGAAACTGGTGTTGACGTTAAAACCATACAGTCGTGGATTGGAATACTCGAAAGTAGCTATATTATTTTCCTTTTAAAGCCCTTTTATAAGAATTACAATAAAACTATAGTTAAAAGACCGAAATTGTATTTTTATGATACAGGTATTGCATGTTCATTACTGGGGATAACCCGCTTATCACACCTCGAAAACCATCCCCTAAGAGGAGCCCTGTTTGAAACGATGATACTGTCAGAAATTGTTAAAATGCAGTTTAATACCGGTTCAGAATCGAAATTATTTTACTGGCGTGATAAAACCGGTAGAGAAATAGACCTGCTTATTGATACATTATCAACGCTTATACCAGTTGAAATTAAGGTTGGGAGAACTTTTCAAAAAGATTTCCTGAAAAACCTAAGCTACCTGATGAAGTTAACAGGCGCGAAAGAAGCAAAACTTATCTACTCCGGCCACCAGGAGCAGAACAGATCAGATGGAATCCAGGTGCTCTCCTGGAAACATTTATCTTCCATTTTATAGTTTCACCTCCCCTGCAGAGTGCCGGGTGCTGAGAGCCGCACTGTGCTAGTCGATGTGTGCCGACTCTATTTCCCCCCCAAAATACTTCTTCTGAAATTTCAAAGCGACCCGTACCAGCAAAATCAACACCGGTACCTCAACCAGCGGACCGATAACCGCAGCAAAAGCCTCACCGGAGCTAATGCCAAAAACAGCTATGGCAACGGCAATGGCCAGCTCAAAATTATTGCTGGCGGCCGTAAATGCAATGGTTGTGGTTATGGGATAGTTTGCTCCGATCTTTCTGCCCATGAAAAATGAAATCAGAAACATCACCACAAAATAAATTACAAGTGGGATGGCTATGCGGATAACATCAAGAGGGATTTTAACGATGTATTCCCCTTTTAAAGAAAACATAACCAGGATAGTGAAAAGCAAGGCGATTAATGTAAGCGGACTGATTTTAGGGATGAATTTTTTATGGTACCACTCCTTGGTTTTTAGCCTTAGAAGCAGGAATCGTGTTAAAAATCCTGCCGCAAATGGAATACCCAGATATATAAGAACGCTTTTAGCGATTTCTTCTATGGTTACATCAACCTCAAAAGACTGAAGCCCCAACCATTCAGGTATAACAGTGATAAACACATAGGCATAAAAGGAAAAGAAAAGAACCTGGAAAATGGAATTGAAAGCTACCAATCCGGCAGCATATTCTGTGTCGCCCTTTGCCAGATCGTTCCAAACTATTACCATTGCGATGCATCTCGCCAGCCCAATGAGAATTAATCCGACCATATAATGAGGATAATCCCTCAGGAAAACAATGGCCAGAACAAACATCAGAACCGGACCGATAATCCAGTTTTGCACCAAAGACAGAATAAGGACCTTCCGGTTTTTAAACACGTCTTTAAGTTCTTCATAGCGAACTTTAGCCAATGGCGGATACATCATTATGATGAGTCCGATGGCAATGGGGATATTGGTAGTTCCCCGGCTCATTCCATTCCAAAATGAGGCTATTTGCGGAAATAAATACCCGGATAATACCCCCATCAGCATAGCTGAGAATATCCATATAGTGAGGTAATTATCGAGAAATGATAGTTTTTTTTGAGGCATATTCATTCTGGATTATCTTAATTTTTGCAAACATAAACATATAATAATTCTATGTATGTTAAGAATCGGCTAATTAATTATTACATTTTCAATGATTCAGATGCTAAATTATCGTTTCTTTTTTTATAATCCCCTCTCCCTCCTCGTAATTTAAAAAACCCTCCTCAGAAAGTCAATACCAAGCCCTAAATTAAAATCAATTTAAATTACCGGTTGTTAGTCAAATACTTCGTAAAAACAGGGAACAAATTTCTTCTGAGAAGTATTAATAGGAAAGTTATAAAATTTATTGGAAAATAAAAGCGGAAGCCGAAAAGCTTAATAGAGTAGGCAAAATTTAAACCTTTCAATCATGAAATTTTCTAAAAAACTCATTTTTTATGGGCTATTTGTTTTTAGTCCTGGAATCTTATTTTCACAAAGCTCTCCATTTTATGAATCAAATTGGGCTATTACTTATTCTGATTCATTTAATGGGCTCAGAAATTCTGAGTGGGAACCTCTATTAGGTATACCCCCATGGGGTTTCCAAACATTTTCGGCTAATAGCAAATATATTAGTTATGGTATCGAAGGGGGGAGGAACTTTTTAGAATTAAAAGCCTATGTAGAAAATGACGGTGGAAGTCTAAAGAACTTTTCAGGGGGATTGAGAATCCCTGAAAAAAATGGATCAACAGGTGAACCTTGTACAAATTCAGAAAACCCATTTTTTCCTGACTTCGACACTGGGTCACCCAAAATTGAACAGTTGAGCTAAATTCTGTTGTTCGTTGGAGATCAAAAGAATGTGAGACACATCTCCATTTTTTGTTTGAGCTTTTACCTGATAAATGGATTTAGCAATTTCAATGGCCTTTTCAGGACTTAATGTCGATTGCTTTTCTTTAAGTTGACGTTCCAGTTCCTTATAAATCTTGTATGCTACAAATGAAATGCAGATATGAGATTCAATCCTATGTTTCAAGCGATGGTATATTGGTCTTATCTTGAGATCCGTTTTAGATATTCTGAAAGCTTTTTCAATAAGCCATAGGTGTCCATAATTTTCAATTACCTCATTTTTTGACAACTTAGCATTAGTGAAATAGCCTTTTAATCCATCCCATGCCCCGTCAGAGTTAAACTTCCGGTAGTCAATTGCAATATTTATCTCACCTTCCATTTTGAGGTATTTGTTATAGCCCCGGTTGTTGATATTAGATTTTGTTAATCTTCCAGTCTTTATTCTCTTTTCTAGCTTTTTAAGCCCTTTTTCACGGTTTAATAGATCTTTCCTTGCCCTGCTATCTGAGTAGGTAATAATGAGTTTTAGATTGTCTTTCATAATGACTGCGCTTTCTCCATTGTTTAGTTTTAGGGAAAGTATCTTTCGCTGAACATCATGTTTTTCATTTTTTATCCTTGCTCCAAGAATAAACTCGTAGCCACCTGATTGGAGATCATTTACGTTAGCATTGGATAAAAGTCCGGAGTCAGCAATAATGATCATTTGTTCAAGGTTATACTTTTCTTTGAAAGAATCCAGCACAGGAAGCATAGTGTGTCCTTCGAACTTGTTGCCCTCAAAAACATCATAGGCCAGTGGATAACCATTTCTGCTTACTAATAGTCCTAATACAATTTGAGGATTCTGGTGCTTACCTTCTTTTGAAAAGCCTGTTTTCCGAAGCTCATCTTCATGATCAATTTCAAAATACAGAGTGGTTACATCGTAGAATACAACACTTATTTGACCGCCAAGTATCTTCTTGGTATGTTCATAACTGATCTGCTGTACGAGTTCTTTTCGAGTGGAATGAAACCTGTCCATGTACCGATATATCTGCTGAACAGGATAATCCACATCATGATACCTGTCCAGATAACTGCTTGTTCTTAATTTACTTACAGGAAAAGTCAGACGGGAAAGTACAAGTTGACGGAACATATCTTCCTTAATAGAAGAAAAACCAATATCATCAAATATCTTACCTAGCAAGAGCTGGGTGCCAACTTCAGTATGTGAACTAATGCTTTGAAAGGCTGACTTGAATAAACTTGATTCATCTGTAAAATCAAAAGTCTTCTGTCCGCAAAATGTGGCTATGAACTGTTTCCCTTGCTCTACTAAAACTTCTATTACCTGTTCATCCATTGAACTTCCAATGGTTCTTACCAACTTCGATTTACCACTTATCTTGGCTATAACCTGTATGCTTACTACTCCACTTTTATTTACCTTCTTGCGAACAAACATGAAATAAAGGTAAAAAATGCTCCTGGGTCACCCAAATCATCCCGATAAAATCAACTAAAATGCTGATAAACTAATACTTATGAAAGCGTTGGCAAAAAAGTGTCGAAGTCAGGAGTCTAAAGAACTTTTCAGGGGGATTGAGAATCCCTGAAAAAAATGGATCAACAGGTGAACCTTGTACAAATTCAGAAAACCCATTTTTTTACGGGTATTATGAGATTGACGCAAGAGTTGTAAAAGGAGACCAGTCAATGGATAGTGTTGGGCTATGGCCTGCGTTTTGGTGGCATCATGCTGAGGATACCATGCAGGACTGTAATCCTACATCTAAATTTTGGTCAGAAGAAGTTGATATTTTTGAACCTGGTGCTTGTCAAGTAAAATATAACAAGACCGCATTTCATTACTGGACCCTTGAGGATGACGATTATAGTAGAGATTATCCTACTAAAGGCGCTAATACTTGGAAAGGTGAAGGCTTTGAGTTTCTCTTTTATGATGTGGATATGTTTAATTGGCATAAATGGGGTGTTGAATGGTTACCGGATCGGCTCACTTTTTACTATGATCGAATGCCTATCCATACAATTTCGGCAAGAGTCCCATCTCATCAAAAACCAAGTATGTATATTGATTTACAAATACAAGATGGTGACTGCACTAGTCCCAGAACGGTAGCCAATACCTATCTTGGTTCATTTCAGGTCGACTATTTCAGATACTATGGTCTGCAAGAATGTGGGGAACCATTTATTAGATACGGCTATCTATTTTTAAATTGGATAAATTCCGTAAGTGACATTAAGGAATATTGCATATTTACTAATTCTAGTGTGGGCTCCAATTCGAATGTAGTTATTCGGGCAAGCGACTATGTTGAACTTAGAGGTAGTTTTTTAGTTCCCTTAGGTACTGTGTTTGAAATAACACCTACCCCATGTAATAATTTATAAAAATAAATAAAATGAAAACTATAAAAATAATACTCGTAGTATATAGCTTATTTTTTAGCTATTCTCAGATAAATGGACAATTGAGAGTAATCTCAAATGGTTCGGTCGGAATATTAAATTCTAATCCCTTGGAAGCTTTTCAAATTGGTGACAGATGGACTTTTCATAATGGTGGGTCAAAAATTATCGGCTATAATTTTCATTATAGTGGTGGCGATAAAAGAATTGTTTCTGACTATGCAAGTAGCATCAGGATGGATGCTACTGGGTTAAAGTTTGCCGTTTCAGGTTACGGGTCAGCTGAATCTTCAATAACATGGTCGTATCCACTATGGTTAAAATCGGATGGTAAAGCTTTTTTTGGTAGTTATTATGTGTCTTATGGTTCTTTTGTATATTCTGATATTCGATTGAAAGAGAATATTAAACCAATTTCAAATGCAATAGACATAGTTAATCAATTAAATGGTAAAACATATAATTTAAAAGCAGACAATTTAAAAAGCTCTAATGTTCCTCAAAAAAGTTCATATGGGTTAATAGCTCAGGAAGTACAAAAAATCCTTCCAGATTTAGTTTTGGAAACTGATGACAGTTTAAAAACTCTAGCTATTGATTATGATGGCATAATCCCATTCTTAATTGAAGCATTTAAAGAACAACAAATAGAAATAATAGAATTAAAAAGTAGTATTGAAAACTTAAATTCTGAATTAAGTTCAATTGAAGAACAGAATGAGCATTATTTATTTCAAAATTCGCCAAATCCATTTGATTTTAGTACTAAAATCCAATTTTCACTACCTGATGAAACTAAAAAAGCTTCTATAGTGATTTATGATATGGAGGGAAAGATAATTAAGCGGATAAAGATAACAGACAGGGGGCGTTCTGACATTACATTTAATGCTTCAAGCTTGAGCTCGGGGATTTATACATATTCATTAGTTGCTGATGGAACAGTTATAAATACCTCAAAAATGGTAATAAAATAATAATACTAATTATTTGAATTTAGTATTGCAATTCTTGAAAGCCTCCTATAGAATCATTTTGCATTATGCTTCAAGGAGGTTTTTAAGAATTCTATATGGCAGAAAATCTCCTACAAATTATAATTTATTAAATGTTGTTTTTTCTAAATGTTTGTCTGATCAATAATATAAAGAGGTCTTTTCCTGACATCTGTATTTATTCTGCTGATATACTCACCTATTATTCCAATTGAAATAAGTTGAATACCGCCGAGGAAAGTAATACTTAGTATCAATGAGGTCCAGCCAGCAATAGTTTTGCCTGATACAAAATGCGAAAACAAAGCAAATATTATTACAATAAATGCCAGTAAGGAAACAAGTATTCCCATGTTGGTAACAAATCTTAAAGGTACATTTGAAAAGGAAGTAATGCCATCAACTGCTAAATTGACCATTTTCTTAATTGAATATCCTGATTTTCCAGATTTTCGTTTTTCCCTTTCATAAAGAACATAAGTTTGCTTGAAACCTAACCAGGCAATCTGTCCTCTTAAATATTTATTCCTTTCGGGCATTTGGTTTAAGTAAGTGACAATTTTTTTATCAATCAATCTAAAATCGCCGGTATCAACGGGAATTTCAAATGACGTTATTCGTTTAAGAAATCTATAAAAAAGTTTGGCCGTTAATTTTTTTGCAATTGTCTCACCTTCCCGTGAAATTCTTTTTGCATAAACTACTTCATAGCCTTCCTTATATTTATTGTAGAGCTCAGGAATTAGTTCGGGCGGATCCTGTAAATCACCATCAATAATAACATTGGCATTACCTGAGCAAAATTCTAAACCCGATGTGATAGCCACCTGGTGTCCAAAATTCCTACTAAAACTAATGTATTTTGTCTTTTTATCTGTTTTGGACAATTCCATTAGTATTTCTAATGTTCTATCTGAGCTACCATCATCAACGAAAATTAATTCATGATTTGAAGTGATTCCATTGACCGATTCTTTAAGTCTTTTGTATAATTCGGGTAGAATACTCATTTCATTTAAAAGCGGAATTATCACTGATAATTCAATCTGGGTTTTCTCTGCCATGGATTTTAAATATTTTTAAATTTTTATCTTGACTTAAAACTTCACAATTATAATTGTTGGTAATATAATCAACAATATGCTGTTGCTGAGTTATTATATGGTCTCCAATTAGTATAGACTCCTTTTTCTTAATTGCAATTAAATTGCCCTGTTCCTGAAGTAATTTTACATAGAAAAGTAAGTGAGTATCAGTACCTTCATAAACGATAAAGTAATTATTGAGATCTTTCTTTTTTGCGACAGCATCCTTAAGGAAATATGAAGTTCTGTAGAAATCCTGATCCCAGGGTACTTCAGTGGGCGTAAATGTTACATCCAGAATTCTTTTATATGGATATGTAAAAATTGCTAATAAAAACAGGAAAGGGATGATTTTTAATCCGCCATTTCTTTTGATAAAATTCAGGTCACTTAAGAAATTAAAAATAGTAATAATAAAGACGGAAATAACTATCGAAATAAAGGGATACATTGGAATGTCATACCATCTTAATTTGGTTTCGGCAGAGGATATAATTAGGAAAAAAGTGCATAAAATAAGTAAAGAGTAAAGGATTAATCTAAATATTTTCTTATTCCTATTAAATAATCCTATCGCCAACCCAATTGGGAATAGCATATACCAATAAGAATATTCCCTGTCAATAATCTTATTAATATAAAACCAGAAATTACCCTTATGACCATCAAGTGAATTATTAAAACGCCCCCAAAGTTCGTTATTTTTTACTGCCTCTAAATAGCCTGGCTCTTGAAATTCCCTTAATGAATAGAAACCTGCGACAATTGCGATTACCATTAATATTCCGATATATAAGTGTTTGTTTTTAAGTAAGGGAATTAATCCTCCTTGAATTAAAGAATATATAAATAGTGCAGGTAAAAAAAGTAAACCTGTAACACTTTTAGTAAGGGTTGCCAAGGCGATGGAAAAGAAAGTTAGATATAAAAATTTTAAATCTTTTTTTTCAAGGTAGATTAAAAAGGAAAGGGCATAAATAGTAGTGAAAAGGGTTAACATTACGTCATAATCGCCGCTCCGGGCACCATGGTAATAAATATAACCATGTGTGGTACACAAAACCATGGAGACAATAAGTCCTGGCCAGAATTGTTTAAAATAAATATTCGAAAAATACAGAAAAAACAGACAGGTAAATAAAGCGCCAAATGCAGAGGGTAGTCTAACAGATAATTCATTTACCCCGATCAGTTTCATGAAGAAAACTTGCGACCAGATCATTAATGGAGGTTTTGTATTCCATAAATCAGGTTTGCCATCAAAGTGAGTTACAATCAAGTCTCCATCCTCATACATTTCATAGGCATTAATGGCTAGTCTGGATTCATCCCAGATTCTGATGGGGTATGTATTTAAGTGCCCAAATAAAGGGAAATAAATCAAAGCTCCAACGATCAGGAATTTTAATAAAAGAAGAAATTTTGAGTAATATGTATGATTGGTATTCATCATTTTACTTTTTCCCAATAGCAAAAGTGCTCACCCCAAAAGGAAACCTTATCTTAGCGATTAATCTGGTTTCGAGTTTTAAAAGTTTTATGAGCACTTTATTTACATTTTTTGGGGGAAGAAATAGATCGCCAGTCTTGTCATTTTCTTTTTTACTACTGATCTTCAACAGGATAGTGTTTAGTTTCCGAATCATAAAAGCTGGGAAAAAGAAAAGAAAATTCCAATACCCTGACTTAACAATAGCAAAGTTGGCATTATTTATAAGTTTAGTTAATTCACTTCTTGTATATCTTTTTACGTGTTTATTTACAACGTCATGATGACTCCATAGAAATGAAAATGCAGGGACAAAGATTATCGCTATACCATCATCATTTAACAGAGAATACCAGTTCTCCAATGCATTCCTGTCATTTTGAAGATGTTCAAGACAATCTGATGCTATGATAATATCAAATTTTTTATCCCTGAATTCTATTTTTTCGGCATCCATAACAAATGCATTTTGAATGCCATTGACCTTGCAATTTCTTATTGCCTTTTCACTTATATCGATTCCGTATAAATTTTCTAAAAAAAATCCTTCATCCCTAATCCCACTTAGTAACAAACCTGATGAACAGCCAATATCCAAAACCATACTTTTTTTGGAATACTTTTTGAGAAAAGAATATATTGTTTCCCTTCGCGCTACGAACCACCAGTGCTCAAGTTCAACAGAATGATATATTTGCTCATATTCGCAGTCCATTAATAGTTTTATTAACTAAATAAAATCCTGATTATAATTTTACTTTAAAGTAAATAAAAATAATACAAACTCAAACCAGAATTTAGGTAAATATTAAAAATAATGTAACTATTCAGGTTCCTAATCTGAATTAAAATTCAACATTAAAAAAATTGGGTAGTTATTAACAATTTAGGGACTGTTTTTTCTGATTTTCTGAAAAATCGCCAGTTTATTAACAGTTGTTGGTTACAATTTAACAACTTTTGGTTTCTAAATACCTGTAATTCATTACTATTAACTTCATTTGCATAAAAAGCAGGAAGTTGACAACAGATCAAAAAAGGATATTAGAACTTGAAAAAGAAAACAACTTTTTAAAAGCCGAAGTTGCTTCGCTAAAATTACTTGTACAACAATTAATTCAAGAAATAGAGCGGTTAAAGCATCCTAAAAACAGCAATAATAGTTCTGTACCACCTTCTAAGGACGAAAACAGGCCATTAAAAACAAAAAGCTTGCGAACCAAGGATGGTAAATCACCTGGTGGTCAGACTGGACATAAGGGCAACACCCTTAAGATGACTGAAAATCCGGATATTATTGTCGAACATAAACCTGCATTTTGCAACCATTGCGGTAATGACCTTTCCAATGCAAAAACAGAATTATCCAAGTGTCGCCAAGTTGTTGATATACCCCCAATAATGCCTCAATATACCGAACATAGGGTATTTATGAGTGTTTGTACCTGTGGACATCAGACTGTGTCAACTTTCCCTGCTGGAATTAATGCACCTATCAGCTATGGCCCCAACGTGGAAGCAACTATTGCTTATATGCATACCCGCCAATTTATACCATTTGAGAGAATGAGCGAGTATTTCAGCGATGTTTGCAACCTGCCCATTAGCCAGGGAGCTATTTGCGACATACTTGAACGTTTTGCACAAAAGGCTTTTCCTGCCTGGCAACTCATATCCAAAGAAGTTGAAAACAGCAAAGTTGTTGGCTCAGATGAAACAGGTGCTAAAGTAAACGGCAAGAAAGCCTGGTTTTGGACATGGCAAAGTAAGCTTGCCACTTTTATTGCTTTTTCAGGCAACCGGGGCACAAACTCCATTAACACAAATTTCGAAAATGGTTTTAAAGATGCTGTTTTAGTCCATGACTGTTGGAAAAGCCACTTTGAAACCAAGGTAAAGACTCATCAATTATGTACGGCTCACCTTTTAAGGGAACTAAACTTCTTTGAAGAGCGCTACCAATCACATTGGGCAAACCTTTTCAAACAATTGTTATACGATGCCCTGCAATTGAAAAAGAATTTATCTCCGCCTCAATATTACTACCCAATACATCAAAGAACTGAACTTGAACACAGGCTCATAGTTTTGTTGCAAGCGCAAATCCCTGAACACATGAAAGAGGTTCGCTCTTTCCATAAACGAATGAACAAGTACAAAGACTATATCTTCTCTTTTTTATACCATCCCGAAGTGCCTCCCGATAATAATGCTTCGGAAAGGGCAATCCGCAATATTAAAGTCAAACAAAAGGTATCAGGCCAGTTTAAAACTCA
>JAIOZL010000003.1 GCA_021740645.1 Bacteroidales bacterium
GCAAACATATTAACCCAAAAGGCAATTACTCAATTAAAAGGGCCGGTATATGTTCGGTTTGGTCGGGAAGCTGTGCCTGATTTTACCAAGGAAAATCAGGATATCGAAATAGGAAAAGGCCAAGTTCTTAAAACCGGAAATGATATTTCAATAATCGCAACGGGTCATATGGTTTGGGAGGCAATGCAGGCTGCCTATCAATTAGAAATGAATGGAATTAATGCCAGGGTAATAAACCTGCATACTATCAAACCCATTGATGAAAAAATAATCATTAAAGCAGCGAAAGAAACCGGATGCATTATAACTGCCGAAGAACACCAGATTATGGGTGGATTTGGAAGTGCGGTGGCTGAGGTAGTAGTAAGAAACGATCCTGTTCCTATGAATTTTATTGGCATGAACGATTCATTCGGGGAATCCGGTAAACCAGAAGAGTTGTTGGAAAAGTATGGACTTACTGCCAAAGGGATTTATACTAAGGCAAAAATATTACTTGGTAAATAATTACTTAATTCCTTCAGGAAAAATAACAATCATACTAACCAGACTTTTTATACCTTTATTATCCATAATAATATCTGGAATATGTTCAAAAAAATCCTCCTTTTTAGTGCTTCGGCAATTCTGCTTATTTCCTGTAATTTGAATAAGAATACTATGTCTGTTGACCAACCGCCCGAATGGGCTAAAAATGCGATTTGGTATCAAATATTTGTTGAGCGTTTTAACAATGGTGATCCAACCAACGACCCCACTGCAGAAACCATGTATGCCGCAAGTAATTTCAGGCAAACACCTGCCGACTGGGAAATTACGCCCTGGACCCACAATTGGTATGAACAAGAGGAATGGGCTAAAAATTTAAATGCTGATTTTTATGGGGGATTGCAACTAAGGCGTTTCGGTGGCGACCTGCAGGGTGTCCTTGATAAATTAGATTACCTTGAGCGCCTCGGGATCACTGCAATTTATTTCAACCCATTAAATGATGCACCTTCACTCCATAAATATGATGCCCGCAATTACCATCACATTGACATAACTTTCGGGCCGGACCCAAAAGGAGACATGGAAATTATTGCATCGGAAAAACCAAATGATCCTTCTACCTGGAAATGGACTGCTGCTGACAAAATGTTTCTCGAACTCGTTGCTGAATTGCACAAAAGAAATATCCGGGTAATACTCGACTACTCGTGGAATCATACAGGAGTAGAATTCTGGGCATGGAAAGATGTGGTAAAGGATCAGGAAAATTCGAAATATAAGGATTGGTACGACATTCAGGAATTTGATGACCCGGCTACAACAAAAGATGAATTTGATTATCGTGGTTGGCTGAATTTAAAAAGTCTGCCAGAAATTAAAAAAGTAAATTTGACCACTGAACGTAAAATAGGCCATCCATACGAAGGGGATATTTACAAGGAGGCTAAAGATCACATCTTTGCCGTGACGAATCGCTGGCTTTCGCCGGATGGCGATGTTTCAAAAGGAATAGACGGTTATCGCCTTGATGTTGCTGATCATGTGGGATTGGTATTTTGGCGTGACTGGCGAAAATATGTCAAATCAATAAATCCGGAAGCGTATCTGGTAGGTGAAATATGGTGGGAGTCGTGGCCGGATAAATTAATGAACCCTGCCCCTTTTGTTAAGGGTGATGTGTTTGATGCCATTATGTTTTACCAGGTTTATCGTCCTGCAAGGTACTTTTTTGCAAAAACAGATTTTGAAATTGATGCCAGACAATTTGCCGATAGCCTTCAATTTCAATGGAGGAGGATAGGAAAACCTTTCAGGTATGCTATGATGAACACAGCAGCAACTCATGATTCGCCACGGTTATTATCTTCCTTTGAAAATAAATCGAAGTATAAAGTTGATGCGAAACCCGATGCCAACCCGGAATATATTACGGGCAAACCTTCAGATGAAACGTATTTAAGGGCAAAATTATATTTGATCCACCAGTTCACATCCACAGGCGCCCCTCACATTTGGAATGGGGATGAAATGGGAATGTGGGGCGGAGATGACCCCGATTGCCGGAAACCCCTTTGGTGGCCCGAATATACTTTTGAACCCGAATTCCGAAACAGCATTTTGAACGAAGGGAAAACCTTTGATCAGGTAGGATTCAATCAGGAACATTTTGATTTTTACAAAAAAATCATCCGGATCAGGAAAGATAACCCGGTGCTGGCTGATGGTGAAATGGAGTTTCTGAGTGCTGAGGGCAAAATTCTTTCCTATCGCCGTTTCAATGACCACAATGAAATAATTGTGATGTTTAACCTTGAAAAGGATCAGCATGTATTTAAATTACCAGACAATAAATCCTATATAAATTTATTGGAAAACGACGAATTGTTGTCGGGGAATATTAGCCTGGAACCTTTATCTGCAGTAATTTGCAGATACACTCATTAGGTATTTATAATCTTTTTGGCTGAGCTATAATTAAGCAAAAGGGATTTTTCATGGAATATATTCCAATATCGAATACTAGAATAATTGGTTTATCGTTATTATCGCGTTCCCTTTATAAAAAATCACGATATAGTTAGCATTATTACTCTTTTTCAAATTCATCCAATGTTCAATTAAATGAAATTCTTATGAAAAGAGTAATTTTTTTATTTCTCCCCGCTTTGATTCTTGTTTTCACTTCCTGTTCCAGAGACGAGGATACAACAATCAACCAACCTGAAACTACTGATTCTTACATTCCTTTGCACATAGGTAATTATTGGGTATTTGACCAGTATAAGATCGACACACTGGGAATCGAAACCTTAATGGACACCTACGATAGTCTTGTAATTACAGGTGTTGAATCCATTAATGGTAAATCATACTATGTTTTTGAAGGCACCTGGTTGTCGGGCCCGGAATTGACTGATACGGTTTATATGTTGAGGGATTCTTCAGGTTATTGTGTAGATCCTTTGGGTTGGATCCATTTCACCGATCAGAACTTTGTAGATACACTTGAAACTTTCACAATGGTTTCACTTAATAACGATACCCTTTATGAATCTTATTATAAAGTTCTTCCCGACCCACAAATAGTTTCAGTCCCTGCCGGTGAATTTGAAGCTTTAAATTACCAGGGAACAATATTCACCCACAATCCAAATCAGGGAGTTCCTCCGTTTCGGTACAAAGACCAATATTTCACTAACAATGTAGGTATGGTTCTCGATACGTATTTTTATTTAGGAAGTCCTGTTAAAATGGAAAGAAGGCTAAAAAATTATTTCATTGATCCAGGTTCATTTAATTAATAATAGAGTTATAAAAATGCATTAAAGTTCTCTATCAAAAGGCAAATCAAGGCCTTCTTCTTCCTTACACCCTCAATGGTTAATTTTATTTATCAATCATAAAATTTAATCCAGTCAATATCAAGACTAAATTCACCGAATTGCTTATCAGCGATTAATATGCCCGTTTGCATAATATTTTTCGATTCAAGTTCAGGTTTGCCGCTGAGCGTCCTTCCCCTGAATTTGGGTTCAAAATCTTTAAAGGGTATTTTATATTCTTTCCAGACATTTTCTTGGGTCAAAACTTTAGCCTGGTAGGCATATCCATCAAAATTAAGATCTGTTCTGAACCTGATATTATAGGACTTCCCATCACCTTTTAATCTAATTTGAACGCCTTTAAAATTTTCATCAGGAATATTTTCAATACGTGCCCTTACAGATGCAAAACCGCCAAAATTATCTCCTGATATTGTCCCACTAAATGTAGCGGTACCATTCGAATTAATGGCTATTTTACTTTCTGAAACCCCTCCCATTACATCATCATTCACAACATACCATTTGCCGGATGTATTGGCTGAATCAAAATCAAATAAAACGATATCTCCCTTAACCATAATGAGGGTTATGAATGTTAAAAATATTGTTCTCATACAACTTTGTGTAATTTATTATGACTTGAATACGCATGCTCCACATGCTGATATTTACCATATTTTGTTTCAATGGCCTTTGTGCGATATTCAAATATTTCGCTTAGCTTTTTTCGGATCAGCAATCGATTCGCAATGCTTCCCAGAAAGCCCTGGGGTGGTTTATAACTTACGATATCTTTCTTCAACACCCCATTTTCAACAGGCTCAATAAAATGCTCATGATGCCAAATGGAATAGGGACCAACACGCTGCTCATCAACAAAGTATTGCTTATCCTTAACATGTGTAATTTCAGTCACCCAGGTTGTTGGTATGCCCAATAAGGGCTTAACAATGTAACTGATGATCATCCCCGGATACATTTTATCAGGGAGACTTTCTGTAATAATATCAAAACCCATATACTCCGGTGTGATCTCCTTCAGGTTTTTGGGTGAGGAGATAAAATCCCATATTTCATCCATTGATGCATTAACCTTAAGCTACTGTTTGAATTGATAAAATCCCATGACTATGCAACTTTTTCTGTTTCTAATTCCAAAAGAAGCTGGTTGGCTTCAGCCAATTTTTGATCACTGGCCTTACGATTAATCGTAGATAATCTATGTGCTTCTTTTAATAATTGCTGGTATTTTTTCTCCCACAATTCCGCTTGCGATTATTTCCTGAATAAATTTAACATGTCTGTTTATATATTTTGTTTAATGTTTTATTTTATATATTAAACACTAGTCAACCGGAAAAGTTTACAAGAATTTTAGTAATCCATAAAAATTGCTTAAAACTAAAGGATTGAAATATTTGCTGGGTTTTGAAAAATGCGACTAATAGAGGCTTAGCTATACTTTGTCAATATTATATTTCGTATGAATTTACAAAACTCAAATTATAATTTCGCCATCCGAAACACCAACTCTCCTCCCTTAATTAAATCATCATATGTCAAAAAAGGTGTCCTCACCTTTTCCCCATTGAGGCTTACCGATTTCACATGCACATTTTGTGGAGATTGGTTTTCAACGCTAATGCTTAATGTATTGCCGTTTCCCAAATCAATTACTGCTGATTTAACCAGCGGACTTCCCAGGGCATATGTATCCGACCCGGGACAAACAGGATAAAATCCTAGTGCACTGAAGACATACCAGGCGCTCATTTGTCCACAATCGTCGTTTCCACAAAGACCATCGGGCGTATTGGCAAACATGGTATTGCAGATCATTCGCACACGTTCCTGCGTTTTTTCGGGGTAACCGGCATAATTATATAAATAAGGAATATGATGACCCGGTTCATTGCCATGAACATACAAGCCTATAATGCCATCGCGGGTAATATCTTCATTGGCTTCAATGTGTTTATCATCAAGTTGCAAGGTAAATAATTGGTCAAGCATTTTTGTGAACTTCTTTTTACCACCATAAAGCTCAATCAAAGCCTCCGGATACTGTGGAATATATAAACCATAATTCCAGGCATTGCCTTCAATGAAACCCTGTCCGTGGGTATCCAGCGGATCGAACTCTTTTCGGAACTTGCCATCCGATAATTTGGGCCGCATAAAACCGATCTCCGGATCGAAAACATGTCTGTAATTTTCAGAGCGTTTCATGAATTGATCATAGATCTCTTCATTATCGGCTTTTTTAGCAATTTGTGCGATGGCCCAGTCGTCGTAGGCATATTCAAGGGTTTTGCTTACCGAACTGTTGTTCTTATCTTCAGGGACATAGCCCAACTCTATGTAGTATTTCAATCCATCGTAAGGTTTATATTCCGCAGTTTTCACACAGGCATCCAGCGCTCTATTGATGTTTCCACTAAAATTTCCTTTTTCGATGGCATCCGAAATCACTGACACACTGTGATACCCTATCATGCACCAGTTTTCATTGCTCCAGTGCGACCATACCGGCAGCATGGGATGGACACTCTGATCGAAATGGGCGAGCATGGAAAAGACCATGTCATTATTGCGTTTGGGTTGCAACAGATTGAAAAGCGGATGTAAAGCACGATAGGTGTCCCAGAGCGAAAAAATGGTGTAATTGGTAAATCCGTCGGATTGATGAATGTTCTGATCAAGACCCCGGTATTGGCCGTCCACATCTTCATAAATCACCGGGCTGATAAAAGCATGGTACAGGGCCGTATAAAAAACCGTTTTTTCATCGGTTGTCATCGTTTCCACCTGAATCTTTGATAACTCTTTATTCCATTTTTCTTTCGCTGCCTGCCTTACTTTTCCGAAATTCCAACCCGGGATCTCAGCCTGTAGATTTTTAAGTGCACCATCAGTACTGACCGCTGAAATAGCAAATTTCACTTTGAGTTGTTGATGCTCTTCAATCTTAAAATCAAAATGAGCGCGGATTTTTCTTCCGGCCATTTCCGGGAAATTTTCTTCTTCGTTGAATTTGCGGTAAAAGCCCCTATAAACCGATTCATCATATTTTTTATGCCCGTAACTTTTCATGGGTTTGCTGAAGACCATGGCAAAATAAACGGTCTTTGTGCGGGCCCAGCCTGAGGTTTGCCGATAGCCCGTTACGAGGGTATCATTCTCCACTCTAACAAAGGTCCAAATGTTCTTATCATCGTAATTATAAATTCCATGGATAAGATCCAGAATGATATGGGCATCCTCTGATTCGGGAATTGAATATTGATGAAACCCCACTCGCTCGGTTGCCGTGAGTTCACAGGTGATACTACCATCATCAAGTTTGACCCGATAATAGCCGGGTTCAGCCATTTCTGTTTTTTTATTATAAGCCGATCGATATCCCATTTCCGGTTTATCTGCTGTTCCCGGATTTAACTGCAGCTCCCCTTTGGTTGGCATGATCAAAAAATCACCCAGGTCGGAATGGCCGGTGCCACTAAAATGAGTATGACTGAAGCCAACTATTGTAGGATCATCATATTGATAACCGGCACAATATTCATATACCTTTTTGTTGTATCGATCATTTTCTTCATCCCAATATCCAATGGTATCGGTATCGGGGCTCAATTGAACCATCCCAAAAGGTACAACCGCTCCCGGAAAAGTGTGCCCCATTTTTTTGGTTCCGATAAAGGGGTTGACGAATTGGGTAAAATCTTTTTGAACATTCTCTTGAGATGGAAGATTGTTAAAAATTAACAGAACGATAATAAAGAGGATATTTCTCATTTCAGGATTATTATCTGGTAAAAATAAAATAATCCTTTGAAATTATAGCTTTCAATAATTAATTACATTTATTACTTTTAAACTGGGTCGATGTCGATAGGCTCAACCAGAACATCTCTTTCGGATTTGCTGCAAAGTGTATATACTGGATAATCCAGATAAGCAGTTTGACCCGGAAAATAATATTTGATTTATCTGAAAAAGGATTTGCAAATTGCCTTTTAGTTTTAAACTTTTAAGCTGCTACAATTGTTGTATAGTTTATCATTGAATATACATTGACTTTATTGTATTTGGGTAGTTTTTAATACCCCACCAAAATAGATAATAAATATGGATACTTCGCAAATAACGAATAACAAAAAAGAAAAACGCTTTGAATTGAAAATTAACAATCACCTGGCAATCATTATATACGAAATTAAAAACAATAAAATATACCTGGTATCAACAGAAGTTACTGAATCGCTTTCCGGCCAGGGAATTGGTTCAAAACTGGTAAAACAATCGCTTGACTTAATTCAAGATATGGATTTAAAAGTAGTACCAGTCTGCCCATTTATTCAAACCTGGTTTAAAAGGCATCCTGAAAAAGAAAATTTACTGGCTTAAAATCAAATATTTATGTCTGCATCAAAAGAATATACAAACGGAGAGGTTATCATCGAATGGAAACCGGGGTTGTGCATCCATTCAGCAAATTGTGTAAAAGGTTTGCCTGGAGTCTTTGATACAAAAAAACGGCCCTGGATCAATCCTGAAAGAGCCTCCACAGAAGATATTATAGCACAAGTTAAAAAATGTCCTTCAGGGGCACTAAGTACAAAAATAAATTCTATGAATAAAAATAATAACGAAACATCAACAACCAGGATAACTATTACGGATAACGGACCAGTTCTGGTTAACGGGCAATTTCAAGTCCATGACGCGAATGGAAAACCTATCGAGACAGCTGAAACAATTGCTTTATGCAGATGTGGTGCTTCAGGGAACAAACCCTTTTGTGACGGGACCCATCATCAAACGGGATTTAAAGGTTAAACTTTTCCAGCAATTAAATTGCACTATTTCTTTTAACCGGTAACAAATCGGGAGAATTTAAGGAAGAATTAGAAAAGTTTTTTCGGCAATTAGTTTATGGAATAAATTCAACTGCAATTTATATTCACCTGGATCCCGTTTTCCTGGTAGTATTGAAATCGAGCTGTTTATAACAAGATTAGAATCTCCCGGATACAGGCAAATTTCCTTATCGTAAAACGATTTACTATCAGGGCCAATCCAATCCAATTGAAATACTAATTCCTGATCTTTTATGAATCGATTCTCCACCTCAATAAGTGCACGTACTTTTTCTTTTTTACCCATCTCAAAATCAGTCCCTTCTCCAATTCGTTTGCCTGTTTTACGACTTATTTTACGGTATAAAATAATATTGACCAAAGGCCCGTCTGCCTGATAGTCTTCAGGGTTAAACTCAGGAAGGATAGTGAACTTCTTTTCAGAAATCAATTCACGGAACAAATATAATCGGAGTATATACGCTCCGGCTTCTCGTGAGTCAGGTGAAAGGGAAATAGAGCTATATAATTCAGAGGCAGAATCAGCAGGTAACAGATCTGTCCTTTTTTGGTAAATAGAATATCCGCTTGTCCCTATCCAGTCGAAATGAAACATTAAGGTTTTTCCCTCATAATAATTTCGGTTCTTCAGCCCAACAATTGCGCGCAGCCAGGCCCCCTCCATAGGTGTAAACACATTCCCTTCCCCGATCATTTCTCCCGTTTCTTTATCAATTTCCCGGCACAAATGAATTGTAGAAGATAGATCATTATCGTTCAATGGAAGGAACTGTAAGGACGATTCATCTTCCTTAACAGGCTGGTCAAACCGGCTGGAACATCCTAAACCCAAAAAGATTAAAAATGAAAGGAATACGGAGAGTTTTACGGTGCTTATTATTTTCATATTTAAATCAGTTCCGTTTATATCATTTGAATGAAATAATTCTTACTTCTGAGCTTCACACCATAAAACCATTTGCAAAGGGGTAACATGATAATTAGCATTACCCCCAGCCCGATCAATGACTCCAAAACTTCTCCTTCGCGATAAAACAGGTCTGCCCTTTTAATAACAACACCCATTATAGCTAAATGCATAGCATAGAAAAATAGCGGGACTTTGCCTGGAATACTAAAAACCCCCAATATTTTAGGGGAAATTTTCCCTATTGCAATAAACAGGGCAACTCCCAATACAACCATTCCAAAGAACCATAAGTTCATAAAAAGACTGGGAGGATATTTCTGATCGACAAAAAAGGAATAAGATCCAAAATCGGAAAAAGGGGCTATATTTCCAAATCCTCTACCCAGTCGTACTATTATTGCCAGGCAAAAAGCAACTCCTGCAATTCCTAAACTCATTGCAATCCGTTTCATATCGGTTTTCCATATTTTCAACCATCCATTGGCCATTACAGAACCCAAAACAGAAAGGGCAAACCAGGGTAAAACAGGGTATTTATTAAATTTTCCCGAATCCACAAATGTTTGCATTAAAACTTCCTGCCACGTAATACCAGGGTCATAAGTGATCTGAAGTAAGAAAGGATGAATAATTAATACGGCAATTGCAATCAGGAGCCTGACGTACCAGGGGAAAGAAATAATCAGGGTTAAAAATATCATAGAGATGCCAATACATGCAATGATACCAAAATGCCAGGGCTGAAAACTGCTAAAACCTCCCCATGAAGAGTTTACCCAGGTCATTTGCGCAATTACCAGGAAAATCCCTCTTTGAATCAAATGCCAGCGTGCAGACCAATCTGAGGTTCCCTTTGCAATCCTGCGATTATACGACCACCAAACCATGGCACCAGCCATCATTAGAAATCCTGGAGCACAAAGATAACCGGCATACCGCAAAATAAATTGACCCCATGTTGGAAACAAAGGATCAAAAGGATCAAGGTTTTTCCATACGGAATTAAGGTAATAAGAACTATGGCCTAGAAGCATCAGTACGCCAATAAACCCGCGAAACTGATCGATAAAAACGAAACGTTGCTTTTTTATTCCTTTTGTATCTCTTGTTTTCTCCTTTGAAAGTACCATTCAAATTTCCTCAGTTAGTTCTTTACGTCTGGACCTGATTTAATTGGGATAAGAGATAATGATCAAACCTTCGTCTTCATCTGTCACATAGATATAATCTTCACCCAACTCAACTCCCAGCGCATATTGAGTTTCCACTATTCCTACCAGTTTTGGATTATAAGCATCAGACACGTCAATAATTTGCAAACCACTTAACTCAGTAGTCATATAAATCCGCTGATCTTTAATGTTAAGTTCTTTCGCATAACCACCCGCATCAATTGATCCCACAATGTGAATATCGTTGGTATCGGCGTAGTTAACAATTTGCAGGCCTGCTGTTCCGCATGCTAGAAAGGCTATTGACTCGTCCTCATTAATAATAACATCCTCAGCATATCCTGGTGTATCGCACCAACCTACAATGTGATATATTCCATAACCCTGTTGAAAATCTGAGATGTCATACATCGACAATCCCATTTCACCACTTGCGACAAGTAAATAGGCGCTATCAGAAGTGGTGGTTAATCCCATCGCGTAGCCTGAAGTATATAAACCTCCTCTGATCTCGGGTTGGGTTGGGTAGCCAATATCAGCTATATTCACACCCTGCTCACTTACTGCAGTAAATAAATATTGCCCCATGATGTGAATATTTTTTGCTGGTTTCATAGATAAGTTTGAAACGGTGACTTCAGGAGCGGCTGGATCTGCCACATTGACCACAGTGATACCAAACGATCCGGCAGCCAGATAGACAACAGAGTCCTTCATAGCAATTTTTGTAGAATATCCACGAACACCTTGTGTAGTCGTAGATATTACATGGGGATTTTCTGGGTCGGCCACATCTATTATTATTAAACCGCCTTCCCCTTGCGAGATATATATCAGGTTCTCATTTTTTACAAGATCCTGGGCATACCCCGAAGTAGCCATTTTCTTTACAATTTTATATCCCCCTGATGTATCGTTGTTCTTTGTGAGGGATTCAGGATCATTAGGTTTTCCGCATCCGGCTATAAAAAACAATCCTATGAGTGACCAAACTAATAATTTATAATTTTTCATGTGTTGAGATTTATCTTTTTATATTAATTGTTTACAGTTTAAAGTCGTAGGTAAATTCAATACCTACCGTATTTTGAAGGTAATCCTTTTCATCTGAAACAAACTCCCTGTTAATATCAGAAGTCGTTTCAGTATCCCTGAAGTACCAGTTGTAAAAAGCTTCAAGTTTCATTGATTTATTCAAGGTGATCTGATAGTTAAAATACATCCTGATATTTTTATCAACCCTTCCTGCGTGCAACTCGTCAATTTCTACCGGATGGGGTGATTGGTAATAGCGGTTTAGAAAAGCTATTTTCGCACTAAAGTCCTGCTTTTTCTTTTGTAATTTGGGGAGTTTCCAAAACAATCCCGCAGTAATTCTGTCCTCCTCAAAAGTGGCATTCGGGCCATTTGTATTTTCCAGAGTTTCATAAGCTGCATCATATCCTTTGGCATCTGAGGTTACATACATATAATTGAATTCCAATCTCAGGTTTTTCAAAACCTGCTGATAGATGTACATCCCATAATACATATCTTTACTATCATATTCTGTATAATGTTCATTGTGGAAATACAACGCATGGCTAATTGAAAATTTCAAACGGGTGCCTTTGAAAAAATACTTCTGAATCCAAAAATCATAATCGTCCTTGGAAAAAGCATATGGCTGAAATGAAATAGGCACATAGCCGTATTCATCTACCCAAACTTCATCCCTGAAATGACGCACATAGAATTCAGGAATATAGCTATAGGAAAACTTAAAACTGATTCGATTGGGCATATACTGTCGAATTCCTACGGAAAAGTTATTCCAGTTTTTAACGTTATTAACCAGATAAGTCCTTTGGGCCGCATCAACATCAAATACTGTTTTATTTTTTCCAAAAAACTTATGCGTGGATGTTAGTTGAAGTGCCGTCAGGAAAATCATATCATCATAGGTATCAATATGAAAACGGCCTTCGTCTTCACCATTGAGAAACCGATCAAGGTATTTATCCGAATATTTTAATATATTATCATCATAAGAAGCACCCAAATTGACCTGGACCTCAATATCCAGCTTATTTTTTTTACTCTTTTTTTCCTGGGCTTCTAAACTATTAATTGCCAGGAAATAAAGTGCACAAAATACAGTGAGGCCATAAACAATTGGCTTATACCTTTTTTTTAATTGAATTTTCATATCACAATCATTTAAAATCTATAAGTTGTAATCATCTTATATTACTCTTCCAGCGAAACATCTTTCTTTGGGAACAGGCATCGGCCCAGTACCGTATTTTTATCTTTATCCAAAGGGAGGATTTCATACGTATGCCTTCCTTTAGGCACATTAATTACAAATTCACATGCTTTACCAGGAATTAAATCTGTACTTTCCGCATACATGGAAACTTCTGATCTAACGCTGCTTAACTGATAGGTATTGATTACTTTATTGTTTTCGCTCACCTGTATGCGGTAAAGAATTCTTCCACGCATGGCAAAGTGATTCTCAATACGTGTTAAAACCCTTAATTCGGTAGGGCCGTTAATAGCTACTCTAAGAGGTTTTTCTTTTGAGAAACGATAATAACATACATTGCTTTCCCTTGATATTAAGTCAACTGGCTGAGATGGTTGTAAAGGAGAGTAGGCTATCCAAACCTTTTTTTTTGCTTTCGTTGGGGTAAAACTATATCGGGCTGCAACCTGAAAATTTTGTCCACCTTTTAAAAATTTTATGGTATGGGCTCCCCTGCCAAGTATAATTTCAAAATCCTTTAACTGACCAGGAACGCCAAGAGCTCTGTCTAAGTATGTGGCTTTGCTTGACTTTATAACTGAATTAAAGCTGATTACCTGTGGCTGTCCGCCATCGACTGCATAAATTATCTGGTAACTAAGTTTATCATTCTGTCCCCTCATGAACCTGCATCGTGACAAAATACGGAGTTTACCAGGACCATCTACATTTATCACAGAAGCATTCTCAGTATCCATTACATAGTATGACCTGGTTTTATCACCAATTTTTGTTGCAAGTTTTTCCTGACTATTTACAGGTTTTAAATATCTTTTTTTCAAAGTAGTTTGTGCCCAAATAATGGGGTTTCCGAAAATCAGGATGATAAAAACTATTATTAACTTTTTCATTTGCCTCTTTTATTCTTGTTTGAATATTAAAAATCTATATTACCGGAATATCGTCCGTATCATTATCTGACCTGTATTGGGGCTGTGAACCGGAAACGACATCTGTTCCAAGCTGATGGTGTTTTTTCTCGCTGAAATAAACCAACAAGATAACGCCAACGAGAAACAAGGTTGCTATCCCTGTGATCCACATGTTATATTTTTCCTGAATAAAAATACCACCCTCACCTGGTTCAGGCAAAGGTACCGGACTTGCTGGTAAACCATATTTTGCTGCCAATTGATTAACATTCAGTAAATGGATTATAGGTATTTTATTTTGCCCCATCTGTATGATCACACCTTTTATAGGGAAGTTTTGCATAGGCAAAAACTCTGTTAATCCAGGCTCGATAAGCTTTCCATTAATTGTATTGCCCAAACTTGCAATTCCTCCCCCAACATTAATGTAGGCTTTAATGGGTTCATCTCCGCTCACTTTTTCATACACCTCTAACCTGCGTGCTATGCTATTCTCGAGATATTTTTCGTGGATAAATTCCACATCGTTACGCAGAATGGCTTCTTCAATCAATTCGCGCCCTTCAGGACTAAGTCCACGACCGACATCAAGTCCTCCGCCAATGGATGCTGCTACTGATCTGCTATGAAAGATTTTGGACTGATATAACAGATTCTCCATATCAAGCCAGGTAAAATAGGGATCGTTAGCCCCATAATTGGAAGCCCCAACTGATGAAATGATAATGGGTTTCAGATCTAGTGTTTCCAATGCAGCCAATACGGAAATGTTCAGGGCCGGAAAAGAACCTGTGAATGCCACAGCCACATAATCATTTTTCTTTACCCCGCTCTCTTTCAGAAGTTGCACAACAACTGCGGCAAAGTTAGGGTTTGTAGAAGATAATTTAGCCTCGATATAGCCCCTGTCAGTAGTAACCATTGTATATTCCTGGCCTATTAAAGCAGTTTGATTAGGGTCGTTAATTACGTCAATAAAAATACCCTTTTCAAGCCTGTAATTTCTAATAGCTTCTTCCGCTTTTTGGGCAAGTTGGGCGGCATCAAGTTTCTCTCTGAACCATTCCTGCTTCACTTCAAGCTTTCCATTTTCTACGGCAATAAAAGCTAGCAGGGCCATAATGGATAAAACACTTAAAACGATATTAGATTTTGCTCTGAATTTGTACATTTAGCTATCATATTATTGAGGTAGCAAAGCTCCCGCAAAGAATAATATTAAAATTAACCTAACCAATACAGCAGAAATAAACAATACGCTTATTGTTTTAAATACCCCCTGTTTCATAAACCAATGCGCAATTAATCCGGGTATTACCCAACCTACCGCTGCCAATTCCAGTGTAGTTGCACCCAAATCGATTGTTAAAAAGTACCGGGAAAAATTAGCCAGTAAACAACCTATTAGCAAGGCTAATACCATTTGACGCCGTCCATACAGAAATGTATAGTTCCCTAAAACTTTGATAATTAAATAGGTAAGGAAACTAACACCCACTATACCGATAAGACGGTCAGGATGGGCTAATTGAAGAGCTATATACCCCGGAACGACAATACCCCCGGCTGCCAGTCCAAAAACTTCGTAGGATAGCAAGCTAAAAATCAAACCTAATGTGATGGCTAGTTCAATCATTTTTTAATGTGCTTCTATGTTCAAAAAATTCAGCTGTTTCTGCCCCCATTCCTCCCATATTTCCTATAGCCAGTATTGTTGAAACTTTATCTGTTAATGACAATATTTTTTCAAAAATTTTTGCTGGGCTTGTCCAACCAAGGGAAATTATTTTATGTGATGGCAGACCATAATGCAAGGCCATATCTTCAACTACCTCTGTTGATTGTCCTATTAATACGGCATAGTCTATTTCTGCATTTAGTTTACGTGCAGTCATTTCAGCTAATTGTTTAGCCCTATCCAGCCGGTCTTGCCGAGTGTTAAGCAAGATGATCTTTACCCCTTCTACTCCTATTTCATCCCGTATTTTGTACCAAACCATTAAAGTGGAATCAGGGTCATTGGCAGCAAAAGCATTATAAAAAACCATTTTTTTATGAAATGCTTCCACCTTATACGCACGAAGGGCTCCTGCATCCGGTATTGCATTATACATGCCTCTTAAGGCCGTAGTGCGGTCAATCTTAAGGTGCCGGCAGACCGCAAGGGCCAATGCAACGTTGTCACGATGCTCGATGTAACTAAAACCTTTCATTTCTTCCGGATTTACTTCTTCTCCGTCCACCAAAAACATTTTGGTTTTCCGTTTATCTGCAATCTTTTTCAATTGCTCGGGAATGATATTCTCTGCCGTAAAAAGAAGTTCATTTTTTGGGATTGTCCGACCCAGTGTGGTTGCAATTTCAGCCAAAGTATGTCCCATAACATCCGTATGATCCAGCCTAACATTGGTCATAACACTCAAATTTGAGTGAATCATTTGCTTTTCAGTAATGGTTTGGTATTGTGGCTGTAATGCCATACATTCCATAACTAAAGCTTTTGCCTTCCTGGTTGCCGCGAATTTTACAATGGAGAGTTGTTCAATTATATTGGCCGACGACTTCCGGTGAATATAGGTTTCTTTGCCATCTTCTATAATCAGGCGGGGGAAGGTACCAGTAACCTTAGTGATGGTAGGTATCCCTGCCTCTCTTAATCCTGCACCGATCAGGCGGGTAACACTTGACTTCCCTCTGGTTCCATTAATGTGAATGCGGATAGGAATTGAATAAATTCTTTGTTGATGCCGAAAATACTCTATCGCCCCAACAACAATAGCAATTATTATTAAAATAAGTAATATGTAAAAACTATACATACCGTCCTTCCGCCAAAACTTCCATTAAGGATTTCTTTAGAAAAAATTATTTCAATAGGAACATCTTCATGGTCCCAACAAATTCTTCAGTCTGGAGACGATAAAAATAGACGCCCGACTTAACTGTATTTCCTCCATCATCCTGGCCATCCCAAATTAAGGTATGTTTACCTGCCGACTGGAAACCATCATGAAGTGCCCGAACCAATTCGCCATTGATATTATAAATATTTACCCCCACCTTAACTGAAACAGGCAAGGTGTAATTAATATGGGTTTGGGAGTTGAAAGGATTCGGTTTGTTTTGTTCTAAAATATATCCATTTTGACTAATAATACCATTTTCAAAATGATCCTCAATATCGGTAATTATATACAAATAGGGAGGCTCAGTAGTGAATTTTATGGCAAGTCCACTGGTTAATGTTTCAGCTGTTGGATCATAGTCATTATCAAACACATATTGCAACCCAATATTCTGACTGTGATTTTCGATACCTATGGTCATGCTTCCTAATTCTTTGGCTTGCTTGTACTGATATATAATTTCCCCATCGCCTGTAATTGTCGGATAATAAGCAGGATCAAGTAATATGGCCTGGAAGACTTCCTTCTTAGGCTCAGATACAAAATTATTATGAGAAATACTATCCCATTCAATAATGAATCTGTGATTGGCATCATCATTATAGTAGTATATCTGTCCATCCAACATAGTTATATCATAGAGGTCATCCCAGAAAACTGCAGCCATACTTCCTACATTGTCGTTATTTGGCAGCCCTGTATTAACGGGTGCTACTTGTGTTCCACTCCCCAATGCCATCCAGCCGTCGGTACTTACCCTGACCTGGGTATAATTAATCCCATAATATTTAAAAGTAAATGGTAAAGTTACCGTTGTAGTATAATCACTGATATTGGGTACCGCAATTTGGGTTCCCATGGCATCAATTTCAACCCAATTGTAGACAGGTGTCTGTTCGAAGAAGGCATCGGTACTGGCATAGGCATAATAACCATAAGCATCAGGACCGGTATAATCAGAAGCAATCAGCATCCCAACAGGTATTTCAAACTCCGGGATAATTTGATAAGGATAATTACCTCCCTGAGTATAAATCTTCAATGTATAAGTAGCCATATATTCTGTAGGACAAGAAGAACTTACACTTACTTTAAAATTATCTAAAGCATTAATTGAGATATTTTCCGGATTAATAGTACCAAATACCCCCATTGAATCAATAATAGTAATATAAGGATCATCAGTTCCCAAAACTCCCATCACATCTGGGGCGGTATCTGTCCCGTAATTTTCCAGAGAGATTACCACGTTTACTGTTTCGCCCGGATCCATCCGGTAATTGGAATTAGGAGAACTGTCATCATACACCAGGAAATTATCAATAGCCAGCATACAGCCTGTTACCTCAACCATTTTCTGGTAATCCCAATTATTGCCATCACAGGTAACATGCAAGTTCAAGGTAACCATTTGACCTATTGGGCAGGAAGAATTCACAAAAAACTGGAAAGGATCACCTGTTGCCATTCCCCCAGGTACCAGGTTTCCATAACCCACCGGTGCAGTTGTAATAATTTCAACATATTCAGGATTAGAAGTAGTAAGGGTTCCCCAAACATTATTTGCGGTTAAATCTCCCCAATTTTTCAGGGTGTAAGTAATGGTACAATTTTCATTTGGATTCACAAGCCCATCAAGATTTCCATCTAGGTCAGCAATTACAGGTATCCCTTCAGGTTCAACCAATTGGGAAGGTTGTGTAACTTCAATTGTTCCCTGATATGGATATACGTTTCCACCACGGACAGTGACGGTTAGAGTTTCTTCAAAAAGTGGAGTTATTTCAAGATAAACTTTTCCATCAGGGCCAGTTTCACCTGTAACAAAAATATCCTGTCCTGTAATGCAAACTTCAGCGGTATCAACTGGATTTCCGTTTGAAGCAAAATTCACATCAACTTCAATAACATCATTACCTACATTAGTAGTAGTAACATGGTTTACATTTACAGCAAGTGGTATATCTTTCCAGACATGAAGGCTTGGATCTCCAAGGCAACAATATATCTTATAATGATATTCCACATAATATTCATTTCCATAAACATTATACATATAAAGTTTTCCGCGAAGGAGTGCCTGACCAGGTGTGTCCATATCTTCCATAAACATACCAGTATAAATCCCTTTGTCAATTTTATTATTATATGTAGTGTGGGTATTTGATGTTGGTCCGAGAAATGCAACTCCACCCCTGGGTTCTGTTAATGATCCAAGCTGTACCCATTCCTCCCCAAAACAATTTCCTCCATTAGAATCAAACATGGCCACTCCGCATCCAATACTCGTTACAAATGTAAATTTCTGGCCATTAGCCAATCCGGAAACATCCGAGGGGGAAAAATCATAGCAGTTTGCATACCAGCCATAATACCACCCTTCTCCCCTATAGTTTAAATAACTCCGGCCATCATTAATAGCGCTAAGTATATCACTGAGGTGATAAGTACAACCGGAACCCCAGCCATTACCATCACTCATCATGGTATCAACTGATGTGAATTGCCCGTAATCCATCATCATTGAAGCAGCATATCGTTTTGTTTCAACTTGCGATGGATAGGCATTGTTTGAACAGCAAACACCTTTTTTAAACCAATCTGTTTGGGCTATATAGGGTGTTTTTTCATACAACATAAATTTATTCATCATTACTTGCATCCTGTAAACTCCCTGGTTGGTAAAGCGGCCAATCATCATTTCAGGAAAATAGTCGTTACCGGCAACACAAACAAAATAATCTTCGCTAGGGAAAGAATAGTCAGGATAAGTAACTATTTTTTTCGGGAAATAACCGTCATCACCTACAACCAATACATAGGTTGGAGGATATTCCCAGTTATTATAAGCATCTGTTATATGGGTTTTAATAATTTCGGGGTTATTCGCATTGGCATTTATATCGCTAAAAGCAGTAACATGCACGTCGGTGCCACTTTCGCGTTTCCAGTCGGCATATACCTGGAAAGCGTCTACAAAGCTATCATCCATTATGCAAAGGATTACTTCATGGCCATCTTCTTTGCCATCATATAGATTATCTAACATGGTTTGATAATTTGCAATAAAACTGCGGTAAATTTTCCCAAATGAGGGGGCTATTTTTTTCTTTGGTGTAGTTTTGGGGTTAATCACAACACCCTGTCCGTAATTAATTCTTACCGTAAGGCTCGAAACGGCCTGGAGTTGTTTCTTTCCGGGGATATAACGAAGGGGGTATATGGATACTCGTGCAATTCTGAAATCACGGAAAACTGAGGGAGGATCAACCATCACATATTCACTGGGGTAAGCATCATTCGATTCGTAAACCTTCTGATTTTCAAAATAGGGTGTTTCAGGGTCTCCTTCGTACCAGCTTTCCCGTGCCGGAGGTAAATAAATATTATCAAACGTTTGCACTTCTCCAACTTCTAATATATCAATTGAAATCCCAGCTTGATCAGGAATAGCTAATACTTTAGCCAGGTATGGCACCTCCGGAAGACTTGAATTTATGGTAAATATTTCAGATAAAAGATCTACTTTTTGATAAGTTTTGTTTTCAGCATTAAATTCACTCAGATCAAATCCTGAGATGTTAATTTTTAAGACTGTTCCTGAGTTATCATCACTAATAATAGTAACCTGAGGTTGCGTGGCAACAGATGTTTTGCCATCCAATGATACCCAATCCGCTTTCATTTCGATGGGCAGCAATGCAATAACTACGAAAACAAATAGTAATTTTTTAATCATAACGGTTAAATTTAATGTTTAGATAAGAACATCACATATACGGGAATACATTTTACACAAATCATGTGGATTTAATGCTTCATTACATTTAGACAACAATATATTATTTAGAGTTGCTTAACCTGTTTCAATACTTCAGTACTTTTGCTATGATATTAACATATGAAACATTAGTCAGCAATGTTACTTTTCAAATATTTTTAAATAAAAATGTAAAGATATAGATTAATAATACGGGAATAAAATCAAGATTATTTAAATATTAATCTGATAGGTAAACGATATGAATGTTTCAATACACAAATCAAATTCACGGATGAATTTTTGCAATATTCATGATTGTAGATGCGTGTATGACACTAAAATGCATAAATCAAATTTAAAAAGAACTTTTGCAGATCATTTGCCATTAATAAAGCCCTCAACTGCAATTTTATGATAGAATTGTCATTTATCTTTTGTTCATACCCTGTTTGAAATCCAAAGCCTTCACCTAAATCCATTCCCGCCCCAAACAAAATCCCTGAACTTTCCAATCGATAATAGTAGTTAGCGAATAAAGGGACATGGATATAACGGGAAGTTTGATTGATTATCTGATGATTCCTTTCCACGTCGTATTTTATTTGTGAGATGAGCAATTCTACCTGAAGAGAGATATTTTCCTGAGTTTTAGATAAAAAGAATTCTGAATGAAATCCTGCATTTATTCCAGGATACTTTTTAACAACCTTACCATTTGCTCCTTCAAATTTGGAAGTATAAAATACAGATTTTGCTCCAAGCAAAACGCCGAAGTCAGTCCTGGCCTTTTTCTTTTCATAACTGAAATAAACCTCAAATTGTTTTCCGATGCAATTATGATAATCCGTAACCGCTTTAATAAAATCCTTCAGGTTATAATCATATTGATCCAATTTGTCGAACATATCCGGACAAGCAATAAAAGCTGCACTTAATATTCTAAAGTATTGTTTATTATACCCTTTCATCCGTTGAGAATTCATCGGCCCTTCCCAAACGATCTTCTCCTCCTGAACCAATTCCTGTGGGCCCTCTTCATTAAATTGAAGGTAATAATGTTCAGTTTGAAGATCATCAACTCTAAAATATAAGGTCACCTCTCCACGGATTAATACCTGTAAAAACTTGTATTTTCTGGTGGGCCCAACTTGTATAGATTCATAAAGTTCGCCGCTTGAATACTTAAAACTATTGATTTCAGAGGGAGAGAAAAAGATGTTATTCTCATTTTTTTCGAATTTCAACTTCAGGCTATCCCGTAGCAAAAACTCTCCCATATTACCAAAAAGGGTGTCGCCATTAGTCTTGATAATATAACCAGGTGAAAGTAATTCCTGTCCAAAAGAAACAATTGAAAATAATGTAGCGAAGGCCAGGGTAAGTAATTTAACTCTTGTCATTGTACACTGATTTTACTTTTCAATCCAACCCAAATTTGAGTCACTTTTCATGTCAAAGTCGCGAATATAAGGTTTTATGTCTAAAAGTGGTGAATTATTCAATATATCTAAACCAAAGGTATATATCCTGTTTCCTTCAATTTTTTTGATCCTGGCCACTGTTAACCCGATAGGGTTAATGCGGTTAGGAGAACGGGTTGCAAATAAACCAACCTCTTTGCCGTTGCCTCTGGGTGGGTATATATGCATACGGGCAGGTTTCTTTTGCTTATGAATATGAAAAAGTATGTAGCAATAATTGAGTTTATCTAGTAAATACAACCCATCGGCATATTCTGCATTTACTTCAATATAAAAGATTCCTTCTTTATCCTCATATTCTGTGTAAGGAGCGTCCTCTTCATAAGGGGTGTGAATTGTTCCAATGGGTGAAAAAGAAGCAATCATAAATTGGATAATGTTTACTTATAAATGCATCTTCTGCTTTATCCAATCGTACCACTTATCCATTCCTTCACCGGTTTTAACTGACATTTCAAAAAATTGCAAACGGTGATTCACTTTAAGGGCATATTCCCTGCACTTCTCTATATCAAAATCCACGTAAGGCAAAAGATCAGTTTTATTGATGATACAGATGTCAGAGGTTTCAAACATCGTAGGATATTTCACCGGCTTATCCTCTCCTTCGGTGGTACTAATTATAACTACCCTGGAATCTTCGCCAAGATCAAATAAGGATGGGCAAACCAGGTTACCCACATTTTCAATAACCAGCAGTGAATCATTTTTTATCTGCAATTCTTTCACTGCCTTGTGGATCATATCAGAATCAAGATGACATCCGTTACCTGTATTAACCTGAACCACCGGGGCGCCAGCTTTATTAATGCGGTCGGCATCATTCATGGTTTGCTGATCACCTTCAATCACATAAAAATCAATTTCTGAACCCAGGTCTTTAATTGTTCTTTCCAAAAGGCTTGTTTTACCAGACCCAGGGGAGCTCACTAAATTTAATGCAAGGATATTTTTTGCTTCAAAAAATCCACGGTTACGCTCGGCCAATAGGTTATTTTTACCCAGTATATCCTGCTCCACAATAATTTCCCTGCCATGGTCATGTGAATGGCTGTGATTACGGTGATGATGATTGTGATCATGGTCATGATTATGGCTATGGTCGTGAGAATGCATTGAGCCATCATGCTCATGTTCGTGGGTATGCACATGATTATGTTCTGCAGCATTTTCTTCACCTGGTTTCCTGATGCTCACACCATCGCCGTGGCCGCATCCACAAGTATCACACATATGTTTAATATTTTAGAATTAAGATTATAAATTTTGTCAAATGCAAAGATATTTATTATTCGGTTTTAGCGAAGAACGATTAATAAAACCCTTGAAATAAATGAAAAAAATTATTCCTTGTACAGATAACAATTAACAATTACCTCAGCATAAACATTTTCCTTGTTTCAACAACATTTTCAGTTTGCAAACGATAAAAATAGACACCTGATTTTGCTGGATTTCCCGCTTCATTTAATCCGTCCCATTCAACCGTATGGCTTCCCTTTCCCTGCCATCCGTTATAAAGGTTACGGACCAATTGTCCCTTAGCATTATAAATATTCAGCAATGCATGGTCTTGTTCTGGTAAAGTAAAACTTATCCGGGTGGATGCATAAAAAGGATTGGGATAGTTTTGCTCCAAACAAATTTCTGCTGAAGTCAGACCCAAATTTTGATCAGCGTCGACATCAGTTAAAAGATCAGTAAAAGGAGGTTGAGTAGTAAACTTAATTGCTAATGAGTGAATTAAATTTCCTGCAGTGGGATCATACTCCTCGTTATATAGATATTGCAACCCAATATCCTGTGAATGATCTTCAATCCCAATAGTGATACTTTCGGGTAGCATCACTTTCTTATATTGAAAAATAATTTCACCATCTCCGGTTAATGTCGGATAATATGCAGGATCAAGTAAAATCGCCTGGAACACCTCTCTTTTAGGTTCATTTAAAGTATCGTTATGCGAGATACTATCCCACTCCACGATAAATCGATTATTTGGATTATCGTAATAATAATAAATACTTCCTTCGCCAGGGTAAGCGATATCGTACAAATCATCCCAGAAAACGGCTGCCATATTATTTACATTATCATTATTCGGCAGGGGCGTATTTACGGGGGCTATTTGTCCTCCTCCATTTAATGCAATCCATCCATCTGTGCTGATGCGTAGAAATGTATGTTCATACCCATAATATTTAAAGGTAAAGGGCAGGCTAACTGTTTCGGTATAATCGCTCACCAAAGGAACCATTATCTCTGTTCCTATCCCTTCAATTTCCACCCATTCATACACAGGTGTTGGCTCATAAAAGGCATCATTGCTGGCATAACTATAATACCCATATTCATCAGGCCCGGTATAATCAGTTGTAACAGGCATCGCTACAGGTAAATTGATAGTAAGGTTGGTTTGGTAGGGATAATTCCCGTTTTGTGTATACAGGTTAAGGGAAAACTCAGCCCAGTAATTGGTTGGGCATGCTGCATCTACACTAAGTTTGAAATAATCTGTAAAATTCTTTGAAATGTCATCTATATTCAATGTTCCAAATGACCCGGTTCCATCTTCAATAGTAATGTACGGGTCATTGGTTGTCAAAATCCCCATCGCATCAGGTGCGACATCTTCTCCCATATTCTCAATCGCAAAAACCATTCGAACGGTTTCCCCAGGATCCATCCTAAAATCCATTTGGATACCTTCATCAAAAACGACAAAATTATCATACATCAGGCGGCATCCCATTACCTCTGGTTCAACAGTATATTCCCATGCAGTTGTTGTACTTGTAATGCTCAATTGAAAAGGAATAATCTGGCCAACAGGACAATCAGGTTTAACATAAAACTGGAAAGGATCACCAGTAAAAGAGCTACCCGGCGTGAGGTTACCGTAACTCACAGGGCTGGTGGTTACCATCTCTGCAAAATCTGTGTTGGCTAAAGTAAGTGTAGCCTGGATATTACTGGCTGTAAGGTTTCCCCAATTCTTCAATGTAAATGTAATGTTACAATTTTCGTTGGGATTCATAAGGCCATCCAGATTACCATCTAAATCTACAATGAATGGCTCACCTTCAAGTTCAACAAGTTCGGCAAGCTCAAGAACTTCAATAGTGCCCTGGTAAGGAATTACATTCCCTCCCCTAAGTGTGACGGATAATGTCTCTTCTTCATTCGGACTAATATTAAAGGTAATTTTCCCCTCTGCATTGGTTGAATCAACTAAATATATATCATTCCCCGCCAAACAAAGTTCTGCATTGGCGACTGGTTCTCCGTTTGAAGCGAAAGTAGCTATAAATTCCACCTGATTGTTACCCACATAAATTGTAGGATCGTGGGCTACATTCACAGCCAGAGGAATATCTTTCCAAATATGCAAACTGGGATCTCCAAGTATACAATAAATTCTGTAATGGTATTCCACATAGTAGACCGGCCCGAAGACATTGTACATATATAGTTTTCCCCGCAGCAGCGCCTGTCCCGGAGTGTCCATTCCCTCCCAGAACATCCCTGTATAAATGCCTTTGTCAATCTTATTATTATAGGTAGTATGTGTATTTGAAGTAGGGCCAACAAATCCGATACAACCTCTAGGCTCAGTTAAAGAGCCCATCTCCAGCCATTCTTCTCCGAAACAATTGCCCCCACTGGTATTAAACATAGCCACCCCACAACCGATGCTGGTTACAAAGGTGAATTTTTCCGCATTGTTTATACTGGTAATTGTATTCGTGTTGATATCATAACAAGCCGCCCACCATCCGGTAGACCAACCTTCCCCACGATAATTCAAGAAACTACGGCCTTCCGTTATAGCATTAAGAACATCACTAGTATTCATCGAACAGCTTGATCCCCATCCATCGCTCATTAATGTATCTACAGAAATAAATCCACCATCTTCTAACATACACGCCGCTGCATAACGCTTTGTTTCAATTTGAGATGCGTAAGCATTGTTGGAGCAACAAATTCCTTTTTTAAACCAGGATGTCTCTGCCGTATACGGGGTTTGCTCATACAACATGAACTTATTGATCAAAACCTGCAAACGGTAATCATTCTGATTGGTAAGCCTACCAATCATCATTTCAGGAATATAATCATTTCCTTCAATTTCTACAAAAAAGTCTTCATTGGGAAAAGTATAACCATAGGTGACCATTTTTTTCGGGAAAACCCCATCATCACCCACCATTAAAACATAGGTAGGAGGCTCAGGCCAATTATAATAAGCGTCAGAAATATGATTTTTTATGATATCCGGGTTAGAGGAGTTTGCACCAATATCGCTGAATTTAGTTATATGAATATAAGTTCCGCTTTTATGTTTCCAATCGGCATAGATTTCGAAACTGGCAGCATATTCATCCGGCATAATACAAAGCATAACATCATGACCTTCTTCTTTACCCCCATATAGGTTATCCAACACATTCTGGTAGTTGAAAATGAAGCTTCGGTAGATTTTTCCAAAAGAAGGAGCAATTTTTTTTCTTGGGGCAGTTTTTGGATTAATAACTTCGCCACTTCCATAATTAACTCTAACGGTAATAGACGAAACTGCGTGTAATTCCTTTTTTGAAGCCACATATCGAAGGGGAAAAACCGACACACGGGCGATCCTGAAATCACGAAAGATTGAAGGAGGATCAACTCTTGCAAAATTTTTCGGATAAACTGCATCAGATGAATAGGCCGCCCCACTCTCAACATAAGGGGTTTCAGGGCTGCCCTCAAACCAACTTTCCCTGGCTGGGGGCAAATATATATTCTCAAAAATTTGAATCCCGGAGGTTTCCAACACTTCAACAGACACAGAGCTCCGATCAGGAATGGCAAGGACCTTTGCTATGTATGACAATTCAGGATAGCCCTGTTCAATGGTCATCATTTCTGATAACAGATCAACAGTCTGATAGGTTTTTCCCGCAGCACTTATTTCCTTTACATTAAACCCGGCAAGGTCAATTTTTATCACCGTGTTGCTATTATCTTCACTTAAAATTGTTACTTCAGGTGGAGTTTGAGCAGCTTTATTACTTAATGGGACCCAGTCAGCATAAATTGTATAAGGTGCGAGGGCAGTGATTACAAGAACAAGGAGTAGTTTTTTTTTCATAGAATCCTCAATTTAATTTATTAAATAAATCCAGTTAAGGCACCATCAAATAAGTGGTTGGATTTATTCTACAGGTAACTGTATTTTGCTTCTTTTAAGACAATGTGTATTTGTATAACGTTGCATATTTTAGTTGTAAGCCAGGCATTGCATTTTTTAAAATATGCTAAAGTTTTAGCTCCAGGATTTTTATAAAACTTAGTTAAAGCCAGGCAAAGATATATTTTATTCAGCTTTAAGTGATTTAACCCTGAGTTCCCTACCCTGAAAAACATCAGAAAATGGGTTCCCACATTTTGGACAGGGACTGAACAGATCAGGGGTTGGAAATTCATGTTTACAATCAGCACATCGGGCAATTGCCGGAACTTCATTAATGACCCACTTCGCACCCTCAAGCATGGTCCCTTTTTTAGCCGCTTCAATGGCAAAGGTTAGGGCATCCATAACTACACCTGCCTGGGTTCCAATTTCCAACTCAATTTCAGATATTACAGAAGTATTCGCATTTTTTGCATTTTCTTCCGCAATTTCAATGATGCTCATAGCAATTGATAATTCATGCATTTTGTTGCTTTATTATAAAGCTATTCCCGCTCCAGTGGGAATCGACTTAATTTAATGTAGTAAATGAATTCTCCCACTCTGGATAAAACCCTGTTATGAGTTCATCTTTCCATTTTCTGTTCCACTTTTTCATTCTTTTTTCCCTTAATATTGCTTCTTTGATACTTGTAAACTCCTCATAGTAAACAAGCCTGTCAACATTGTATTTGAAAGTAAACCCTATGTTAAGTTTTGATTTATGTTCGCCAACCCTTCTTTTCAAATTATTTGTAACACCAATGTACAAAACACTATTTGTTTTACTTGCCAGTATGTAAACATAGTAGATCTGTTTAGCATTTATTGTAATAGAAATAGATGCCCGATTTCTCGGGCAAGACGTATCACTTTAAAAAACTGTCTTAACATATTCTTGGTAATTGTTCTCCTGCCAGCATATCGATGATCCTTCTGCCTCCTATTCCGGTGGTTATCCAGGCCTTGCCTTTATGGTCATCTACAATCTCACCTATGATGGAGGCCTCAAGGCCAAACTTATCATTTTTCAGTTCGGCTAAAACCCTGTCTGAATCTTCAGCTGCAACAACCATTACAACTTTACCCTCATTCGCTACATACAAAGGATCAAATCCCAGCAATTCGCACATTCCTCTTACGTTTTCTTTTACGGGCAAATTCTCTTCATTGATCTCTATTCCAAAGTTTTTATTCTGGGCCAGTTCGCAGAGAACAGTAGCCAGCCCACCCCTGGTAGCATCGCGCATAAAGTGCATTTTATCAGTGATATTTAACACCGCTTTGATCATATGATTCAGGCAGGCACAGTCCGATTGAATATCCGTTTTAAACTTCATGTCTTCCCTGGCTGCCATTACACTCATTCCATGATCGCCAATGGACCCATTTATGATTATTTTATCACCAGCCTGAATAAAATCCCCTGAGCCAATATGGCTAAACCTGTCATGTAACTCACCAATTCCGGTAGTATTAATAAATATTTTATCACATTTTCCACGGTTCACCACTTTGGTATCCCCGGTTACTATTTTCACACCCGCTTTTCGAGCCTCCTCCGCCATGGTCTTAACTATTTCTTCGAGGTCATTTAATGCAAAGCCTTCCTCTATAATAAACGAGGTGCTTAAATAAAGCGGGGTTGCTCCTGAAACAGCCACATCATTAACTGTTCCTGCTATCGCAAGTTTTCCAATATTCCCTCCGGGGAAAAAAATGGGGTCGACAACGAAGGAGTCGGTGGTAAATGCAAGTTTTTCAGAATCAACGTTCAGGACGGCAGCATCTGTTTGTTCCGCAAGAATATCATTAGAAAAGTATTTTACAAAAAGATCACTGATCAAATCATGTGATAATTTTCCACCGCTGCCATGTCCGAGTAATATATTTTTTCCCATCAACATTAATTTTAATCACGATTATACCGATAGTAAGCATGGCACGAGCCTTCATGCGAAACCATACAAGCACCCACCGGATTGTTTGGCGTACATGCTTTTGCAAACAATTTACAGTCCTTGGGGTTTTTCAGGCCTTTTAAGATTTCACCACAAATACAGCCTTTATCCTCCCGCGTTGGTTCCACTTCCACCGGCACTTGTTTTTCAGCATCAAAAAGTTCATACTTCTCTCTTACAGCCATTCCACTTTTCGGTAAAATCCCTAGTCCTCTCCACCAATCATCTCTTAATTCAAATACCTCTTCTAGCATTTGCTGGGCTTTAATATTTCCCTGAGGTTTAACAACCCTGGTATAAGCAATTTCCACCTTTGGATCATTATTTTCTACCTGTATAACCAACATCAGTATGGCCTGGAGTAAATCCACTGGTTCAAAGCCCGAAACCACACAACCCAGACCATATTTTGCCGGGATATTTTTATAAATGCCGGTGCCGGTAATGGTAGAAACATGTCCGGGAGCAATGTAGCCATTTAATTTTACCCCTTCATCTATCAGCGCTTCCATTGCGGGAGGCATAATTTTGTGAGAACTGAAAAGGTAAAAATTCCGGATACCAGCCATTTGAGCTTTTATAATTCCTGCTGCAGAACTCGGTGCAGTGGTTTCAAATCCAATCCCGAGGAAAATAATTTTTTTGTTTTTGTTTTCTTTGGCAATCATCAATGCATCCAGAATGGAATAAACGATTCGCACATCCGCCCCTTTGGCTTTTTCCTGATCGAGGGAAGAAGTGGAACCCGGAACCCTGATTAAATCGCCATAGGTAGTAATAATCACATCAGGTAGCCGGCTGTAAGCAATGGCCTGATCGATATATTTACGATCCGAAACACACACGGGACAACCGGGTCCGGAAATTAATTTAATAGTTTCAGGCAGAAGAGTTGGTATCCCAAATTTCTGAATAGACATGGTATGTCCTCCACAAACTTCCATAAAGGAAACCTGCCTGGTCGAAGCTTTTTTTATTTGATCGATTAGCCTTAAAACCAATTCCTTATCCCGATATTCGTCTATGTATTTCATTCTAAATATTAATAATGATTGTAATGGAAACCTTTTAAAATAATTAAAAGATCCTGAATTTTTAAACAATTCGTTTACACTATCCTTTCTCCGGTTTTCTTTTCCTCCTCATCAAGTTGCTTATTCAATTCATCAAATTCCCCGAAAATCTTTAAAGACTCCAGGGCTTCCTCTTTATCCAGTTTTTGTATCGCGAATCCTGTATGCAGCAATATGTAATCGCCTATAGATACATCGTCAAGCATTTGCAGGCTGGCATTATATTGCGTTCCTCCAACAGAAACGACCGCCATTTCTCCATCAATACGTTCCACTTTAGCAGGTATACTTAAACACATTTCTAATTATAATTTTTAATTCAATTTATAATAATCCCAGTTCTCTGCGCTTGGCACCAATCACCAATTGTCCGAGTGCAATTCCGCCATCATTTGCCGGTAACTTCCGTTGATAAAAAACTTCAAATCCATCTCTCATAAGTTTTCGTTCTACCCGTGACGAAATGTATTTATTTTGAAAAGTGCCCCCTGATAAAACAACTTTATTCAAAGTGGTTTCTTTTCTTGCCTGATTGGCAACGGCAAAAATAGTGTTAATAAAAGTATTGTGAAACTTCGCTGAAATAAGGCCAGGATCTTCCTTATCCATTATGTCCGTAACAATAGATTCAATGGTTGGTTTAAAGGAAATTACTTCGCCAAAATCAAAGGGGTAAGCAGCCTCAAATCCAGGATGGGCAATGGACTCAAGCCGCATTGGCGCTTCCGCATGAAACTTTGTTTTTGTGCAAATATTTAAAATAGCTGACACCGCATCAAATAAACGCCCTGCACTCGAACTTAGCGGGCTATTGATTTTCTTTTCAATGGCTTGTACAATCCAGTTTGCCTTTTCCTTATCCATTTCATTGATAAACGGAATGGGTAAGGATAAAAATTCACTATCAAAAACTTTATATAATAAGGAAATTCCTGTTCTCCATGGTTCTTTTGTTACCCTGTCACCTCCCGGCAAAGGAAGGTATTCGAAATGTGAAAAACGGGTGAAATCGTTAAGATCAGCAATTAAAAATTCGCCTCCCCAAATATTTCCGTCTGTTCCAAGTCCGGTGCCGTCCATGCTTATACCAATTACTTTTTCGTCGAGATTGTGTTCAGCCATACAAGAAGCAATATGTGCATGATGATGCTGAACAGCTATTGCCGGGAACTGCAAATCATTGGCAAACCTTGTGGATAAATAATCAGGGTGAAGATCATGAACCATTAATTCAGGTTTAACCCTAAAAATTGAAATAAACCTGTGATAAGATTCTTCATAGAATTCAAGAGTTTCGAGGTTTTTTAAATCGCCGATATGTTGGCTAAGAATAGCTTGTTTGCCTTTGCCAATGGCAAAACAATTCACGAGTTCAGCACCTGTAGCCACAATTCCATCCACATTTAATTTCAGGTTTATCGGTTCAGGTGAATAACCCCGCGAACGGCGAATGATCCTTTCCGTTTCATTAATACTTATTGCAACCGAATCGTCTGTACGGTTATGTATTTCCCTGTTATAAATTAAAATAGCATCGGCAATTTTAGTAAGAATTGATTCAGCTTTATGATTGTCGATTACAATTGGTTCATCAGAAATATTCCCACTTGTTAAAACGATGGCGGAGATGTCTAGCTTTTCGAAAAGTTGAAAATGAAATGGCATATAGGGCAACATCGCCCCTACTGTTTTAAATCCCACACTTACTGAAGGAGCCAGTTTACCTTTATCCTGCACAATGACAATTGGCCGCCGCCATGTTTCCAATGATTTTTTCTCTTGTGGAAATAGTGTGGTATATTCCTGCAAAACATCTACATCACGAAACATTACCGCAAATGGCTTCCCTTCCCTTAGCTTTTTTGTTCTTAAGTTTTTAACCGCTATCTCATTTGTTGCATCACAGGCAATTTGAAAGCCTCCTACCCCTTTTATTGCAATAATTTTTCCATCCTTAATCAAATCAGAACTGCGGTTTAAAATTTCCCCAAATTCCGTTATTCTTTGCTCACCTATTACCAGTTCATACTGCGGGCCGCAATTTTTACAAGCCACAGGTTGAGCGTGAAACCGCCTATCGAGAACATCCTTATATTCTGAACTGCAAGTTTCACATAATTTAAACGGATCCATGGTTGTTTTATCCCGATCGTAAGGTAAATCTTTAATGATCGAAAATCTTGGGCCACAATTCGTGCAATTGATAAAGGGATAATCAATTCGGTGAGCCTGGTTTTTCATGTCTTCCAGACACGCATCACATACCGAAATATCAGGGCTTATATCAGTTATTTTATCAGAAGTACTTTCACTTTTAATAATTTGAAAATCCTCGAAATTCTCCATAACGGCCGGGATCACTTCGATATCAAATATATTAGAGGCCAGAGGCGCTTTTTCTGTAATGGATTTCACAAACTTATCAAGAAATATTTTTTGCGACTCCGCATGAATGATAACACCATCATTCCGGTTTTCGACCCACCCCCGGATTTTATGCTCATGTGCAATACGGTATATGAATGGCCGGAAACCAACTCCCTGGACCAAACCCCTGACCTTCACTTTTATTGCACTTTTCATTCTATTTATTGTCTTTCTGAACTACTTAATAAAGCATTTTGTTACCGAAATAGAATTGCAAAAATATACTTTGTTATTATATTAACAACATAATTCAGGGGCTAATGTTAACTTGCTGATTATTCTTAAAGAATATCGTGAATCCTGGTTTTGGTTTCTTTCAAAATTAAAAATTACATTTGCCCCGATTACAAAAAATGAAGATATGAACACATTATTGGTGCTGGGATCAGTTATCGTTACAGCTGCACTTATTTCTTATTCTATTGGAATTATTACAGAACAGGTTAAAAAAGTTATAAACTCAACCACCCTGATTTTTGTAAGCATTGGGATATTATTGGATATCACAGCCACAATATTTATGATCCTTGGATCACCCAATTCACCCTTTACATTTCATGGATTCCTTGGATATTCAGCTCTAGCGGTTATGTTGGCCGACGTAATATTTATTTGGCGCACCCGGTTGAGGGATGGAAAAAATGCAAAAGTGAAGCCCGGATTACATCTGTTCTCAAGGTACGCCTACTTATGGTGGGTAATAGCTTATATTACCGGTGCTTTAATTGTTGTATTGAAATGAACTCAAATCAGAGCACTTCATTTTAATTTTATATTTCCTTATCTTTTAAATGTATCTTTGTGAATTGCATATATGAAACTACCAGCACGCACAGTTGAAAGACTAAGTCAGTACCGAAGGGTACTTCAAAAATATAAGGACCTGAACGAAGCCTATATTTTTTCGCATGACCTTGCCCGGTTAATGCACCTGACTGCTGTGCAGATAAGAAGGGACATGATGTTGCTTGGAATTTCAGGGAATTACAGAAACGGCTATAATGTGATAGAGATACTTAAATCTATTAATGAAACGCTGACTATTCCCAAAGCCCAAAAAGCAACCATTATCGGCATGGGTGATCTTGGCAAAGCGCTGCTAAAACATATTGGTTCAAATCCTTCCTGTCCGGTACTTATCCCGGTGACGTTTGACATCAATCCTTTATTAACCAATAAATCTTATCACATGACCCCGTGTGTTGATTTTACAAAATCTGCTGAGTACATTCAAAAATACAATATAAAAATAGCCATCATTTCAATTGTCACCACTGAAATACAGGAGATAATCGACAGTTTAATTGTTTCCGGGATTAAAAGCATCCTTAATTTCTCAGGAGGCCCCTTCAGGGTGCCGGAAGGCATCTATCTTAAAGATTATGACATTCGTACCACCATGGACGAAATTTCCTATTTTATAAGTCAGGAATAGCATTAAAATAGTTGACTTTAGCTTAAATTTTAACTATTTTTAAAGACTTCAAAAAAAGCACTCACATTTTCAATTGCACTTAAAAACGGAGGCGAAATGACTAAGAAAATTTCAATCAATGTAAAATGTCCTAACTGTGGAAAGTCCATGATGGACAATGAAATCCAACTTCACGAAGTTCCCAGCATTAAACTTAATATCGAAACCCTTACAGATCGGGGCACCATTAGACTTTGCTCCCTTTATGGTTGTTATGACCACCAGTGTGATATTGATTTAAAAAACAATGAAATTGCCCGCTTTTATTGTCCTGATTGTAACAAAGAGTTAAAAAGCAACGATTCCTGTGATACCGTTAACTGCAATGCACCAATGATCCCTTTAACGATGCAATCCGGCGGAAAAGTCTTTATCTGCTCCCGAAGAGGTTGTCAAAATCATTTTGTAGCATTCGAGAACCTGGAGACTGAAATCAAAAAGTTTTATACTGAATATGGGTTTTAAAAATTAAATCCAACGCAGTAGTCAAAGGAATGAATACAGCATGTATTACAGGTCAAAATAGGCCAGAAACTTGTAGAAAAAGGCTGTATTCTCGTACACCCCACTGAAAAGTTCTTCATTATTGCCATAGGCAAAAACTGGCACCATAGAGCCCGTATGCAGATAAGTGACAAACTGCCCATTCACAGTCTGACTTTGTTCATCCCCATCCACCAGGGCATATCCCCCGGTTTCGTGATCGCCGGTAATTAAAACAAGGGTATTTTCATTCTGGGCAGCAAATTCAAGTGCAACACCCACCGCTCTATCAAAATCCAGCATCTCATCCATCAGGTAATCCTGATCGTTTTCTTCCCCGGCCCAATCAATCTGCGCACCTTCTGCCATTATAAAAAACCCTTTTTTATCATTCTTCAGGGTTTGCAAGGCAATCTTCAATGATTCGGATAAAAACTCACCCCTCCCCTCATTGTATTTAAGGGGATAGCCATTCGCAATAAAAACTGCATTCTTTTTGGAAGGATCTATTCCCTCCAGGTTTTCATTTACCTCATATCCTTTCGCGGTTAAGCTATCCAAAAGATTGGTGCCATCTGATCTTTGATCAAAGAACATTTTCCCGCCACCTGCAAAAAAATCAACCTCGTGGTTAACCAGTTCAACTGCAATTGCTTCATATTGAAAACGATCGGCCTGGTGGGCATAGAAGGCTGCCGGAGTGGAATGTACAATTGATGAGGTAGTAATTAAGCCCGTATAAATTTTATCCGCAGCACGTTCAATAATATTTTGGACAGGATTTCCATCAGGGTCGACACCAAGAGAGTAATAGTTAGTTTTTCTACCACAAGCAATGGCTGTGGTTGCGGCCCCTGAATCGGTTACGTATTTATCGGCACAATGGGTAGATTGTATTCCCACCGTTTTGCATTTAAGCATATTCAAATTCCCACCGTTCAAGGTTCTTGCGGCAGTGATCTGGGTCAAAGCCATGCCATCACCAATTAGCAAAATAAGGTTTTTGGGTTTATTCAATTCCTTTTTTATATGCTCAATTTTAACATCATTTTCCTTCTTATGGCAACCGATGGTAAGGATTAAGAACAAACAGAAGTATGGAATAATTTTAAATCGCATATCAGTAAATTCAAATTTAAATAGGGATATTCAGCTTTCGGATATAACGATACGTAAGACCGAAATAGATCAAAGCAAACACAATAATTTCTGCAAAAGTGAGCCCCAAATTAACGGCATAATACTTTCTTATGAAGTGATCTGCAATAACCTCAACACCAAGGATCACTAAAAATAACAATGTTGGGCCACTAAATGTTTTTTCTTTGAAATATCCAACACTGTCCTGGCCGAAAAAGTAAATAATGATTATGGCGTAAGCAAATAACGTAGAGATTGCTGCCCATTTATACCCATAAAGCGGAATAAGTGTAAAGTTTAGAATAATGTTAATTATACTGGCCAGAATTACGCCAATGGCAATATTTTTCAGTTTGTCAGCGAATTTGAACTTCACTTCAATAAACAGGAATAAACCATACAGGTATGCACTTACAAAGACATAGGGCATCACGCTATACCCGCTCCTGAATTCTTCGCCAAGCAAAATCCAGGCGATCTCCCGTGGAAACATGCTTAACCAGGTAACCACGGGCAATCCAAACAAGAAAAAAATAAAGATATAATTGGAGAGGAATTTATTTGCCTGTTTAAAATTAACTTCTAATTCCTTATTCAAACGGGGATTGATCGTATTAAAATATACCGTAACCAGGGCTACCACACTCAATTGGCTGATATTGTACACCTGGTTGTAAATACCCACAGTGGAGATATCCGTAAATAAGGCGATGATATAGCGGTCGGAGGAGGTGATAAGTAAAAAGAAAAAATTGGAAACCAGGCCGATGCTGCCAAATCTAAGCAACTGTTTTAAAATCACTTTGGAAAGAGCACTCATGGCTATTCTAATCTTTTCCTGACCTAATAAAATGATCACCAATAAAACGATGGCATCTATAGCAATTGCACTAATCAAAACCGAGGTGATCCGGTAATGAAAAACAAAGGTCATCACATAAAGCAGAACAAAACTAAAAATGGCCCTGGAAGTATGCACCAGGTTATATTTAAGTACCCGCCCTTCGAGCCGCACGATTATCAGGTATAAGCCGATCAATTCCTTAAATACGAACTGAATAAAGGATAGCAAAATGAGCTTTTTAACCAATCCGGTTTCAGCAATTACCGACCAGGTTCCACTTATCACAAGTAACAACAAACTGGCAATAGCGAATAAAAAAAACATATTGGTGTAAAGCCCTTTCAGGTCGTTCTTCACTTTATAGGCATTGTAGTAGCGCCACAAGCAACTCGATAACCAGGAATAGATAAAGATAGAAATATAGGTAAACGTGATGGTGATCAATCCCAGGTAGCCATATTCTTCAGGAGTGAAGTAACGGGTAAAAATGGGTGTTTTTATAAAACCCACTCCCATCGGGATAAATGTACCTAAGAGGTACCAGCCCATATCGATGACAAACCGCTTATTGTTCCCTTTTTCTATCAATTATCTAGTATTTCAGTATAAATGGCTGCAAGTTTTTTTTCCATTAGTTCCCACCTGAATTTTTTTTCGGCTGCACTCCGCCCATTTTCACTCCATTGTTTATACAATGTTTCATCCGATAAAACCCTGACAAGCGCTGAGGCAATTTCTGAAGGATCCTCAGGATTTACGGCAATCCCGCATTTCTCCTCGTTGAGTATCCGGTGAATGTGCCCAAAATTACTTCCAATAATCGGCAGCCCGTAGCTCATGTATTCAAAAATTTTGATCTGCAAAATGATCCGGTGGGTATCGATGGGAAGAAAGATACCCAGGCCGATTTTGCTTTTATTGTAATATTGTGACATTTCAGGGTAGGGCACTGAATCAAGCAGAATAACATTTTCTTTCAATTTATTTTCTTCGATAAAATTCGTCATTTTTTGTTTCAGGCCATGTGGAAACCAGCTGCCTAAAAACAACATTTTAAACTTAGGTTTCGATTCTACAACAATCTTAACTGCATGGAGTATTTGCCAAGCCCCCCTCAACTTCGTAATTCCGCCTGTATAAATGGCATCAAATTCTTTCCTCCTTTTTTCAGGCAAGGCAAGGTTGGTATAATTGTATATGATCTCCACTTTTTTATCCGGGAAATAGGACTGAAATCGATCCCATAAATTTTCTTCTGTGGTAATGATCACATCATAACTCTCCGCACATTTCCGCTCCCAGGATTGGATATAGCTGGAATACCAATTTTTAATCCCCCTGAGAAAGTCGGGCGTTTGGATATAATCCCTGATATTTTCAGGATAGGGCTCATGTACATCATAAATTACCTTTGGTTTCCAGCTGAGTGCTTTTAATTCCGGGCCAATACGGTTAAGTTTAAGATCATGAAAGTGATATACATCGGCTTTAAGGTTCATTGCTTCTTTCAGCATTTTTGCATAGAGGCCCCCGGGCAGTATTCTTTTTATAAGATAATTCAGATACCTGTTTTTCGAATATACTTCCCGCTTAAGCTGAATATAATGGATTCCTTCGTCAGTGGTTCCTCTTTCTTCTTTATCCCCTGCCAGGATAATATGAATATCGTAGCCTTGCTTTTTTAAGGAAACAGCTTCTTTCCAATAAATACGGTCATCAAACAAATTATGGCTGTCGGCCAGGAAACATATTTTTGGTGGATTGTTTATCATTTGCTTGAAAACCTTGTTTACAAAGGTCTGAAATAATTTCTAAACATTCTTCCGAAGTATTTCCAGCGCATTTTCAAGCCGTTGCGAGCCTCTGCCTGTCACAATATGAAACGGAAATTTCCTCTGTTTCAATTCTTGGATATACAATTGAAATAATTCAGACCTGTGTAAAGGATGTTCCCTTTGCGGATCGGGTTGCCAGGGGAGGTCAATATCGCATAATAAATACAGGTCGTATTGCTGCTGATCAAGCCTATCCAGTATCCAGGGATGGCATTGGCCATACTTGTATACACACCATATTTTTGTGACGATAAGTTCTGTATCGCAAAACAAAAACCCGGAAATACTATCCGTAAGCCGGCTTTCCATTTCCATTTGCCCCCGGGCTATAATGAGGATATCATCATAAGTATAAGGCCTGTTCAGCTCATTTATATACTGACGGGCAAACTCTGGTACCCAGGCACTGTTAAAATGCCGGGCAAGGCTTTCTGCTAATTGCGATTTCCCTGTGCTTTCAGGACCGGTTATGGCTATGCGTTTAAGCTTCATCGGCCTCAATCTTTTTCTTCCAGGCATAATAACCCATAATGGCAATGATCAGAAATACTAAAAACTGAAAACTTGTAAATACCAATCCTTTAAAGGCATACAAGGGAACTGATATCAAATCCCCGATGATCCAGAAAATCCAGTTTTCGAGTTTTTTAAGCGCCATTAACCACATGCCCACAATAAAAATTGCTGTGGTAAAGGTATCGATGTAGGGTATGCTCGTCGACCAGTATTCCAGGTCATCTGCCTTAAAATGCTTCAATAACAAAATGATCAGCAGTCCCGATAAAACAAACATTACCACTGACACAACCCAGTTTTGCAAGGATGATTTCGTGATCCGAAGTGCCGGTTTCTCCGATTTTTTGGTCCACATATACCAACCATACACACTCATGATAAAATAAAACAGGTTGATCCCTGCATCCGCGTATAGTTTAATCCCAAAACAGATGTACACATAAATCAACACCGAAATAATGCCGGTGGGGTACACCCAAATCTTTTCCTGTTTGGCATACCAAACGCTTAGCAAACCAAATATTACCGCTATAAATTCAAGCCAGGATGTATCCAGGGTATTTTGCCAAAAGGTATCGAATATTGTCGCTAACATAGGTTTTTAGGGATTAGTGCTGGGAGCTAAGAGCTAAGAGCCAAGAGCTAAAAGCTGATTATTCTTTCAAATCGGCATTGATTATTTTTAATATAAAAACGGAATGGGGCAACTCAAACGACTGGCCTATTTCTTTGGTAAGGATTTCCATTAACCTGTAGTACTCGCCAAACACCTGGGTGGACATGCCATTGGTTACAGCCTCAATTTCCTCATAAGTATTTAAACGTTTGATAAAATCCAGTATTGGGGTTACAAACTCTGGTCTTAAGGGATAAAAACTGATATCTATTGATGCTTTCATAAAAATTACATTTCCCACAAAATTACATTTCTCGTAATAACAACGACCTGGTAATGTAAATTAATTGCTAAAATATCTGTTGCAGGTTTGCAAACCTAGTTGTCCATAGCCTCCAGGATATGGACTTTTACAGTTCGATCCGTGTAATTTTAATGTAGGGTTGATTCCTGCTATTAAGAACTGGAGCGGTACGCTAAGGAGAACAGAAATTGAATTAGTCAGGAGTCACTGCCCGCAGGCTATTGCTCCAAACTTGCCCCAGTAGTGAAAAAAAGCGAAAAATTGCTTATAATTCAAAACAAATACTTATCTTTGGCGTTAGTAACGTAATGAGGTACTATGATAAATTCATTTGGAACAAAAGAAACTGAAAAAATATGGAATGGAGAAAGAGTAAAAAAAATTCCACTTGAAATCCAGAAAACAGGGCGGAGAAAATTAAGAATGTTAAATAACTCACAAAACTTAGTGGACTTAAAAATTCCTCCTTCAAACAGACTTGTAAAACTGACAGGAAAACTAAAAGAATATCATAGTATCAGAATCAATGACCAATGGAGAATTGTGTTTATCTGGAAAAATAATAATTCACATCAAGTAACAATTTTAGATTATCATAAATAACTAATAAATGGAAAGACTTGAAAACATACATCCTGGTGAAATACTCTTAGAAGAATTCTTAAGGCCATTAGGAATATCGGCCTATAAACTCTCAAAGGAAATTGATATTCCCCAAACAAGAATATCTCAAATTATTAAAGGCAATAGAAGAATTACAGCTGATACTGCATTAAGACTTAGCTCTTATTTTGGAAATTCTGCTAAGTTCTGGCTTGGACTTCAAGATGATTATGATATTGAAGATGAAAAAAACAGGAAAACTGAAATATTTACAAAAATTAGAAATTTAAGAAAAAACGCACACCAGGAACAAGTATAAACAATTAAGCGCCCAAATTGCGCAAGTTTCCCAGCAGAGGCTTTAGGGTGAGCGTCACTTGTGCCTATCGTTAACATATATTATTTTTATTCAATATTTCAATTTCAATCTATTTCCGTTTTGCCGCAAGTTTGCAACTTGTGGTTAAAATTCTTCATTATCAAACCTTTGGTTTTTTCTACCAATTGGTTCAAAAATACTAATTTTTAATAATAATTTTATGCTGCCCATACCATACTGGTATGTTTAAGGAATGAGCTAAAAGCTAGCACCATCATGGCAGTTTTCCCATAAAATTACATTTCCCACAATAAAAGCAATCCAATATCCTAAATTAATTACTAACTTTGAAAAAACAATTTCATATGAACAAGAAGGTTTACAGCATTTCAATATTACTCCTGCTGGTATTTTTCCTGACTGCCTGCCTTACCGTAGAAAAAAAAGTCTACACCTTTGAACTTAAAGACAATAATTCAGGAACACTCACCATCCGCTTTGTTAATGTTATGTCGATGAAGGACGATACGGCCGATGTTTCACAAAGTGATTTTGATGAGATGATCATGAGTTATATTGAAGGGAATCAGTTGGAGCAGGACTACCCTGAAGCCCTGGTTAGGAGCAAACGGCTTTTTGAAGAAGACGGTGTGTTAAATGGGGAAGTGATCATTGATTTTGAAAATTTAAAATCGGTAGGTTTGTTCCAGTACGAGTCAAAAGGGCCGTATATGTTCAATGTGGGTTCTTTCCTCGACAGCGAAGCCTACCTGAGCAGCAACGGGGAATATGGCGGTGACGTGATGCCCGTGGTATTCTGGCCTAAATCTCTAAAAACCTTAACACTTACAACCTATATTACCGACCCTGACGAAACAACCATCAGCCTGCTGGATGAATACAAAAACTGGAATTAAGTCCACACTTTTTTGTATGGCGTATAATTCCAGTTAAGATCAGACATACTAAATTTATCTGTTCGGTCCACCCGGGCCGGGTCCTCTCCGGTCAGAGACCCATCGCATCAGTTCCATCTTAAAATCCCGTTCTGCATCCATCAGCATTAGTATTTTTTGAGGAGGAAGGATGTCCTTTAGTTCTTTTGTAAAACTATTCCTGTAGTCGAGCATCTTTTGCTCATGGGCCATTTGGGCCTCAAGAAATTGCCAGGCTTCATCTTCTGACATCGCTTCAATATCTTCCGGTTCAAAATCATGAGCCTCCCTGAAGGCTTTTTGTTCTGCCTCTACCTGTTCTTTGTGGGCATTAAAAACCGGCCAGAATTTTTCTGCCTCATCTGCACTTAAGTCAAGTTTATCAGTCAAAAAAGCGACCCGGTGGGCCTCAATGCGTTCCCGGTTTTGCTTTTGCATCTGGTGTTGGCGCCTGCCACCCTGGGCTAATAAAAGCACAGGGGCAAGGAGTATAAATAAAACCAGCGCCATTCTGTGAGATTTAATCATTGTTGTTTTCATCGTTTAAATATTAAAGGTTATAGAGTATTTCTTCGCTGTAGTCTTCATCATTTAAGTAGTCAAATATTTCCTCATCAGTAATGGAGCTATCATTTGAAAAATCAATGATGCTGTAATCCAATTCCCCGGTTGAGGAGGCCAGGATGGTTTCAATTAATAGCGACTCATCCATGTATTCGATGAGTTCGGGATAATCGTTCAGCACATCATTCAGGGTGATTTCAGGAAAAGTATCCTGCGTATCTTCCTGGAAAAAATAAATTCCAAAAGTGACCAACAAAGCCACCATTGCAGCTGCCAGTGAAGCATAAATGTATCTGCTTTTAAATTTGATTACCCTCGAATCCGATGCATTTCCCTGATCTTCTTTATTTATCCTGGCCTGGATTTTTCCCGGTAGGGTTTCAAAATAATTTACCGGAACTTCGAAGGGGTTCATGTTTTTTTGAATTCCAGCCAAAGGAAAAATATCTTCCTTTTCTGTGTTCTTATCTTTATGTGTATTGTTTTTATTCATGATTTCCCTTTTGATATAGATTCGGGTTAAAGGTTTAATTTTCAGCCACATTTTTCTGGATTTTTTTTACAGCAATATGATAGGAGGCCTTTAATGCTCCTACAGAGGTTCCTAATATTTGTGACATCTCTTCATATTTCAATTCATCGTAATATTTCATATTAAAAACCATCCGCTGTTTATCTGGTAAAGTCAGCAAAGCTTTTTGCAGTTTTAGTTGAATTTCATTACCGGAAAAAAAATTATCATCTTCCAACCGGCTGATTTGATTATTGGAAAAATTTCCGAGGGAGATCAGTTGCATCCTCTTTTTCCTTTTCAGAAAACTTAAGGTTTCATTGGTCGCAATGCGGTAAATCCAGGTAAAAAGTTGTGAATCCTCCCTGAAAGAATCCAGGTTTTTCCAGACCTTAACAAAAGTATCCTGTACCAGGTCATCCGCATCATCGTGGTTATATACCATCCGACGGATATGCCAGTAAACCCTTTCCTGGTAAGTTTTTACCAAATGGTTAAACCCCGATTGAAGGCTGTTTTCATTCCGGCATAATTCAAGGATTTTACTATCTGATAAGGTTTTCAAGTCTTGCTATCTTCTGTATTTTTTTGTACTTTAGAGGCCCGGATTTCCAAAAGGTTTAATATTAGCGGGTGATTTTTCTTCATTTTTTTTTGAAACAGAAACGCCTAAACATAAGACCTTTAATTTTGTTTTACTTATACATCCAAAATTAACAAAACAGTTCGACCATGAAAACATTAAAAACGATATTTTTCAGCCTTATGCTAACAACTGCTTTACAGTTGGTGGCTCAAAACGAAGTAATGCCATACCAGGATTTACAAACTTACCTCCCCACTTCAGTACCCGACTATGAAGCTGGTGAGCCCGGAGGTTCCTCAATGAATATGCAGAACATGTCGTTTTCGAGTGCCGACATTATTTTCACCAATTCAAATGGGGAGGAATTAAGAATAACCCTTCTCGACTATTCCGCATCCATGATGATGTACCAGGCTGCTACTGCTGTTTGGTCAACTGAAATGAGTTTTGAGGATGACGAATCCATTGCTAAGTCTGTAAAATGGAGCGAGAAAATTGCTGGTTGGGAAGAGTACCGTAAAAAAGACAAAGAAGCGAAACTGTTCCTTGGGATCAGTGAGCGGTTTTTTCTTTCCATCGAAGCGACCGGACAATCAAATATGGATTTTGTAAAAAATGTCGCGAAGTCGATGCCGCTTGATAAACTTGCATCGAAATAAAAAGTGTAAGCAAGTTAAATTCTTTGTTAAAAAATGTTTTCTGCACAATAAATAGCTGAAAATACTATTTTTGTATTTATGTTTTTGAAACAACTTCTAATCGGGATTTTTTTTATTGGTTTGGGCTTTCAATTGTTCAGCCAGGACGCTGATATGCCTGATGCTGCAGTTGAACAAAAAACCAAAACTCATCTTAAGTTTGACATGACTTTCGGGACTATGTTTGCCACTACCTTTGGAAATGGTAGCTATTTCGGCACGTATGTTTCTCCCCGGGTTTCTTATCCTTTAAGCAAAAAATTCACCCTTCGAACAGGCGGGATGTTTACCTATTCGCCCTCAGGAAATGCTTTTAATCCGTGGTATTCTTTGAATGAATTAAACAATTACCGAAGTCCGCTTACGCAATCCTTTCTTTATGCTGAGGGGGCTTACCAGCTGAATGAAAATGTGATTTTGACAGGAACCGTTTACAAAGAGATCGATTTTTACAACCAGCCTAGCCCCATGATGAACCGGCAGGCATTTGATGGTTCAGGAGTGATCATGGGGATTGATTACAAATTGGGTGAAAATGTATTTATTCACGGGCAAGTCGGGTTTTCGAATAGAAGCAATTCCTATTATTCACCCTTTGGATTTCCTTCCAATCCAGCATATGCTAATCCAATGTTTCCATCTTATATGGGATGGTAAAACACCATATTTTTAATATAGCCCCACAGATATAGTTTCAATGGGCAAAATGATTTTCTTACCTTTGTTAACATTAAATTCCTTCTGCTATGTTAATTCTAAATGAAAAAGACATTTTAAAAACTGTCAACCCAATCGAGCTGCTAAAGACCATTGAAAACGCCTTTATTATACAGGAAAAGGGCGATTTTATTATGCCCAACAGGATGCATTTAGCAATGAAGAAGAATGAATTATTACTCATGCCATGTTATTCAGGCAATTTCTTTTCGACCAAAGTAGTATCTGTTTTTCCCGAAAATGTAAGATTAAAAAAGCAGGCAGTTTCCGGCGCTTTAGTCCTTAATGATGGAATGAATGGCGATCCTCTTGCAATGATTAACGGAGCCCAGCTGACGGCTTTGCGAACAGGGGCAGTCGGTGGTTTAGGGATTGCTTATACCACTCCTAAAACCGCAGAAACTCTGGGACTTTTTGGAGCCGGGATACAGGGATTTCACCAGGTTTTGTTTGCCAGCCTTGTAAGGCCGATCAAACAAGTGATCATTTATGATCCCAAACTTTCAGACCCCAAATCCACATTGAAAAGATTTAAAAAACAACTGCCAAACTGTGAGATCAAATTTGCTAAAAGGTCACTGGATGTTTTAAAATATTCGGAAATTATAATTGCCGCCTCTTCCTCTAAAAAGCCAGTTATTCCTGATCGCCCTGAATTCTTTACAAGTAAGCATTTTATTGGAATTGGTTCTTATCAGCCTACCAGCAGGGAATTCCCTCCGGGTTTGCTTCAATCCGTAAAACAGATATATATTGATACACCATTTGCTTGCGAAGAATCTGGTGACCTGGCCATTCCAATTGGCGAGGGAATAATTCAGAAAAATAAAATTAAAACTCTTGGCAAGGCCATTTTGGGTAAAACCATAATTGACACCAAACATGCTACTTTCTTTAAATCGGTGGGGATGGCCTTATTCGACCTGGAGGTTGCTAAACTTATTTACAAAAGTGCTATGGAGAAAGGAATAGGCAAGACTGTTAAATTTTGATGGCGAGAGGAAAAGATGCTTGATGCGATAAATAATCCGGCCTGGACAGCACCTTCAGAATGGCTAAATATCCGAACTATTGATCTCCATACGGAAGGAGAACCCTTGCGGGTCATTGTTTCGGGGTTCCCCGAAATTAAAGGAAAAACTGTGCTCGAAAAACGTGACTTCTTCCGACTTAATTATGATCATATACGAACCGGGTTGATGTTTGAACCACGGGGCCATGCCGATATGTATGGTGCAATCCTTACCGAACCCAATAGCAAGGATGCTGATTTTGGGGTATTTTTTCTGCATAATGAAGGCTACAGCACCATGTGTGGCCATGCGATAATTGCGCTTACTAAATTAGTGATTGAAACCGGGATGATCACTAAGTCTGAAAAAAATCCTGTACTTCTGATTGATGTTCCTGCCGGAAGGATTGAATCACAGGCTTTCCTAAATGAAGGAAAGGTTTATAAAGTCTCTTTCAGGAATGTACAGTCCTTTGTTTATATGAAGGAGATATATATCAATGTTGAGGGCATGGGAGAGGTACCGATTGATATCGCCTATGGTGGTGCTTTTTATGCCATTTGTGATATTAAAAATACGAATTTAAAACTGGAAGAAAAATATTACCAGGATTTAATCCAACTTGGCAAAAAAATCAAAAAATCTGTGATTGAAAATTATCCCATCAGGCATCCATATGAGAACGACCTCAGCTTTTTGTACGGGACAATTTTTACTGGTCCGGCGTATGACAGGATTAATCATAGCAAAAATGTATGCATCTTTGCAGAAGGAGAAGTGGACCGGTCACCTACAGGAAGCGGTGTAAGTGCAAGGGCCGCTCTTCATTTCGAAAGGGGTGAATTGGGATTAAATGAAACCATTTCGATTGAAAGTATTTTGGGTACTACCATGAAAGTAAAAGTGATTGGTACCACTGAATTTGGAAATTATAAAGCAGTGATTCCTGAAGTTACTGGCACAGCTTTTTTTACGGGTCAGCACAATTTCTATTTCGATCCGGATGACCCCTTAAAAAATGGATTTATTTTTAGATAAAAAATATCATCTATGAAAAGAATTGCTTTATTGGTTTTTGGGCTTTTATTCCTAACCCAAATATATACTCAAAGTCTAGATGAGCGGTTGAAAGCTCTTTCCGAAAGGTATGACTTTAAGTATAAGTCGCTGAAGGTGGATACTTTTTTTACTGAGAAATATCTATTGGAAATTAAACAACCGGTAAATCAAAAAAAACCGGATGGAGAAACTTTTACACAAAGGGTATTTTTATCTCATCTTGATTTTTCAGCACCGGTAATTTTTATTACTGAGGGATATGCAGCTGGTTATGCCAAAAATTCCAGGTACATCAACGAACTTAGCCTAATATTAAATGCCAACCAAATTTGTGTAGAACATCGCTATTTCGGAGAGTCAATTCCAAAACCCATAAACTGGGAGGACCTAACAATCAGCAATGCTGCAACCGATCATCATAAAGTAGTTGAAATACTAAAAAAACTTTATAGCGGGAAATGGGTCAATACCGGCATCAGCAAAGGGGGTCAAACAGCCATGTATCATCGCTATTTTTATCCTGACGATGTGGATCTTACGGTTGGCTACGTTTGTCCATTAAATTTCTCTGTTGAAGATAAACGAATCTATCGGTTTCTTGATCAGTTGGGTGACTCAATCAGCAGGAAAAGAATATTTGATTACCAATACGAAATGCTTTCGAATAAAGCTGCTTATCTCCCTTCCTTTAAAGAAGTAGCAGATAAACGAAAACTTACTTTCAAAATGGGTCTGATGGAAGCTTATGAACTTACCGTTTTGGAATATCCTTTTGCTTTTTGGCAGTGGGGAACTACACCCGTTGATTCCATACCATTATTATTTCAAAGTGCAACCAGTTTGGTAAACCATCTTGACAGGGTTGCCGGAATTGACTGGATATCTGACCAGGGGATTAAAAGGCTTCAGGCATTTTTTTACCAGGCCATGACAGAAATCGGTTTTTATGGCTATGATATATCCCCTTTTTCAGATGTAATAAGTTTTTCGGAGAATCCGGTTTTTGATTTTGCGGTTCCCGAAAATGTGACCATCGTTTACAAAAAAGAGCCAATGCAGAATGTGGATCATTTTATCCGGCACAAGGCCCAAAATATGATCTTCATCTATGGAGAAACAGACCCGTGGTCAGCTACTTCAGTTGACATCACCTACAACACCAGTGTATATAAATTTGTTAAAAAAGGGGGAAGCCACCTAAGCAGGATATTAAATTTGCCTACGAACCAAAAAGAAGAAGTGATCAGGCAGATCAATGATTGCCTGCAATAGAATTATATATCCTGGAGTACTTGCGTAAGCTGATCAATATCGACAGGTTTTGTCAGATAGTGGTTCATACCAGCTTCAAAGCTTTTGTCTTCGTAGTCTTTTAAAGCATGTGCTGTTAAAGCGACGATAGGTATCTCAGGATTTCGCACATTAAATTCCCCATTCCTGATGGCTTTGGTCGCTTGTAATCCATCCATTTCGGGCATCTCAATATCCATTAAAACCGCATCAAAATCACTCCGGGCAAGCACTTCTAAAGCCTCACGACCATTGGTGGCCACTTCAGAAGTATGTCCCAAACGGTTGAGGAAAGCAACAATTACCTGTGCATTTAACAGATTATCTTCGGCAATAAGAATATGGTGCTTTTTCAATTCCACAGGGGGTGCATCCTTATCTGTTTCTTTTTTCGATTGATCCACATCAAGTAAAAGTGTAAACATAAAATTACTCCCTTCTCCTTTGTCGCTATCTACCCAAATTTTTCCATCCATTAATTCTACGAAATGTTTACTGATGGTGAGACCTAAACCGGCACCTCCATATTTCCTTGTAGAAGACTCGTGTTCCTGGGTAAAATCCTTGAAAATCAACTTTTGTTTAAGTTTTGGTATTCCAATCCCTGTGTCTTTAACTGAAAAGAATAATCTTGCCTGTTCATCCGTGCATTCCTGGTCAACACATTTAACATCCACCTCCACAGAACCCGAATCGGTAAATTTAAGGGCATTCCCTATAAGGTTATACAAAATTTGCCTTGTAGCATCTTTATCGCCTATCAACGATGTTTTTACTTCATCGTGAATCTTAAGTGTGAGGTCTATCCCTTTACTCTTTGCATCGAGGTAAAAAGCATTCACTACAGATTCGGTTAAGGATTTTAAATCAAACGGAATCTTTTTGAGTTCCACATGGCCTTCATCTATTTGTGAATAATCAAGAATATCTTTGATGAGTGCCAGCAAATGCTCAGTTGAATCTTTTATTCGTTGCAAGTTGGTACGATGTGTCCCATCAATGTTTGATTTTATAGTTAAGTCGCAAAAGCCAATAATGGCATTGATCGGGGTCCTTACTTCATGACTGATGTTGGCCAGGAACCGGTTTTTCGTTTCATTGGCAAGTTCAGCATGCTCCTGAGCCAGCTTTCTCCTGTCATTTTCTTCCCTTAATCTTTTTGTTCTTTCTTCGACACGCTTTTCAAGGTCAGTGTTCAATTGCCTTAGCTCAAGGTTTGTTCTCAATTTCAATTTATACCTCGACCATAAAATGAATATAAATGAAACCGCAAGCAGGGTAATAAAAATAATGACATTCCTTATATTTCGTTCCTTGAGCACTTTCATATTCAAATCTACTTCTCTGATCGTTTGTTTTTGTGCCTGGTCCTTTAAGGTATAGCCAAGTTGCATTATGGAAATTTTATTGGTTGCCTGCTCATTGTGTGCCGATTTATTTAAATCATTAAATTGCTTGTAGTAATCGAGGGCTACTTTATAATTTCCAAGAAGTGCATAAGTTTCGGATAGCTCTTCGAGGGTCTCCAGGTGAACAGCCATTAATCTGATTTCTTCAGCGAGATCTTTACTTTCATTAAAATATTCAAGGGCCAGAGAGTATTTTTCATATAGTTTGTAGGTGATCCCCTTATTTTTTAGAATAACAGCTATAAGATTTTTATCACTTAAACTTTGAGCAGCTTCAAAAGCTTTGTCATAATAATCCAGGGCACGGGTATATTCACCTTTATTTCTATAAACATTTCCTATATTATTATAAATTCCAGCAGTTTTTTCCCTGACCAAATCATTTTTTTCAACTATTTCAAGGGCATTTTTATAGTGCTCAAGCGCATTTTCATTTTCTCCATCATACCAGAAAATATTACCCTTAGACACAAGAGCATCAATGATTGAACCTTTATCGTCAATGTTTCTTGCCGTTTCAAGCGCTTTGTTGTAGTAGTCCATTGCCACATCCGAATTACCGATATTGCGGTAAGCCACCCCGGCATAGATCATGGATGATGCTATTCCTTCGGGAATATTTAATTCTTCATAGATTTTAAGTGCTTTTAAATGGTAATCGAGTGCCGCAGAATAATCTCCTAAAAATTTATAAATGCGTCCACAACTGTTACTACTCTTGGCCACCCCCAACTGATCACCCACCAGGTTAAAAGCTTGAAATGATTTCAGGAAATAGTCCAGGGCCCGAATATTATTTCCTTTAAGTTTATGGCCTTCAGCAATATTGAAAAGAGATTCTGCCTTGCGCGAGGCATCCTTTTTATCCACTGATATTTCGAGGGCTTCAAGAGCCAGATTAATGGCACTATCGGGGTTTGTTTTCAACTTAATAACCGAGAGTTGATTAAGCAGATCAACCCGTTCTGTTCCGCTGGCTGAGCTAAGCTTATCCAGAAGTTGGAAGGTATTTTCAGCTATCCCAATAGATATATACGCCAGGCTAGCGAAAAGGGTTAATATTAATTTTAAAATAATTTTTGTCATATGATACAAAAAACCTCGAATACAACTGGGTTATGCAATGAAACTTGTACGCAATTTTTTCAATAGGGTTAACAATATACAGTATTTTTTCTGAAATGATAACAATCATTTTGTCTTTTTGCAATTATTCGTAATTTTGCGATCTGAAAATCTATTTGGAAGCTGGCAAAAAGTGCGAATTTACAGTTATAATTATGGTCCCGTAGCTCAGTTGGATAGAGCAACAGCCTTCTAAGCTGTGGGTCACAGGTTCGAATCCTGTCGGGATCACAAAAGGAAGAACCTGCCTGGAAGGTGGGTTTTTGTTTTTACATAAGTTTAGGACTAAACCCCAAACTCTTTCCAAACCAAAGCACTTGCCCCTAAAACTGCAGCCTCACCCGGAGGGAGCTCTGAAGGAAGTACCTTCACTTTGTTTTTATAAATATTCAGCAGATTATCTTCCAGGTTACGTTTTACAGGTTCAAATATCAAGTCACCGGCCTGGGCCAGTCCGCCAAAAAGGAAAATGGCTTCCGGGCTGGTATGGGCTACGGCATCAGCCAGTTTTATACCAAGCACTTCACCTGTGTACTCAAATGCTTCAAGGGCAATAGCATCCCCATTCCTGGCAGCCTTATCAATCTGAAGTGCTGACAGGTCATTAAAACTAATGCCCCGCAATTCACTGGGATCAACCATCACCGATAATAGTTCAAAAACAGTTCGTTTTAATCCAGGAGCCGATGTATAAGTTTCAAGACAACCTTTCCTTCCGCATCCGCAGTCGCGGCCATTGGGATCAAAAATCGTGTGCCCTATTTCACCTGCAAAGCCATCATGGCCGTAAACCATTTCGCCATTTACAACAATTCCACTACCCACTCCTGTTCCAAGGGTGATCATAATAAAATCTTTCATTCCTTTTGCCCCGCCATAGATCATTTCACCTATTGCTGCTGCATTGGCATCATTTGTCAGGATAATATAAGGAAAGTCGAAACTCTTTTTCAGATAATCGACCACAGGAACGATTCCCTCAAATTTTAAATTTGGTGCAAATTCAATGGTTCCGTTATAATAATTACCGTTGGGTGCCCCAACCCCGATACCGATAATTTCAAACTGAGATTTATAAGTATCTACAAGGTTTTGTATCGCATCGCAAAGGGAATTCATATAAATAGTGTAGTCAGGATGCGTTTTGGTGGGAATAGAGGTTTCTTTAATAACTAAACCATCCTTATCTACAAGGCCCATTACGGTATTGGTCCCACCTATATCTATTCCAAGTGCTGCTTGTTTCATATATGTTAAACTTTTTGAGATTTTATGGCTACAAATAAATTATATAAAATGGCAATTAACGGGATTACGAATGCAATGGTGATGGAGCTTAAGTCAGCTACCTTACCCATTATTGGCGGGAGGATGGCCCCTCCAACGATTGCTGTAACCATTAATCCTGAGAGTTCATTCGACCGCTCGGGCATTTTATCTACGGTAATTGAAAATATTAATGGGAATATATTTGCAAATCCAAGTCCTACCAGTATGATACTGACAAATGTAACCATTTGGTTATTCAGGAAAATCAATGCCAGGCCAATAACCGAAATACTTACAGTTATTAAAAGAAATTTTCGAGGGCTTAAATAACGTAAAATGATTCCACCTGTAAACCTTCCCAAAAGAATGGGGAGAAAGAAAAGAGCCCATGCCAACCATAAACCAAATTCTTCAATACCAAAATTTCTTTTGAGCAAAACCGGAATCTCAGAACTCATTGAAACTTCAGCACCTACATAAAAAAAAATGCCCATAACCATAACCAACACATAGCTATTTTTCAATAATGAAAAACAGGATTTGATCGTGGCAGGTTTATCACCTTTTATTGTCGACTCTTTAAAACCAGAAGAATTAAACCAGAGGATATTAATTAAAATAAGTAAAGAATATACAGGAAATAAAATAGACCAGTCGAGGCTCAAAAACTTGATAGCGAAAGGGGGCAGTAAAAATCCTAATGAAGAACCCACAGCTTTTATGGATTGCGCAAATGATAGGTTGCTGGAATAATTACCCACCGGCGAAACATCGCGCATTATTGGATTCCCCACCACTTGTAAGGTAGTAGCCCCGGCGCCCAGTAATAAAATGGCAAACAACAGGATCACAAATTTACCCGTCGTGGCATCTTCCAATGTCACAATTGGGCCATACATTCCATTAAAAACCGGGATAAGGAGGCCTATAAGTGCAATGATCAAACCCAGGTTCATGATGTACTTTTTCCCTTTTCTATCCTGCAATATCCCCATTGGAATAGATAAAAGTCCAAACATGATAAAGCCGGACAAAGATATTAGCTGAGCCTGGAAATTAGAAATATTGAATGATTCTTCTACCAGACTAACCATTGGTCCTACAGCGTCACCAAATCCCATACATAAAAAAGCCAGGAAAACAGGCATGGAGGTTCTTATCCCTGCATTTTTCATTTTATTATTTTTTAATTGTTATTCATCTCTTTGAAAATGCTCCAAATGGAAATTTTCTGAGTTTGCTAATTTAAGAATGAATTTTATAAGATTGAGTACAAATTAATACAGTATGAGTATTTCGTGAATGGAAGGGCCAGGAAGTAATTATCAGCGAGTAACAGGAGAATATATTTTTTGTACTCTTATACCGAAAATTTATCAATAGTATTGGTTATGGCATCCAGAAATTGTTGTCGTTTAAAAGGTTTTGAAATGTAATCATCCATCCCAGCCTGAATACATAGATCTTTATCCGACTTCATAGCATATGCGGTTAGAGCAATGATGGGAGTATGTCTGCCGCTGGCCTTTTCATATTCTCTTATTTCTTTTGTGGCTTCGTAGCCATTCATTGTTGGCATCTGGACATCCATCAATACCAAATCGAAAGTGTCTGATTTAAACGCTTCAACGGCCTGGATTCCATCATCTACAACGGTTATATCCCACTTTTGTGATTTCGTTATTGCTTTAATTAAAAACTGATTGGCTTCATTATCTTCGGCCAATAAAATTTTAATTTCCCTTCCGGTACTTTCCTTTTTTTCACTTTGGTTTTCCATAATTAACTCTGATTTATGATTTGATTGAGTGGAAAATGGAATCTCAACAACAAATCGACTTCCTTTTCCGGGTTCACTTTCTACATTAATCTGGCCATTTAAAAAATCGGTTAGTCTTTTAGTAATAGCGAGGCCCAATCCTGTTCCTTTCATCCTTTTGGTCAGGTAATACTCTAATTGTTCAAACTCAATAAAAATATTCTCTAGTTGTTCAGGATTAATGCCAATCCCCGAATCTTCAACTGTAATTTTAAAATAGACTTTATTCTGAACTTGCCTGGTGCTTGAAATAATAAATACTGAGCCTTCATCGGTAAATTTGATTGCATTACTAACAATATTAACAAGAATCTGGCTCAATTTTACATAATCACCGTATAACTCCTGGGTTTCAATATGTTCATCGTTTACTATTATATTTAATCCCTTTTTCTTAGCAGCCTGAGTATAATAAGCCACCGTTTCGTCCACAAGTTTTTTTGGACTGAAAAGAGATTCTTTTAATGTGATCTTCCCGGCTTCAATCATTGAATAGTCAAATATATCATTGATAATTCTAAATAATTGCTGACCCGATTCTTCAATTAATTTTAACATCCGTTGCTTACGCTCGTCGGTTTCCTGGGAGATTAACATTTCAGAAAATCCCATTATACCATTAAGTGGTGTCCTTATCTCATGACTCATGTTAGCTAAAAACTGGCTTTTGGCTTTGTTGGCATTTTTTGCTTCCCTTGTGGCTTCCTTAAGGTCATTTTCGAGAAACAGACGCTTATGCTCTAAAGCAAGCGACACAGCTAATGTGCTTATTATCTTTTTCTCTGTTTCAGTAAACTGCCTTTTTTTTGTATCAAATACGCAAATTGATCCGGGAGATTTTCCATTGACCTGCACAGGATGAGCTATAAACGAACGTAAATCAAAGTTTTGAATCGCCGGATCAGATACAAAATATTCAGTTTGTTCCAGATCATGAACTACAAAGGGTGGGGCTTGCAGGTTATGGAAAGCGTCATAACATACATGCCCTTCTGTTATATCATTTATTTCCAAAAGTTCCGGCATATTGAATGAATCAAATGCAGTGATTTTATCCTCTTTTTGTTGATAGTTCAGATAGAAAGTGCAATATCCATTTAATATTTCATTGGTTTTTTTTACAATAGTTGAAATATTCTTTTTAGGATCAGTTCCTAATTCTATAAAGATATTATTGAGTTGGTTGATTTGAGTTTCAGCTATTTTCTTATGTGAGATATCTTCTACCGATCCTTCAAAAAAAGTTAATTGGCCTGATTTATCCCTGATTACCCTTGCACTTTCCATCATATAAACCGCATCCCCCGATTGGGTTTGCCATAAAGATTCAAAACCGTGTATTTCATCTTTTTCGGAGAGAATCTCATCAAGGTCATCGGGAAGGTTAATTGCCACTCTTTGGTTTTGGAGTTTTTTCCCTTTAATATCATCAAATGATTGGTATCCTAAAATTTTAAGTAATGCATTGTTAGCTAAAATAAATTCCCCATCAGCTTTAGCTTTGTACATGCCAACAGTTGCATTTTCATAAACCCCCCTGAATTTTTCTTCCTGGATTTTAAGCTGTTCTAATTTTATATGGTCAGAGGAAGAATCATTGATGATTAAATTAACTTTGGATCGGTGGAATAGAACAATGAATACATCAAACCATTGATTTCTGGATTCAATAAAAAGCTCAAAATTATATTGAATTTGATCAGGTTTTTTATCGATCTCAGGAATTCTGTCTTTATCAAAAACTTCTTTAAAGTCTGGAGAAAATTTAGATAATAGCTGACCTTGAAGTTCATCCCTGTTGAACCGGGCAACTTTGCAAAATAAAGTATTTACCTCATCTAACCTTAAATCAACTGCCTGATTATCTTTATATATTATCTCTCCCTTAGCAAATGGGAGTGGAATATTTTCAATTGATAATCCAATCTCTTTATTTTTTAAACCTAATAAGTCCATCGTTTCCCGATCAAATCCATTTATCGTAATTCCAACCTGATTATTTAAATTTATGCAACAAAAATAATCGAATTTAAATTAATATCCTGAAATATAACTTCGTAAACCAAATATTGAAAATGGACTCTTAAAAATTCTATTTAAGGATTTGAAAAGCTGATTGTAAACAATGGGAGTATTACAATAAAAAACTCAAATCCGAACCGGGTTCAAATTCTTTGGTATCATGGCCATGTTTAAATAACCTTAAGGGCTTTTTACCCATTAAAGTCATTTGGTCCCCATCGATTGATAGAAGAGATGCTTCGCGAAGGCCCGCTACAAATACAATGTTGTTTATTACCATAAATTCCTCAAGTCGCTGTTCTCTAGTTTCCCCTCCATGGCCTTCAATTGTGGCATCAAGAAAATGAGGATTTATTTGAAAGTTGACCAATTGGAGACAATTTAAACTTTCGGGTTCAATAATAGGCATATCGTTAGTAGTGCACATGGTAGGACAGGCAATATTAGCCCCGGCACTCCAACCCATAAATGGCAAACCATTTTCAACTGATTCTTTGATGACTTTCATTATTTTTAACTGGTGAAGCATATAAACAAGGTGAAAAGTATTGCCACCGCCAACAGCAATCGCCAGGGCATCCTTTATAGCAGAGGCAGGATCTTTTTCTCTGTGAATTGAATATACTTCAAAACCCATCTCATTAAATACTCCATTTACCCTTTCTTCATAGGCATCAAATGACGCTTCCAAACCATTCTCAGATAAGGCTACGCCAGCATAAGGAACAAATAATACTCGTCTGACTCCGGTCCTGTTCAAAAATTCTGTAATATATTCTTTGGGCCACTCAAGGTAATCTTCACCGTAGTTAGTAGAATTACTAATTAATAACATCCTCTTTTTCATCTGTCAACTTTTAATGAATTATCTATATAGAATTAGCTGCTAATATACAAATTCTTTATTAAAAGATATTTAGTAATGTAATTTATAATAAATATTAAATAGAAAAGAATGTAGGATTCACTTTGAGGTAGGTTTACCACTCTTTAATATACTCTTTCTTAAAATATTTATAAAAGGTTTTACCTCCGGTATATTTCTCCACATTGACTTTAGGATTAGAATCGCTATGGTTCACTTTGTCAGCACAAGCGAGCCTTTGCGCTAATTTTTCCTGTATAGGTTTTGTATCCTTAAGAGATGTATTATTGGCTTCAAGAACATTTAAAATCCTAAAAGCTGTGGCATAATCTTCTTCGTGCTGATAGTTGTTTATTGATGATTCAAGCAGTGCCAGATTTTTTTTCGCTGAAAACAAATAATGCAGGGGCATAGGTTCTATTCTCTTACGGATAACTTCATATCTACTGGAGAGTTCTTCCATTTTCTCATATACTTCATTAAAGTGCTTTTGGTCCTGTTCCTGCAGGGCTTTTTGGGCTTCACCTGCTAGTTCCTGATAAGTCGCGGCGGGCTCATACATTTCGCGGTAACTCACAACAATGGATTTGTCCAGATCGCAATAATAATTGTCTCTTGCCACCTCATTTGTTTGATCAAGAATATTCATGGCAGTGATAAAATCACCACTTTCAACTACATTGGCAAATTGGTTCAATAGCCCATCATACTCCTGATTAATGTTTTCGCATTTCCTGGTAAAAATATCATTGTTTAGAATTGTTAAACTTGCCATTAAGTCCTTTTCGAAGAATAACCCATAATCGCTTTGAAGTTGAAAGCAGTGATCATAAATTGCACGTGCCTCATCCAGTTGATTTTTCTTAACCTTTAACTCACCTAACTTACACTGGTCAACAAGATATGGAGTAGCTGCCCTGGCAAATAAATCAACAAGCGGATCATAAATTGCAAAGTCAGAACTTCCTTCTAATATCAACGCATTGAGGAACTTTTGGTATGCCATAGTATAGTTACCCGTTGCAAGAAGTTTCCTTCCATCAGAAATATCATTCAGGTACTTTTGATAAGCCAGCTCTCCACTTAATTCGTCAAGCTTTTCCACTTGGTGAATTTGAGTGGGATAATAGGATGCAATATCAGATGCTTTTGCCATGCATGATTGGGCTACTTCCTTATTTTCTTCTGCAAGTGCCTCATGCGCTTTTTCAATGAGCATCAAGTATAATCCATTTCTGGATTGGATTAAGCCGTGCTTTATAATGTAATCCTGGTTAAACACTCCAATGCTGCTGCACACAGCCTGTGCCTGCTCAAAACAATATACAGCCTCTTCGAATTCTTCAGTCTCAATTTGACGGAAACCTTTATTAATGTAGAGGTTCACTAGCTCTTCGGAAGCATTTTGTATTTGTCTTTTTGAGATTATAGTCGACCTGTTTATTTCCTGGAAATTTTTTGCTTTTTCAATATAATTTTCAGCCAGGGAATAATTTCCAATATCTATCGCCCTGTCAATTAAGTGCAGGTATGAATTGTAAATGCCATAATTAGCTTTCGACATTAATATATTGGATTCAACAGGCGTTTGCTTTCCAAGGGTAGACTTATAAAACTCTCTGGCACTTTCAATAATTGCTTTAGCAATATTGAAGTTTTCCATTTCAATCTGCTTCTCTGCTTTAACAAGGTATGCTTTGTAAATTTCAGATTTGAACCGATCGAAAACTATATCAGAATCGTTGCAATACTTAGACTTTAGAAGGACACTTGAAATACTTTTATGCAAGTCGTAAAGTTCGGGATAGGAATAATTGGATTTTCCCAGTTTATAAAAATAGGGTTGATAAGCATGTTTGGTATTATTAGAGAGCTCGACAAACTCACATATCAGGTTCACATGATCTTCAGCGAGCCGTGTCAGACTTTCAGAAAACTTAATGTATTCGGAAGTTTTAACTAATTTGACATAATTAAATTCAACCTGTTCAATTTTCTTTTGAAAGGCATTCATATCCCTAAAAAACTGCTCGTCCTTTTTAGCGTCAAAATTTAGCTTGTGGAGAAATTCAGATCGGTAGATAGCGTTATAAATACGTTTTGACTCATGTAGGCGAAGGAGAATCCCTGGAATATTCGACGGGGTATAATCCATGCTCCCCAATTTGTTTTTTGAAAAATCAATAGCCGCTAAAGAAGCATAATAGTCATCAATGTAGCTAATTCTCTCTTGAAATTTTTGTCGGTCTTCATCCACTGAATAAAACTTTACAGCATCCAGCACCAAATTAAATTCAGATTGGTTATTAAAAGTTTCAAATTCAAATGAGATCCTAAATTCATTATTCGGCCCTTTCATTATGTTTTTAAACTCACGGTTTACAATATAATTACCATGATCATTCACATAAAGGGTAAAATTCATCTTATCAGGAAACAAAATATCAGAGATATCAAAATCTTTATAAAAAATATCACCTGTACATTTTTGTCCGGTTATTACTGCTTCTGCCGTAAAGGTATGTTCATCAATTTTTTTTATGCTTTCACGAAGAGAATAATGGAAAGTGTATTTTGTGCTGTACAGACCAGAAAGGTTATACCGTGCAAGCTCCTTTATAAAAAAGTTACTTGTTGAATTACGTTCAGCATAACTATTGGAATATTCAAACAAGTAGGAATCGTTTTCAATTAATTCAAAAGTGATTTTTGAAGAATACCCGGCATTTGAAAGCAGAACCAGTAAAATTCCACTAAGTAAAAATATTTTCAGAATTCTCATTTAACTAAGTCTCGTTGGTAATAGCACCATATTTTTTTGACCTTACTTCTCACCTATAAAGGTATTTAACATATGAGCTTTGATAAACTTTATACGTCATATTCTGGAATTGTTACATTAATTTATTTTTCAAACGGTTAGCCTGCCAATACATTGTTTGAAATTTTATAATCAGGTAGAGGGGATAATTTTTAAGCAAAAGTAATAAAATTGTAATATCTTTCTAAAAAACAACGAAATACAAATAAAATTACTAAGAGGTTTTAAACTTGGCGATTAAAATATTTTGGAATAACAATAAAGTATTGGAAAAAAATATACTTCATTTTGTGCCCAGAACAAGACTCGAACTTGCACTCCCTTGCGAGAACTGGTCCCTGAAACCAGCGCGTCTACCAATTTCGCCATCTGGGCTGATAGCATTTCGTTCAAGGTGCAAAGATAAAGGAGCAAAGTCAACCTTGAACATCGAACTTTAAACTTTGAACCTTTCTGGTGCCCAGAACAAGAATCGAACTTGCACTCCCGAACGGGAACATGGCCCTCAACCATGCGCGTCTACCATTTCCGCCATCTGGGCATCTTTTTAAAGAAGGTGCATTAAAATATCGCAACGTTTGTTGTATGAACCATCTTTTAAAATGGACGGCAAAAGTAATAATTTTATTCTTTTTAAAACAAAATTAATTCATTATAAATAGGAGCCGAAAAATCCCTCTTTATATTTTATTATTACTTTTGCCGAATTGTACAAAAACAAGAATATAACTTAATGACACTAGTAAAAATATACGGCGAACGGAACAGCGGAACCATTTATCTTGAATGGCTTTTGAAGAAAAACCTTGAAGTTGATCTTCATGAATCTTTTGAATTAGGCTGGAAACACAGGCTGGCCCCTTCTCCTGAAGAGTTAACGGATGATCATAAAAAGAATATTCTTTTTGTTTGCCTGGTCAAAAATCCCTATTCCTGGTTGCTATCCATGCACAAAAGACCATACAATCATGAAAGCTTAAGGGATCTAAGTTTTTCTGATTTTCTGAAATATTCATATGGTGATTACAGAAACCCCATGGTAATGTGGAATATGAAATATCGTTCGTATGTGAATATGGAAAATTATGTAGACCAACATATTATAATTAGATATGAGGATGCCCTGGTTGATATAAAAACTACACTAAATAACCTTGCAGAAAAATTCAACATTGAAAAACCTGAGCTTTATAAAAATATTAAAAATCTTCTCACTAATAAACATGGGATAAAGAGTCAGAAATTTCATCGGGATTTTTATATTGAAGAAAAATGGAAAAAAAGTCTGAGGCCAAACCACCTCGAGGTGATCAATCAGTTTCTTGATAAGGATTTAATGAATTTATTTAATTACTCAATTCTCTAAGAATGTTCACTCAAAAAGATTTGGATCAGTTTAAATCCAAAGGAATATCCATTCCAGTTATTGAAAATCAAATAGAAAATTTTAAAAAAGGATTTCCATTCTCCAGGCTCGTAAAACCTGCTACCATTAATGATGGGATAAATAATTTTAATAAGCAGGAAGTGGATAAACTGGTCGAACTGTTTAATCAAAAAACCAGAGAATACTCCATAGTAAAGTTTGTGCCCGCATCAGGTGCAGCGAGCCGAATGTTTAAAGCCCTTTATACTTTTCTGGAAGAGGCAAACGAAAACAATCAGCAGGAAATAGTACAGGCAGATACCGGTTTTAACTCTGTATTTAATTATGCTAAAAGGATTAAAAACTTTGCTTTCTTTAATGAGCTTAATAATGTATTAAATAAACATAGCCTGAACGTTGACGACCTACTGGCCGATCAAAATATTATCCCCCTGGTTTCTTTTCTTGTGGAAGATAAAGGCCTGGGCTATGGTAACTTGCCAAAAGGCTTATTGTTATTTCATCAATATGGGGAAAATAGCAGGCTTGCCCTGGAAGAACATTTAGTTGAATCTGCAGAATATGCGCTCGATTCAAATAAAGTTGCGAGTGTACATTTTACCGTTTCACCTGAACATATGCAAAAATTCAAAGAGGCATTGAAAAGGGTGCTCCCTGGCTATGAATCAAAATATAAAATCAAATATAAAGTTGAATTTTCCATTCAAAAGCCATCTACTGATACAATAGCAGTGGATATGGATAACAATCCTTTCAGGGAAAACGGCTCAATTCTTTTCAGACCGGCCGGACATGGAGCTTTAATTGAAAACCTCAATGACCTGGTATACGATATTGTATTTATTAAAAATATCGATAACATTGTTCCTGACAGGCTAAAACCGGAAACCATCCGATATAAAAAGGTAATTGGTGGATTGTTAATGGAGCTGCAGAAGGAGGACTTTTTCTGGCTTAAAAAAATTAGTTCCGGTAAACTAACGGAAACTGACCTTTCAAAATTAGAAGACTTCGCTGTAAAACGTTTGAATATCAAATTGCCTGAAGTTTATATAAATTTATCATTCCAGGCTAAAACAGAATTTCTTTATAAAAACCTGAACAGGCCTATCCGTATTTGTGGCATGGTAAAAAATGAGGGCGAACCAGGTGGAGGCCCTTTCTGGGTAAAAAACAGCAAAGACGAGATCTCGCTTCAAATTGTGGAATCATCCCAGATCAATATGGAGGCACCCGACCAGGTAGAAATCCTGAACAATGCTTCACATTTTAATCCTGTTGACCTGGTATGCAGCCTTAAAGATTTTAAAGGAAATAGGTTTGACCTGCATAAATTCACAGATCCTGAAACCGGCTTTATCTCCGTTAAATCGAAAAGTGGTAAAAACCTTAAAGCGCAGGAACTTCCAGGACTTTGGAATGGGGCCCAGGCCGATTGGATCACAATTTTTGTAGAGGTCCCTCTGCTTACTTTTAATCCTGTGAAAACAGTGAATGATTTATTACGTGATCAACACCAGCCTGGCTAAAAGTTCGAAGTTTTGGATTCAAGATTAATTTGGTAAACTTTGTATTTTTGTTTGAGGATGGAATACCAAACACAACTTCTTATAGTAATGATCGCCTATATGACCCTACTTATATTATGGGGACTTTACCAGGGGCGAAAAGTAAAAACAAGTGCTGACTTTGCCATTGCAGGGCGCAACCTACCCGGATGGGTGGCTGCCTTATCAGAAAGGGCAACAGGTGAATCTTCCTGGGCATTGCTTGGTTTACCAGGTGCTGCCTATGCTACCGGTTTAATGGAAGTGTGGACCGCCATAGGTTGTGTGTCAGGGATTATTTTTGCATGGATATTCCTGGCCTGGCGGTTACGTGATGAAGCCGCTAAATATAAGGCCGATACCTTTACTGATTACATCGCTCAAAAACATGGTGACGCTGGAAAATGGATACGCATTTTTGGAAGTTTAACCATCGTTTTCTTTTTCTTCTTCTATGTGGGTGCCCAAATTATCGGGGGTGGAAAAACCCTGGAAAATATTTTTGGTATCGACAGGATATGGGGTATGTTCCTGGTTGTTTTGTTTGTAGTTCCTTATACCATTTATGGAGGATTCAGAAGTGTAACCTATACGGATGTTGTTCAGGCCGTCATCATGATCATTACCCTTATTGTAGCTCCCATTGCAGGCATCATCTATATTTCAGGCCAACCCGAAAGTAGTCTTTATGCCTCATCCATTTCGCAAGCTTTATTTAAGGCAGGTGATAGTTACAGTACCTTTGCAGGAGGTGCTAACCTGGTGCAAGGTTCACGTTTAGAGATTTTTCTATCGGGTATATTTCCAGACTCAATAAACCTAATAAATGGTTTGGGAGCGGGTATCATTATTGCCGGAGCTTTCTCATGGTTTTTTGGATACCTCGGAGGACAACCTCAGTTAAGCATGCGGTTTATGGCGATTAAAAATTCACAGCAGGCAAGGCAGGCGAGAAACATTGGTGTAGCATGGACCATTATTGCCTACATCGGGGCGTTAATGATTGGATGGATCGGTATTGCTATGTTCGGCCCTGACGGATTAAGGGACCAGGAAACTGTGATGCCGGAGGTTTTAACTACGCTTTTTCACCCTGTGATGGCAGGAATATTAATAACCGGAGTGCTGGCAGCTGTTATTTCCACAGCAAATTCTTTGCTAATATTATCCGCTACAGAACTATCAGAAAATCTTATTAAACCCCTTCGGGATACTTCAGCAAAGAATGCTCTTTTACAATCGCGTTTGGTCACTGCCATTCTTTCACTTATAGCATTAATGTTAGCTTACTTTATAAAAGATGACCTAATATACACGGTGGTAGGTTATGTATGGGCAGGGATCGGGGGTACTTTTTCAGTGGTGATATTGCTTTCACTTTTCTGGAAACGCTTCCATGGAAAAGCGGCTTTACTTACGATTATTTCCGGCTTAGTTTTTACAATCATATGGATCAGTACCGGACTGGATGAGATCATTACCTCCAGATTTATGACTTTTTTAGTGGCAATGGTGGTGGCTGTTGGTGGCACATATTTTTTACCCGGGCAGAAGAAATAAAACATTTAAAATCATCAGTCATACAATAGGATACGGGGGTTTAATTGAAATAAACTAAACAATTCCTTTCTCATGTAAAAAAAAGTTTAGATATTTGCACCCCTTTTTAAGGGGGAATTGTTTATATTCTGGATAATTCAGAATCGTAAGTATTTCAAATTCAATATTCAATTTATAAAATTTTAAAGTATGCCAACAAAGATTAGATTGCAAAGACAGGGTAAAAAAGGTCAGGCCTTTTACCACATTGTTATTGCGGATGGTCGTGCACCACGTGACGGGAGATACATTGAAAGAATTGGCACATACAATCCGTTAACCAAACCAGCTGATATTAAGCTGGATTTCGACAGGGCTTTATATTGGCTTCAGGCAGGCGCGCAGCCCACTGATACCATGCGGTCCATTTTATCTTACAAAGGTGTGATGTACAAAAACCACCTTTCAGTAGGTGTAAAAAAAGGAGCGCTAACCGAAGAACAAGCTGAAGCAAAATTTGCCTCCTGGCTGAAAGACAAGGAAGATAAAATAGAAGGAAAAGTGAAGGAGCTGGCTTCAGAAGAAAGGAATGAAGCCAAGAAACGCCTGGATGCTGAAAAAGAAGTAAACGAGGCAAGAGCGAAGGAAATCGCTGCCAGAAAAGCTGAGATTTTAAAAGCTGAAGAGGCGAAAAAAATTGCTGCTGCAAAAGCAGAATTAGGAGAGGAAGCAGTAGCTGAGCCTCCAGTAGAAGAAACTACCCCTGTGGAAACAAAAACGGAAGATGCAGTTGCAGAAGAAGCAGTAGTAGAAGAAAAAACAGAGGAAACTCCTGCTGAGGAAGTGAAAGAAGAAGCTGCTGAAGAAGTTAAGGCTGAAGAAAAAACAGAAGAAGCGCCCGAAGTAAAAGCTGAAGAACCAAAAGAGGAAGCACAGGAAGAGGAACCGAAAGAGGAAGAAAGCAAAGAAGAAGAAAAAAAAGCTGAATAATTTAAGTTCAGCGTGATGGATAAAAAAGACTTTTATTATCTCGGAAAAATTGTAAAGACATCAGGTTTCAAGGGAAGCCTGGTGTTTTTTTTTGATGTGGATGAAATTGAATATTATCGCAATCTGGAGGCGGTATTTATTGAAATAGGATCGGAACTGATCCCTTTTGCCATTCGTAGTCTAAATATCAAATCCGGGAAAACTGCTTACGTTACCCTGGAAGAGGTAAACAACGAAGAACAGGCTATTGCTTTAGTCAACCAAAATGCCTACTTACCTGTTTCATTCTTACCAGAGCTTAGCGGGAATAAGTTTTACTTCCATGAAGTCATTGGCTTCATAGTTATCGACGAAAAACATGGATTGATAGGTGAAATAGAAAAAGTTTACGATCATGGGCCTCAGGCTCTTTTAAGTGTTAAAGGAGATAAAAACGAAATATTAATACCTGTTGCGGATGAGATCATTAAAAAAGTAAACCGTCACCAACGGCAAGTTATAATCCTTTTACCAGAAGGTTTACTGGATATTTACCTTTAACAATAAATCTTGAGAAAACCATTTCAATTCAAGGAATTCAGCATTGCTGACGACAAATGTGCTATGCCCTTAAGCACTGATGCCGTATTATTGGGCGCCTGGGCATCCACTCCTAAAAGCGGGGCTATACTGGATATTGGAACAGGTTGTGGAATTATTGCTCTTATGCTGGCACAAAGGTCAGAATTAAAAATTGATGCCATCGATATTCATCAGGCTTCCGCAATACAGGCTGCCACAAACTTCGAAAATAGTCCGTGGCCGGAGCAGTTGTCGGCCTTCCACTCAGATATTACCAGTTTCGCTTTTTCAGTCAAATACCCTTATGAGCTTATTGTTTGCAACCCTCCATTTTATACAAACAGCCTGAAATCGGGCTCCGATTTAAAAAATCTTTCAAAACACGATGGACACCTCAACTTTAAAATGTTAGTGACTTCAGTTGACAAACTCCTCTCACTAAAAGGGAAATTTTGTATAATTATTTCCGCAGAAAGTTTTGGTGAATTTGTTCGGGAAGCCTCAATTTCTGATCTTTCATTAATACGAAAAACAATCATTTACCCAAAATCCTGCAAAGATGCCAACCGGGTATTAGCCGAATTTTCCAGAGAAAAATTATCAACTCCTATGGAATCGTCATTATGTATCAGAAACATTGATAATAGCTTTACCTCTGAATATATAACCCTAACTAAAAGTTATTACCTAAACTTTTAAGTTGGAACTATTCTTGTATTAAAAAAGCGCAAAACATGCGCAATGAAATCAACCATTGTTTCAATTTCTCTATTTCTCTTAATGAGTATTTTTACTCACAGTATCCTGGCTCAGAAAATTTATTCCTGTGAAAATAAATATGATGCTGACGTCAAAATATTTGTAACTGAAAACAAATACGATGCAGACCTTTTGGTTTATAAAGTCGAAAATAAGTACGATGCTACCGGGAATAAAGGCTTATGGTATTTTGTAGAAAATAAATACGAAGCAGACAAAAAGGTATTTTTCGTAGAAAATAAATATGATGCTGATTTAATCATCTATTTCGACGAAAATAAGTACAATGCTAAATGGCAAAATAATAGCAAATTATATTTATTGTATTGATATAATCCAGTATTTCTAGCTTTTTCTTATGACCTATCCGTTGTAAAAGATAGAGTATCCCTTCATTTTAGAACATATTCAATAATCTTAATACCAATTATTTTTTTATTATCTTCGTTGCCATACTAATAAAATCAAACTTTATGAGAAAATTATTATCAATTTCACTTCTACTGTTATTTGCTTCAAGCCAGATAATAGCAGGAGGTTACCAGGTTAGGCTACAAGGCCAAAAGCAAACCGGGATAGGGCTTATTGGTACTCCGTTCGCTTATGGAGCTAGTAGTATCTTTTTTAATCCCGGATCCCTCTCATTTATGAAAGACACCTACAGTTTTTCTGCAGGAGTAAGTCCCATTTTTTCAAATGCACTTTATCGGGCACAGGGCTCAGATTATGAAGCCATGACAGATAACCCGACAGGCACACCTTTTTATTTTTATGGTGCAGGAAAAGTTACTGAGAAAATGACAGTTGGAGTTGGGGTTTATACCCCTTTTGGTAGTTCCGTTAAGTGGGATAAGGGATGGACAGGGAAATACCTCATCCAGGAGATTGCCCTTCAAACCATTTTCTTCCAGCCTACTGTTTCTTATAAATTAAACGACAAAGTTGGGATTGGTGCAGGCTTATGCGTTGCAACGGGAAGTGTGGATTTAACCAGGGCTGTTCCTGCTCCGGTAAATGGCACCTTTAACATGAACGGAAACACCACTGCTTATGGATTTAATGCAGGATTATACCTTACACCAACCGAAAAACTCAAGATTGGTATAGATTATAGAAGCAATATGACCATGAGCATCGAAAATGGAGATACAAAATTTACTGAAATTCCGGTGGCTTTAGTCGACAACTTTCCTGCCTCAGGAAACTTCAATGCTGAATTACCATTACCTGCAAATCTGGATGTTGGGATAGCTTATGATGTTACGGATAAACTTACACTGGCTGCAGAAATGAATTATGTATTCTGGTCGGTTTACGACTCCCTTGTTATCGACTTTGTTGAAAACACTGACCTTTTGACCGATTCACGTAATCCACGTGAATACACTAATTCAATGATTTTAAGATTTGGCGGTGAATATCGTATTTCGGATAAGATCCATGCTCGTGCAGGAATTTATTATGATCCGGCTCCCACAAGTGAAGACTATTTTACACCTGAAACTGTTAGCCTGAACACCCTGGCATTTACTGTAGGGCTGTCAATAATGCCGATTAAAGGATTAAGCATTGATTTATCATACCTTCAGTTGAACGGTATGGAAGATGAAAGAATGTATAAGCCGGATAATTTTGGGGGTACTTATATGACCCGCACATTTGTTCCCGGATTTGGTGTAAGTTATAGTTTCTAATCCTCTAAAACGAAAGACGTATGAAATTAAAATATATATTATTTATAGCATTAGCCGGGTTCTTCCTTTATTCTTGTGAACCCGAAATTGATTCCTTCGAATATACTAGTGGAAGTGCTGATTTTAGTACTTATGTGGCACTTGGAAATTCTCTTACGGCTGGTTATGCGGATGGCTCATTATACCGCGAATCACAATTAAATTCATATCCTTCAATGATTGCCAAACAACTCAAGAATTTTGGGTTGAATGCCTTCGAGCAACCATTGATGGAAGGTGAATACGGGATACTCCCCGGAAAAAGGGTTTTAGGTTTTTCAATGGATTGTTTAGGAACTACTTCTTTGGGCCCTGTTTTAGCCGAAGGAACCCCTGAACCAATTTTACCAATTGGGAAAGTTGTTCACAACCTCGGTGTACCCGGTGCAAAATCCTTTCATTTACTGGCTGAAGGTTACGGTAATCCTGCTGGTGTTCCATTAGGGCTTGCAAATCCTTACTATGCAAGGTTTGCGACTTCGGCAAATGCCAGTGTAATTGGTGATGCTCTTGCCTTGCAACCCACTTTTTATTCGCTTTGGATAGGGAACAATGATGTATTGGGATATGCTACTTCAGGTGGCGTAGGGGATACAATTACAAGTCCGATGATGTACGGGTTCTTTATGGATAACCTTTTGGCTGCCCTTGCATCAACAGGTGCTAAAGGTGTGGTGGCTAACATTCCTGATGTTACCAGTATACCTTTTTTCACTACCGTTCCGGCAAATGGCCTTGTGCTGACTCAACAAGCTCAGGTAGATGGGTTAAATGCAGCTTATGGGCCTTTAGGTATCACGTTTAATCTTGGTCAAAATTACTTCATTATTGCTGATGCAAACTCTCCGGTAGGATTACGTCAGGCAGTGGCAGGAGAACTTGTTCTTCTGACATGCCCGCAGGACTCACTCAAATGTGCAGGTTGGGGAAGCCAGGTGCCAATCCCTGATCAATATGTGCTAACAGCAACTGAGATCAACAACCTTTCTACAGCTATTGCCGGTTACAACCAAACCCTTGAAGCTCTAGCGGCAACCTATGATTTTGCTTTGGTAGATATGAACAGTTATATGAAAGACCTACAGGAAGGCCTTACTTTTGATGGGGTATCTTTTTCCACCTCATTTATTACAGGGAATGCATTTTCATTGGACGGAGTTCATTTAACCCCAATGGGATATGCTGTAATTGCCAATAAGTTTATTGAAACCATCAATAAAAAATACGGATCGAGTATCCCTTATGTTTCCGTTACTGATTACAGGGCAAATGTATTGCCGTAAAAACCTCTGAACATTTTAAAATATTTAAATCCCGGAATGCAGTGATTCCGGGATTTTTTTTTAGCATTGCACCATGATAGAACTAGTTTTTGCCACAAATAATAAACATAAGCTGCAAGAAATAAAAGCAGTTGTAGGAGATAAATTTAACATTCTGTCCCTGGCCGAAATAGGCTGCACAAAGGATATCCCGGAAACGGCAGATGCTCTTGAAGGAAATGCGTCCATAAAATCCAGGTATGTATTTGATAATTACGGGAAAAATTGCTTTGCTGATGATACGGGGCTTGAAATTGAAGCCCTGGATGGAAAACCAGGGGTTTATTCGGCGCGTTATGCTGGCCCGGGCCATGATCATCAGAAAAATATGGACAAAGTTTTAAACGAACTTAGAAATCAAAATAATAGAGCGGCACAATTCAGGACTGTCATATGTTTGATTATTGATGGAAAGGAAATGTTTTTTGACGGTATTGTTAAAGGAACAATCCTGACTGAAAAGCATGGGGACAAAGGATTTGGATATGATCCCATTTTCCAACCTGAAGGGTATGATGTATCTTTTGCTGAAATGGATTTGGAAGCAAAGAATAAGATTAGCCATCGGGGAAGGGCCGTTCAGAAACTCATCGAATATTTAAAACTGTTATAAGCCTTTAATTCATTTAAATGATCAGCAATATAAATCTGTAGTACTGATTTAATCAGGTACCTGAACAGCCTGGCCTTCATTAGGTCGCCAGTAATCATTTTTGTCAGTATTGTCTACCTGCGAATCTAAATTTAAATCCGATTGGAAATAACCGGAAACTCCTGCTTCATCCACCCAATTGATATTTTTATCCAAATTATCAATAATACCGTTTGCATTAGCATCTCCGGAAATCATCCCCCATATATCGGTAGCAATTTCTTTCACTGCCAGGCTGCCGCCATAAGCCTGATTATTATCGTTGGTAAAGTCATAACTATATATACCTCCAAAAATTTGTTTTAATCCATAAGCAGACATGATTCCTAAATGGTTTCTGTGTCTAACAACGGCATATAAACTATCGGAATAATTAACAAAAAACCGAAGGTTGCTTACCCCATCAAGCCCCTTAACTCTTCCGTCATTTAAGATAAACCCGGCTTGTTGCGCTATGGTAGTACTTTGCGTTGCGATGGATGAATTGGACGCATCTCTTAATTCAATCAAAACCCAGTCGACGATATCCTGGTTAGGAATTTGAGTTACATTTTCCAGGCCTGGATAATTCCATGGTTCTACATTGTATGGTTGTGAAAGTGGGAAGCCCTCGACAGGTTCAAGCTGACCCGTTAAATAGGTATTCATGGTTGTTCCGTTAAAAGGCCCTTCAAGAAAAACCTTAAGGCTAAGATTTATTTCTGGTGCATTGGATGCCCCTGGTGTGGAATTGGTCATAAAAACCCATTCCTCATTACCATCCGATATCCTTCCATAGGAAATATCTGTCGATTGAGGACCAAAGGTTATAGAGTCCAATACTGTGACACCATCCTCATCATAAACACCAATATATTCTCCACTGGCAGCCAATTTCATCTCAAGATGCAGAATACCATCTGCTCCATCAGAATCTGCCCAGAACAATAAAAATTCGCCGGGTAAAATAATAGTTGAGTCAGGTGAATTATCCGAAACATGATGCTTGGTGGGATCATAGACAAAATCTGTAAAGTATTTCCCACCAATATTTATATATTGCTCACCTGCGTTATAGAGTTCAATCCAGTCTTCAAATTCACCTTGCGGGTCAGGAATAATATTATCATTATCTGCCATAAATTCATTGATATACAGTTGAACAGGTGCCTGAATTGAGTTTTGTTCTCCAGGGGTTCCACCCATGACAAAACTGGCTCTCCAGTTTATTGCAAAATCATTATTGAGGGTATCACTTTTAAGTTCAAGTGTTGGTCCATAGCCATCCGGTAAATTAGTCCAGGGGTTGGAATCATAATAATGAACAGAATCAACTATTTCCTCAAAATTATTATAGAGTCTCAATACTTCATCAGTGCCACTCAGCCCATAATCCAGGTTTCCAAGAATATTATTTATTTCGGGATATACAGATTTAAACTGGGCTGTATCGTTGCATAAAACAACATAACTATTGGCAGCAATTACATATTCCTGAGGAATCACAAAAATATGAGCATCATTTTCATCTTTAAATACCCACCCTGATATATCAATAGGAAATAATGACCTGTTCTTTAATTCTACCCAATCGCCCGAGTTGGAAGTGGTCAATGAATTATAATTTATTTCATTAATTATAACAGAGTCTCTAAGTTCTTTCACCTTGAACATGGCAAGTATATTATCCCCCATTGTCAAATTTAAAGTTACATCTTCAATCGTGTCAATTGGAAAAACGGTATGATTGTTTAAAACCCATTTATCAAATTCGTAATTGGGGTTGGTTGGAATGGCTTTTAATTTATTTTCTATCCCACCAAAATAATCCCCGCTCCATACATATTGATCCAACACCATTGAGTTGAGTTGTACATTTCCAACACCGGCAGGTTCCACGTCAACTGTAATTTCATAAGGGCCATCCAGATTATAACAATCCTTTAATCCTCCTGCTAAGTAGTCGTGCCTGGCAGTAATAAAATTCCTGATTTTTTGAACGTTATTCTCCCATTCATTCACACTGCCTCCCCATCGGGCAACCTGGTTGGGAAATTCTGGTGCCATTTTACTTTCAATGGAATCTAAGTACGCAATCATTCTTTCGGGTTGAAAAACAGTATTGTAAAGATCGATATAGCGTGTAATATAATACTGGTCAAATTCGGGGTTATCCCTTAATTTATTTAGCAGATAAATGTGTTCTTCAGGGTCACTATTCAAACCTTCGGGAAAACAAGGTGGCACTGTCGGACTTATTCCAGGTACACCGGTATAATTTATATAGTGGGCAAAAGTAGCATCTTCATCCCACAATATATATCCCCATTTCTTATGCCCACCATCAGGATTAAGGCCTTTCCACCATCCGACATTCCAGTTAATCCAGTCGGAACAAACCACGAAAGAATTAATATGAACATAATCAACCAGGCTGGTATAATCATATTGCGATTTTACATAATCAAAGTTCGACTGATTACTCATATCATTGTATTTGATAAAATCATGTAGCGTATTCCAGTCGTTCCATGCTGCCTGCCCGCCATATTCAGCCCAACTCCAACCCCAAAGCTTAAGGAAATAAATATTGTATTTATCCTGGTTATAATAATATTCAGTATAATCGTGATCACTCACTTTTTCGCGGAAGCCATAAATTCCCCAGTATTGTCCATTCACATAAAGAACGCCCTTTTCTCCCCTACGAACATCAAGGTTCATATCGCCTATTTCGGCTGTATTTTGCACAAAATAATCTCTTAGCAGGGCGCTTGAATCTATACCCGGATAATTATCATCACCTGCTGCCCGGAGAATAATCCTTTGAAACTCATCCCGATCAGTGAGAGGAATAATGTTATCCCTGATGGCGTAGTTAATTCCGCATTCATCACGAGAAATATAATCGATGCTTCGCTGGTCATGAACCCAGGAATCCTGACCGTGCTCATTAAACTCACCATAACCAAATGTCGTCCGGTTACCCTTTTCATTGAAATATTCGAATGTACCGAAAGGCCTGAGTGATTGATTTCCATTAAGGAGATTATCCAAATCTTCAGCCGAAGTTGACATTACGGCCATAGTATGTGTAACATCAATAAAATAAGTATTAAAAACCACCAGGCTTTTTAATATCGCACTGTTTGTACTGTAGGTCCGGGCTATTAAAATCGTTGTGGATGTAATACTGATTGGTCCGGTATATAAAGGGGAAGCGCCGGTGGGTTCCGTTCCATTGGTTGTATAATGAATTTCAGAATTTGGTTCGGTTGTCGTTAATTCAACCAAAACGGAGCCTGTGTAAAATCCGGCTTCAACGCTCATAGTTGGCTTTTCGCAATATCTTAAATAGGCATTGGATGTATTGTTTGAATTGCCCGGAGTTTCCGTACCAAATACACTCCAGTTCTCCGAGCCATCGATTGTTCTTCCTCTTGAATGCCCTCTCCTGGTTATCAGTAATTGAACAGAATCAACCAAACTGCTGTCGGGTAGCGACAAAATAATATGTTCAGGATCATCTTTTGTTTGAGATAATTTAAAATTAGAATGGTAATGCCCCCCCGATACTTCATCTCTTCCCGAAGCCCATATTGTAATAAACCCACCGGCAGGAATAGTTATTCCAGCCGGGAATTGCCATTTTGTTTTATTTAAAGTTTTGTCGCTTAGGAAATAACCGCCAATGTCAACTGTGCTGCCACCCGCATTATACAATTCAATCCAATCCTCATATTTCGAATAATTATCGGCAATGGTACTTAAGTTTGAGGCAGAATATTCATTTATTACTACCTGGCAGGATGCAGGTTGCAGATTTAAGCTTATGATAATAAGTAGAATCAGTGAAAAATATTTAGTAGATCGTTTCATAATATGAGCAGTATTTAATTGTGTGTTTATACAAAAGTTATTGGGAAAGAAAATAGTCGATTAGATGTTTTAAGCAAGGAAAACTTATCAATTCTAATTAAATCTCTAAAAAAAATTTCAACTTCTTAGTTCCAATATTTTGATTTACACAAATGTACTAATATTTTAAATTCGATTTTGCTGCTAGAATTCTTGAAAATGTAGTAGACTGCCCGATAAATTGGTTACCGAAATCCTATTGAAAATGTGAAATTTCAGTACTTGAATTTGGCGAAAAAAACATTTACTGATGAGTTTGTTGGAGTTTCTTATAATAATTTAATTCTTCTTTAATATATAATCGAAGATATTGGTCAATTCATCTGGTAAAAACCATCTAATATCTTTGTCCCGATTAAACCACGTCATCTGCCTTTTAGCATAGCGCCGGGTATGGGTTTTGATTTTTTCGATGGCCAATTCCATGCTCCAATCCCCGTCGAGGTATTTGAACATTTCTTTGTATCCAACCGTATTTAAGGCATTCAGATCACGAAATTTCAGAAGTCCTTCGACTTCTTGAAGCAAACCGTTTTCAATCATTTGACCCACCCTCTGATGAATTATTTCGTTTAGCTCATGACGAGGTTTTGTGAGCCCGATTTTTATAATATTAAATTCCCGCTCCTTTTTTGATTTCTTTCTGAGGTCAGTAAAAGTCTGGCCAGTCATTAAACAAACTTCAAGCGCACGAAGCAAACGGTTTGGATTATTCAGGTCTACAATGTCAGAATAGGCAGGGTCTAGTTTTTTTAGTTGTTTTTGCAGAGAGGCAATTCCATTTTCCTGCAGTTGTGCTTTCAGTTTATTACGTATATCCTCATCAGGATCCGGCAGGTCATCAATCCCAAAACATACTGCATCGATGTATAATCCGGAGCCACCCACCATAACAGCATAATCATTTTTTGTAAAATAGTTTCTCAGAAAATTTAAAACATCGTTTTCATAAGATGACACATTATAATAATCTGTGACGGAAAGGTGCCCGACAAAATGATGGCTGGCCATTGCAAGTTCTTCCTTTGATGGGGCAGCCACTCCTATTTTTAGCTCTTTATAAAACTGACGCGAATCAGCGGAGATAATTTCAGCATGGAATTCCCGTGCAATGTTTATCGCCATGGAAGTTTTACCTATAGCTGTCGGGCCGCAAATAACAATAAGGGATTTTTTCAAAATGGGTATTCTTATAAAAAGCAGGCACTAAGGGTCAATGCTGGTATCATTCTCATTAAATTCCTCCAGGGTATCACCCAGCAATTCATCAAAATCTTCAAGCAATTGTGCTCTTACCTCCTCATCATCTTCAAAACTTTCTTCAGGAATCGGGTCTTCAATGGGTTCTCCCCTTCTCAGAGTGCAACGTGGATATGGATCATCATCTTTTTGCTTATACACACTCAGCAATTCGATAAAGAAAGTCTTTAAGTTAATAAAGTCATATTCATAAAGTAAACGCTGGTGTGGCTCATTTATGAAATTCCGGATCTTTGATTCGTGCATGATGTGAGTATCCTCCACCATTTTTCCAACTTCATCCTCACTTTCACCATCAAGCATATCAATAAGTGTTATTTCGGTGTTTTTATTCCACTTTTGATCACAAATGTGGAAAGAGGCAAGGTCGTTATCTTTGAGGTTTACACAATCCGCAATGGCATCATGGAAGTCTTTAAAAGTTTGTGCAGCCTGGATTTCAATATCTCTGACAAAATTATCATTTTCTCCACTCAACATCCTAAACTTATAAATGTGCATAAGGCAAAAATTATTTATATCAATATCAAAAATAATAAATTCTGAAGAAATAGCCCAACTACTTTTTTATTTTCTCCGGATTAGCTTTCAGACCCAATTCTTCACCCTTTTTTAGCATAAATTTAAAAGCCGGTTGAAATTCATTTGGAATAATACCATCAAGGATTCCTTCACGAATGGCAGTTTTAATTTCTCCGATCATTTTCCCAGGTTTTAGATTAAAGGTTGCCATAATCATTTCACCGGTAATGGGAGGTTGCCAATTCCGAATCATATCTTTTTCTTCAATCTCAATAAGTTTTTGTCGCACTACACTGAAGTTTTTCAGATAATTTTTAACTTTCTCCTTATTTTTCGATGTGATATCAGCTTCACACAATAACATCAAATCATCCGTTTCTTTCCCTGAATCGTATAATAGTCTTCTGATAGCAGAGTCTGTAACATGGCTTTCAGCCAAAACAATTGGCCTGAGATGAAGACGAACAAGTTTTTGAACATATTTCATCTTATCATTCATAGGAAGTTTTAATTCCCTGAAAATTCCGGGTACCATTTTTGCTCCCAGGAATTCATGCCCATGAAAAGTCCATCCCGTAGCCGGATCAAAGCGTTTGGTCGCAGGTTTTGCAATATCATGAAGTATTGCTGCCCAACGTAACCATAAGTTGTCTGTAGTTCTGGCTAAATTATCAAGAACCTTTATTGTATGGTAAAAATTATCTTTATGCCCTTTCCCATTGATGATTTCCACCCCTTTCAGGTCCTGCATCTTTGGGAAGATTATCCGAAGCAGCCCTGACTCCTCAAGCATTCTAAATGCAATTGAAGGTGTATCTGATAAGATCATTTTATTTACTTCATCAATGATCCTCTCTTTCGAAACAATGCTAATTCTTGAAGCATTTCTGCTTAACGCTTTGGTTGTTTCTTCTTCAATAGTAAATCCTAACTGGGACGCAAAACGGATTGCCCTTAACATTCTCAATGGGTCGTCAGAAAATGTGATATCTGGATCAAGAGGTGTACGGATAATACCAGAGTCAAGGTCCTTTAGACCCCCGAAAGGATCTGTTAGCTCACCAAAATTATGTTTTTGAAGGCTGATGGCTAAGGTATTGATAGTAAAGTCGCGCCGGTTTTGATCGTCTTCCAGGGTTCCATTCTCAACTACAGGTTTGCGGGAATTTTCCCGATAGGATTCTTTTCTGGCGCCCACAAATTCAATTTGCCACTCCGCATCTTCCCGATAATTTACCATGGCGGTCCCAAAGTTCTTGTAGACAGAAACATGCGATTTCTTACCGATTTTTTCAGCAAATTTTTGTGCCAGGTCAATTCCACTTCCAATGGCTAACACATCCACATCTTTACTTTCACGGCCCAACAAATAATCTCTCACGTAACCTCCCACCACATAAGCCGGAAGTTCCAGCTCTGCAGCAGCATCAGATATTATTTGAAAAAGCGGGTTTTCTATAGCTTCCAGCACGTAATATATTTTTGGCAAAATTAGAAAATAAACCGGAAAATCAATGCTCCGGTTTATGTCGTGTTTTTTCGCCCAAAACCAAATGTAAGACGTTCTATTTAAAATTTATTGAAGATACCTATTTTCATGGTGTATGACATTTTATTGGTGTAATTTTTTTCTTTAAAAATAGAGGGTGAGAATCAAAAACAAACTACATAAAGATAATCACGTGCTTACTAAAATTATCCGAACCCTTTCAATTTTATAAAATACCTCCGCACTTATTTTCAAAAAAAAAACAATAGAAATAATATTTATTTATATTTGCGTAGGAAATTATTTACTAAATTATTCGATTAAGCATGGAAGAGTTAGAAAACAAAGGACAAGAAAAAGTTCAATCAGAACATGATAACGAACAGGACAGACAAGAGATTTTTTCAAAAACAGTGAGGGCTGGTAAACGAACTTATTTCTTTGATGTAAAATCTACAAGAGCTGGTGAATATTATCTAACCATTACAGAAAGCAAGCGAAGATTTAACAACGATCAGGGCAAATTCTTCTACGAAAAGCATAAGCTGTTTTTGTATAAAGAAGATTTTGAAAAGTTTGCCGATGGATTATCCACTACCATTGAATTTATTCAAACTGGTAAAGAACCAGAAGAACCTGTGCAGGAAACTTTAAATGAAAAAAATCCACATTTGGATGTTGAATTTGAAGATCTTGGCACAGAAACCTCTGATTCAGAAGACACTGAAAACCAAGATTAAATTTTTTTTCTTTCTTGCTGCTGACAACAATACCTTAACCTGCGGAACTTCCTATATTTCGCAGATTGATATTAACATTCTATGTTGAATTGTTAATATTTTATTCCAATCCCTTTTTCCTTATATTGTATTTTTGTGGGAAGTCATAATTATCATTCATTTCAATTAATCCAAGGATTTTATGGGTAAAGTAATTGCTTTGGCTAATCAAAAAGGGGGCGTAGGAAAAACCACATCCTCAATTAACCTGGCTGCCGGTTTTGCAATTCTTGAGTACAAAACATTACTCATAGATGCAGATCCACAGGCTAATGCAACTTCAGGAGTGGGTATTGATCCTAAAAATGTTAAAACAAGCATTTATGAGTGCATCATTGATGAGGTAGAGCCTGCCAACATCATATTAAAAACTGATACTCCCAATCTTGATCTCATCCCTGCTCACATCGATCTGGTAGGCGCCGAAATAGAAATGATAAACTTGCCTAACAGGGAAAAAATGATGCGTAAGGTTATTGCAAAGGTGAAAGATGATTATGATTTTATTGTGGTTGATTGTTCACCCTCCTTAGGCTTGATAACCGTGAATGCACTTACAGCGGCTGACTCAGTTATCATTCCTGTTCAATGCGAATATTTTGCCCTTGAAGGATTGGGCAAATTACTTAATACTATAAAAATTGTTCAGTCGAGGCTAAATCCCGACCTGGATATTGAAGGTATTTTATTAACCATGTATGATCAGCGACTAAGACTTGCCAAGCAGGTTGTGGAAGAAGTAAAAACCCATTTCCAGCAAATGGTCTTCAGCACAATCATACACAGGAACACTAAATTAGGCGAAGCTCCAAGTTTTGGAGAAACCATTATTATGCACGACGTGAATAGTTCAGGGGCTATTAATTACCTGAATCTAGCCAGGGAAATTCTTCAAAATAATGGTTTAACCAATATTCCTGAAAAAGATAAACAAATCCAAACGATAAATGAAAACTAAAAAATCAGCTCTGGGGCGTGGCTTGAGCGCAATTCTGGAAAGTCCTGAAACTGATATCACTTCTAAGGATATTTCAGGGAATTATGTAGTGGGTGCCATTGCGAACTTATCATTGGATAAAATTGAGGCCAATCCTTTTCAACCAAGGGATCGTTTTGAAGAGGTATCTTTACGCGAACTAGCCAAATCAATAGAAGAACAAGGGATTATCCAGCCTGTTACCGTGCGTAAATTAGGATATGATCAATACCAGCTGATCTCAGGTGAACGACGGTTCAAAGCTGCACGTATGGTGGGACTTAATGAAATACCCTGTTATATTCGTGTGGCCAACGACCAACAAATGCTTGAATTGGCCCTGATCGAAAACATACACCGAAAAGATCTGAATCCAGTTGAAATTGCCATCAGCTACCAGCGATTACTTGAAGAATGTAAGATTACCCAGGAAGAACTAAGCGATAAGGTTGGAAAAGACCGCAGCACTATTACTAACTATATTCGATTGTTAAAACTTCCCCCACAGGTTCAGCTCGCCCTGCAGGAAGAAAAACTGTCAATGGGTCACGCCAGGGCAATCATAAATATTGAAGATGAGAATACCCAACGAGATATTTTAAACCGGATCATTAAAGAAAATCTCTCCGTCAGGGATGTTGAAAATATAGTGAAATCCTTATGCACAAAAGAAAATTCAAAAGCAGGGAAAATCATTCCTGAACTGGACGAAAAACATTTCGAGGCCAGGGGCCAATTAGAAAACAACCTTGAAACCCCGGTAAATATCAGGAGAAATAATAATGGCAAAGGAAGCATCGTTATCTCCTTCAAATCAGAAAGGGACTTCGACAGGATAATGTCAGTTCTTGAAAAATTAAAACATTGAAAGTTTTAGCAAAATTTACAATTGCTCATTTACCTAAAAAAGAATCACTGGTTTTTCTTTCCATATGTATTCTTTTTATTATCCCGAACAAAGTATCGTATTGTCAGGACTCTGATTCACTTAAAAGTATTCAGAATAAATCCAGGACCGATACTACTTTGTCTTTGGCACATTCCCCTCATAAAGCCTCACTTTATTCCATGGTTTTACCCGGTCTAGGACAGGCATATAATAAAAAGTACTGGAAAATTCCTGTCGTGTATGCTGGTTTTGGAGTTTTTTATTACCTCATAAAGTTTAATGATAAGGAGTATAAAGCCTGGAGAGCGGCCTATTATCATAATCTCAATAATATAGATGGGACTGAGCCGCCAATAAACGAATACGAAGAAAAATATGGAGATGATCCGGAATTTCTAAAAGCCAATAAAGATTTTTACCGTCGTAACCGCGACCTTAATTATATCCTTACTGGCTTGTGGTATATGCTTAACGTGGTGGATGCAACCGTAGATGCTCATCTTTACACCTGGGAAGTGGATGAAAATCTTTCCATTAGAGTTGAACCACAGATTTACAATGGGTTCACTGGTTTTAAACCTGCAGGAGGTTTAAAATTATCCCTTCGATTCTAAATTATCAAATTCATTATGGAGCTTATTTTATCTGGATACGGGCGAATGGGTAAAGAAATTGAAAAAATCGCCTTAAGTAAAGGGCATACAATTTATGCTAAAATAGATTCGTCAAAGGATTGGAACAGACTACAGCTTAACAACAATCTTAAGGTAGTTGTGGATTTCAGCTTACCTGATGTAGTTGTAAAAAACATTATGAAGAGCTTTGAATTAAAGTTACCAGTAGTTTGTGGAACAACGGGATGGGATCAGGATAGAGATAGGATCAAAAAATATTGCACTGAAAATAAAAACACATTGTTTACTGCCTCAAACTTTAGTATAGGCATGAATTTATTTTTTTCGGTAAATAAAGAGCTGGCCGGCTTAATGGACAAATTTGAGGCTTACGATGTTGAACTGGAAGAAATTCATCACATTCATAAGCTTGACAAACCAAGCGGAACGGCCATAAGCATAGCACAAGATATTATTTCTAAAATTTCACGAAAGAAATCCTGGAAACTTGCCGGACAAAATGCAGAGGATGAATTAAAGATCAAAGTTCAAAGAATAGGAGAAGTACCAGGCACGCATAAAATTGTTTATCGTTCTGATTTTGATGTAATTTCTTTAAAGCATAAGGCTTTAAGCAGAATAGGTTTTGCACAGGGAGCGGTGCTGGCTGCAGAATGGATACAGGATAAAAAAGGGTATTTTGAAATGGATGATCTATTGGGATTAAGGTAGAGATTATTTTTCTTCTGAAAGCTTATGGATGGCATAATGCCGCCATTTTTCTAACAGTTCAGCAAAATCAGGAGAAAGGTTGGATTCAAACCTTAAGTTTTCATTTGTTGTAGGATGAATGAAGCCAAGTGTTTGAGCATGTAAAGCCTGGCGCGGACAAATCTTAAAACAATTTTCCACAAATTGTTTATATTTGCTAAATGTAGTTCCCCTTAAAATTCTGGCTCCCCCATAGGTTTCATCATTGAATAAGGGATACCCGATATATCTTAAATGTACACGAATTTGGTGGGTCCGCCCGGTCTCCAACTGGCACTCAACTTTAGTCACATATCCGAACCTTTCAATAACCTTATAATGGGTTACGGCATGCTTTCCTCTATCTCCATCGATGAACACCCTAAATACCTTTCGGTTGGATAAACTCCGGCCAATATTTCCGGTAACCGTACCTGTTTCATTTTTAACATCTCCCCAAACAAGGGCAATATATTTCCGTTCAATGGAATGCGCTGCAAATTGCTGTTGAAGTTTGGCCTGAGCAACCTCGTTTTTAGCTACAATGATCAAACCTGAAGTATTTTTATCAATCCTGTGGACAAGGTATGGTCCTGCAGAATTCCCCGTTTTCTTACCTTTTGACTTATTGAAATGATAAATCAGTGCATTTACCAAAGTTCCGGTGTAGTTCCCATAAGCCGGATGTACTACCATGCCTGCCGGTTTGTTTATAATAATCAGGTCACTATCCTCATAGCATACTTCCAATGGAATATCTTCAGAAATTAATTCAATTTCACGTAATGGCTGATCCATCACAATGGATATTACATCCATGGGTTTGACTTTATATGAGGACCTTACCCTTTCATTATTTACCAGAATATTTCCCGCACTGGCCGCAGCCTGGATTTTACTTCTTGAGGCATTTTCTATCCTGCTCATTAAAAACTTATCAATCCGAAGCAGCCCCTGTCCTTTGTCTACCTCAAATCGAAAATGTTCATACATTTCCTGGTCTTCATCCTGATTCAGGTTTAGATCCTCCATCTGCAAATGCTATTGTGTTATTATTAATTTACCCGAATAGACAAGCTGCATGGCTTCATCCCGGATTTGGATGATATATATTCCGGGCTTTAACACATCTGTACCAAACTTATCTTCAATAACTCCTGAAATTTGCTGTTTGCCGAAAATATCAAAAACAGAAAGGTACATTTGTGAGTGTAGGCTGGTACTATTTAGGCCATCGATTTTAATGGTAACTGTTTGTCCTCTTTTAATCGGATTAGGATAAATCTTTAAACCCTTTTTGACTATTTTTTGATTTGTGCTAGCTTGCGGGATTGGCTTACCAACCATCGGTCGTATCATTATAGAGCCTTCAAAGCTGGAGTTAAGCCAGGTTCCATTGGCATTGTAAAAGTTTTTATTTTTCGAATTGGTATTCCTGTCAAATCCAATATTAAGGTTATCGTTGGTGGTTTGTTCCCAACCGATGTAATAACTATTCTTTCCTAACTTAAGGGCTTCCGGAAAAATATAGGTATGAAATACATTCAGGCTATCAGTAAAAATTGGCCTTCTGTTTTCCCACTTATAAAGCAATTCATTAGGTTTACCCGAATTGTCAGTCCAGACACAAATATGGAAGATACGGTCGTTATTATCATTTAGGGTTTTATTAAAAAACATTTGGACCCCTCTCAAGGAATCAACTTCTTCCAATTTGAACTTTATTGCCAGCTTTGCTCCTGCAGGAGCGAGTCCATAACCTGCCTCTGCGGTGCCATCATCCCGAGCAAAATAATTCCTGAATTCCTGATGGTAGATCAATGTATCCCCCACGGTTGGATCATTCTGGTCATAGATTACATGAGTGACTGTAAAATCAGCGGTATCATTACTCAACGAAGTATAATAAGATTTCACAGGAGGATAAGCAAAAGGAGGATAATCACTAACATCCTGTCCATAATAGGGATCAAGCGTTTCAAAGATATTATTTATCTGAAAGGATGGAAGGGTATCCCCGCCTTCATTTTGCACAAAATACTTATACTTGTAGTTATGGCTGATTGAATCAAGATTATTTACAAATATGCTTATTGAATCCTTTTTATAAAAAATCACATCCCCCGCATAATGGGAATAAGGCATAGAAGTATGATCCGTAATCAAACTTTCGCCATCTTTAATAAAACTTACTTCTTTTGAGTATTTATCTTTCACCGACCGTCCCCAATTCAGGTAGATTTTATCCAGGTTCCACTGATCGGTATTACTTTGCCAACTATTAATATTTGATATACTTGCATAGTTTTTAAACCTGAATTGAAAATCCTTTCTTAACCAGGCTTCATCTTCTATAGGGATAATTACGTACTTAAAAAAAACATCCTCTTCATCCAAAAATACCTCAAGAGAATCCCCTTCAGCTCTCCAAACCGATGTCCAATCCGTATCTAAAATAAAAACCGAATCACAAGGGATAAGTAAGGAATCATAAATATAAAAGGTATCCTGAAGCACTGTTACAATGGAGTCGCAGGAAGTATAAGGCAGAATCCCAAATTCTGGCGGAAGCCACTCTCCTCCAAATTGTGCCATCGCTTCTTCATATTGATAGCCATACACCCAAACCCTATCAAAGTGAGAAAATATGGTATCTGAATAAAAGCCAAACTCCAGAACCAGGGAATCATGAGCCAGGGGTATATCACCATATCCCTGGGGTTGATAATAAAAACTAAAATAGACAGAATCAGCCAGGGTTATGGGCCTGATAGAATCACCGTTGTCATCAAATATAGCATCCAGACGGATTGGTTTTGAGGTAAATCTGTCGGCTAAAAAAGTATAGGGTGTGGCCTCCGGATAAACATTTCCATTTGCATCTATGGCATCTAAAGTTGCCACTCCATAATTAACCGGGAAGTATCCAAAGGTTGAGTTAATGAAAGCTTCATTGTCGAGCCAGCGTGAGGTATCAGGATAAATTGTGATAGTAGTAAAATCATCATAGAAAGGCAGTAGCAAAGGTTCAACTGTTTCAAACGATGATTTATATTGATTTTGTGTCTTATGCTTTAAAAGATAATTTTGGATAACAGCATTACTGCTGATCCCCGACAAATATTCCTGGCCAAAAAAAACTACTGGCAAAATAGTCAATAATATATTTAAAAGAATTTTTTTCATTTAATATTCAAATAAGGAATCCGTGTTTAAACTATCCATTTGAAGTGAGTCTGGTAAAAATGTTTTTAAGTAAGAATCAAAATCAAACGCAGTATCTGATTTATACCATAGGTGCACAGAATCGCCCGGAAAATGCGGCAAATCCGTATCCCACATAGGTTCTTGCATATAGACCCTGGCAAATTCATCCTGGATGCTGTCCATATAAAACTCATTTCCCAGGTTAAAAGAAGCTACATTTAGTTCGTATATCGCTTCCTGCCTGGTTAACCCCAGGAGGAAAGGTACAGGTATTTTATAATTACGTTCTCCAGAACCTATCAAAAGGTCGATCAGGGCCCCCTTTTCAAGGGTGTCGCCCTCAAATACCGTATCACCCATATAAAACTGTTCCAGCACTGCATTCTTGTCAAAACTTGGTGTATACATGAGTTTTCCGGTTTTCAATTTATGCGCTGCCAAAATATTAATGGCCTGCCGTACTGTTAAATCGTGCAAGTCGGGCATGGTTACTATTTCCGGTGTAGAAGCAACGATGGTGAAATAAACATTTCGCCCCTCTTTCACCTGTGAGCCAGGCAAAGGATTTTGAATAACAATAGCCCCCTTCCTGTTATCTACATCGTAAACCGAATCAATAACAAAAAAATCGTATCGTTCAGTGTACCCAATCGAATCCAGCTCTTCTAAGGTAAATCCGTAAAATTCGGGTAAAGGTTGCTCATTCCCGTGCTTGGTATAAACTCTCAGATAAAAACCAAGAATAATAAAAAGCACAGCTAAAATTATTGCTGCAATCCCAAACTGAATAAAAAACTTTTTGCTTAAAATAAATTTCAAAAACCCAGGATTTTCTGATTGTTGTTCCTCCATACCCTTTTTACTTCCTACAGGTAATATTTTTTATAACTATCCAAACTTAACTTTATTGCATCCGTTGGCAAAGATAAGAAAACTTCAAAGGTAAAAATTATAGGGAGGAGGATTATACCATGAGTTGGGAATGATATTATTTGATACTTTTGCAGGAAAGGCTTTTAGAAATGAAAAAAAATATTGCTGTTGTTAGTGGAGGTTATTCAGGCGAATATGAAATTTCCATTCAGAGTGGTGAAGTTGTAGACAAATATTTGGATAAGGAAAAGTATAATGTGTATCCGATAATTATCAGCAAAGAAGAATGGATGCACGATTGCAAACATAATAATACCTACGAGATCGATAAGAATGATTTCTCCATTCCCATGTTCACGGAAAAAATCACCTTTGATTGTGTTTTCATTGCCATTCATGGAACACCCGGGGAGGATGGAAGGCTGCAAGGGTATTTTGATATGATTGGCTTACCCTATACAGGTTGTAATCATGCTACATCGGCCCTTACGTTTAATAAACACTTTTGTAAAAATGTTGTAAAAAACTTAAAGGTTAAAACTGCAGCTTCTGTTTGTCTTTTTAAAAACCAGGAAAATCCAGAAGCTTTCTTACAACATTTAAAATATCCTCTTTTTGTTAAACCCAACAATGGGGGTTCAAGTGTGGGCATGTCGAAAATCAATGAAAAAAGCGAACTTCCTGATGCCCTTGCCAAAGCTTTCAAAGAAGACGAGGAAATCCTTGTAGAAGAATTTATTAAAGGGAGGGAGATAACCTGTGGTGTGTTGAAATACAGCAATGAAATCATCACCCTGCCAGTGACCGAGATCATTTCAAAAAAAGACTGGTTCGACTACGAAGCCAAATATGACCCAAGCCTTGCCGATGAAATAGTTCCGGCTCAAATACCTGAAGAGGTTTATAAGGAATGTCAGGAAATTTCAGGCGATTTATACCGACAACTTTCCTGTGCAGGAATCGTGCGATTTGATTATATTTTTAACGAAAATGGAATTTATTTTCTTGAGGTAAATACCGTACCTGGTTTAACGGAAGCTAGCATAGTACCCAAGATGGCCAAAGTACATGGGCTCAGTTTGCAAGAACTTTTCGGGATTATGGTGGAAGAGGCCCTGGCGAAGGACAAGGGCTAATTCACCTGAAGTTTCCAAACTTTTTTTCCCCGGTCATTTACCAAAGTAAGCAGGTATTGTCCAGGTTCGGCTACATCAATACACACCATAATACTTCCCTGAGTAAGGAAACCATCAAAAAGCACTTTTATCAACCGGCCTTGAAAATCATGGACCATAATCATTCCATCTCCGGTCAATTCAACAGGAATTAAAAGATTAGCCATCCTATTGACAGGGTTGGGTGAAATGTGATCAACCTTTCCAGATGACAATAATTCAAATCCAACTTCCTGATTCGTTTCAAAAGCACCTATATCCACGGAGCCATTATCGAAACGATAATTCATAAGCAAATCCCATAAAGGAAGTTGCAAGCCTGTCGTGTCAGGGTTACCGGCATCCACACAGGGTGAATCTTCGGCAAGGCAATAGGGGTTCATAGCAAATTCATCAAAGAGAGGATCCATTTCCAGGCAGTTTTCATAAATACCAATAAATCCGATCCCAATACCACCAGTGCCACCAAAACCTTCTAATCCATCCTGAATATCACAGTAATAAAATTCAGGGGCAGAATATGTATCCCAAATATAAATCTGGGGGCCTCCTCCTTCTGCTTCATTTCCCCAAAGGATGCAGTTTTGAAATACTGAAAAACTATACTCATTAAAGTATAAACCACCACCTGCCCCACTTATATTATTTGCTATGGTATTGTTAGCGAATAATACCGAGGATTCAATCAATGCTACTCCACCTCCAAAAAACAGTGATCCATTAAAGTTAAGTAGATTACCAACGATGGACCTGGAACCATCCGAGCGCAGGCAAACCATCCCACCACCAATAGCACTATAGTTTCCGGTAAATGTATTATTCACTATTCGTGGGTTACTATATTCAAAAGATAGCCCTCCTCCAACTCCTGTTGATTGGTTAAAGGTGAAAATATTTAAAGCCACTTGTGCGTCGGAGTATTCCAGGCAAACACCTCCGCCATAGCCATATAAGTCGGGTTGGCCACATAAGTTTGTATTAATTACTGAATGTTCAATTTTTATATCAGATTTTAGGGAATAAATTGCCCCTCCATTTTTGTAGGCTTTATTGTAGACAAAATCACAATCGCTAATCCTAATTTTATCAAATTCGCGGATACAGATTGCTCCTCCATACCAATGTGTTGTATCGGAACCCACAGCTTTACCATACTTAAACTTACAAAACTCAAAAATAGATGAATCATTGGATGGGCTTAAATGATCGAACCAAAATCCATTCCATCCACCACTTACCGACTCATAATCATAAAATCCGGTCGTATCATTTACGGTATATAAAATGTACTCCGCTATGGTACCCAGGGCTTGAAAACTTCCGGCCACATTAACCATATAGTGCCCCATGAAAATAAATTCAACCCCCGGAACAACGGTTAAAGTTTGGCCATTTTCGATAAGTACATCACCTACTACAAAAACAGTATCCGTATCAATTGTTCCGGAAACCGGCCCAGTAATAGTAATATTGGAAGATTGCAGAAAAAAAGAAAATGCAATGACAAAGAAGAACAAACAAACCAATTGTTTCATCTATATAATTTTATCAAATTACTTTTCCAATTCTATGAAGATTAGGGTTAATAATCTTATGATCTAAAATTCAAGAACCTTAAATAAAATCACTAAAATAACAGAAATTATCCTGCAAATTTTCAGGTAAAAAAAATCCTATGTATTCTATCATCAGGAATTTCAGCTGACAACTTAGAAATGGTTTGGATTCAAAAATGATCCTATTACCAAATCCCATTTTTTCATTAAAAAAGTATGTCTGAATTAAAATTTCTTTTTTCAACAAAGGTTCATCAAAAAACCAGGTATTTTTAAGGAATTTGAAAACATGGAGGTCGGTCATTTCTATCACAAAAGGATCAAAATCTTCATCATCTTCCCTTCGGTCGTATCGCTGTTGAAATCCTATTGCCGAAACATTCAGTATAAAAGCAGTGAAAAAAACAAAGAAGAAAATATGGAGCTTTTTTTTCATTTATCAGTCTTTGCTCAAAGATAAACAATCGATCGTTACCACACAACTACCTCATCACAAAAGATCCAGGACGGATATCCTGCCCCCGGATGCCAGTCAGGACAAATGCCTTGGTTAATAGCTATAATTTTTATGTAGCGTGTTTTTACTTTGTCAAATTCATTTTTATATGTTTTGATAAATGTTCCATCCTTTTTCTCGTGAACATCATTTTTAATAATTCCGGTCAGTTTAAAATCTTCATTAGTGTTTGAAAAATAAATTTCAACTTTATCAGGTAAAAATACCCAGGATTTGATTTCCTGGAAAAAGTCCACTTCAATGGAATGAATTTCTATTTCTGATTCCAGGTCAATTACAGCAATCATATCCGGCCCTTCAAATCCCAGCCAGTTAAAGTGATAGTCGTTGACCCCCTTTAAACCATCTGTTAAAGCTCCGGCACCTCCAACGGGATATTTTTGGCTGGATTCGGTAAGGAGTTGTGTGGGTTTATTCAATGCCAAATGTTTTTGCATGCTTGTACGGGCATACCTTTCCACTGTAGCTTTATAGTCGTCAGGATAATTACCATGTTCCCAGTAACGTTCTATTCCGGCTTCTTTGGCCAGCTTTGTTAATTGATCTAAACGTGCTAACATATCTTCTTTCACAAGCCAATTATCCCCCTCTTTGTAGAAATAAGTCAACTCATCATTTACATTTCGAAGAGAAATATCCAGAATGGCAAACTCCAGCGGCAGGCGGGCAATTTTAGCACGTTGAAGGAATTTTTGATTTTCAGCCACTGAATTTTCCGCTTCATCAAAAAGGTGATTGTACTTTTTTATCAATTCAGGTGTAAGGTAAGTATTGATTCCATCAAAAGGGTAGCCATATATACCAAGGTCACCACCTGATTTTGTGAGCTCAGCATGCATCAGGTCAATATATTGACCTATAAATTTTCCAGCAGGGCCATAATATCCTTCCAAAAAGTCATTCATAATTTCTTCGACATCCACATCGGGGTCCCAAAGGAGTTTAGCGATTATATAGGAGCGCAATTCTACAAATTCACTGATCAAACCGCCACTTCCCTGTTGAAACATCATTTGAATTCCATTATCCCTGAAATATTGAATATTGGGCTGAAGCACATGCAAATTAGGGAATGGGCATACCAGGTTTCGGAATTGCACCACATAATCCCACATAAAAATATTATCGGTTAATTTACACCAGTCCTCCGTATCTTTTCTGAATGAAGCACTCAATGGATCAGAGGCCAAACTCCGCGACCGGTTGCATTCAATCGAGCAAAACATGATGTTCACATTATCTGCTGGTTTTATCTTTAATGGGGCAGATCGCGTATACTGGTAAGCCAGTGTTGAAATAATTTTATCAGGAAATTCTGCCGCAATTTTATTCACAAAATGGATCATGGCACCTGAATAACCCCCATATTGCTGATACTCTTCCCGGCATACATCACATTCACAGGCTTTATAGGTATCGTTTTGGGATACACTCCAATACAAGGCCTCAGGTTTTTCATACATACGTTTCCGAAGCTTTTCCACAACAATGTCAAATACATCAGGATTGGAAAGACAATGCTGGCCATCAGGTATCCTTTGCACATTAAGCCATGAAAAGTACTCGGGATGGGATTTAAAATATTTTTCTGCAGGGATAAAGTCATCAAAGGTATGCACAAACAGGCCCCACTCATTTTTCCCCTCCTTCAAATCAAGTTTATGCCAGTTGAGGTATTCCCTGTCCCATTTGGGAAGCGGCATATGCAATTCCCGGTAATGAAACGCAGGTTCTTGTTTTATATCAATTGGCTGGAAGGCCACTTTATCTGTTTTAGGAACCACAACCTCAGTCATGCTGTATTTTCTGCAACCCAGGTAATCCTCCAGAAACGTATATACACCATACAGCGCCCCTTTATCCACTCCTCCCATTATGAATAATTTATTACCCTCTGTTTTGATAATAAATCCATCTTCGTGCAAGGTTTTTGTTTGGGGAAATGAATCATTTGTCCGGGCATTGTTTCCTATAAGCACTTCAAAATCCGACTCAGGTTCTGAATCAGATTTTATTACCAATAACACTCCTGTGGCCTCATTAAAGTATTTCCTGAATTCAGCTGCTGCAAACCGGGTTAGGGTATCAGCTGATTCTGCGATGATGATTGTATACTCCGATTTCCCATTGTTGACTAAAGTGATCGTTTCCGAATTTTGACAGGAGAATAGGCCTCCTATCAATATTGTTATGAAATAAATAATCAAGTGATTTTTTCGCAAAGCCATTGGTGTATTGCAAAGAGGAAGTCCGAAAAGTCAATTTATTTACCCCAGGTCATGTTGAGCCTGTCGAAACATATTTGCATTTCAGTAATGTCACATTTCGACAAAGCTCGATGACCTAATTTTCAGATTTATTGGACTTCCTCTTTAATTAATTTAACTTGTTTTTATTATCGCACAATAATTTTATGCATTTCTTTTTTATCATTCACCTGCACCTGGAAGAAATATATTCCGGCGGGATACGCTGATAGGTCAAGGGTTTTATCTTCCCCGTCCCAGTCAAATTTCTGAAGGGGTTTTCCCGCTATATTCAATATCTCCACAGTGAATTGATCCGCAGGGGAATCACCCATACATGACAGCTCGAGAATACCATTTGTTGGGTTGGGAAGTATGGAAACGACCGGCTCAGGTTTTACAAGTTTTCCATCCACTGACACAACCGTTGCGCTATCAACAGGACTTTCAGAGAAAAGCACAAGATTACAGGCCACTATCAGGTGAGGATTATACCCATCATCACAATCAGAACAGGTAACACCCGTTACACAGTCGGGGTGATTTGGATGGCAAAAGTCTACATAATCTTCATCAAAGATATACCCCAGGGTTATGTCTTCGTCAGGGATAAATTCATTCATATTGTAATCGAACCAGGGGGCAATGGAACCTGGGCACCATCCGGCACGGTTATAAAACCAGGTACCATTTTGAGGGGAGCATCCATCCGGGTTGGGATTACATACAGCCCAGTTATGTTGTTCAAAGGTTTGTTCCCCATTTACCCAGATATGATGGGTGTCATCATGGAATTCCGCAGCATTTCCCGTATTCAGGTCGCCCCAGGCATGGCCCGAAGATACAAGCTTTAAAGTGGCACCCAGGGTATTGGATGGAAAAGTAAACAAAGCATCTTCCACAGGCTGCAGATCGGCATAATCGCCAAATTGATAAGTATCCCACCAAATGACATTGATATCGCTAAAATTATAAGTAGGCGTTCCCTCACTATAATTTAGCGTTAGGTCGTAAATGTATCCATTATCGAGGGTATAACAATTTACCCGAAAAGATACCTTCCCCTGCAGAACCGACATATAATCCGTTAAGTCAATGACATGGGAGCAGGGAACTCCATAAGGTGTAATATACCTGATAATTTCCACCCATTCGCCATTATGGCCCCGGGCATCCACACTGGCTACACGGTCCCATTCACCGCATCCACCAGTAGGACAGCTCACTTCAAGCGTGGCACTGATCTGACTGAAGGCACCGGTATACGATGGGAGCTCCGCATCAACAGTAATAGTGGGGTTATCCGTATTCACCCATATTCCATCTACTGCCAGCACTTCCATATCAGCAGCATTATCTATCACATTAAAAGAAACAGTTTCCACAGCGGATGCACCAAAATTGTTGGTGGCTGTGATCGTCAGTGTGTAGTTACCAAAGTTTGGTGGCATCCACCATCCTGAATAATACCCATCGCCCCAATTGGTTGGATTAAAGCCTTGCCCGTTGACACTAAATTCTACACTTTGGACATCAAACAGTTCAGGATAATCAATATCGGTAAAAGTGGCGAGCTGGATATAGTCAAGATTGGGTACATACACATCACCAGCTAATGGATTTCGTACATCAATATTGGGAACATTTAAATCAGGATCCACTACCATAAAGGCATTGATCACAGGTTCAGCGGGATCAAAGGTCCCATTTCCGGGCTGTGTTGCGTCTATTACTACTTCTCCTGCGGTACCATCCAGGGTTAACATATTCCCATCTACTGTTGCTGGTCCTGAGATCACCTCAAAGAAAACCTCCAATCCTGATGTAGCCTCAGCTTCAAGTGCAAAAGGAGGATCAGTGGTTAAATGATCAGGGATCTGTGCAAAAGAAATAGCCTGAAAACCCGGATCAACTGTTCCATTAAAATTCGAGGTTTCGCCTACAAGGGCAAAGTTCATTAAATCCGCATCCCTCTCTCCATTTCCAACTTCACATAACAATTGGGTAATGGTGGTATTATTCCCTCCCGGATCACCCTGGTTCATTTTATAATATAGCTGGAGGTTGGGTTCGTTACCAGTCAGCTCATTGTCCATAATGTCCTGAATTTCCGTTTGTGATAGAGCTTTGTTCCAGGCTGTGACTTCATCCACACGGCCCCCATACACAAAATTAAATCCACTTAACAAGCTTTTTCCTATGGCAAAAGAAAAGTTGGCATTGGTTATCTGTCCACTTGCCGGAGAACTTCCAATCAGGGCGCCATCAATATAGAGCTGTACAGCACTTCCCGTATAGACCCATGCCCAGTGTTGCCATAATCCGGCTATTGTGGAGTTGGGTGGCGACACAAATTCAAACAATCCATTGCCGGTTTCCAGGCGGCACTCTACCTGCCCATTATTTAGCTGAATTAGGTAAAATCCGTTTCCACTTGTCCTGAATCCCATCATCCCCTGGCCATAAGCCAGAGCATCGCAATAAAACCAACCAGTTATGGAAATTCCACTGGAATTCACAATATATTGAGAAGCATTCTCAAGGACTACATAATCATCCACTTTATCAAAGTGCAGGTACTGGCTTGATTGCGATTGCAGGATGGCAGGCTGCATAACAAGAATAAATGGAAGCAGCATGAACAAATAGATGTAAAGTTTTTTCATGATTAGATATTTTAATGATTTATTTATAATTCAATTTTATTTAAAGATACAACTAATTCTAATTTTACCTCTAAGGAATCCACCAAAGTTTCGTTGAAGAGTCATCGCCTCCCTGGTTACCAATGGCAGAAAGACAATTTTCTGTATTATAATCCTTCTCCGATGGCGGGTATGGCAAACGAAAGTAATTAATCGGATCACCTTCCCTGGGGGTCATTCCCGTTCTGCGGGTAAGTGCAAAGGCTTCCCCAGGTTGCCTGAAGGCATCCAGCCATCGTTGTGCATATATCAATGCCAGTTTATCTTCTGTAAAGAAAATAAGGTTTGCCACATTAAATGCAGAAGTATTTATAAATAAAGGATCAATGTTCTCCCAGGATTCTGTTGAGGCCATTACATCTGTCCAAAATTCGACCGAAGCACGAGCCCCTGCAAAATATTCCAAATCGGCTTTAGTTGGATCGGCAGCCACACCAATCCCCCGCATATAAGCTTCGGCTTTAATATAATGGACTTCGGCGCCTGTCATTAATACCTCAGGAATGTCGTATTCATCACGTATCAAATAATAATTAAAGGGTGAATAATTACAGTCTTTCATATAGCCATAATTAAAATCACGGTCGTTTGAATAAGGCGCTCCAATTGAAATGGGTGTATTCACATCCGGGATTTGAGGATAAGGATTCCACTCGCCCTCCTGATTTCGTTCAAAAAAGACAAAAGCACGCGGGTCAAAAATTCCACTCCCATCAAGGCTGTCATGATTCGACATTTGGTGCCATATGTTTGACCCCATTCTTAAATTGTTATGCTCGCGAAATGCCCAGCTGGAACTTTCCCTCAGCCAATTCTGCTCACGGGGTTTCATGCAAACACTTTCCACAAAAGGATTGTCCAGGACATATCCAACCAAAACAGGTAAGTTATTTTCAATGATCTCACTGATTACTTCCCCGGCAAGCTGAGGATTTTTTTCAGCAATCCGCATGGCATGACGAAGCCTGAGAGAATTGGCAAATTTCATCCACATCAACATATCCCCATTCAGAAGATTATCAAAACCAACAAGGCTGTAATATGGTTTGCCCTGAAAAGTATCCGGATAAAGTACCATATTATCCACTGCCCATTTCAGGTCATCAAGCAGGTAAGAATATATTTCTTCCTGGGAGTCGTATTTGGGCCTCAGATACTCAATACCTTCAAAACCCCTTCCTGCGTCAAAAAAGGGCATATCCCCGAAAAGATCCGTTACTTTAAATGTTTTATAGGCAGTTATAATTTTTAATGCGGCTTTCACATTAACCATGGCGTTGGTATCTCGCTTCGTTTCTTCAACGGCAATTCGTTTTTCAATTTCTCGCACATGGGCCAGGGCCACATAATAGTTTTTCCAGATATCTTCGGTGCCAATGCTTAAGTTCGACCAGGCTTCTGTGGTTAATGCTGCCAGCTCGCTTTGTTTGTAGAGCACCTCATTATGCACATAAAATTGTTCGTCCCAACCAAGTTTTAAGGATTCGATAACGGTATTAAACAATGGGCCAATATCGGTTTCTGTAGGTTTAAAAGGATTTTTATTTAACTCTTCAAAATCTTTGGTACAAGACATTAGCGCAAGAAGCAGTAAAATAAAAGCGGTATAAGTAAAGTTGTGGATTGTTTTCATTTTCATATCGTTTCTATTCTAAAATGAAGCATTAATTCCAAATGTAATTGAGCGTTGCGATGGCAGTGATGCCCATTCCAGCCCTTGTGCATTCCCCGAACCATTAAGCCCTTCAGGATTTATTTTATCCGGCAAGGTGGTGTATATATAAAACAGGTCACGGCCAACAATCTGGAGGGATAAATTTTGAAACACTTTGGTTTTATCCACCAGTTTCTGAGGGAAATTATAAACCAGGGAAATTTCCCTCATTTTTACCCAGGTATTTTCAACAATACCCGGAGTAGAAATGATATGTCCCCAGCCTCCTGCATTAGGCATGTATTTAAAGTAATAATGCACTACTTTATCATTAGGAGTTCCATCTTCATAAACGCCATCTAAAATTACCCCCACATTTCTAACATTTCCTTCAGGGTCAGTGTATGGAAGGCCACCTCCATCTCTTTCAAGTAGTGTTTCAGGGCTTTGGCCTGTTTGCAAACCCGTAACATAGGATCCGCAATAGATATCCCCGCCCCACTTGGTATCTATCAGGGTATGAAGGGTAAATCCTTTATAGCTGATCCGGGTGGTCCATCCTCCGAGAAAATCCGGTGAGGCATTCCCAATGGGAACCCTGTTTTCAGTAATTTTGTAGGTAGTGCCATCGTCGGATAATATGGGTTGGCCATTTTCGTGATATACATAATCAAAGCCTATGATAGTGCCATACTCCTCCCCTTCCTTTACCGCAATGGCGGGACCGTTTTTATCCCAGATATTAGCCAGCTCAATGGATTTTGCTCCGGAGCCCAGGCTCACTACATAATTCCTGTTTCGACTAAAATTAAGTCCTGTCTCAATGATGAAATTCTTGTTTTGTAGCACCACTCCATGCAATACCAGCTCCCATCCTTTATTTTCCATAACCCCGCTGTTGATCCTTATTTTATATTCTGATGATCCGGAGGATGCAGGTATTGGAGATTCGATGATCTGGTTGTCGGATTTGATATAATAGTAAGTGAAATCAGCAACGATCCGATTATCAAAAACGCCAATATTTGTACCTATTTCATAGGAGTTGGCAAACTGGGGTTGCAAGTCAATGGGAGGAATGATACCCGGAAGAGATGCCGTTTGACTCCCTCCAAAATTTCCCAGGGTGTAAACAAAATCAAGTTCGTATGGATTGGTATCTGTAGCCGTTCCGGCAAAAGCCGATCGCAATTTCCAGAAATTAAACCAGGTAGGGAAAAATGTAAAGACTTCCGTTGGGATAAAACTCACTGAAACAGAGGGGTAGAAATACGAATTTTTATCTTTTGGCAGGGTGGATGACCAGTCATTTCTTCCGGTAACTTCCAGGAATAAATAATTGCTGTAACTTAGGTTAAGAAAGCTATACAATGAATTGATGTCTTTTTCTGTCCGGAATTCCCTGTTGGGATAGGTGATTTGGTTGGCATCCGAATAGTTGAGCATAGCAAATAACCAGGGATTGGTCCATGTGCCCGACTTTCCTTTTAAGCCGTACAGGCTTCGTTGATATTGGGCCCCGCCTAAGGAAAGTTTCGCATTGATCAGTGTTCCCCCAATATTTTCTTTATGGGCAGTAATTAAAAAATCATTGTTATGTACGATGTCCCTTCCCAATTCATTTTCATAAAAACCATCAACAAGTCCAAGCACATCTGTTGGGTTTTTTCTTGTTTCAAATTGATTTAGCGTAAAATCCAACCCCAGTCGCCCATGGGCATAAAGCCATGGGGTAATATCAAAATTAAGGGTAAATGCTCCCAACAGTTTGTCTCTTGACAAAGTCTTCCGGTTGTTATATAAATCCCAGGCGATAAATTCGGAAACATATTGAAAGGGATAAAAATCCCAGTCTTTCCTTGATCCGTCGGGGTTAGCATAATCGGCCAATTCTATCCCTTTCCAACTTCTGGGGTAAGAATAAACCATACCTTTACTGAAGGAATTTATTGAATCGCCTAAAACAGGGCTGTTTAAACGGTTATTGTTGATATAACTGAATACAATATCAGCTGTAACCTTGGAAGATATTTTCACATTCGACCCAAGATTAATGGTGGTTTGGTCCATTTTACTTTCAGGGACTATAGAGGTATGATCCATCCGTGAAATGGAAACCCGCATGGAACCCATTTCACCAGCACCGGAAAAAGAAATATTATGGTTTTGGGTATTCCCATCAGCATAAAAGGTTCGCAGGTTATCGGGTTGTGGTGTATATCTGCGAACTTTGCCATCCCACCAATTAACCAGTTGACCGTTCATTTCAGGTCCCCATGAAACAGCTGACCCGTAATACCCGAATAATTCTGCTGTACTTGTTGGCAGGCCGTTATATTCCATATCTGCATGTATGTTGGAAGGATAGTTATAAATGCCCTTAAGCGTATCCTGTAAAACATATTCGGGTTCGGTAAAAGAAATTGGCCCGCCAGCCCCGTATTTGTTTTGGACTTCACGATAACGGTAAGGATGGATGAGTTTATAGGAATAATTATATGAAACTCCAATACCCTTCTTTTTTGACCCTCTTTTAGTGGTGATCAGGATCACCCCATTAGCCCCTCGGCTCCCATATAAAGCTGAGGCCGTAGGCCCTTTTAAAATGCTTGTTTCAGCAATATCGGATTGATTAATATTATTAATGGCCGACCCCCAGTCAACTCCCCGGCCAATGTTTTCCAGTCCGGGATCATTTTCAAGCGGGATGCCATCAACCACAATCAAGGGCTGGTTATTATCCTGAATATTATTATTTCCACGAATGGTGATGCGTGTGGTCCCCCCTTCTACCCCATTGGCCGAAGCCACATTCACCCCAGCCGACCGGCCACTTAATGCATCCACCACACTGGGTGCATTTGATATTTGCAGCTCTTCCCCACTAAAGCTTTCCATGGTATAACCGATTTCCCGTTTCTCCCTTTTTATGCCTAAAGCCGTAACCACTACCCCTTCTATTTCTTTCGCACTAGCCTGCAGGGAAACCATAATAAATTTCTGTTTACCCACTTTAATTTCCTGTGAAATAAATCCCAGGTAGCTGTACACCAGTGTATCGGAAGAAGTAACCTCATTTAATTGATAATTCCCATCAATATCTGTGGTGGTCCCTTTGGTAGTTCCTTTAATTAAAATGGAAACCCCGGGCAAACCAACATCATCGTCCGACGACTTTACATTGCCGCTTACTGAAAAGGTTTGTGAATAAATAAAAGGGGAAATAAGGAGTTGAAGAAATATAAAAATGTAGACTTTTTTCATAGACCAATAGTGTTGTAGAACCTTCGTGTAAATTTAGATAATTTTAAAAACAGCCCGAAGATTAATTTGAAATTAATCCCATTTTTCACATAAATCGTTTATTAGGTGGAAATTATTTCAGAGGAATTATTCATAAAAGTGCATTTCCTGTATATATTCCCACACTTTTGCTGGAAGCATATAGCGCATATCTTTCCCTTCCTGAATGGATTTACGGATAAAGGTAGAAGCGATTTCCATTTGGGGCACATTAAAAATTTTCACCGAAGGATGAGCATCGTGCTTACTTCCCTCATATCCTGGCCGGGCATAAATGTATAAATTGTATAATTCAAGGATACGGTCCGGGTTTTTCCATTTGTCAAAAGAGGGGAGCTGGTCGGAGCCGGCTAAAATGACAAATTTTTTGTCGGGGTACTTTTCATCAAGGTAGGTAAGTGTATCAATGGTATAAGACGGCTGGGGCATTTTAAATTCGATATCGGTAACCCAAAAACGGGGATCATCTTCAGTGGCAATACGCACAAGTGCCAGACGATGATGATCAGCAAGTAAGGATTTTTTTTCCTTAAAAGGGTTTTGAGGCGAAACAACAAACCATACCTTATCCAGGTCGGTATATTCCACAAACCAATTGGCAATGATCATATGCCCGATATGGATGGGATTAAAGGAACCAAAGAAGAGGCCAATTTTTTGCTTCATAAAAAATTCTAAGTGAAACAAAATTAAGTAAAACTTAAGTCATAAAACTGATTTTTTATTTGTAGTTTTATTATCCATTTTCAAGCTATTAGCCATGAAAGGATTTCTATTTGCTTCAATTTTAAGCATAATTACCCTAAGCTCTTTCTCACAGGATTATCATCCCCTACCTGAATCGGATACTTATTGGATACATAAAAGTCATGATATCCCAATGATATGTGGTTGTGGGGGAACATGTTCCGTTGAACAGTATATAATCGCAGGTGATACACTAATCAATGAACTGGTTTATCATAAAATAGTACATTCAGGGTATTGGTTAAGTAACAATTGCGATGAAAATTTTTTCTATAATGGGTATCAGGGTGCATTCAGAAATGATATAGAAAACAAAATAGTTTGGTTTGTACCAGAGGGCGAGTCCAGTGAATCGCTCCTATATGAATTTGACCTTCAGGTTGGGGATACTTTATCAGAAGGAATTCTGGATCCTAATGATTATTGGGATTTTTGGGTGGAGGATATTGATTCCGTTTTGGTGGGAGACAGTTACAGAAAAAGATTTCATATACGGTCGTGGCTTAACATGAGCGAAATGGCACTTCAGATTGTTGAAGGAGTTGGTGGACAAAATCTAATTAAACCTTTTGAAAGTTGGTACTATTTTGAGGGAGGTTACACTTTGAGTTGTATTAATATCAACGACAGTATATTTTACCCCGAATGGGGGGATTGTGAAATGATCGTTTCGCAGAAGGAAAATAAACAAGCAGGTCCACATTTGATTTTCCCCAATCCAACAAACGGATTATTATGGTTTCAAAATTCTGAAGAAACAAAACAATTGATTACAATAGAAATTTTCAATCAATTGGGAGTTAATGTAAAAAGCATCGAATCAAAAGAAGAAATTATTTTGATAGATTTAAGTAGTAAACCCAAAGGCTTATATTTTATTAAGATCTCCACTGGATTTAAAACAGTTACGCATAAAATCATCCATCATTAGCCTTTTAAAAAATAAAATATATACTAATTATAATTGTCATCATGATAAGCCTTTCCGTTTCTTCAGATTCTAGTCCTCAGTTGCTACGAGGATTTATTTACCCCTTCCATTATTAATGCAATAGTTGAATATTTACCCGATCTGTTTCTGCACTATAGTCTTTCGCTGAACGAAATTTATATTCCTAATGCTTGCTGCAGGATCAAACCTTTTTTTCGAAGACTAAAATTCATCAATCAACAATCCCCGATTTATGATTGGATTGAATCGGGTGATGCAAATGCCTTTTTCTAATTGCATCCTCGTTATGAAGGAGGACGGGTTGGGGGAAGGTTACGCCACAGCTACTACCCTTTGGCTTAGTTTTTTCTTTTCTTTTGAATTGCTCGTTCAATCATTGCTATCAAATCTTCATTATGAGTCTTAGATTGAAAATCATTTCCATCAACATTGTAATTGGCATAAGTCTGTCCAGAAATATCAGAAGGAGGAGCTGGTCTGTCCTTTTGTTTAATTAGGAAGTATTCTTTTACCCCAAGTTAAAGCTACACCCATTTCTATCATTACGTTTGGATTTAAGTCAGATGTTTCAAAAACCGCAATATCAGATGAAATTATATCACGAGCTATTTGATTGAATAAATGTTCACCATACCCAGCTGCCAGTGGTTTGTAATTTAATTTGATATTAATATTTTTCTCTTTCTTAAGTTTATCAAGTGACTTCTCAAAATCATCCTTTAAGTTTAAAACTAAGTTTTCAGTGCTATAATAATCTGATTCGAATTGATAACCAATAACTACTTTTATTGTATCAATCTTACTATTTTCCTTTTGAACATATTCCCAGTCAATGTCTGTGAAACCAAATGGTGATCCAGCGGCTAATGGTTGTTTTGCAATCAAATTACTCTCACTTCCTTCTTTTTCCCTTTTTATTTCCTTTTGTAATTCGTGATATATATAATTCCCTTTACTGTTAAGATAGACATGCCCGAAATTGTATGGTGCAGTTCCAAGGTAGTTGAGCCTTTCTAATAAATCTCGTTCATCCAAGTAATCCATTGCATTATTTATCTCATTAGGAGATAAACTTGTAAATTCCTCAATATCTTTCCCATCAAACTGTAAGTTTTCATAAGGATTGTTTTCGAATGTTTGATCAAATTTTTTGTTGCATTATCTTCTATTGGATTCATAATCATTTATTAAAATTGAGCCTAACATCATTATCCAGCTAAATTACCAATATATTTTCGTTTTATTAACCAACAATACTCAGCTATAAAAATTCTATCTTTTGGGTAGGGCGGGACAAATTTTTATTTAAAACTGGTTTAACTATATTACTATTTTTTTACTTATCATTTCGGGGCCAATACTTAAAGAAATAAAATAAACCCCATTTGAAAATGAATGATTTATCTTATTCTCTCCCATATTCAATTCCTGCATGGCCTCCTTTTGACCTGACTCAGTATGAATAATACAAAATCCGGTACCACAGGAATTTTCTTTTAAGGTGATATATATCAGTCCACTTAGTACAAATATTTTTAGTTTATCTGTATCCATAAACACTTCAATCTTTACTTTATTTTCTGCATCAATCATAAATCTCTGCGTGCATAAGTTAAAGTCGGCAAAAATCCATCTCTTTAATAATGCTATGATTGGAAACAATAATCAGGAAATACATTTATACTCTAAATCAAAATATTTGATATAGCGCATCATGTATCTCCCATTTCAACCAATCCATTAATAGTATCATCCATCAGACGTAAAAAAAGGAACCCTGTTTTTAAATATTTTTTTACTTTTATTAACTCTGAAAACCCAAAGTCCTGATTTAATGGACGAAACAAGAAGAAATAATTTATCTGAAAAGCATAAAGAATTAAAAAGGTTCTCAATTTTATTCCAGGATATGCAGGATTTCCATATTCCATAAAAGCCAGGAATGGATATGTATTAGAAAATCCAATAAACTTAAAGGTATTTTTCATTCTTCTTTCGGTTTAATGGGTTCCTTTTCCTTTTCTTAATGGATATTATTATAAATTAAAAATCTACCGATATGAAAAATTTAAGAAATTTATGGCAATTAATTTTATCCGCCACCCTTGTGTTCACATTTAACAGCTCTTTTGCACAGAATTCCATGAACGGCATAGTTATTTATCTTAATGCCGAACAAACCCCCCTAGCCAATGTTGATGTCCTGCTTTTGGATATGGAAGGTGAACTTTTACAAACAACATCTTCGAATGAAACAGGTAATTTTTCTTTTACCGGATTAGAAGCAGGAACGTATAAAGTAACGGCACAATCGGATCAGGAGCCCCTGCCCTTTATCGATCTTCTGGACGTTTCATTGCTTATTGATTATTTAAACAATCAGGTGAACTTTACTTCCGTACAAGAAATGCTTGCTAATGTGAACGGGATTTCTGAAGTAGATGAAGCTGATTTAAACTTCCTTTTGGAAAACTGGTATTTGAATGGGGAGAATTTCCCGGTGGGCAACTGGATTTTTGAAGAGAAGACAGTTTTTGTGGGAGGAAAAGATGGACAAACAACAATAACAGGAGGATGCGTAGGTGATGTTTCAAGTGATTATGAGCCAGATAAAAGTTCATCAAATCCAATAGCAGATTTTAATGTTGTTGATATCTATCCGAATAGCACTATTGAATTAGCAGTTATTACAGATTACGCTCAAATAGTAAAAAACTTTTTTATTGAAATTGATTTTGATCCTTTCTTGTTGAATGAGCTTATCCTCGAATCACCCTTACCTGGCCTTAAATATACCATCGAAAATAACCTGATAAGAATAATCTGGGCTGACATAAATGGGAAAGGGCTTGCTTTATGTGATTTAGATAATTTAATCACCTTTAAGCTAAGTTCTGGTAATATTACGAACATTAACCCGGATAATTTCGGCTTAACTGAAAATTGCTCCTTTGTTAACGGTGAAAATCAATTTGCAAACGACATCGCACTCAAATTTGCAGAGCCGGTGGTCACTTCGAAGCCAAATCATGGGTTTGATATTTATCCGATTCCTTTGTCAGCCAATCCCACATTTCAATATGAACTACCCTATGAGGGTAATGTTAACATTGAATTTATAAATACTTACGGACAGACTGCAAACAGAATTTTCCCCGGTCAATCAATAAAAGGGTATAATCAATTCTCAAGTCATGATCTTGATTTGGCTTCAGGTTATTATATTGCCATGTTGAGACTAAATGGACAGCTTATTGGCAGCAAAAAAGTAATCGTCCGCTAATACCATTCTTACATATGGTATTTAAACCCTAAGTGAAAATCTACCAATTAATCTAAAATCAAAGGGGATTTCAGGGGAATAAGGAATACAGGAAATTTAATTATCTTGTACCACCTTTTCCCCTGATCTGTTTTTAGATATTCAAAAATTCGGAAAGGGAATGAATAATTTTGTACCCTGGTAAATTGAAATTTGAAAATTCATAAAGCTCATATTATTTATCTTTTTACTTTAATCCTGTGCTTCATCAATATTCAGGGATTTATTGCTGTAGCCCAATTTCAAAAACTTTTATCATCCAATGCCGCAATTATCACCTTAGAATATGCCGACTCATCTATTATAGATAATGAAGCATACTATAATTCAAAAATTTCGATAATCAACTCCTATATAAAACTGGGGGAATTTAGTAAAGCCAGGTCAGAATTAGATCCCATAATTTCTGAAGCAAATAATATAAAGAATTCAAATGGCAAAGTTTGGCTAATCTTCACTTACCTGGAAGGTGAAATTGATTACAATATGGGTAAATATCTGAATGCAAAAACCAGCTGGGAACAATGTCTTGAAAACATTAAAACCCCCAACCAGATTTACGACAGTATTATGGTCTTAAGCCTGAAAGGCCTGGGCAATATAGAACTTAAAGCGGGCAATTCAACAGCCGCACTCGAAAATTACTCCAGGGCGAAAGCAGTGGAATTAAAACGGAATAAAGGCACGGGACCATTATTAGGCTCCTTATATTTAAACATGGCCCTTGCGTTTGAACAGTTAACCGTTTTTGATTCGGCTGACGTCTATTTTTTAAAATCCATTCAGATCAAAAAAAAATACGCTGAGGACCAAAACTTACTGGCATCATCTTATGCCAATTACAGTAATTATTTAATTCAATTTGGTAAAATTAAAAAGGCCCTTTTTTACCTCAACCTTGCCGACAGTTTGTACCGCTCAAAACATGGGGAAAATTTTTACAGGTTGGCCTATATCTATTTAAACTATGCCAAGGTACATATGCTAAATAACGAATACCGGCAGGCATTGTATTACTATATTAAATCGGAGAATATTTACATGGAATATTTGCCGGAAAACGATAAAAAATTTGAAAGTATAAAATCAGATATTGCATTGTTATATAAATATTTATCGCGATACGAAAAATCTATCGAAATATATAATTCACCCACGCTTGCAAAGTCAGACAATCCAATCACACAAGTTGTTTGCCTCAGAAATATAGGGGAATGCCATTTGTTACTTGGAAACACGAAAGAGGCAGGATACTTTGCCAGGGAAGCCTTAAAAAAATCAATTCTTCTTTTTGGCATAAACCATATTCAGACTGCTACTTGTTATTTAAGTTATTCAAATTATAACTCAATGATCGGGGATAAAGTAAATGCTGAAAATTGCCTAAATACTGCACTTGGGTTTTTTACAAACTACTTTGGGAAAAACAACCGTGAAGTTACCAATGTTTACAATTTTTCCAGCAAGAATTATCTGGAATTAAAAACGTATTACAAAGCTGCAACAGCCGCACAAAAGGCAATAATATCAATAACTCCCGGCTTTACAGATACTTCAATATTTGTAAACCCGGATTTTGGTCTCTTACAGAATGATTACCACGCTATTGCTGCCTTAACTTTAAAAACCAGGGCCCTCGTTGAACTGATGCTGGCTCACCCCACCAAACAGGTTTATGCAGTTAAAGCGCTTGAAACAGCATTACTGGGTATTCGCTTGTTCGAAACGTTTAGAACAACACTTGATGAGGAGAATAGTAAAATGTATACTACTGAAAAGGTCAATACACTTTTTCCGCTTGCTACCTATGCTGCCTGGCAAATTTTCACAAACACAAATAACCCTGAATATCTTGACATTGCCTTTCAGCAAGCTGGCAAAAATAAAGCTACAATACTGGCCTCAGGAATGAAGACTGTAAAGGGCCTCGATAAATATATTCCTGAACCATTGGCCCGGGAAGAAAAAAACATTAAGCAAGAGTTAAGGGCATTAAACAGCCTTATTCATGAAGAAAATAATAAGGACCAACAAGACAGTGCCAGGATAGGTTGGCTCCAAAACAAATTGTTTAACAAATACACTGAGCTTGATAGTTTGATGAAATATATTTCTAAAAATTATCAGAAATATTTTGATTTAACCAATACCTATGATGTCGCATCATTAAAGGATATTGAAAATAGCTTAACTAAAGATGAGGCACTATTGGAATATGTCATGTCCGAAGATTTTCTTTTTCTTTTTGTTGTTAAAAACAATGAAGTAAAAGTCAGGAAAATTGATTTGGACACTACTTTTAGAAACACTATTAAAACCTACTTATCCTTATTGCATACCCCACCTTCATTTGATGTAAGTCCGAAAGAATTAATTCATGAGTATTCATTGATTTCTTATGAAATATATCAAAAGCTTATTGGCCCCGTTGAAAGCCTGATCAAAAACAAAGAATTGATTATTATCCCAGACGATGTGCTTGGTTATCTGCCTTTCGAATCATTGATTACGTCCCCTTATAACGAAAGCTTTAAAAATTTCAGAGAACTTCCGTATATGGTAAAAGAATACCCCATTTCTTATCATTATTCTTCAAGCCTTTTTCTTAATAGCTTCATAACTAAACTCAACCATTTGATAAATAAAGCCCTGGTGATGGCACCTTCATATAGGATTAATGGCAGAAATAACGATTCAACCAAATTTGGCCATCTTCCTATTTTAAAATTCACAAAAAACGAAGCCGAAGTAATTCATCAGCTAGTCGGGGGGAAAATTTATGTTGATTCATCAGCTACAGAAAGAAATTTCAAAAACAATGCTTCAAACTTTTCAATATTGCACCTGGCTATGCATACTATCCTGGATGATGAAGACCCCATGTCGTCGAAGCTGATTTTTTCACAAAACGATGATCCGAACGAGGACGGTTTATTAAATACTTATGAGATTTATGACTTAGCATTAGATGCCCGCATGGTTGTGTTAAGCGCCTGTGAAACCGGGTCAGGGACCCTGAGAAAAGGTGAGGGTATTATGAATATGGCAAGGGGCTTTCTGTTTGCCGGTGTACCCTCATTGCTGATAACCCACTGGAAGGTAAATGATGCCTCTTCATCCCAAATAATGAAAGGATATTATTCATCCCTTCAAAAAGGAAAAAGCAAAGCATTACAAGAATCGAAACTAGTATTTATTTCAGGATCTGATCTGGTATTTGCCCATCCATATTATTGGAGTGCTTATGTAATTATTGGGGATGTAAGCCCTATTAAAGGCAGCAAAATGAAAATGATTATATCCCTTATTGGCCTTGTTTTAATCGGTATAATCACCCTATATTTTCTTCGGAAAAAATCCTAATCCAGCTTTTTTAAAATCTCAGAGGACTGCAATGCAAACGGACTTTTGGAAGCTTTAATGCGGCCGAAAATCTCTTTTGCTTCAGTAACCTTATTTTGTTGCAAATAAGTCAGGGCCAGATACCATTCAGCCTGCTCAATGAATAAATTCGTTTGGTCCATGTAAACATAGTTAAAACTTTGTTCTGCCATTCTGTAATCATGGAGTTCATAATAACAAATCCCTGTATAGAAATTGGAAACCACTTTATTCTCAAATAATAAAAAGAGTTCAAGGGATTTGGCATATTCACCATTATTATATAGGGAAAAAGCCTCATTATTTCCCGATAAGTCCTGGTCTTCAATTGATCTGTAATCGTGAATAGAGTAGGCTGGCTTATAGTATTTCTGTGCAATCTGCTCTGGTGCCACTATCTGACCATTAAGAAAAAAGTACAATAGACCTGATGCAATGAGCAGTGCCAGGCTGGCTGCAGCAGCATAAATATAATATTTCCCTCTTTTTTGATTGTATGGAATTTTGAAAGGGAAGGGATTTTTGGCTGTCCTTCGCTTATTTAAAACATTTCTGATGGTAACAAAACCAGCATCGTTGATTGTATTTCTAAGTTCTTCCTGAAAATGAAGTTCCTTTTTAAGGGATTCATTATTCTCAACCTCATTAAGAAAAATTTCATTTTCTTGTGGCGACATCATTCCACATAGGAAGTTGTCCACACTTTCGGTATATCTTTCCATATTAGTTGTCTTTTGAAAGTTCATTAAATCTTGGGTCACTTTTGATACTTTTCATTAATTTTTCCTTGCATTTATACTTTACTTTCTTTGTATAGCTAACACTTTCAATATTTAGAATTTCAGCAATTTCTTTCAAACTTTTCCCACCCTCAGAGAGCCTGATCAGCTCTTTACACCTGTCGCCCAACATATCAATATGATCCAGATAAAGTTTTTTTCTTTCCATGGTGTCCATTGATTTTTCAAAGGATTCAAAATTGATTTCTTTCGCTGATATTTCATTTATAATTCGTTTATAGTTTTTTCGTCGACTAAGCTTTTTGGCCCATATATTTTTACATACTACAAAAAAATAAGCTTTAAATCCATCATGTATCTTTACATTTTCATGAACAATTTTTTGATACACAAGTAATAATGCGTCCTGAAAAACATCTTCTGCATCATTTGAACTTCCCGAATTATATTTGACATAGCGGTTAATATTTTCAAAATAGGTATCATAAAGGAAATTTATAACCTTTTCGTCTCCCCTTGTAAGTCCCTCTACAATTTCAATATTTCCTAATTTAATACCCCTTTTCATAAAAATCCATTGTAAAATGAAAAAGTAACCCCTTTATGCAGATTTTTTATGTAAAAATAAAATATCAACCTGTGTATGCGGCTAATAGATTGCATACTTAGAAAGTTAACCCCTAAAATAATTATTACAAAATTTGAGTTGCGTTTTTGTACTTAGCGAAAGTACTAAAAGAGGAGATAACTAAACAAAATAAATAATCGTTCTATCAAATTCGTTATTTATCATACAGGTGAATGATAAAGATTCATTATTAATAACCTAACTTTTATTCTAAAATATTGTTACCTATTCTATGCACTTTAAATATATAAATTTATATTTCCTTTTAATTTGTTCAATGATTATTCTTCAATCATGCAACCAGACTATAACAAGTAAAAATATGTATACCAACGAATTAATAAATGAAAGCAGTCCTTATCTATTACATCATGCCCATAACCCGGTTAACTGGCATCCGTGGGGGGATAAAGCATTGGACAGGGCAAAGTCAGAAAACAAACTGATGATCATCAGTATTGGGTATGCTGCCTGTCATTGGTGCCACGTAATGGAAAAGGAATCGTTTTCAGATTCACTTGTTGCAGGGATTATGAATGAATCATATGTTTCGGTAAAGATTGACCGGGAGGAAAGGCCTGATATTGATCAGATCTACATGGAGGCAGCCATGATCACCAATGGCTCCGGTGGATGGCCATTAAATATAATTGCCCTGCCTGATGGCCGGCCGGTTTTTGCCGGTACATACTTCCCCAAAGAAAAGTGGATCGACATTCTTACCCAGGTACAAATGATCTATATGGACAACCCTCAAAAGCTTTTTGATGTGGCCAGCCAGATTACAAGGGGAATCAGTGACAACGAGCTTTCTGCATTATCTTCTGATGGGTCAGCTTATACAATTGAAAACCTGGAAGGTGGGTTTAATAACTGGATAAAAAATATTGATTTTGACTGGGGTGGGTACAAACGAGCACCCAAGTTCCCTTTGGCAGCCGGTTTTCGGTTTTTGCTTGAATACCATTATTTAACGAATGACGAAAAAGCTCTCGAAGCCATTACCATCACACTCGACCGGATGGCCCATGGTGGAATTTACGATCCTATCGGAGGTGGATTTGCACGCTATTCTGTAGATGAATACTGGAAAGTCCCCCATTTCGAAAAAATGCTTTACGATAATGCCCAACTCATCAGTTTGTATAGCTATGCTTATCAATTAACCAAAGAGCCGCTTTATAAAAAAGTGATTGAACAAACTATTGAATTTTCAAACAGGGAACTAAGTGATCCTTCCGGTTTATTCTACTCCTCACTCGATGCAGATAGCGAAGGGAAAGAAGGAAAATTTTATGTATGGAAATATGAAGAAGTAAATAAAATACTGGGGGAAGATACAGAACTGTTTGCTGATTATTTTGGACTTGTACAAAATGGAAATTGGGAGGATAATAAAAATATACTTTTCGCAACAAAATCACTGGAGGAATTTGCCAGACAGAAAAATTTATTACCAACTGATTTAGAAACCAAATTTGATCTTTCGTTAAAAAAGTTATTCGAAGAAAGGGAAAAACGGATCAGGCCCGGTTTGGATGATAAGTGCATTACGGCCTGGAACGGGCTTATGGTTACTGCATATATTGATGCCTATAAAGTATTAGGTAATCCCGAATATTTAACTCGGGCAAAAACAGCGATGCAACACATCCTTGAAAAAAACACCGATAAGGATTATCGTTTAAACAGGATTTATAAAAATGATAAAGTATCCATTAATGCCTTTTTGGATGATTATGCTTTGGTAATTGAAGCATTAATAGGATTGTATGAAGTTAGTTTTGAAGAGGAATGGCTTATTCATGCAGAAAAATTTACCGACTATGTTGTTTCTCATTTTTATTCTGAGACGGATAATATGTTCTATTATACTTCAGATACCGACCCACAACTTATTGCCCGCAAGATGGAAATTCCCGACAATGTAATTCCTTCTTCAAATTCGGTAATGGCTAACGCGCTTTATAAGCTGGGGTTGCTGTTTGAAAACAATGGGTTTATTGAAAAATCAAATAAAATGCTTAACCAGGTAAAACAGCAGGTTGAAAAGGGAAGTCCCTATTATGCCAACTGGGGCCGCCTGTACTTTTGGCAACTGGATCAATCCTTCGAAGTGGTGATAATGGGAAAGGAAGCATTGCAATTAAGAAAGGAATTCAATAATGAATTTATCCCCTTTGTACTTTTTGCCGGAAGTGAAAAAGAAGAGTACCTGCCACTTCTGGAAAATAGATATGTAGAAGATCAGACAAGAATTTATGTATGTAAAAACAAAACCTGCAATCTACCGGTAAGTTTGGTCGAGGAGGCCACAAAGCAACTTATAAAAAATCAATAAGCACTTATGATAGGCTCGGTGGGTTTATTTAAAATACAGGATTTACCTTATTAGCAATTTCTAATATTTTTTTCCTCTCTCTCATGCAGGAACCTATGAAATGATAAATTCAAATCATAAACATACCAAAATAAACATTGAATGATGAAGTATAATAGAGTTTTATAGATCGCTAATCCCAATATTCGACATCCCGTTTTAGGAATCCCTTATTCACCTATCCGTTAACTCGTTGTTATACTTACTGTGTCTTGATTTAGACTCTGGCCGGTACAAAATCTTAAATTTTTCAAAACAAATACCATTGCTAAATGTTAATTAATAAATACTGTGAAATAGTATTAACTAATTAGTCTTCCAAATACTCAATTCAAATATGATTAATCAAATTAAAACTGAACATCTTGAAACTGTGATTAATAATCACTCTCAGGATATGACAAATAAAGTAGTAGTAATTACCGGAACTACCAGTGGAACAGGTTATGTATGTGCAAGGGAAGTTGCTAAGAAAGGGGCAACCGTAATCCTTTTGAACCGTGAAAGTGAAAGGTCAAAAGATTCTTACAAACAACTTACTGGATCGGTTCCTTCCGGAAAATTTGACCCCATTGCATGTGATCTTCAAAACTTTAGTAGCATCAGATCTGCTATGGAGATCATTAAATCCAGATATACACATATAGATGTACTGGTGAATAACGCCGGAGTGATGGCACTTAAAGATGAAGCCACGATAGATGGTTATGATGTACAGATGCAAACCAATTGCATTTCTCATTTTTTAATTACCAAAGAGCTGTTTCCACTTCTGAGGAAAAGCAAGGAAGCCCGAATAGTAAATCATTCTTCCATGGCACGATTAGGTGGCCCACTTGAATTGAAATATTTTGAGAAAAATGGTGGAAATCTGGGAGGCAATGGTACGGATGAGGCGAACGCAGGTTTTCAAGGCCCCCGCTGGGAGCGTTATCATCAAACAAAACTGGCAAATTGTGCATTTACCTATGGACTTAAAAAGAAGTTCGAAGAGAAAGGCATTACCAATGTTATTCCACTTCTGGCTCATCCCGGCCTTGCACTCACCAAACTGCAAGTCACAACAGCGGCTGACGGAGGAATGGAAAGTAACAGTGGTTTAATGGCACAGGCTCAGACAGCAGAAGATGGTGCAACCGGAATTATCCGGGCGGCAATGGATCAAAACGTTAAAGCTGGTGATTTCTTCGGGCCTTTAGCTGGTTGGAAAGGCTTTCCAGACCATATAACTCCCGAGGATTATTTATACAGCGATTCAAATATCAATATTAATTGGGAAGGATGTGAGAAGGCTGTTGGAAAGTTCGATATTTAATCAAAGTTAATACGTACCGGACCCGCCTGGAGTTCAAATCTTGAAAGTTCACTTAGCAGGTATTTCATACTAATTTGGTGAATTTTAATCTGTCCCATTCCTTCAAGGCAGAAGTCGCCCGGCAATATTCCATTGCCCTGGGTTCGATCCTGGGGTGGGGGTGAGACTTATGGAATAGTTTGATAAATAAAACCACCCAAAGGGCCATTATTATTCCCAACCAATATTATGGATTTATTTTTAGAATTTCCTAAATCAATTTTTAATAATGATTTTACATTACCAGTTGCCAAAAAGCCGCTTTGTAAAACAGGAACATAATTAAAGCCCCCTTTCGTGTCATTAAAAAACAAAGCTCCATTGGAAGCATCATACCGGGCTGTTTCAGGTTCAGTCCCAAAATTATTTCCGGCGATTAATAAATCAGGAAATCCATCAGCATTAAAGTCTTCCGTTATTATTCCATTCAATTGTGAAAACTGAGCCTCAGCAGGTAGGGGGTGCAAATGCAAATTACCATTGTCATTCATAAGAATACAACTGCTGAATACTTTTGATTCAAGAACATAGGCTTTTGCCATTTCCTCCGGGCCAAGAATATCTTCTAGTTGCGCCAGCCCAAAGTCATTATAGGTTGGAAATTTTTCTACTATACCCGGCAACTGCAAAGATGAACATTCCCTTCCCCTAACAGGCAATTTTACATTATTGGATTCTTTCGCCAGGTACATATCCACCGAACCATTATGGTCGAAGTCGTTTAAGTAGACATATAAGGGACGATCCTCCCCCGGTTTGAACTTATTGTTTTCACCTATATTTCCAATGATGTAATCGGTGTCACCGTCCAAATCCCAATCCACGGGAGCTATCCTGCTCCACCATCCTGAGCTTTCTGACAAGCCCATTTCATTGGTTATATTTGTAAATCGTCCGTTTTGATTCTCATATAAACTAACAGGCATCCACTCCCCGATTACCAAAAGATCTGGATCATCATCACCATCAACATCCGTAAACAGAGCATCACTTACAAGGCCAGGGTTCGTTAAAGAGGGTGCATATATTTCAGTCACATCGCGAAATATTCCATTATTATTCTCGAGTAAAAAACTCCTGGGAGCAAGGGGGTATAATCCGGGAACCAGTCTTCCACCAACAAAAAGATCAATATCGCCATCCTGGTCAAAATCACCAGGACTGACACTTAACCCACTTACCCACATTTCTGGTAGAGCTTTAGTATCACGGGCAAAATTCCCCTTGCCATCATTGATGTAAAGCCTGTCCTGCAAGTGCGGGTCATTTTGATAATATTCGGCACCACCGCTTACGATATACAAATCAAGGTCGGCATCCTGATCTGCATCAAAAAACAGGCAATCCAAATCTTCAAACTCAATTTCAGCGCTCCAGGGTTGAGATGGAGCCAGGATAAATGTTCCTTTTGTTTGCTGCAGAAATAATTTCCCGGTTTGCAGGTAAGCACCGCCTAAATAAAAATCCTCCAAACCATCCTGGTTAATATCACCCGCAGCTAACCAAGGGCCAAGTTCGGATTGCTTATGTGGCAATAATACTTCTTCGGTAAAATCATCAAAATCATTTTCAATGTGTCTAACATTAACACCTAAATTTTTGGTATAATCGATAAATAGGCCAATCTTTGCCTTTGAATTAATAGGGCTTGTATAAAATTCATTCGAATCATATTCAATTTCCAGCATCTGGTTGACTTGAATATTTCCCATTTTTTGAACAAAGCCATCTGGCCATTCGATTATCAGACTATCGATCTGGCAGTTTGATGCTATCCCAAAGTGAAGCATGTATTCAACCGAAGATTGAAATCCCCTGGATGGATATAATGAAAGCATTTGCATTTGTTTCGCTGAGTATATCTTAACCTTTGATCCAACTGCAAAAGGATTGGAAGAAGGCCCATTCAATCTTATACTGATAAAATTACTTGCTTCCGTTTCCTGTTTCAGGTTTTGATATATATTTGATGGTGCCTCCATGTTATTGACAATCACATCCAGATCACCATCCAAATCCAAATCGGCATAAGCAACGCCATTGGAATTGATGGGTTCAGATATTCCCCATTCCATGGTTTGATTTTTAAATTTCAATTTGTGGCTATTTTGAAAGATATAGTTAGGAATGGTTGCTGACGGCAGAGCCTGGGTAGCCTTCTTCCATGACATACTCCCTTTTTCTTTTAACTCTTTCTCCATACTTATCCTGAAATCATTGTCCGTTACATCCTTTTTAATGCCGTTCGTAACAAAAAGGTCTTTCCAGCCGTCGTTGTCGAAGTCGGCCAAAAGTGGGGCCCAGCTCCAGTCTGTTTTAGAGATACCGGCCAACTGGCCTATCTCACTGAAAGGGCCAATCCCATTATTCAGTTGAAGGGTATTGATCATGTATTGATAGTGATATCCATTCTCAACCAGGGTTCTGAAATTATCGGTATTCATGGAGGCCATCATCCGTTTCGACCGAAGGTGACTTTCAGAAACCATATCCAAAACGATCAAATCCGCAAGGCCATCATTGTTCATATCTGCCAAATCAGATCCCATACTATAAAAGGAAGTGTGTTTGAAATATGCTTTTAAATTTTCAGAAAAACTACCATCCCTGTTATTGATGTATAAAAAATCAGGTTGATGGAAATCATTGGCCACATATATATCTTCCCAACCATCATTATTAAAATCACCAACTGAAGCACTGAGTCCCCAGGCTTTGTTCTGGATTCCCGCTTCAATACTTACTTCTGAAAAAGTATTATTTCCATTATTCCTGTATAGATGATCGCTGCTGGAATAGTCGATAATTTTATCGTCCTCAAAATCATAATAGGAGTTTTTAATAAAATCTACACGATGATTTACCACATATAAATCCAGGTTGCCATCTTTATCATAATCAAACGGATATGCCTGAGTGCTGTATCCATTGTCATCCAACCCATAAATGTCAGCTGATTCAGTAAATGTTTCATCCCTATTGTTAATGTATAAGAGATTTTTTCGGATATCGGGTGAGTCACTCTTACCCGACCGGCAAACATAAATATCCAAAAACCCATCAGCATTGGCATCCCACATAAGCACCCCTGTATGCCACGATCCGTCACTATGCTTTATTCCGGCTTCAATGGTAATCCTCCGGAAAGATAAGTTACCCTCGTTGAGGTACAATTCATCCTGGACCTGGTTACCCGTAAAGTAAAGATCAGGCAGTCCGTCATTGTTAATGTCACCTACTCCTATTCCTCCTCCATTATAGATATAGGGATAATTAAAGTAATTATAGATTGAATCTTCATGGATTTGGTTAGTAAACTCTATTCCGCTTTGATTGGATGTCATCTTTGTAAATAACGGACTTTGTTCGGTTTCCTCGTGCTTATTATTCTTTTCGTTGAGAGTGCATGAAAATTGAATAAAGGAAAGTAGAATAAACCACAATAAAAGTCTAGGATTCCAATAAGTAAAGTTCATGGATAGATATAGATTAAAGTCAGCCTGTTTTTGTTAATTCAGACTTAAATGAAACCGGCATTTTAGGCATTTGTTCAAATCTGGACATACCCGCTGAGCGCTTTGAAAGTACTAAGCGGGTTTAAAGCCTAAATAGCTCTCAAACCACACTCCCCCGCCATTTCCCTGATTTCAGGTAAAAGAAAGACATCGACCCTAACAGTGTAGCATAGACCCATTCGGATGTCCATACGGTTGAAATGTTTCCCTGGTATACCACGATGATAAACCAAATGTAACCCAGATAAAGGGTCAGTGTGATTACTTCTATGAGGAAAGATACGAGTGTTTTCCCTGTCCCTGAAACTGCATTAAAGAATATGAAAGTAGCAGAGAGCATCAAAGCAGCGAGGCTCACAATGTAGACCACAGGCAAAGACGCTTCGATCAATGCCGGATCATTGGTATAGATGCGCACGACTTCATGCGGGAAAAGAAGGCCAAGCAGCACCATAAATCCGACACCACTCAGACATAGAACCATAACCTTATAAACAAGAGATATCACTTCATTATCTCTTTTGCTGCCCATTAAAAAACTCACCAGTGTACTTGTGGCAGAGGCAAAGCCCCACATCGGCATCATCAACACAAAATAAAAGCTGCGAATAATGTTGGAAACAGCCAGTTGGCGCTCACCCATTTTTTCAACCAGTAGAAAAAATATCAACCAGGTAGCCAGTGATAGAAAATTCTGACCCATAATTGGCAACGAGACACGGATGATCCGGAAATAAAGCTTCGGATCGAACTGCTTGAAATGAAACAAGTGGTAAGGTTTGGAGGAAAAAACAAATCGGGTGTAGACAATGAAAAAAAGTGTTGCTGTCGATTCGGCTATCATCGAAGCCAGGGCAGCTCCAGCAATACCCATTTCCGGGAATCCGAAATGGCCGAAAATCAGGCAATAATCGAGCACCACATTAACAATCGCCATCAAGGTGGTGGTGTAGGTGATCACTTTAGTTTTACCCAGTCCTACATAAAATGCCCGGAAAAGAAAATTGATGAAGGCGAAAAATATTCCATATGCCCGCCAGTTGATATACTCCGATGTGGCCTGCTTTACCTCCTCCGATTTCATCATGACAAAAAGGAAGTCATCCGACAGGAACTTCATTAATGAAAACATGAGGATGGCCAAAGGCACCATAAAATATAAGCCATGATCGATGGTTCGCCCGATAGCCGGAAAATCTTTCTCTCCATTGCGCCGGGCAACTATTATCTGGGTTCCTATCCCGAAACCCCACCCCAACATGATAATGGCAAAATAGTAAACACCACCAATGGCACCTGCACCCAACTCAATCTCCCCCACCCTTCCCAGGAAGGCCGTATCGGTAATATTCAGCAGATTTTGGGCAATGCTCCCAAGGATGATCGGGTAAGCGATCTTCCAGATATCACGGTATTTTACATCAGTTTTAAACACATAAGAAGTGTTGAGTTGGGGCAAAAGTAATATTACCTTGAGACATATCTAATCTCATTGGAATTAAAATAAAAATTATTGCACAAGCTTAAATTAATTCCTGTTTTTAAAAGAATATGGTTTTACCTGATCGAGTAATAATGCTTCATGCATAATTTCGGTCAGCGGCTGGAAGGGGATTGTTTTTACATTTTCAAAGATGAGGCTACGAACCATCTTGCGATCTTTAACAATTAAAATTCCTTGCTCATTGGAAAGTTCATTTCCCCTGGGAAAGCCTAATTCAACATGACCATTCTTTATTGCATTCAAATAACAAATCCAACTCTTCTGGTCATAAAAAGGAATCTTATAACGCATCTTACAGATTAGGTTCAACTCATCAATAAAATAGTGATGCAGATAAATCAATATCTCACGCTGTGTGCCTTCAAAGCCATAGATGTAGGATTCAACATCCGTCATGCATCATCAGGTTTATTCTTCTTCAGGTAGTTTAAAGGCAGGATTGTAAATGAGCCCTATCACATTCCCCCAGGGGTCTTTCACTGAGGCAACAATTAAAGGGCCACCCACACTATGTGGCTCCTCGTGCAAGCTTGCTCCGATTGAAATCAGCCGGTCGAAAACGGGCTCAACCTCCACAACACCCCAATACATAACTACATTGTCGGTCCTTTCGCTGTAATCCTTCTCTTCCGGCAATAATCCTAATTCATAGCCCCCAATGTTGAATCCTACATAAAATGGTTCATCAAAATAAGGCTTTGTTTCAAAAGCTTTGGTATACCAGGTTTTGGCTTCGTTTAAATCCGGAACAACATACAGGCATGTTCTTAGCCCGAGGAATTGTTTTTTCATTGTTGTATCAATTTTTTGATCAGCTTGTTGCGAAAATAAACACATATTCAGCAACAAAAGAGCGATTAATGGAATGATCTTTTTCATGGCTTAAAAATACAAAGAAGGAATTTAAACTATTATATTAAATCTAACTTAAATTTTACCCGGGCTTTAAGCGCATTCTGAATATCCGCTAAGCGCTATGGAAGCGCTAAGCGGGTTAAAAACAAAAAGGCCTACCAGGTTTTGAAAAGCCGGCAAGCCTTTTTATTTACATTTGTTTAATGCCTTGCAGAAAAAGCTTTACTAAAAAATCAATTATAAGAAACGCCCCAGCCTTCTTCCCTTTGCTTAGCTTCTTCCATCCATTTTGGCAAGAGGTTTTGCTTGAAGGTTTCTTTTTCTTCCTTTAACTTATCCATCGGTAGTCCGATAAATTGCTGGGCTTTTTCTTTTGTGGTGATGTCAGGATAAGGAACTTCCCCATAAAACCCGAGTGCGGCAAACAAACGGGCGAGTTTAATCCGCCCTTCCTGCGCAATGGTGATACCCGTTCCGATCACCCTACCGATTTCAACCGGAGAATGGAATGAGCCTCCATGGCTGGCGGCTGCATAATCCCAACGCCATTGGGCATGCCTGATATCCGTTAAAATCCCTTTCATCTGATCATCAGTGGCTCCCAAATCCCAGGCTTTTTTAGCTTCAACATGAGCACGTACAATCAACTCCTCCAATTTGTCCCGGTTTTCTATTATCCTGTCCTGCCGTTCATAAACATCTTTTAATAATTGGGCTGTTTCCTGACGATGACAAACCTGACAGGAGTTGGATACATTGTTCAGCGGGCTTTGAATATGATGGTCGGTAAATTTCTGCCCTCCTTCAGAAATGTAAGGCATATGGCAATCGGCACAAGATACACCCCGTTCAGCATGAACCCCGGTCATGTATACTTCGTAGCCCGGATGCTGGGCTTTTAACATGGGGGCTTTGCTCATTGCATGGGTCCAATCAGAAAACTCCATATCGTCGTAATATTTTTCCATGGCTTCAGCTGAAAACCCATTGTCCCAGGGAAAGGTAAGATAAGCCGCGCCTTCAACCGTTTTTTTATTGAAATAATATTCTACATGGCACTGAGCGCAAACCAGTGAGCGCATTTCCTGATGAGAAGCTTTTGTAATGTCTTTTCCCATCCGCTCAAAAGCTTCTATTAATGCAGGCCTGGATATTTGAAGGTTCATTGAGTTGGGTTCATGACAATCAGCACAACCAATGGGATTCACAATTTCCGCCCCCAGACGCGACCATTTACCGGTATAAAATTCAGCAATGCCTTTTTCATTCATCATTCGCGGAACATCGGGCGATTTACAAGCCCAGCAGGTTGTCGGCATGGGTCCATCATCCGGGCCGGTTGGGCCTCCGGTTCGCAGGGTGTTCACTACATCATCAACAGCATGGGTATGGCCCCTCCCCTGGTTATAGTCCTTTGCAAAGCCATAACCTGCCCATAATACTACCAAACGGGGGTCCACCTCTAGCATATCAATCATTGCGTTGCCGTTGTACTTGCTTCTGAAATCCCCTTCTGAATTCTTCATATACGATTGATACTCTTTAGGGAAATTTTTACCCCATACATCGTTTCTTGGTTCCCAGTTATTGATTTTTACCTGGGGTTTATATATGTAGGATGTTTCTGTCCTTCTTTCCATAATCGAAGAGGAAAGCAAACCCAGTAAAAAAACAACAATGATTGTTGCGATAAACAGTATCCAGTAAAAGGTGTACCTCGTTTTGTTTTTTGTTTTTTCCATTTTAATTTATCATTTGATTTGTTAATTGCTATTCATTAAATTATTCATCCATTTGGGAACCGGGCTTTCAAGCTTTGGTATTAAAGCATTAGGAACTGCCACAAGGCTATTGACTGTGCCATGTGGGGTATGGCGATGACATTCAACACAGGAACGATCTTCCCGAAAATGTTTCGAACGATCAAGCCTGGCAACAATTACATTATTGGTAAGCAATTTATCATGACATCGAATGCAATTATTTTGTACTACTTCCTTGCCCTCTTCCTTAATAAAAATTACTTGTGGTTCAGCACGCATGGTAAAAACTGTTGCATGCCTTAGGCCGTCCTTGGCTTTAAAATAATATTTGTTAAAAACATTATTATGGGGCACATGACAATCGTTGCATGTAGCCACTTCCCTATGTGAACTGTGATTCCAGGTGGCGTATTGCGGGTTCATAACATGACAATTGATGCAGGTTTCAGATTCGTCAGACAAATAAGAAACAGCATTTGAAATATTAAAAATATACAAAGCCAATCCGACCAAAATGCCGTTTAGGATTGTTACTGGAATCCGCCAGTTAGCTGGAGGAATGAGTTTCTTAAGGTACCCACTCATAGTTAATTATCCTTATTAGATTTAAAAAATGTTGGTTTAATGTCGATCATTACCCATGCCCAGTTGTTCAAGTTTTCAGGCCTGGGTTGCGACTTAATGATTTCCATGGTTTCGGTTGCGATCATTTGTGAATAACCGGCAGAGAAAGTAACACTTTCGTTAAATTTATAGGCTAATGCCAAATCTAATTCTGTACCGAGTATATTGTCAAAGTCCTTCATTGTTCCATTTTCGTCCAAACCATAAACCTGGGCGGCACTTGAAAAAATATGAGGAATTAGTTGAACTGTAAATTTATCCTTTTTAAACTTAATGGGAAGATATACGTCAATTAATCCAACCGAGCTCATATGATTCCCAACGTAAAAATAATCCATAAACCCATTGAATTTATGATTTGTTCCATAAAGCGGTTTAAAAGCTTCGTCTTTATCTGATGGTTCTTTCATACTGTTACCGCTTAAATATTCGAAACCCGCACCTAATGTAAATAATTCACCCAGGGCAAAATTAACATCAGCAGCTAAATATAAACCAGAAATTTTTTTGGTTGACTCCATAATGCCATCGCCCGAAGTATCAGATGTAATTTTGCCGGTTTGATAATAAAATGCAGCATTGGATTTAATATTTTCATTTCCATAGGAAAGACGGGTACCCAGGGTTTGGCTATAGGCTATTTTCTCCTTTACCTTTCCCGAACTTGTGGTATCACTAAAATCCCGGTAAGGCAGGCCATTATTTAGGATCAGGAGACTTACCCCAAAATCATTGAATTTCCGGTTCCAGTGCAAATATTGAAGGGCTTTGTAATTATTAAGCATATAATACTCTTTAAAATTGGATTCTTTCATAGCATTATAGGCTACTCCGAAATCAATTTGACAATCCTCATGTGGTTTAATCATTAGAATTGCCGCATCATGGCGCCGGGATTGCTGCGCCCAGTCAACACTCCCGAATATCCGATGGTCGTCATAAACAATTTGCTGACGTCCCACTTTTAATGAAAGCTTTTTACTAAAAATCATTTGGCCCCAAGCCTCATTTAACATATTTCCGTTATTGGAGGCTGAACTCAGGGTTGATTTTTCGCCCCAAACACTGACATTTTGCAAACTAAACCCAACTTTAAACATGTCGTTTGAGAAGTTAAAGTTTAGGCGGGTACGCTGTGAAATAAAACTGGAAGCTTGTTCGCCCTCAGGCATAAGGCTTGAATATCCATTTCTCATTTCGTAGCGGGGCCTAAGTTGACCTGCTATCTCAATTGTATTTTGAGAAGAAGCCGTAGATGTAATAAAGATTATAAAAACTAAGGATAAAATAAACTTTGTAAATTTTTTCATGATTGTAAAGGTTTAATTCATAGACTATTTTTAAATATTTGCATATCAATTTACCAGCTTTGATTTAATAATATTTTAGGCTTTGCGATCACAAAGAAATATCCGACAACTAAAATTAACTTTATTACGGATTCTTAATTTCTGCTTTTGGCCCCTGGTAAAACCACCAGTTTAGCAGGAGGCAAACAAAATAGTAAATCGCAAAACCATACAATGCATATTCAGGAGTTCCTTTTGCAATTTGTTGGCCAAATACTTTTGGTATAATGAAAGCTCCATATGCTGCAATTGCTGCAGTCCAGCCCAATACAGGGCCAGCTTGTTCTTTACTGAAAATATAGGGTATGCTTCGGAATGTAGATCCATTTCCTATACCTGTTGTTAAAAACAATATCATAAAACAACCGAAGAACGGCCACCAATATGTTTCAGGAGTTGCGCTGTTTCTAGCCTGTATAACGAAATAAGCCACTGCCAGGGTAGCGAGGATTTGGGCTATTGTGCTAATGCTTGTTACTTTTGCACCACTGTTTATTTTATCTGAGAACCAACCACCTACGGGACGTATTAGTGCGCCAATCACAGGCCCCAGAAAAACCCACATTAAAAAATTAGGCGCATTGGGATTGACATATCCCGGGTTGTTTGCATCGGTATACACAAATATATCCTGGCTTAATTTTGGAAAAGCTGCTGAAAATCCGATGAAAGAACCAAAGGTCATCGTATAAATTATAGTCATAACCCAGTTGTGCTTATTGCGAAAAATGGCAAATTGCTTATTCAGGTTCGTTTTTATTTCACCAGGAGTGGCATATTTCATCAACATGACCGTTAAAATAATTACCACTGGTAAAACAATCCACATATTTACTTTTAAACTGATTAAAAGGTAAGCACCTATTCCTGCAGCAATAAGACCAAGGGCAACCATATAAAAAGTTTTGGAAATTCCCTGGATTGTTGTGGGTAACTTCGGGGTTCCGGTTATAACATTATTCATCCCAAAAAATGCCGCAATTGTTGCTAAACTTAATAGTGGAACCCATACCCAACCAGCATTTTGAAGACCAGACAAGGCTTCGCTATAAATTTTAGTCCCATCTGCACCAATAGCTCCAAAAAGGAAAAACCCAATCACCCAGGGAATGGTTTTTTGCATTACGCCAACCCCAAGGTTACCTATTCCTGCATTTAAACCCAGTGAGGTGCCTTGCATACGTTTAGGAAAAAAGAAACTAATATTGCTCATGGAAGAGGAGAAATTTCCTCCCCCAAATCCTGATAGTGCTGCATAAATCGCAAAGGTCATATAAGGTGTATTCACATCCTGTAAAGCAAAACCAACTCCGATAGCCGGAATTAATAACAATAGAGTTGTAACAAAGATTACATTCCTTCCCCCTCCCAGCGATATAAGAAATGAATTGGGGATTCGTAAGGTGGCCCCGGCTAAACCGGCTATTGCAGGAAGTGTATAATACAAACTGTTAATTTCATTTAGTTTGCTGGTGATCTCGTCAGGGCTCATATCGGGCGATATCATCCCAAAATTGAACCCGAATTCCTTAAGCTTGGTAGCAATGATGCTCCACATAATCCAGACCGCAAATGCAAGAAGTAATGCGGGAATGGATATCCATAGGTTTTTTATTGCGATATTTTTTCCGGTTGACTTCCAGAAATTATTGTCTTCTACGTTCCAGACGGATAGGTTAATTTTTGACATAATTATAATTTTAGGGTTAGATCCTATTTTCTATTCCGTAAATTTATTTTTATAAAAACTGTTTAATCAAGACTATCAACAAAAGCATCTTTCGGTTCTTTCAGCATCACAAAACAATATCCAAGACTGATAAATGCACCGCCGGAAAGCATAAACAGGAAAGATTTATCATCCATAAAGTTGTACAAAAACAAATAGGTGACAGCCCCAACATTGCCAAAGGCACCCGCCATTCCTGCAATTCTACCGGTCATCTCCTTTTTAATAGATGGAATCATGGCAAAGGTTGCCCCTTCGGCACCCTGAACAAAAAAAGAAGCAAACATGGTAATTGCAATAGAAACAGCCAACCAGGTAATGGTATTAAATTGTGGTAGTAATGTAACTTCTCCGTCAGCGCCAACCGGGCCATATTTTGAAATAATCGCCATTAGGAAAAAACCTACAGTGATACCTGCCATATAAAGCAACATCGTTTTTTTACGGCTTCCCATTTTATCCGACAATAGCCCGCCTAAAGGACGAGCCACTAAATTCATAAAAGCAAAACTTCCGGCAACAGATCCTGCCATTGTTAAGGTCATAATATTAGAGCCATCTTCATAAAGTAAATTGCTAAATACCTCATAAAAAAACATGGGAAGCATGGAAACGATAGCCAGTTCAGCACCAAAGTTGGCAAAATAAGTTGTATTCAAAGCCCCAACACTGCCAAAAGGAAATTTTTCTTCATCCGGCACTCCAGCTTTAAGACGTGGAAGATTTGCAGCCAAAATCCTTCCGACATCAGCTAAATAAACTATTCCGAGAACAATCCAGGCAATCCACACCTGTGTCCAGCTTATCATATTTTCACCATGTATCATCTGCTTATGCAGAATAAATACCACTAAACCAAGTGCTCCATAAAGGGGAAGTTCCCATAAGATATATTGCCCTAAATCAAAATAGGAAGAAACAGGCATTGCCCCACCTTTCTTTTGTTTTGGATTAGGTTCATAACCTTCAGGATTATCTCTTACAACAAAGAAATATATAACACCATAAATGGCAGTCACAATGCTGGTTATGGCTAAAGACCAACGCCAGTCACCTCCCAAAATGTTTACCGCTACAAAAGGAACCATAGCGGCAGCTGCTGCTGATCCAAAGTTTCCCCATCCGGCATAAAAACCTTCGGCACGGCCAATGTATTTTGGTGTAAACCAGTTTGCTGTCATTTTAATACCAATGACAAAACCGGCACCAATTGCACCAAGTGCTAATCTGGATAAAACCAATTGCGTTAAATTGTTACCAAAAGCAAATGTTAAACCCGGAATAAGCATAATTACCATTAAACCGGCAAATATTCTTCGGGGGCCATATTTATCTATCAGACTACCAACAATTATTCGAGCAGGAATGGTTAGAGCTACATTGGTTACTAAAAGTGCTTTTACATTTGATTTTGAAAGCCAGTCGAACTGTTCAATCATGCGCGAAAGAACACCAGCCATGTTAAACCATACCACAAAGGTTAGAAAAAATGCAATCCAGGTAAGGTGTAAAATTCGAATACTTGGATTTTTAAAATCTAATAATGAAGGGCCTTTTGGAGACATAGGATAAAATGTTTAATAATCAATTGATGATGAAACAGGTGTTAGTTATTTTTCGACCGAACCCCGTTAACCAAATTTTTAGATGATCTTATTTTTTTCCGGTCCCAATTCCAGATGACATATTGATAGGGCCTCCACAAGTAAGAAAATGGATAAACCAGAAAATGGACAAAGCGGGTAAATGGGATCATTCCAATAAGGACAAAGGCAGAAATTATATGGATCTTAACAGACAAAGGCATGGCGGATACAGCCGCTATATCAGGGTTCAATATAACTATTGATTTGATGTAGGGGGATAACACTGAAGCGAACCAAACCGAACCCCACCGGGCATAATAAGCTATCCACAAGCCTGAAATAATTTGTGTAAATAATAGTACGTACACAAAAATATCCATCTTGCTAGTGATTGCCATAATACGTTTGTGTTTAGTGCGACGTATCACTAATAAAAATAAGCCGAAAAGGGCAGATAAGCCAAATCCGAGCGCCGCAACTTCGAGGATTAATAATCGGATGGGCACACTGTTCCAAAGCAAGACCGACCTTGGAAACAAGAAACCAATAAGATGGCCGAAAAACAAAAACAATAACCCCCAATGAAATGGCCGGCTTCCATAAAAAAGTTCCCGGCTCTCAAGAAATTGTGAGGATAGGGAAGAAACTTTAAACCCAAACTGAAAATACCTGACAATGGTACCTATCAGCATAACCACAATTGCTGCGTAGGGCAAACCAATAAAAAAGAAATTATTGAACATGATTAAAAGCTTTTATGTTTTTTACAATGTGTATTACAAATAACCGATTTGGCCGAAGGAATGGCAAAATCACCAGCGCCTTCAAAAGTTTGCTCAGGTAGGGCATATTCTTCAAGTTGTTCTCCTTTGAAATCCCGCTGAAGAAAGTTCAGCAATATCTCTAACATGTCCTTATAGGTATTATTTACATCCTTAAATTTAGTAAGCATAAACCGAACTGCAGGGGTAGTGATAATAAATCCCAATTCTTCTGCAAAATCCGGATCTGTTGTTTTTGACAACAACATTAGAACATTGGGCAGATGATCGCCCAGTTCACTTCCGCAATCCACACCTGCAACTTTATGTTCGTTTTGAAGATTGACAAGTAACTGGGCGCGTTTATAATCTTCTCCAAACAGCACATAACCGAGATCGAGGTAGCAAACTGCCTGCACATCAAAGGTCTTTAAATAGTATTCCTGTTGTTTGAGCAGGTTCATTGCTTTGAAAGTTTCCAATAGGTGTTTTACCTTTTTCGCCTGTTCAGGAATTTGCTCCAAAACCAGGGATTGGAAATCTTTCATTTTCATACCTGAGTTTTCATCAGGATATCTGAAAATTTCAGCCAGTATTTTATAATGATCTAATTTGTTTATCTGATCAATCATATTACAATCCTCTTTTCGGTGGTTCTTTAAATCCAAATCCATGATTTCCTTTAACATCGGCTGTGCTTTCTAACATCTCCATGGCTTCCTCACGATGTGCTGCCGGAATAACAAAGCGCTCATCGAACAAGGGTAATGAAGTCAACCTGAAAATCGCATCGGCAGTTTCTTTGTCCATTTTCACTTCACCCATTGGATCAGTAATCTCATTTTCGGGTAAATCGCCTACGGTTTCATTTCTTCGGTGCAATCGAACGGCCATTAGTTTCTTTAACACGGTTTCAATAACTTTTTCATTTCCGGCACTGAACAGGTTTGCCAGGTATTTCATCGGCAAGCGTGATTTTTCTATGGCTCCCCAGAACGATTCGCTGGTGGTTTCATAGCTGCCATTTTCAACATATGCCATGGTAGGCAATAAAGGCGGCACATAAAATAAATTGGGAAGTGTCCTGAACTCAGGATGCAAGGGTAAAGCAAGCCCCCACTTTTTTACAAATTTGTACACAGGTGATTTTTGCGCTGAAGTTATGGTAGAATCTGCCACACCATTTTCCCTTGCCGCTTTTATTATTTCAGGATCGAACGGATCAACATAAATATCCAACTGGTTATTCAGTAAATCTTCATCCTTACTAGCGGCAGCGGCTTCAATTTTATCAGCATCATAAAGCAATACGCCCAAATATCTGATCCGGCCTACACATGAATGCATACAAGCCGGAATCTGGCCCGATTCAAGCCGGGGATAACACAACAAACATTTTTCCGATTTACCTGTGCTCCAGTTATAATAGCTCTTTTTATAAGGACAAGCCGTTACACACATCCGCCAGGCACGGCATTTTTTTTGATTGATCAAAACGATGCCATCTTCTCCCCTTTTATAAATAGCACCTGAAGGACAGGCTGCCACACAAGCCGGGTTTAAACAATGATTACAAATCCTGGGCAAATAATGCATGGTCATCCGCTCAAGCTGGAACATGGCTTCCTGGTCAGCTGGGGTCAGGTCTTTAAAATTTACATCATTTCTTGCATAGTTGGTGCTTCCCGACAGGTCATCATCCCAGTTGGGACCTGATTTGGGCGTGATTGTTTCTCCTGTAATTAACGAAACAGGACGGGCCACAGGTTGGTCATCGCCTTCTTCCGCTTCGAATAAATGTTCGTATTTATAAGTCCAGGGTTCATAATAATCATCCATTACCGGCATATTCGGATTGTGAAACATATTTTTCAATCCCTTGAATTTTCCTGCCCCTTTCAGTTTGACTTTATCACCTTTTTTATCCCAACCGCCTTTATATATATCCTGGTCTTCCCATTTACTAGGATATCCTGTACCCGGTTTGGTCTCCACATTATTCCACCACATATACTCGGCGCCTTTCCGGTCGGTCCAGATGTTTTTGCAAGCTATCGAACAGGTGTGGCATCCGATGCATTTGTCGAGATGAAACACCATGGCAATTTGTGATCTTATATCCATAGTTTCTTTTATTAAAATTCTACTTTGTCCATTTTCTGTACTAATACAAAGGTGTCGCGATTTACCCCAACAGGGCCCCAATAATTAAAGTGGTAGGTAAACTGACCATATCCTCCAACCATAAGGTTTGGCTTGAGGTGAACCCGGGTAAAGCTATTGTTCATACCAGAGCGTTTCCCACCTCTAACCTGCGATTTTGGCGTTGAATAAGTTCGTTCTACGGCGTGGTAAACAAAACATACTCCTTTCGGGATCCTTGCACTCACACAAGCCCTCGTGGAATACACCCCATTGTCATTGTAAACTTCTACCCAGTCGTTATCTTTTACTCCTAATTCTGCGGCATCTTCCTCACTCAACCAACAAGGCTCCATCCCTCTAGATAGTGTCAACATTCTCAATGTATCACCATAAGTAGAGTGTATATGCCATTTCCCATGAGGCGTGAGTACATTCAGCATTTTTGCTTTACCAGTGGCTACAGTCATTCGTAATTCACCAAATGCCTCAGGCTTTGGAGATGGTTTATAGGTTGGCAGATGTTCTCCGAACTTGATGTATCCTTCATGATCCAAATAAAAATGCTGACGACCGGTTAGGGTTCTCCAGGGAACCAGGCGTTCAATATTGTAGGTAAAGGCAGAATAAGCCCTTCCGTCAGTCAGTAATCCTGACCAAACCGGAGAGTTATGATAACGGTGAGGCTTGGCTTGTAAGTCTTTATAACTCATCCTCACATTTTTGTTGCCTTCAGATAAATCACAAAGGCTCAGGCCTGTTTTCTTTTCAGCACGTTTATATGCCCTGTGGGCCAATTCACCATTGGTAAGACTGGATAAATGAAGCACCGCATTTGCCGCTTCTTCATCTTCATAGATGGAGGGATATTCAACCCCTTCAAATTTGCTTACATGATCACGGTCGTTGAGCATTTGTTCATAAAAATCGGTACTGTCGTAGCTGCTTCCGTGAGCACCCAGGCCGGTCTTCATGTTGGGTCCGAGCCTGATAAACTTATCGTAAACTTTGGTGTAATCGCGTTCAACGACTACTATTCCGTGCATGGTTTTGCCCGGAACGGGCTCGCATTCACCCTTGCTCCAATCTTTAATATTGCGCTGCGAAATTTCACCTGCACTATCATGCGATATGGGCGTATTCACTATATCTTTTACCGGTTTGTTAAAATGGGTCTTGGCGAGTTCGCTTGTTACCCTTGCAATTTCCCGGAAAATTACCCAATCGCTTTTCGATTCCCAAACCGGATTAATAGCCGGTGACAAAGGATGAATAAAGGAGTGCATATCGGTGCTGTTCAGGTCGGTTTTTTCGTACCATGAAGCTGCCGGAAGAATAATGTCAGAATACAAGGCAGAAGTGTCCATCCTGAAGTTCAGGTTGACGATCAGGTCCATTTTCCCTTCCGGGCTTTCGCTTCTGAATTTAATATCTTTTACAAATTGATCGGCCACCTCATCAGCAATCGAATTGTGATGCGTCCCTAAATAATGTTTTAAGAAAAATTCATGTCCTTTGGCGCTTCCACCTATTGCATTACCCCGCCAGATATACCATACACGGGGAAAACTAACTTCTTCATCAGGTTCAGCCACAGCATGAAGCAGTTCTTTGCTTTTCAGCTTTTCAACCACATATTTTTTAATTTCCTCATCCGTTTTGGCACCTGCCTTTTCAGCATCGGTTACAATTTCAAAATTGTTTTTATTGTATTGCGGATAAAAAGGCATCCAGCCATTGCGGACCGCCTTGACAGTCATATCAGCCGAGTGCATTCCTGATAAATCGTTTTTAGGTACCGTATTGTAATCGGCCTGGTTTCCATCATAACGCCATTGGTCGGAGTTGATATAATGCCAGATTGGGGTTTGCTGCAAACGGGGTGGCCCTTGCCAATCCTTACCCGACATAATGGTTGCCCAGGAATCGGTAGGTGCCAGTTTTTCCTGTCCCACATAATGATTCATACCACCGCCATTTACGCCAATACAACCAGTGAGCATTAAAGCCATTGTTCCGGCGCGGTAGATTAAATTATTGTGATACCAATGGTTTATTCCGGCTCCAATAATAATACTGCACTTGCCATGTGTTGATTCAGCTGTCCGGCTCCACTCCTGTGCAAATTGAAGGACTGTTTTTGGGCCGATGCCTGTAAATATTTCCTGCCAGGCCGGTGTGTAAGCTGCATCTTTCTCTCCGTAAGAGCCGGGATAATCGCCCCCCAACCCACGATCAACGCCATACTGAGCCATAGTAAGGTCATATACCGTGGTAACCTTTACAATACCGTCAGTGGTTTTGATATGTTTAACAGGAACACCTCTTTGGGCACTTAAGTTTTTTCCATACTCAACAAAATCAAGTTGAAGTACTTCATCATTTTTATCAAGCAAAGTAAGAATCGGGTCATAAACTTTCCCCGTTTCGGCATCTTCGAACTTCATGTTCCAGTTGCCGTCTTTGCTGTCCCAACGGTGTCCTGAACTTCCTCCCGGACAAACCAGATCTCCTGTTTTGGAATCAATGTTTAAAAACTTCCATTCACCGTTTTCAATGTCTTTATATTTACTCACCTTCCCAGCCCTCAACATTTGTCCGGGAACTAGTTTTCCGTCTTGTTCAACAACTTCAACCAGGAAGGGACTGTCGGTATATCGTTTGGTATAGTCAATAAAATAAGGCGTTTGTTTTTCGTGGTGATACTCCTTTAAAATAACATGGACCACAGCCATCCAAAATGCGCCATCCTGTCCGGCATGAACGGGAACCCACTTATCGGCATATTTTGCCACCATGTTAAAATCTGGTGAGAATACCACTGTCTTCGTTCCGTTATGACGGGATTCTGAAAAGAAATGGACATCCGGTGTACGGGTCATACCAAGGTTGGCTCCCATACAGGCAATAAATTTTGAATTGTACCAATCAGCACTTTCAGCAACATCGGTTTGTTCACCCCAAATCTCAGGAAAGGAATTTGGCAAATCACAATACCAGTCGTAAAAACTGAGGTTTACTCCTCCCATCAACTGCAAAAACCTTGAACCGGCTGCATAACTCAGCATTGACATGGCAGGAATAGGAGAAAACCCTACAATTCGGTCAGGGCCATATTTTTTGGTCGTATATATGTTTGAAGCGGCTATGATTTCCAATACCTCATCCCATCGGGCTCGCCTAAGTCCACCTTTGCCTCTTGCCGTCTGGTATCGTTTTCGGGTTTCAGGGTTGTTTTGAATATTTTCCCAGGCTTTCAAAGCATCTCCCGTTTTGGCTTTTTCTTCGTTAAAAATATCAATAAGGGCACCCCGTATCATTGGATATTTTACCCGGATGGGGCTATATAAATACCATGAAAATGAAATACCACGCTGGCAACCCCTGGGTTCATAAGGTGGGAGGGATTTTTCAAGCAAGGGATAATCCAGGGCCTGTGTTTCCCACACAACAATTCCATCTTTTACATGGATGTTCCAGCTACAACCACCGGTGCAGTTAACACCATGCGTGCTTCGTACTACTTTATCGTGCTGGTACCTGTTTCTGTAAAACTCCTCCCATTGGCGGGTCTTTGGCGAGATTAAATCTTTGATCCAACTCATAAAATATATTTTTTCTTAGTTAACAACTTTTGAAGGCCTGTTTAGAATATCATAATTTACAGGGTATGATTTACGCTTAAAGTACAAAGCAATTGTTACCATAAAAATTAGTGTAAAAAATACCAAACCAAAAATGGCGAAAGCAATGCTAAAATCAGATGATCGTTGATAATACCTTTCCTGGCTTACCGATTTTAGATAGGCCGTCAGGTCAATGACCTCTTCTTCAGTTAATGAATGTTTGCTGTATGCCATATTCATTACCGGGAATGGGGAACTTCTAATGATAGTAGCCACTCCCGAACTCCCCATAATGTCCCAGGTTTCAGTTAAATTTTTAGCCAGGGTCCCTCCACTGAAGATCCGTTCATCTTTTACACTATGACAGGAAGTACAGGCAGCACCCCCATTCGTAAAGCGTTTTTCACCTGAAAAAAGCAAAGCACCAGATTCGATATTATTTGGAGTGGTATTACTAAGAATATCAGCCGTTGCTGAAACCTGATTTTCATCACTTGTGCCGCCCTGTTCAATAAAGGAAAGGACTGACAATATCTGTGCATCACTATAAGGATTATCGGGCATTAAGAGGCCATTGTATTCTTTGGATATGGCCACTGCATCCGCGTCCCCGCTTTTGATCATAGCAGTGGATGACTTGATAAAAGCAATTAACCAATCCTGGTTTCGTTTTTCTGTTATGCCTTGCAAATCGGGGCCTACCAGTCTGCCATTGCCCACAGTGTGGCATGCCGCACATTTTATCTGAAAAATATCTTTTCCTTCATCTGCCCATAGTGAAGTGGCCATTAAAATACCCACAATTAGTAATATTGTTTTCATACTACCATATTTATTATTAATTATGAAATATACCCTGTTCAAATTCGAATTAATTGCTAATTTTTGTGTTGTATTACAACCAGTATTTACAAAGTTAAATAATAATTTCAGTATTTATTTACTATAATTCTTTATTTATAACAGATATAAATAAGCCTGGTCTAATTTTCTAGCAACAATCAGTGTGTAGGCTTACTTTGTATGAATAATTATCTGAAACCTATTCCTGTAAAATAAAATAATTTTTATACAGTCCCTGAGTTGCTTCTTCACTCCAGACCAGGAAGCCCTTTGCCTTAACATTATCCAAAAGTGGGGCAGGTAAAAAAGGTGTTATAAGTTCATAAATATCACCTTTATTAACCGACTTTAAATCTCCCATCACTTTACTTAGTGGATGACCTCCGGAAGCAATGTCGGCCCTGGCATCATAAGAATATTTAATTTTCTCTTCATCAAACCATAAAGGTTTATCAGTGATGTATCCCTCGTCCTCTGAATCTGTCAGGAGGTTTGCCTGTCCGACAATTTCCCGTAATTTATTTACTACCTCATCAACCGGCACTTTTCCAATTGCGGCAGCCTGCTTTAGGGTAGTAACCTTTGCAATTGTTTTCCTTAATACCGGATTTTTAAGATTTTTAAAAGCCGGAGCAATCCCGATCAATTCGATTTCCAGTTCCGGGTAAGCGTCCAGGAGCTCGGCTACGCGTGTTTTAGGAGATATAATAAGTTTAGTTTCCATTGTTTTTAGTTTTGCCGTATGATAAAATCCTTTGCTCACCCTGAAGTTTTCTCTTTTCTGTCAAATCCTGTGAAACCTCCAATGTGCCAATATATTCTCCCCTATCATTTTTTAGGGGAAAATACTCGATATGTATGAACCTGTCACCCATTTGGATCCAGAAGGGGGCACTGTCCGCTTTATTGTTACTAAAATCATCCAAAATTTTTTCTACAATTCCCGCGCTTGATGGAGGATGGCATAATAAAACATCCCTGTTGAGTATAGCCCTGTTACGCTGAAAAATCCGTTCTTTCCCCTGCGAAAAATATTTCACTTTATCGTCTTTATCCACAAATGTCATATCGATGGGCAAAGTATTCAAAATAGCGTTTAACTCTTCTTTCGTAAAACTGCCACTTTTAAGATGGATATACCCATCATCTGTATTCTCTTCATGTTCTTCGATGCCTCCCGGTTTCCATTCAATACTCGGGTCGAACAAACAATAACCAATCTCTTGGGTCTGTCTGTCTATCTCATACCATTCAGCATCTGTTAATTTATCCATCGACATGGGAAATAATATTTCGTCTTCTTTCATGGTCATATCGGCCACCGCCTCAACGGCAGGTAACAAAACCAAATCAATTAGGGGTTTTACTTCCTCAATAGTCACATCATCCGTAACTTTTAATGCACTAATGGCAGATTTTAAAAGTTCCCTGGTTTCATCATGTTTGCCCCACATTACTTTTGGGGGTCCGGTTATTCCGTATTTCTCCAAATAGGGGAATAACAGATTTTCTTTCCGCTGGTAATGTTTATCCACATCCATAAGCAGGTTAAAATAGCCTCTCATTTCTGTAAAGTACATTTCAATCTGATCATCTGAATCCAGTTCCTTCACTTTCGTAAACAAAACCTTCAACTGACCCACAACTTTTAAAAGCTCCTTATTTTCGCGGCCAAAGGTATCCACCGGGTGTCCCCAGGGCACCTCTTTAGCACCTGTCTGGTCGATTGCGCCTTCCAATGCTTCGGTATGGATGTCGCAAAATTTTAATACTTCCTTCTCATCCAGAACCCCCTCAGAGATCAATTCCTGTTCAACTTCTACCACTTCATTATAAGGGATTTTTGTCATTAAATTGACCAATCGCCCTCTCACTTCCTCGGGTGCTTCCCCTTCATGCAATTGCATGATCATATGTTTTAAAAGCTCTTTGCGCTTTTCCGAATTATTAATTAGTTCGCTCATTATTTTTTAGGATTGGATATTAGTTTTTAGCTTTTGGCTTTTCGCCAGATTGTCAACATTTTTATTTCTAAATTTATCTACCACATGCAATAAAGCCAGCCTGGGATGCCTGAACATCATTCTGGGACCAGCATATCGCATTACTTCTCTTATCTTCTCACGCATTTCTGCTTTATAACAATGAACAGGACATTTAGAACAAACCGGTTTTTCACTTCCAAACACACATTTATCTAACCTTGCATTACTATATTGAATCAGGGAGTTGCATTCATCACAAGTCCTTTCTATTGGTTTATGATGCCTTTTGCAATACAATGCAATCATGCTGTTTACTGTCTGTTTTTCCCGTTCGATGCGTTTTCTTTTCATTTACTTTTCAAAAAATTTATCCAAAAACCGGAAGAGGATTGTACGATTTATTTGGTGTTTCTCATTCATATTGAGGATTTGTCCGGGTTTTTGCACAAATGGTAATTCTTGTTCAAAAAGTGTTTGGTTTTGCTCCACCAGGGCTTTCACACCAATAGCTGTCATTTCCATATGAAATTGCAAAGCAGCCGCATTATTCAGAACGAAGGCCTGATTTAAGGTGGCCTCTGAATGAATAAAACTTGTTGCTCCAACAGGCACATCAAAAGTATCACCATGCCAGTGAAAGGTTGTAAAATTTTCTGGAAATACCCCTTCAAATTGTCGGGGAAGTTTTTCTTTATCAAGTTTAACATTAAACCAACCAATTTCAGTGTGCTCATTTTTATAAACTTTGGCTCCAAGTGCATCAGCGATAAATTGAGCACCCAAACAAACTCCCAATACCTTCTTTCCCTGTCCAATAACATTTTTGATAAAATCCCTTTCATCACCTAACCATGAATATTCTTCAACGTCATAAATGTTCATCGGCCCACCCATGACTATTAAATTCTCAACCTCATGCAAAGAGGGAAGTTCGGTTTTTTCGTAGAACTTTACTCCCTGCCAGGTATAGCCTCTGGATTTAATCCAATCAAGGATAAATCCTGGGGATTCGTATGATACGTGATGGAAGATGGTAAATTTCATGACTATTCACTTTTGATCATTGTCAGGAGCATTTTGAATTTTTCCACAGCAAAAACAGCATGTGCTACGTTGGCAGGCATGATGATGGTTTCACCTTCCAGTAAATGGTGTGACTTTCCATTTATTATGATCTCTCCTTCCCCATCCAGTACCTGCACCAGTGCATCAAACGGAGCTGAATGTTCACTTAGCTGTTGCCCTTTATCAAAGGCAAACAGGGAAACATTGCCTTTTTCTTTTTGTAAAACCCTTTTACTTACGATTCCTTCAGCTGAATATTCAACTTTTTCGTTAAACTTCATGATCATTGAGTGACCAAATTCTGTTGATTCCATATTATTTACTTTTAAAAATGTTTAATACTAAACTTTTAGTTTTTATCAAATGGTTTCTTTCAGGCCATTAGCCTCTTCTCCCCTTCTAATTCGCGGATTTCCGTTATATCCTGGCTCACTTCTACTATACCTTTATAAATCCCATCCGTGTCCCTTACAGCAAAATATTGGATAAGAATAAACTCACCTTTCATTTGGATCCAGAAACTTTCGGTATCCTTTGTACCTGTTTTAAAGGTTTCTATAATTTTATTTACCACATCAATACTTTCCGGAGGATGGCAGTTTTGAACTTTCCGGCCGATTATGGCTTTCGATCGGGTGAAGTGCCGGCTTTTCGGATTAGAAAAATACCTGACCTCGTCATTTTCATCCACATAAGTGATATCAACCGGAAGATGATTAAAAAGAAGGTTTATCCGGTCAATGCTCAGTTTCCCGGATCCAAGATCTATTAGTCCATCATGTACCTTTTCAACTTTTTCTGATTTTAGTGAGTTTTTTGGTCCATTTATAAAGGCAAATCCAATTTCTTTTGATTGCAATAGCATTTCATCCCAAATCTGCTGATCAATTACTTTCTGACAAATCGGATATAAAATATATTCTTCTCTGAAAATTACGGGCAATATGGCAAAGTACAGTTTGCCAATTTCCTGGTTAAACTCATTAATGGAAGGTTTTTCCCTTTCAAGGTTGGTGATAAGTTTTTTAAAACATGAACGGGCATCATCATGCATCGACCACATCACACTTACACACAAATGATCAGGATATAATTTCTCAAAGTATGGGAAAAGGATATTTTCTTTTTTTTGGTTATGCTTATCATACTCCTGTAAATCCAACAATTTACTCTTAATGATATCTTTCCGTTTTTGCAGCTCCCCAGTCTTATCTTTCTGCTGAAAAACAGCTTTAATTTCTGTTTTTAAATCCTTCATCCTCTTTTCCATCTCCTGGTTTTCCTCCATGAGATAATACAGAAAGCTATTCTTTTCAACCTCTACTTTTCCGAAAGTTTTAATCGGTTCGTAAAAAATGTTGAGAATTTTATTTACTGCCCTTTTTATATCCGAAATATCCTCGCCGGTTTTTACCAATTCATCCACAATAGTTACTACATCAACGGGGGTTACAGATTTGACCGCCTCCCGGTATTCTTCATACATTTCCGAGCCCCTTCTTCCATCCAAAATGCCTTTTGCATAGTTAAGCAGGTCGTTCGTATAACCTTCTTTATTATTAATGTATTCCGACATTTAAAAAACAGTTTAAATCCATTGTTCACTTAACACATCTCCCTGAACACCTACCACAATTTCTTTCAATGGGATTTTTCTTCCAGCTTGTTGAGCTGCCATTTGTGCCATTTGAACAAGGCCTCCACAGCAGGGTACTTCCATTCTTAAAATTGTCATGGTATTTATTTGGGCATCGTTAATCATTGACGTCAACTTTGACACATAACTTTCAAGATTGGAATCAAGCTTAGGGCAGGCTATCGCAAGGCTTCTTCCTTTTAAAAATTTATTATGAAAATCGCCCATAGAGTAGGCGACGCAATCTGCAGTAAGGACAACATCCGCATTTCTAAAATAATTGGCTTGCGGATTTAATAAATGCAATTGAACAGGCCATTGGCGTAATTCAGATTTCACCTTAATATTAGCTTGCGCACCAGCGCTATTCACCTGTTCAGTATCAATATTAAATTCTCGGGCCTGTGAGCCCGGACAACCTCCCATTACACCAGAGTGGGGTATTCCTGAGTTTGCTTTTTTCCCAAATAACTCTTCCACGATTTCTTTGGAAGATTCCTTTTTTTCTTCAAATGCTGATAGGTCCATATCGTATTTTATTTTTTTAAGGTATTGGATAGCTTGAGATAAAAACTCAAATTCACCATGATCCTTCAAGTGACTTAAATGCGCTGTAATTGTATTTTGCCCCTTTGTTACCATAATTTCCATAACTTTCACTTCATCATAAGGTTCGGCTTCCCTCTCTTCGATGGTTAAAGCACCTTCAGGGCAATGGCCAATGCATGCCCCTAATCCATCGCAAAAAAGGTCGCTTATCAATCTTGCCTTATTGTCGATGATCTGTAAAGCACCTTCGTGGCATTCCGGAACACATAACCCGCAACCATTGCACAAATCCTCATCTATCACTATAATTTCTCTTTTCATTTTTAATGTTTTAAAATAAAATCCGACAATGTTTTATTTTTTAGGTAATGAATAAAATCAGCACTAAAATTTCCCGGCTGTTCACCAAACAAACAACTTTCAAAATAACATGCCTGGCAACTAACCGTACATTCATATTTGGTTATTTTTCCGTCGATAACTTCCAATATCTCAAATAAGGATACCTTCTGTTTTTCTTCTTTTAACCTAAATCCACCTTTAGGCCCCCTTTCTGAGTCGAGAAGTCCATTTTTTACCAGTGTGTTCATCACTTTTGCGAGATGATTTTTCGAGAATCTGGTCTTGTCTGCAAGTTGGTTTACATTATAATTTTCATTGGAAGTGGCAATGATAGCCAAACAATGCAGTGCTATGGCCGCCCCTTCTGATATGTTAAATAATGTATTTTTCAATTAATTCTATATTTAAGTATTTGAATACGCAAATATAGAAATAAATTTAACATAAAAACAAATTCCGAAATTTTTTTAAAAAATATTTCAGAATTACTCAAAATTTATAGGACACAACGCCGAAAAAATTTATACCAGGAAAATAAAAATGAATTTTTACATGGATTCTTAAAAGTTTATGTCTGGTTTAAAAAAAATTCTACTTTTACACCTGTACATCCCGTTCTGGTTGACAGGACGGGCGAAAGATTTTGATGAACGCATTGACAATGCAAACAACAAGTGGAATAAAGTATGCTTTCCTGGAAAAGATGAGATTTTGGTTAATCCTATGGGCATTCATCTACCCGGCTGATCATTGTGAGGCTCAGGACTCCCTTTATTTTTCCCCTAAATCAATTCAAACCGCCTACCTGCAAGAGCTTCCCGAAATAGATGGCATGGCTGACCCGGGGGTATGGACAATGCTCCCTTTGGCCAGTGATTTTATCCAATATGCGCCTTACAACGGAACCAGGCCCTCCTTTTCGACAGAGATCCGTTTCGGATACACTAAGTCCGGCCTTTATGTAGGAGCCTTCATGCATGATCCGGCTCCCGATAGTATCCTAACAGAGTTGGGCATGCGCGATCAGGTCGACGAGCTCAATACCGACTATTTATCCATTGACATTCTCCCTTATAACGACGGCCTGACAATGTTCGAGTTTAAAATTACCCCAACAGGTATTCAAAGTGACAAAAAATATACATCAACTGGCAGGGAGTCGTCGTGGGATGCAGTATGGCAAAGTGCCACTGCCATCAGCGATTCGGGCTGGCTTGCCGAAATATTTATCCCTTACAGCGCCCTGCGGTTCCCCAAAACAGAGGTACAGACCTGGGGCATTAATATGTGGCGCCGATTGGCTCGCCGTAAGGAGATGTCTACCTGGTCATGGGTTCCTAACAACACCCACGAAATATTTCGTTACTATGGCACCCTGGTGGGTTTGGATGGGGTAAAGCCACCCCTCCGGCTCTCCCTAGCCCCTTATGTAGGTGGATACCTTGAAAAAAGGCCGGGGGAAGAGGGGTGGGATAGTTTCATACGCGGAGGAATGGACCTTAAGTACGGAATCAGCCAGGCCTTTACGCTCGATATGGAACTGGTGCCGGATTTCGGACAGGTACAGTCGGATGATATCATCCTCAACTTATCCCCTTTTGAAATACGCTATGAAGAGCGGCGCCAGTTCTTTACCGAAGGCACGGAACTATTTGATAAATGTGATATTTTCTATTCGCGTCGGGTAGGAGCTTTGCCGAAAGGCTACGATAATGTTAACGATAGCCTCCGTCCTTACGAAAAAGTGACCAAAAATCCTGACCTTACGCAGGTGATTAATGCCACCAAAATAAGTGGCCGCAACCGTAACGGACTGGGAATAGGAGTATTCAACGGGATGACTACCAATACATGGGCAAATGCTCAGGATACGCTCTCAGGGGCTTCCCGCAGGATATCCACGCAGCCATTCACGAACTATAATGTACTGGTTTTGGATCAAAACCTGAAAAATCAGTCCTATATCACCCTCATCAATACCAACTACTGGACACCGGATTGGAAATACAACGGCAATGTTACAGGTACTGAGACTAAACTTTTAAACAAGAACAATAGCCTTGCATTTAAAGGCTTGTTGAATGTAAGCCAGATTTATGCAAGGGAAGATGAACCCGCTTTCGGTTATACATCCCGGCTCAATATTTACAAACCAGGTGGAAAATGGCGGTACGACCTATCCTCCCAAATCCTCGATAACAAATACTATCCCAACGACATGGGCTATCTCGACCGCAACAACGAAGTCCGTAATGTGGGTATTATCTCCTACAACATTACCTACCCTGTCTGGAAGATCCTCAATTCAAGGACGGCATTTGAAGCCAAGTACTATACACGGTACAAACCTTATGACATGATGTATATTGATGTGGAGATCAACAATTCAACGACTTTCAGGAACTTCTGGGAATACTACGCCGAAATTGCTTATCGTCCCTCAGGCAAATACGATTATTATGAACCCCGTGTGGATGGCTGGTACTTTTACCTGCCACCATCCTGGGATGGTGGCCTGGAGGTTTCCACTGATTCCCGTAAAAAGCTTGCCGCAGCTGGCGAAATTGGCTTTTTTTACCACCCGGAAAACAAACGGGGTGAATACTGGTTGAATCTGCAACCCCGCTACCGGATATCAGATCGTCTCACACTTGGGTTGTCGTCAGAATATTCCAATAAGGACAAGGATTATGGTTGGGTGAAGACGCATTACGATGAACCACAAAACCCAATCATCTATTTTGGTCAAAGGGATGTACTTGCATTAGAAAATGTGCTCGAAACCCGCTACATTTTTACCACTGACATCTCCCTGAACCTGCGGGCCAGGCATTACTGGTCAAGGGTAGAATACAGTACTTTTTATATCTTACAGAAGAATGGGAAACTCTTGCCGGTAGACTACAATCAAAATGAAGACATCGATTTTAACGCCTTCAACCTCGACTTGCAGTTTTTATGGTTTTTTGCCCCTGGCAGCCAGATGAGCCTGGTTTGGAAAAATAACATTATTACTTTGGGCGACACCCCTTCAGAAAACTATTTCGGGGCTTTCGACCAAACCCTTGATGCTCCGCAAACCAATTCCCTGTCTTTACGTGTACTCTATTACCTCGATTATGCCTATATTAAAAGGGCATTCTCAAAAAAGTGAATTGGAGAAGAAACAGCACAGCCAGAACCGGCCAGAATATTCACCGACCGGACAGATTGAAGGAAGGGCCTAAATTCTGCCAGGGAACTGCTTCGATCATTTTTAAATCAGGGATATTACTTCAGCATTTTACCAAGCTTTAAGTTTATCATTGGATAAAATTTCGGACGGTAATCTACGGGTTCATCCACCGTATAATTGGCCAACATAGCTCCTCCTTCCAGCCCGAAGAAAAACCCACCACCGGAAATATGATCAATTCCAATCAATAGTGACGGGCCATGTATAAATGAGGTGGCAGGCCATGCCATAGTCAGGTCATAACTGACACCAATGTGTGAATTCCAGCTATCAAAATCCATTGGTTTCAAATAATAGTTGGCTTCAGCTCCGAGGGTTAAAAGACCTAATTTAGCCCCCAGGCTCATATGGTCGCTTATAAATCCTTCATATGTAGCAGCAATTCCAATGGTTGAAAATTCCAGTTCAAACTGGATCATGTTCCTTTGTGCAAAAACCACAGAGCTGATCAATATCAAAAAGGTAATGATTGCGTTTTTAATAAAACTGGTTTTGAGTGTATTCATCGTAGAATTAGTAATAAAGTGATTTGTAAATATTGTAAAACTTGTGTTGTAAGGATCGGTTTAAGTGGGAGTGAAAAAAGGTCTCCAAAATTAAAGTCAATTTTTCATAGATTCCTGGTGTGCCTTTCGCAACTGAATGTTGTCAGTGTAATAAAAGTAAACTATCCGGGAAGGTAATTTTAACTCCGTTTAATTAAACAATTACGGGAAGTATAAGTTTGTAACTACCTGAATAATAAATTTCTTTCTTTTTACACCCTATGGATAAAGCGGAAAGCAATCATTGGGACATTAGATATATCGATTGAGGTACCCTAAATATTTCTTCAGATTCTTTGGTAGGTAATTATTTTAATTCTTGTCGTGAGTTTGCTGGTCAATAATCAGGTCGTTAAGGAAGTAAGTTGCATAAACGATGGAGGAGCGCAGAGTGTTTAAAAGGGGTCTCTCCACCCATACTCAGGATCATTCCACTGATATAAGGAATGAGCCAGATAAGCCAAACGATGAGGTTGTAACGATGAAAACTGCTGTACTATTCACTTTGATTTTTGAGAACCTAAATGCACAACAAAAAAGGAACAAACCATATTGACATCAGGGCATATTTTTCTTACATTTGCCTGATCAACACAAGATTGGCCGGAAAGATACCGTAGAGATTTATAAAATATATTCGATTGCCAAAAAACACGAATTGTAAATAAATAGTATTAATCATTTCAACATTATACCATTCAACCCTAATATCTTTTTATTTACTAAAACGATAAACATGAAAAAAATTACGTTGATCAGCATCCTGGCAATAATTGTCCTCATCACCTGCAAAAAAGATGAAAACGACGACAACACAAATCCCGTAAGCCCAACAGTATACCTGGCCGAAGCCACCATCGGAGCTAACGGTGGCGCCCTTAGCGCTGCCGAGTTTAATCTGGTCATCCCTCCCGGGGCCTTTACTGATATAAACAAGCTAAAGGTTTCAAAAAACGAAAATATTAAACCCTTCGAAAATGACCAATCGACACCATTATACACACTCGAAGGCCTTCCGGACACCTTTAGCCAGGCCCTCACCCTTTCAATAAAAGCAGCAGTTAAATCGAAGGATGAAATTTTTTTAGCAATAGGCGAGGACAACTTCATAAGCAGCCTAGATACACTGGAGCTTGCCTATCACCTGGTCACCGGACAAATTGAATCGGGATGGTATACATTCGAAATTCCGGCTATCGATGCCGATCCCTCAAAATCAACAAACACTCCCGAACCCCTCTACCTTAATCTCACAGTAGTAACTTCCTATACCGTGGTAGAGGGCCCATATTTTCGAATCCATACCCCCGTCAGCATGGTATCCCAGGCCGAAGGCCTCCTGACCATGCTCAACACAGCCCGTGAAAAGCTCATCAACAGCCCCTATCCCATGGACCTTTCAGCACGTACCGAATGGCCTGTTAAAGTCACCATAAAAAAACTCAGCAGCACAGCCTACGGGTATTATAGTAATTCCAGGTGGGGCGATGATCATGGCTATCTGGAATTCAACAGTACCCATATGAGCAATGCTGATCAGCTGGCCATTACTGCAGGTCACGAATTCCTTCATCTGGCCCAGTCGCTTTATGACCCACGGGCAGCTATACCACAAGCCATATTAAGGCCCGACTGGCATTGGCTGAATGAAGCCACAGCCGTATGGATTGAAGAAAAGCTTTCAAACAATCCTGATTATCTTTCCGGGATAAGAAATGGACACCAAATGGCTCCTTTTAATGGCGCAGAAAAAGGGGGCCAGACAGAACCCGGCTATCATGGATACGGAATGGCAAGCTTAATCAAAAAAATAGATCAAATGTATGCAGCCGATGGCTGGCCTCCCCTGAATCAATTATACGGCTTCATCCGTGAAGAAAAAAAGCCCATTGATGCCCTCGCACTTATTATTCCCCAGGACTTCCCGCTCTTCTATCGTAACTTTCTCGAATCTTTAAGTCTTGGAAACATATACAATGATATTATACCTTCGATGCTGGTGGGCAATGCATCAGGAACTTTCAGCATCAGCAGCAGCACCGATACTCTGAAAACATTTCCTGCATCTTATCCACAGTTATCGGGCAAACTTTTTAAGGTTACACTCAACTTCGATGAAATCGATGATAATGCTTATTTAAATGCCACTATAACAGGTGGCGAAAAAAGTTATGTTTCAGTTTTCAAATATAAAAGTTCCCAGATTGAATTGATAGGAGGTGGCGCCGATGCCTGTACCGTGATGCACCTGAAACAATTAAAAACGGATGGCTGGCAATTATTAGTTTTGGTCACCAATAAAAATGCAGCAAGCCCTTACATCCTCAGCGACAATTTCGACCTGAACCTGAGGGTGAAAGACCCCGACATCAACCTTCCACCTTATCTTAGTTTTGTTCTTTGGGTGGACGCCTATACCAAATGGGACTACCTCGACACGGTTTACTACGAGCCCCTTGGCTGGTTGAAATGGCAGTGGTTTCCACAGGGGGCATACAATGGCGAACTGTATATCTCCACCTGGGATACTGTGGACCAGGATAATTGGTTATGGAAGGGTTCCGTGGCCATTGATATTGATTTTGAAAACCAGAAGATCAATTGGATCAGTGTGCAGGATATGATGTTTACAGGCACGGTAAAAGACAGCATTTCATTTACTGTTATTGATGTTCCAATGGTTGTTTGGGAAGACAACCATAAAGAATTTAAAATAGATGCCGCCGGAATAGAGGAACATATCACCTCACTTTACTACAAACGAACTGCCTATGGTAACTCTCTCGATCTCCTCGACTTTAATTGCAACAACAATTGCCGGCTCGAAGTGGTCATGGATGATGATAACATATGGTAACTGGGGAACAGGCTGTTTATTCTTTTATAATCTCAGCTCTTAAAATGCACAGGCCAACACTGGTGTTTCCTTCCTCAGGGTAAACACTTCTTATTTTTTATTTCACAATGCACATAGCAGGGAACTGCTCGATCAGGGATTGAACAATATTCAGTCAAAAAGTGTGACCCGGGTATCAATTTTTATGTTTGAAGGTGAATTATGGGATAGAGACCGGCAGGATGATTAAAGTGAACTGACCGAAATAGCATGCCTTTTTCCTGCTTGTAATTTCGTGTTTACTTTTGAGATTTACGCTTAAACTGCAGGCGGTACATATTCAAGTGCTCCTATTGCACATGCAAAAGTCGGAACCCACGTACCACTTAGGGGATAAATTTTATCTGCTTTTAGCGAGACATTATTTACCTTTAGCATGCTTTTTTCAAATCGGTTATTTGAATTAAGACACCGATAAATTTAACGAACACAACAAGGTATGAATTTGACCATCCAATCATTAAAAGGAATAGCATTAATACTCATGCTTAATGTCCAGTTGTTATTTATAATTGAACCTGTTCAGGCCCAATATACCCTTCACGATGTGTATGGCGACCTGGAGGAATGTGATACCATGACACGCAGCATTTATGTTGTTTGGTGGGATCATGATTTCAACTATGGGGCCCAGGTGGATGTGCTGCTCGACAGCATGATCAGCTACCGGAATACCTGCCTGGATGAATTACTGATGTCGGACCCACCCAATGCGTTGGATGGGTATTATTACAATGTGTATATTCACACCCCAGGCAATCCGAATGGCTATTTTTATCCCTATGGCTGGGGCAACGGGCAGGGCACCGACCCTAACGGCTATCCCTTTCTAACCCTTCCGAATGGCGTGTTAAACGATTGGGTGAACAACAGCCATGAAACCTTTCATATTTTCCAGTACAATGCCAATTCACCGGGATTCTCCTATTCGGGGAATAGCCAATGGTACATCGAAGCATCGGCCAACTGGTTTGCGGCCAAAGAAAACATTACCGCACCCAGAGCATTTGTGGAGGCCGAAAGCCTGGTTAGGATCCCCCATGTCCCCTTATGGCTGAGTTATAATAATTTCCCTTCATATTACCCCCAAAACTGGCAGCGGTATGTGCATCAATATGCCATGGCCTTGCAACTGTATTATTTAACCGATGTGGCCGGTATACCTGACCAAATGATCACCCAGGGCTTTTTTAACGGCACCAGTGAATTACCCCAGGAATACCTGTTTAACCAGCTAGGTGGTGCACTGTATAGGAACTATTTCATCGACTGGGCGGCCCACATGACCAATAATTTCGACTTCATTGCACCTAACCAGGCGGCGACCAACCTCAACGAATGGCTGACCTATGCAGATCCGCTGGATGATAATGAATTTACCCAGGTATATACCAATACAGGGAGCAATGGCTGGTACCAGCCGGCTGATTCTTTGATCACAACGGCCTGGTCGTATAACACCTACAAGATATCGAATTCAATTTCGGGGTCCTATACTTTTGAATTGAACGGAAATCCGACAGGCAGTTACGGCGACGAAGCCTGGTTTCAAGGCAAAGTGCTGGTACAAAACAGCGAAACTGGGACTGGTTTTTATGACCTTGACATGAGCAATAACTGCCAGGGTAGCCTTGCTTTGAATGCCACTCTTGTAGACACAGCTTTGTATTTTATCATTACTTCCATGCCCGAAACATTCGGAGACAACAATCCTGTATTTCAATTGTTCCCTTACGAAATGCGCATCACAGCAGGGCCCATGGTCACGGGGATATCCGATATTGAACCACACAAGGCAAAAAAAGAATCGGCCAGATTCAATACGATGGGTCAGCGAGTAAGCCTTGATGAAGAAGGATTACAGATCATTTTTTACGATGATGGAAGTGCGGATAAAGTATTTGTAAAATGATAACCAGCCATTAAGGGTGAAACTAGCATCCGATAAATGACTGACTGGGTTGCCGGAGGCACGATCCCTACTTCAAGCGGGACGCTTGAAGCGGAAACTTTGTTCAGACCCCTGCTTCAAGCGTCCCGCTTGAAGTATTAACACAAAGAAATATTTGTTACCAGGTATTAATTTGATGCGAACCTTCCTTCATTTAGCCTGCTACCGATCCATTCAATAATGACCGGGAGTTTATTCAAACGGGAGGCGGCGCTAATGGCGTCCACATCATAATCCGTAACGATCTCATCGCCCCCGCCCGAGGTACAAACAAGCATAATGTTCGAAAAGTCATCCGCTTCATCAAGGAATTTTTTGGCTTTTCTCGGCATTTTATGAACCTGCATGGTATGGATGATGATGATCGCACTCCAGTCCCCGGTGCGGATATCCTGCAATGATGTACAATCAATCACCGAAAAGTAGGTTTCCGGCGTTTCGAATTGATCAATGATCTTCCCGACAAGGCTTTCCTTGAATTCGCTTCCCTGGCTGGCAATCAGTATTTTGAAGTTGGCCTGGGGATTGCCGGCCTCGAAGGGCTCGACCACACCCTGCGTATTCATGATGATGTATGTCAGGAGCAGTATGCCAATCAAAGCAATCGGCGTGGCAATGATCCAGAGGACGATTTTAATCCATTTTTTCATATTGAACCCAATTAAACAGTTGTAATATCCTGGCTTACCACAATGATACCATACAGCATAAATAGCTGTTTGATAGTAGGTTTAAAGACAGACGGCCATTTTTAAACCTGCTCGTTCGCACTTTGCCGAACAGCCAGTTGTTTCGAATTCGCACAATCCGGCAAGTGGGGGTTATTGGCTTACGTGGTGATGCCATTTACCAGTAAGCATACATTGGGGTTTGGAAAAGGACACGAGCTGCAAACTCGCGCCAACGATGAGGGTTGGGAGGCACGAGTCGCGCCATCGCTTTTTCCATTGCAGGAAGACTCGCGCCAGTTGGGGCGGTGGGCAGTATTGTAAACAATGACGGTCTCCTTCGATAGTTCGACAAGCTTACTACTCAGGATGACTGGTTAACTGGTTAAAACTTAAGTTACATAACCAAATGCCAGATGTGAAATTCCAAAATCAAAATTCCAAATGCCAAACGCTTTAACGCAAATGCTAAGAGCTAATAGCTAAAAGCCAAAAACCAATTAAATATTACTAGATGAGTGGAATTCCATATTAAATACTGCAATAAAATTAAAGATCTCCATTTAAATATTTCTTAACTTTGAAGTTGTTCATAATTAATCTAATATTTCCCTTTGATTTTGTGAACCAGCAAAAAAGTCATTTTAAACTTAACATCCACTAAGCTATGGAAAGTAAGAAAGAAAGACAAAAGAAAATACTCAGTGTAACAAAGCGGCTATTAATTTTTGCAGGCATCACATTAATACTAACGGTTCTGCTTTTTATACCCACTTTTATATTTGAATCAAGATTTTATACCTCCTGGTTAAGTTTTGAATGCGGCATAATCGGTGGATTTGTAAGTATACAACAAAGGCTTAAAACGATTGATAATGACGAATTGAACCTGTTATCCGAATCATGGGCATCAATTCTCCTGGTGCCGATATATGGGGGTATTTTTGCACTGGTACTTTATGTCATTTTTTTATCCGGACTCCTTGAAGGCCATTTATTCCCCTATTTTGATTTACCTGAGTTTCATGAACCAACAAATACAGATGATATTATTAAACTACTTCGGGAAACCTATCCAGCCACAGCATCAGATTTTGCTAAGCTTATTTTTTGGTCTTTTGTTGCTGGGTTTTCAGAAAGGTTTGTACCACAGGTAATCCATAAAGTGGGTCAAACCGGAAATCAAGAGTAAATCAAAATGCAAATCCCGAATGTTTTTTAATAATGAGAAATTTCAAGATGATCAGAAATAAAAGGAAGTTTGTATTCATGATAAATGTTTAGAAACCCTATTTTGCATGATTACTGAGCCCACATTTAGTTTATCCTTATTCATTCTTTTTTTCGTTTTTATTATTGCCTGGTTAAGAAGTTTTTTTCTAACGGGCATGACGAAAAGCTCATTTTACTCTGCGAATGAAGGAATACTGGCAGGACTAACTTTCCGTTTAACCTTAACCTCAAGCCTAATTGGTATAATTATTTTTCTGATTGATCCCGGTATAATGAAATGGTCTCAAATCATGATTCATCCTTTTATCCGGTTATCGGGAGTAGTGTTTGGTGTTTGCGCAATTATTTTATTTTATTGGGCGTTGCGATCCCTTGGAAATAACTTTTTCGCTAGTTTAAAAATGAAAGAAGGGCATCAACTCATTACTAGCGGGCTCTATAAATGGTCCAGACATCCAATGTATGTGGCATTTGTTATAATGTGGCTTAGTTTTTTTCTTTTAAGTGCCAACTGGTTTATCGGCAGCACCGGATTAGTTACCTATGTAATAATATTTATTTGGAGGATACCAAAAGAAGAAAGAATGCTCACAGAACATTTTGGTGCCAGATATCTAAATTATAAAAAACAAACAGGATTATTTGGATTTCATAAACCATAAATACCAAATACGAAATGCCAAACGCTTAAACACAAATACTAAGAACTAATAGCTAAGAACTAATAGCCAATAGCTAAAAGCCAACAGCCCCCAAAGCGCCGTGTCACTCAGAGCTTCGTCGAAGAGTGTGCGGTGGTTAGTATTGTAAACAATGACGGTCTCCTTCGATAGTTCGACAAGCTTACTACTCAGGATGACTGGTTGCGACAATCGCGGAAAATCAATTTAAAAAATATTAGAAGGCCCATTGCATGTTATAATACAAAACCGGGCTGGAAGACATAATGAAGCACGATCATTCCTATACAATAATATTATTTACAGGAGGAGATTAGACTTAAAAATTAGAGTAGCTATGTATATGATTGCAAAATTTACACGTTTTGTAAACGCTTGTAAATTGGGAAGTAGATTTGCATTATTACTGTAGAGAAAGATTGAATCCTAGGTTGCCTCCTCACCTGCTATGCGCAAACTAGGCCGAGTTTAGGACTTTAATTTATTCTATTAATCTTTCTCGCTGACAGATTTTATAAGAATAAGATTGGTACAATTTATGATTATTATGGATAATCTTTTTTATAACTTAAATTTAATAATTATGGCAAAAACTGTAAGCAGACCTCCAAATGCTCCAAGTACAACGGGGAAACCATCAGGAGGAGGAAGAGGTAATAATCCTCCTAAACCTACTTCAGCCCCTAAACCTAAAGGGAAGTAGAAACAAAAAGGAAAGACTGTCAGTTGGCAGTCTTTTCGTTTATTGGCAAATTTTTTACATTGTTGAAACAATTATGTCAAGTCATTTGTATTTTTGTGTCTATGATAAAATCAGGTAATTCAATTATATATCTCGACAACAACGCAACAACCCCAATTGATCCAAGGGTATTGGAAGCAATGATGCCCTATCTTACCTCAAATTTTGCAAATGCCAGTAGTACGCATAAATTTGGTGTTAAGGCTTATGAAGCAGTTAAGGCTGCTCGAAAGCAAGTTGCCGAATTGATTGGGGCAGAAACAAATGAAATCATTTTTACAAGTGGAGCAACTGAAGCCATTAACCTTGCTTTAAAAGGCTATTCAGATTTATACTCAGAAAAAGGGAAACATATTATTACTGTTACTACTGAGCATAGTGCAGTGCTTGATACATGTAAGGAACTGGAAAGAAAGGGTTTTGAAGTTACTTACTTACCTGTACAAAATGATGGATTAATTGAATTGGAAAAACTGAAAAATGCTATTCGAAAAGATACCCTGATGGTTAGTGTAATGATTGCAAATAATGAAACAGGTGTTATTCAGTCTATAAAGGAGATTTCAGAGATTGCTCATTCGGTGGATGCCGTTTTTATGACCGATGCAACGCAAGCAGTGGGTAAAATTCCGGTTGATGTTGATGAGCTTGGTATTGATTTGATGTGTTTGAGTGGGCATAAGATTTATGCACCAAAGGGTGTAGGAGCTTTATTTGTTCGGCAACGATCTCCTTATCGGATTAAATTGACGGCTTTGTTAAATGGTGGCGGACATGAACGTGGTTTCCGGAGTGGGACGCTGAATGTTCCAGGTATTGTAGCTTTAGGAAAGGCTTGTGAAATTGCCGGAAAAGAGATGAATGAAAATGCCGAAAAGATACTTAAAATGCGAAACTACTTGGAAGCGGAGCTACTGAAAATAGATGGCACTTTTGTTAATGGTAACCTTGAACACCGGCTTTTTAATACTTCCAATATTTGTTTCAAAGGAATTGATAGTGAAGCTTTAATTCTCGGACTTAGTAACCCCGAAGGTGATTTGCCTTTAATTGCAGTTAGTAATGGAAGTGCTTGCACTTCCGCATCGATTGATCCAAGCCATGTATTGATGGCAATGGGATTGGATGAGAATTTGGCTTTTAATTGTATTCGGTTTTCTTTAGGGAAAGATAATGCAAAAGAGGAAATAGATGTTGTAATAAATCAGGTTAAAAACATTGTCAATTCGCTGGCATCATTGACCTTCGATTAAATAGGCAAAAACATGTAAATCAATTATTAAAAATTGTGGAAAAGTTACTTATATTGGGGCCTTTGTAAAGATAATTTAAGATCTCCTGAATTTTTAAAATAGCTAGTTTTTACTCTTTCAAGTTTACTTGGAGATACTGAAAAGCCCAAATTATAGAGCATATATGATAACGCATTACCTCTATTCATGATTATATTACCTTTATGTGGATTAAATAATATATAATTCCAAAACGGACTATTAAGATAATCTTCAACTTTATTTATATCTTTAAACCTCTTTATATTATTGTTTAATTTAAGATATTGATAATACATCGCTATCATCTCCTGGCCAACTGGCCTTAAATAGTATAGGCCTCCCTTTTCGGTTTTGTAATTTGCGTATTTTGATGGGTTATTTACAAATAATTTTGCTTTAGTTAATGAGTTGAAGAATAAATCCCAAAAATTGGAAATATTTTTATATTCTTCATTGAGCAATTTGTCTTCCGGTCTTATTCTTACATATTTTCCTTCAACTTTCTTATTATATAATTTTTCATTATCAATAAGTATTTCATTTACATGGTATAAAGCAAGTAAGGATGTAAATTTTTCCATATCATGTTTTCCCGGTCTTAGATTTAAATTTTTATTAAATGCAATGACATTCTTTGACTTGAACATGCTATATTTTTCAATGAGTTGCCTGGCAATTATCGCTGAAGCATCATCTTCTTCAAGAATTATATTTTCACCCTCTGATACAGGTTTGGCATTTCTATTTAAAGATATAAATATTCTTCTAGTTCTTTTTTTACCTTCTATTGATTCTTCATGCTGCACTAACATTACAGAAATTTCTTCTTCACCTATTTCAGGTTTACTTTTAAACGCTTCCTTTAATCCTAACAACCTATGTTGTCCATCTAAAATAAACAACTCCTCTTTACCAGTAAGTTCTAGAATCCCAAACTTTAAGTTCAAATAATCAATCTCGTTTTCTGAAAATTTTATATCTTTTTTAATTGCAACTGGGTACCACTTCGGGTCACCACCACTAAATGCCACGGTTAGGCTGTTAAAATATCTATCTTTTTGCTTGAGAATGTATTTTTTTATTGGTTCAATCCTTTTAGTATCTTCAAGTCTCTGTAAAATTTCATTTAGGTTTTCTGAATGATATATTTTTTTTGATTCAGGGACTGTTTTTACTCCACTTATTGGATCAACAAGATCTTTAATTTTCATTATTACATTATAATATCTCCATGATCCAAATTTACCTGTAAGACAAGGTAGTATTATATTATTTTCCATTGCTTTATCTGTTTAATCTGACCTGTTGTTTTATTGTTGCATGTGCAAAGTCCCTATTTATTGGAGGAACCAAGGCGTCTATAATTTTTGTTTCTAATTTAGTAATTTGTTTTTCCGTATATCCAGCTAAGTCTAGAAATGAATATTGTAATACTGATTCCCATGCATTCAGCATTAATCTTCTTTCAAAATAGTTTGGCTCGTCTGAATTTTTATAAGTTGTGAGATAATCGCCATATCTGTTGTATAAGTTCATTGAATATCCAACATACATTATAAACGATTGTTCGGGATGGATTTGCAAATTAGGCTTAACAAAAAAAATATAAATACCTGGAGAAGGTGGTACAGAATTTCTATTTGCTTGATTAAAAGGAAACGGGTTACTCCAATTATTTATGTTACCTATTAGCTGAGGATAATATTTATTTGTCAAAGTAAAATCAATAAAGTAATTCCGCCATCTTAATTTTTTATCCCTTTTAATTCCTTTATTAGTATAAAGACCAAAACCTAGCATAATTCCAATATTTAAGCTTTAAAAAGTTCTACTATCTTAAATTCCTTTAAATTACTTACAAGTTGATATTTCTGAATTTTCTCCATACTACTCTTCAATTTCTGTGCATCCTTATCACCCAAGCCAAGGAACTTTTGCATCAATCTCAAGTTTACTTTGTCCTTTATATCAAAGAGGAAAGCAGTCTCGCACATGCTACTAAAATCAAAAGAAGGCTGGTTAAATTCTTCTATCCCTTGAGACAGCAACATCACAGAAACACCTTTCGAACGGATTTCCCTGAGTATCCTTTCCAGAAGCTCCTGTGATTTCTTCTCCTTAAATATAACATGAGCTTCATCAATCAACAATACATAACGCATTCCCTGGTAATTTCCTTCGATCGGAGCATTGTCCATGTTCATGAAGGTGTTATAAATATAGTTGATGATCAGAAATACAGCGGTTAATCTTATGTTTTTGGGTAAATCGCCGGAAAGGCTAAAATAATAGTTTTTATTCAGGAATGAGTTTTTGAAATCAACCTTGGTTTCAAAAAGGTCAAGCTCACTTAAGCTTTGCAAAATTTCTTTTAAGGTGCTGGCTTTCTCTCCTTCATGTTCTATAACTTTATCGTAAATCTGTTTTAGTGATGGATATTCTCCGTTTTTCATTTCAAAGAAAACATCGCGGGTTGCATCCTTTAAAGTCTGCTGTTGGTTTTTGCCAATATTGCTGTAACTGGTAATGATGTCAACAAACTTATTGATCCCCATGATTTTGTTCTTTTCATTGACGTTGTCAATAAAGGAAAGCGGATTTAACGGGAATGGTTTATAAGGCGCTTTGATCAATTTTGTTTTTGTAACCTCAAAAAACTCTTTACTGTCCTTTTCATCCTCATCATTCAGCCCTTTAAAATCGAGAAAAACAAAATTCACTTCGTTTTGAGTCTGCGCGGAAATTTGTTTCAAAATGCTCTTTGCAAAATAGGTTTTTCCTGTTCCTGTGTTACCGGCAACAGCAACATGCGCATTGTTATGAATTGAAGTATCATTGAAAAAGAAGAAAATATCCTCATCATCAAGAGACTTTCCAACTAAAATTCTTATTTCCTCAGCGAAGTAATCCTTGTTTGAGATTCTATTTCTCCTAGTTTTTTCATCATACAGAATAGGCGCATTCCCAATATCGCTTTCTTCAAGTTTTTCAATTCCCCTTTCAATGCTTTCAAGCAAAAAGTCAAGTCCAGAATAGTTCGGATTTTCTTCGAATAGCCGATTCATCAATCCCAATCCGTGATCGATGTGCATCTTAATGTATTTACCAATATCCTTATCCGTTTTATATATGCTATAGTTTTGACAAATGAGTGCGATATAGTATTCCCGGTATTTCCCAAACAAAATGTCATCTTTGTACTCTTTGCCCTTACTATCCTGGAGATCCTTTTCTAGGTCAAGTTTTGTTCCTTTGGAAAGGGAATAGGAAAAAGCAATCCTGGAAATATAGTTTTCCGTTCCAAGATTCAATTTGCGGGTTAACTCCTGAACAACAACTTTATTGGCTTCAGAGGTTCGTAAATTAATTAGCATTGTTATACAATTGATTATAGGTTACAAAAAGGTCTTTTGGCGCAATAGGTAAAAATCCACTAGCATCATTGCTTTTATTTATTATCAAATGCGTTTTCGCGATGTGCTTTTCCAGAATCGTAAATTCCTTTTGTGTAAGCTCCCTATTGATAAGTGGGAATATAACAACCTGATCAGAAATATTAGGATAGAAATACTTAACAATATTTTCGACATGCTGCTCATCAAACTTCTGCATTGGCGAATCGATGAAAATCGGAAATTCAATATCACTTTCTTCAACTAGTCCCCGAAGCAAAGCGGTAGCATACATCTGCTGTTCGCCTTTGCTTAATGATTCTTTTTTGATTTCTTCGTTCCTGTCATTTTTAAGGATAATATCAATGTCATCTCCAATTATTTCAACTTCGACATTTTTAATAAATCCCTTTTTATGCATTAAAGTTTCAAGTCCTTTTAAAATTTGATCTTCAAGCGACTGTTTTTTCTTAGCTTTAAATTTCTTGATGAAGTCTTTAAGGTTGCTAATATTCCTCGCTATAATTGAATCCTTTTCTTTGTTTTGTTCGGATACCTTTAATTTATAGGATAATTCTTCGATACGCTTTCCTTTTTGGGTTTTCTCGTTTGTGAATTCACCTATTTCTTTATATAAAGACTCTATCGTTTCTTCAATCCGGATAATTTCTTTGTCGAGATTTTCCTTTGCTTTCCTATATCCGGCAATTATTGGATCTTCCTGATTGGCTTCCGCATCTTTGATTCTTCGCCTAATTGCGTTCAGCTCGTTACGTGCTTGGTTATAATCACCGTTGATCCTTTTGAATGATTCTTTAAAAGAGTGTTTGATATTACTGAGCAAAGATTGAAGTTCATTCTTTTCAGAATCTGAAAATTCGTGAATTACTTTAAAATCCTCAGGAAGAGGAGGTGTATCCGAAAAAAAATGTTTCCGAATTAGTTTTTCAAATGTTTCGGCGTAAAATTTATGGACTTGATGATCAATAGCGAGATTTTCAGGTTTTGGTGTATTTAGAAGTTCTGTAAGGATTTTATTCGTTACACCCTTTACATTCTCTTCCTTGAATTTTGCTGCTCTATAATTTGACTCATTTTCAAGTTGCTCATTTACCTGGAGGAAGCTCTCCCCTGCAATGGCGAAGGGTATAATGTCAAAGGATTCCTTGAGTTCATTTTGAAGCTGGCTTAATTTATTCGATAACTCATCCTCCCTACCTCGAATTTGTTCAAGTTCATCTACTGTTATTAAACTACCAGCTTTAATAAGTTTTGCTTGAATGTCCCTTGAATCTTTATTCTTTTCATCTTTAGTCTCTCTCAATTCTATGATTTTCTCTTCTCTTTCCTTAATCTCATTTCCACAAATAATCACATCTGCTTTTAATTGTTCCAGCAGGTTTTTTTCTTTCGCTCTAGCTGAGTCTTGACGAAGTTTTAATTGTAGGTTTTCCAATTCTACCCTCATATCTTCGTATTTCTTAATACCCAATACTTCTGAGTATGCGTGGCTTAGGTTTCTTCTTTGTTCAGCAGTATTTACTTCTGCCAGATTTACAATTTTTTCAGCATCGAAAAAGAAGAACTTGGCAATCTCGATCGGCATAATGAATTCCCGAATGAAAATTTCCGGCCCAACTTCCTTTGCAAGTTCACTGGCATATCCGTCGATTAGGATTTCAACTTCGTCTGCTATACTTGTTTTTGCATTATAACTTCGCTTAACCTGAATTTCCTTACAAGGTAATTCTTTAATGTCAACATCTTGGAATGTAATTGAAACATGGAAGTTATAGTCTTCTTCAATTTTGGCCAATCGATTCAAAGACCCTGCAATATATTTGCTGTAGCCACCCTGTTCTGAGATTTCTTTCTTGTAGAGATCGTCAACCTCCTGCATATTCCTTCCAAAGAGACACCAAACCAATGACATTAGAAAGGTCGTTTTACCAAAACCATTATTTCCTGAAACTATGAAAATATTCTGATCATCTGAAGAAGATAAATCAATAGTATTTGGACCTTTATAAATTCTAAAATTGTAAAGTTCTATTTCCCGGATAGTCATAATGAATATTAACCCTTGTTGTTTTTGTCTTTAATAAACTGGTCCAACCGATTTTCAATATCTGCCTGCAAACCTCTTTTGCGGATCATTAATGTCTTTGTCTTCTGCAGCGCTAATAAATCTTGAATAAGCTCCACATCCATGGGATCTTCTTTGCAGCTTTCTTTTAACAGATCATCCTCGATTTTTTGTTGTTCTTCTTGCTTGGTCATATCAAGTTCTTTATTGAATATCGATTTATAAATATCTGAAACTTTAACTTTGAAAAAATTGTCACGGAACCAATGATATTGGATTAATACCATTTCCTGATGGGTGATTAATTCTACACCTTCTGCTCTTCCAATTTCCTTTTGTGCTTGTAATATTTTGGTTAAAATTTCAACTCGTGTGCTGAAAAGATAAGGTCCCCAATATTTTTCATTTACTGTACCATCACGTTTTTCCTTTTGTCTATATAGTTCTGGATTATCGCGGGTTGTTACTAGAAAATTTCTAATTTCAGCTAAAGGTAGCATCCACTCTTCACCATTTTCGATAAGTCCTTCCATACTTTTGTCCTTATTAACAACTGTGCATACCCAACATCCAAACCTACTATTTCCGCAACTTGGTGTTGTTTTATCAATAACTAAAGGACAATCACCTGCATTTGCATTTCTATAAAGGGTAACTAGTTCCTTATGTGAACCTCCCCATGGCGGAGGAACCTGATTTAGATACTGCCATAAGTCATTTACTTTTACATCCTTTATTGGAGCATAAACATAAGCATTGGGCAACTGATGTTTGCGAAGTCTTTGAAGCCTAATCTCATGTTTTTTCATCGATTGTGAGCGCTTTGAACTTTCATCAGTTCGTGTTCCCAATAATATTATTGCTTCACCATTTTCACCTATTTTTTCAGTAATAAAACGGGTGGTTGGATTTATTTTAAGTCTTTCCGTACACCATCGATAAAATCTATTGGGTGCAGGATAACCCAAGCCAATTAACTTAACCCAAAAGCTATCATCCAGTTGGGGTATAGTTTGCTGAACAATTATAGGTAGTTGTTGATCGTTTGCTGCAACTTGAATTTTTTTTAAGGTAGTAGTAATAAATCTGACTATTCTCGGATTTTCAACAAGCGTATCATTACAAACAACATAAATTTTTCTAGTAAGTAAGATTGGGTCTAACTTATTTAAAGCATTCCAAACTAGTTGTAAAAGCAAAGTGCTATCCTTTCCTCCGCTAAAGCCAATTATCCATGGTCTTGTAGTGTTTTCGTCGTAAAGGTATTGGTCAATTATTTCGTTTTCGATATATTTTATATTAATCGCCATCCTTACTTTGTTTATGAGAATTTAATTTGGATAAATGCAAGGCCAAAATCATTGAAATTGTAAAAGTCCAAAAATAGTTCTTAATTATACAATAAACAAATCACTAAAATTAAGAGAAATTTTGTTTCAAGCTTATACCGCTCAACAATTCCATGAGTAAGAAAAAGACAAATGATTCTTTAGCTGATTAATATTCATCGTGCTGATGCCTCGATGTAAAACCCTATGACAATTTGGACATACTAAAGCTAAGTCATCAATTTTCGTAATTGATTCAATTTCTATTTCAGATAATGGTAACTTATGATGACATTCTATAAATCCTTCTCCTATTTTACCATAACCTTTTGCAAAATCAAAAGTGCAAGCTTCACATTCTAATTTCCCCTGTAAATCCATTTGTTGTTCTTTCTTCAATTTAATAATCTTCGTATTTCGCTCTCTATATTTATGAAGCTTATAGACAACTTGACCTTCCCTAACATTTTCAATTATTTCTTTCTTATCATTAGGAATTTGATATAGTTTGAAGTTTAATTCTGGATTATTTATTGTTTCTTTAATTTTTTGGGCAATTCTATGTAATTCATCCTCTCTTCCAATAAATTCTTCAAATACTAACTTATCTAATCTGCCTCCTCTTTCCATTCCTTTACCCTGATAATTTGGATCAACTGCCAATAAATTGCCTAGTTTTAAGCTAACTCCATTTGGATTACGAAATTTAACTGCATCAGGTCGTTCTTCATGAATTGGCAAGAGATTTAATAATCTTGATAGCTCAATGATGTCAGGGTTACTATGATTAATCTTGCCTGAACTTATACAAAGATATAAATCTAAAGCCAGAATTATCTCATCTCTATGCCATTTTGGATTACGCATCAATGATTACATATAAAAAAACATATTATTTACATCAAGAACTACTACATTTTGCTAATGCGATTCTTAATATGTTAACATCTGTTATTTACACAAAGCTACTAATTATAGTTCGTCTAAATAAACTTGCATAATACATTATTAATTAAAAATTTAAAGTCAGCCTTCCAGGCAAAAATCAGTTCCATCTTTCTAAATGTAAGATGATGCTAAGTTCGAAAAAATAATTAAAACTTTTCCAGTGGTTTTCTGCTATTTATTTTTTTTAGCAGAAACCTCCGGAAAATAATGCGAAAATGACAGAATGACTTAATGTGAGAATGTTCCACCTTTGTTATCACTTCAGTGGATAAAGTGAAATGGTAAATTGGTTAGAATAGTTGAAAATTGTATATTGAGTGTTGAATTTTCATTAGTTCTCGCAAAGCGATCGTTGTTTTGCTGGAAGCCATGCAACATGTGGGCTTGCAGTATCTGATATCAGGCATTCATCTTATTGCGATTCTCTTCTCTGGCAATCCGCCATGCATCATCATCCATAGGAGGAACCTGCCGATGGGATTCCTTTTTCTGAATCAGTGAAAGGGCCTCAACCGCGCAGGATGTCACACAAAGTCCACAGCCATAACATGCATCTGCATCAACTGTACTAATGCCATCATCCATTTTTAAGGCATCAAACTGGCAACGGTCGATGCACGCTTCACAGCCATTGCACAAATCAGCATCTACGCGGACGAAAAAGTCAGAACTGGCTACCGAGTTTTGCTTCCCATAATCCACAATCCCCCGCAATACTCCGCATGAACATGTACAGCAATTACAGATATAGGTCACATCGTGCTGTGCGTTGTTGGTTGAGTGCACCAGGCCTGCCCGACCGGCCTCCGCTAAAATTTCCAGTGCTTCTTCTTTGCTCAATGCACGAATGTCGCTGGTACGATCAAACGCACCGGGTTTAGCTGAAAATACAATGCAATTTTCAATCGGGTGATCACAGCCTTTTCCAATTAGTTTTTTTTGTACACGACAAATGCAATTTAAAACGCCCCATGAATTGGCTTCGTTTAAGTAGCTTGAAGCTTTTTCGTAAGGCATCACATCAATGTTAACCGGAATGGTTTTCTCAATGGGAATGATCCGATGAACCGATGGCTCTGCTGTCATCGACTGGTTAAAACCCTCGTGATAATATTGCTCAAAGAGTTCCGCAAATTCTTTATCGATTTTTGCATTCTGACGTTCATAAAATCCAACAACAAATGGAATAAGTGAAAAAACAAGGCCCTTGCTTTCGTCTTTTTTCAAATCGATTAAACCTTTTTTTACCATTCCAATCAACATGGCTTTGGTTTCCCAGTCAGGAATTCCATTTCTGTGGGCCACTTCACTTATGGATAAGGGCTCCAAACTCATGCTGGCTGCCAACTGAGCCTGTTCCGGTGAAAACAACTTTGCCAGTATTTTTAATTCAACACCACTTTTCGTTGCAGGAAAACCATTGGGGATTTTATCCAGTTCAATAGCCAGTTGTTTATATATGTCGCTCATTGCAGGATTTTAAAGTTACACAAAAATATTAAAATAGTATTAGGCTGGAAGAATAATTTATGCTTTCTAATTTGTGCCAAAAAGGGATGATCGTGTGTACAATAAACAAAAAGCGCAGGGTCACAGGGAGGAGGACGACCCTTCCGAAGGAATGCCTTTGGCAGCAGTGTGTGAGGCGGGAACATCAGGACAGCCCTGGATGAGAATGTTAAACCCGGGGATTTTTGATGGTTCCGGGTTCAGCAATCTGTTTTTCACTATTCACTATTTATCAACTCCCTTTCCCGAAAATGAAAAAGATAAGCCAGCAGGAACCAGGCGCCGAAACCCGTAAAGGCATGCCACAGGAAATGGGTACCCATGGGCAGCAGATGGATGTCTTTGGCGTCCATGCCCCTGAACAGGATGGCAGCGATGAACAACACGATGGCAACGAGGACTTCGGTGATCTTGTAAAATTTTGTCTTTACCTGGATAATCAGTAAGGGCAGTCCGATGAGTATGCCGGTGATGGTATACGACAGGTTAATGGCCATAAACTCTGAAAGATTGGCGGAGGCAAACAGCCAAAACCTGAGTAGAACAGTAGGAACGATTACGAAAAACATATACCACCATTTAGGAAATACCTTGATCCAGAAATAAATGGTAATGGATAGGGTAAGGATGGCGGTGGGGAGGATGTCCATCACCAGCAAAAAGGGGGAAGCGCGAAATGCATGGAAGAGGGTGCTTCCTGTTCCGCCAAGGACCATAAGCGGGATGCAGTATATCAGGAACCGATAGTCCTTTGCATCCTTGCGGACCTGCCAAAACCAATAGATTGCAGGTAATACGATCAGGAGGGATGAAACGGCATTCTATGGTTCAACAATGAAATGGTTGAGGTTTGTCTCGGTATAAAGCGGGCCGCCATCGTGGAGGCGCTGGTTAAACCAATCGGGTTGTGCCTGTAAGAACTGATTTGTTAGCATAAAAATCAGCAATTTAATAAAAGATGAAAAGACAGCATCTACTAATAATTACTAAAAGCAATTTTAACCAAAAAATAAATACCCCTAACAAAGCATGGAGGATTCTTCCAGCCGGGTGAAAGTTTATACCACAAAGGGCCACTAATTACTTCCCAAAGGATCACAAATAAAAAGGAATGCAGAAACAAGTTTAGCATCATTTAGAAAACCTTAGTGCAAGGTCTTGTTACCTTAGTGTGACTTTGCGATTAAGCTATTTTTACTCGGTTCTTTTTAAAAAAGGTTCCACAAACTTACACCGGGAAGTACAGAGCAACTTAGAATTCTACATATTAAAATCATTTCCCTCCGGCTTCCACATGCTCCATCAGGTAATCGGTTAGCAGTGTGAATAGATGTTGAGTAGCCCCTTCAATTTCATAAATTCCGTGCGAACAGTTAGGATACGGCATCATGGTAAATTTTTTATTGTGTTTCACCAGCTCCACGATCAAAGCTTCTGCACTCTGATAATGGACATTATCATCAGCCGTACCATGCACTACCAGTAGATTTCCCTCCAGGTTTTTGGCATGGGTAATGGGTGAGCCTTCGGTGTACACTTCCGGGTTTTCCTGTGGAATACCGGTATACCTTTCCTGGTAAATATTATCATAATACCGCAGGTCAGAAACGGCTGCTACAGCCATACCAGTGGAATAAATATCAGGATAACGGAACATCAGGTTAAGGGTCATTGAACCTCCACCACTCCATCCCCAAACGGCAATACGGTCAGGGTCGACAAAATCCCATTTCAAAATTTCGCGGGTGGCAGCGGCCTGGTCGCCTGAATTAACCACCCCTATTTTTTTATATATCGACTTTCGCCATTCACGGCCCTTCAGGCATGGGGTTCCCCTGTTGTCTATGGTCATTACGATGTATCCCTGTTGGGCAAGGAAATGATGCCAGATATTGCCCCACGAATCGGTGGCTGTTTGTCCCCAGGGTTCACCATAGAGATCGAACAATACGGGGTATTTTTTGCCAGGGTCGAAGTCGGGAGGTTTGATCATATAACCATCCATCTCTATTCCGTCGGCTGTTTTTACGTTGAAAAATTCTGTTATTCCCAGGTCGAGGGAAGCCATTTTTTCAGCAAAATCTATATTATCCACGAGGTTTCTCACGACTTTGTATTTGGGTATGGCTATCAGGTCGGTAGTTGGAATCCGATTTAAAGCCGAAGAACTTTCCACGGCATATTTCATTCCCGGCGAAAAGTCATAGCGGTTCATTCCGGCTTTGTTGGCGGGGGTAATCCTGGTTAAGTCTCCGCTTCCATTCAGGTTAACGCGATAGAGGTAGCGCTGGGTTGAATTATCGGGGGAGGCATTAAAGTAAACATAGCCTTTCTTTTCGTCGATACCATAAAAACTGGCAATATCATAATCACCCCTGGTGAGGCAAATTTCATTATCGGTTCCTGCAATTGATTTCTTATAAATATGTCTCCAGCCGTCCCTTTCACTAATCCACAGGAAATCCCTCTCGTTGTTGAGGAAGGTCACATCGGTCATGCCCCAGTGCGACTGGGCCGGATCGGGATGGTCAATATCTACCCAGGCATCATCTCTTTCAGTAAAAAAGTTTTCCATTTTCCGGGATTCCAATTCAAACAACCACAGTTTATTTTCATTCTGATGTCTGTTCAGTTGCTGGATCAGAAGTTTATGGGTGTGGCCCACCCACTGCATGCGAGGGATATAGTTTTGTTTGGGATCTCCGGGCAGATCAATCCATTGAATATTTTTTTTATTCACGTCAATATAACCCACCTTAGCTGCCGAGGGCTGCTCCCCTGCTTTTGGATATTGCACAGGAATGGTATAGCTATAGATCGAATCGGTATTATTGATCATCAAAAAGTCTTTTATTTCAGAGGCATCCAATTGCCAGAACGCAATATAATTTCCATCCTTACTCCACCTGAAACCGTCCCTGCACGAAAGCTCCTCTTCATATACCCAATCGAAAGTACCGTTGATAATGTCCTCAGTTCCATCAAAGGTCAATTGGGTTACTTCTTTTGTTTCCAGGTTCTGGATATAAAGGTTATGCCCGCTTACAAAGGCGACCATCGATCCTTCCGTATTAAATTTTGTAAACATCAGGGAAGATTCCGGAAGCTCTTTTCCCAGTTGAAAAAGTTCTTTTGTATTTATGTGATAAACCCAATAATCGCCTCGGGTATTGCCTCGCCATACCCTTTTGGTATTGGTAAAGATCAGCAGCTTTGTCTGGTCTTCCGACCAGGTGTAATTAGAAATACGTAAGGGGGATTCTTCGCCCCGGGGGATCAGGTCTTTAGCATCAATCAGGATTTCACCGTTTCCGGTTTTTGTATTATATTTTACAATGTCGCGTCCTCCTTTAACCGAGTCGGAACGTTCTAAAAGGGTGTAATAATCGCCACTGCCCAGCCATTTATAGCGGCCAAAGTAATCCTGACGGAATTCCCCTGAATTAAAAATCCGGTCGAGGTTTAGTTTTGATGAATCCGCCGGGGCTTGTTCCTGTGCGCTGGTAATAAAGGAAACAAGTAATTGAAAACAAATTGAAAACAGGATAATTTTTCTCATGATATGCTATTTATAAAGGATTAAAAAAAATTCAAATAATCAGCCTCAAATATCTGAAAATAAATGGTAGGATATAAATCCAATTTACCATTTGCCAGAATCAAAAAACGAATAGCCATTCTACACCGGCATCATCGAATTTAAAACGGATAAAAATCATGAATTAAAAAATCTTCTCACGAAAAAAATAAATTATTTGTATTTTTAGCTAACTCAAAATTCAATAAAAAACAGTTTAATATGAAAACAAAAAATTTATTCTTATTTGCGATGATATTTTCTCTGGTTACCCCCCTGGTTTATTCCCAGGGAAGCTGGACCATAAACCAGCGAAAACCCAACATCATGCTTTCGGATTTATGCATGCTGCCTGATGGAATGCATGGATATACTACGGGGAATACGTCAGGCGGAGCAGGTGTTCTGTCGGGTATCTATTATACTACCGATGGTGGAGAGCTTTGGGATAAGATGAATTTTACCAATGCCCAAACGGTGGGATTAAATGGCATATTTTTTACTTCCCCTGAAACAGGATGGGTATTTGGGGATAACGGGAAAATATATAAAACAACAGATAGCGGCGTAAACTGGGCAGCCCAGTCGAGCGGGACCAACCGTAGTTTAGTGAGGGCAAGTTTCAACGATGAAAACGAAGGCTGGATAGTGGGTGGATGGTCAGATGGGAATGCGTTTCTTGTGATCCATACCAACGACGGAGGCGCCAGCTGGCAGAACCTGAGCTTTGGAAGCTCGGCTTTTTCGTGCAACACCGTTTATTTTTCTGATGCCCTAAACGGCTGGATAGGCGGAGCCACCAACACACTCAACCCATACATCTATGCCACTACGGATGGAGGGGTAAGCTGGGACATGCAAACGATACCCCTGTCAAACACCGGCACTCAGATATCTTCCATCCACTTTGCCAATGCCATTAAAGGATGGGCTGTGGTGAATAGTTTGTATGAAACACCGGCTGGCCCTGTATTATATACCGAAGATGGAGGCCAAAACTGGTCGGTACAATATTATACCAGCCAGTCGTATAATCAAATTGATGTGAAAGATGAGATGAATATAGCTATAGTTGGCATGTCGATCTTGCCGGGTTCGATGGAACGGCTTTGTGTAACGAATGACGGCGGACAAAACTGGACCGTATCCATTCCACCGATAGTTGAATATACCAACGGCATTCAATATATCGGAGACAAGATTTGGCTTGCGGCCAATAAAAGCATCATTCTCAGCACCGAAGACCTTGGAGGCACGTGGAACTGGGAAAATTATTCGCCGGTATTTCAGTCGATGGAATGGATCAGCAGCCAGCTAGGTTGGGCCATTGCGGGATCAAATGTGGGTACTGACAATTATTCAATGAAAACCACTGACGGTGGCATTACCTGGGAAGATTCTCCGCAGGCTCCCGGTGGGGCCCAGGTTATTTTTTATGATGAACTTACAGGATGGATGCTCACAGAGGGGAATACCGCGAAAGTATCACGAACTACGGATGGCGGAGGCACCTGGAGTTTACATTCTATAGGAGGCACAAACTGGATAGGTGAAATGTTTTTTATCAGTGCGGATAGTGGATGGGCCTTTGGAAGCAATGGCACCCTTAAAATAACGACCAATGGGGGAGTGACCTGGGCCAACCAAAATGTGGGGAGCGCAAGTTATGTAGCCAGTGTATGGTTTGTCAATTCTCAAGAAGGCTGGGCCGGGGGAGGTTATGGAGGTGGCAATGGATTTATAGCCCACACAATGGATGGAGGTGCCACCTGGGAACAACAAAGCATGCCCTATGATGATCATATACTGAAGTTTTCGTTCCTAGATAATAAAAATGGCTGGGCAGCCACCACCAGCGGAACGGTTTTAATCACTGTGAACGGAGGTGATACCTGGTCGGCGGGAGCTTATGTTTCTACCGGCCTGGCAGAAGACTTTATGATGATCAATGACCAATCGGGCTGGATGCTAACTTTTATCGGAGGTTCTGATCAGAGTGGCGAGGTATACCGAACCTATGATGGGGGCCAGAGCTGGACCCTTGAATGGTACAGCGATTGGCCAAAGGCTTATCTGACTGATGTGTCAGTTCAGCCAGGAAATTACCTCTGGGCCTGTGGAAATCATTCTGCTATAATGCAATATTCCAATATGGTGAAGACGCCTGAATATGATGTAAATTTTTCAGGACAGTTTATCATTTCGCCTAATCCGGTGAATGATTTTGCGAGGATATATTTTGAACTTGATCATGCTGCCCGGGTTAAACTCTTCATTTTTGATATGCACGGACAGGCTATCGACATCATTGAAAACAACATCCTGGCGAAAGGGCCCCATGAAAAAACGTGGACAGCACTAAATCGCAATGGGAACAAGCTACCCAGCGGAGTGTATATTCTTTCAGCCCAAATTGATGATCAGTATTCTATACAGAAAATTGTCGTTCAATAAGTAAACTATAAGTAAAGTGATTTGTTTATTGTAGAGCTATTATTTGTGCAGTTTTTTGCAGGATTAAGCTACCATAGAAAAATATTTTTGTATGCTGAAAAATTTTTCTGTAATTTTATGAGACTATTGGCAGCACAAAATCTTTTGTCTCTCAGACCATCGTTTAAAATTTAAGGATCTTCTTTATGAAAAAATTAAAAGTCCTAATGCTTGAGGACAATAAAAATGATGCAGAATTGATTCAGGAAGAACTTCATAATTCATTAGGCTTAAAAATTGAATTTGTTACCGTTGAAAAACGAAATGATTTTTTAAAACAATTATATCTTTTCAAACCGGATATTATCCTCTCGGATTATCGTCTTCCGCAATATAATGGAATCACCGCACTTCAGGACCTGAACGACTCAGGCCTTGATATTCCGTTTATTATTGTTACCGGATCATTAACAGAAGAAACCGCCGCGGATTCTATTAAAGCAGGGGCCTGGGATTATGTAGTGAAGGAAAGGTTGTTCAGATTAGAAGCAGCGGTTAAAAATGCCTTGCAGGTTAAGAATGAAAAAGACAGGAAAATGGAGGCAGAAAGAAAGCTGTTAACCCTATCCAAGGCAGTTGAACAAGCGCCGGTTTCTATTCTGATGACCAACAAGGAAGGGGTGATTGAGTATGTAAATCCAATGTTTGAAACTTTAACTGGCTTCAGTTCAGAGGAAGCTCTTGGAAATACCCCAAAAATATTAAAGTCGGGGGAACACAGTCAGGAGTTTTATGCTGAATTGTGGAAAACCATTTTAAGCGGAAAAGATTGGAAAGGTGTTTTTAAAAACAAAAAGAAAAACAATGAGTTCTATTGGGGCAATGCCAACATTTCTTCATTGAAAGATGCAAAAGGAGAAATAATCAATTTTATAGGGATCGAACTGGATGTTACTGAAAACAAACAAGCTGAGGAAAATCTCAGGGAAAGTGAGCAACGCTATCAATTATTGTCCAATGCTACTTTTGAAGCTATTTTTATTTCCCAGAAAGGAATATGTATAAACCAGAATAAGACAGCCGAAAAAATGTTCGGCTATACACTTAATGAAGCGATTAACAGGCCAGGCATAGATTGGATAGCCGACGAATCGAAAGATCTGGTGAAGTTGAATATTATGTCGGGGTATGAAAAGCCTTACGAAGCGGTTGCAGTAAGAAAAGATGGGTCCAAATTCCCTTGTGAAATTCAGGCCCGAATGATGAAGCACAATGGGGAAACTATCAGACTGACCGCACTGAGGGATATTACCCAGCGAAAAATTGCAGAAACCGCTTTGATAAAAAGTGAAAAAAAATACCGGGAACTGATTGAAAACCAGGGGGAGGGTATTATCCTTGCGGATTTAAAAGAAAATATATCATTTGCTAACCCGGCTGCTGAAAATATTTTAGGGGTAGGGAAAAATGGCCTGCTCAATAAATCATTTAAAGACTTTACTACGGATGACCAGTTTCAAATAATATTGGAACAATCAAAAGTGAGGGAAAAAGGGATTAAGTCTTCTTATGAATTAGAAATTACCCGTGCCGACAAAGAAAAAAAGATCATTTTGGTTACGGCTACACCGCGTAACGACGAGAGGGGTAAAATGATTGGCTCATTCGGGATTATCGTGGATATAACCGAACGCAAACAGATATTAAATGAACTTAAGTTAGCCAAAGAAAATGCAGAAGAGAGTGACCGCCTAAAAACAGTTTTTTTACAAAATATGTCGCATGAGGTGCGTACCCCAATGAATGGGATTATCGGGTTTTCAGAAATGCTGAAAGACTCCGATCTGAGTGAAGCCAAAAGGAACAGCTATGCAAACATTGTAATAAATAACAGCCGGCAGTTATTATCCATTATCCAGGATATTATTACCATATCAAGCCTTGAAACCAAACAGGAAATGGCATCAAAAGAGGCTACCTCTGTGAATGATCTAATTTTCGAGTTGCAAACTATCCACAATCCTAAAGCTGTTGAAAAAAGATTACAGTTGAAGGGAGAAAAGTCGCTCCCTGATAACGAAGTATTTATTTATACTGACTCCACCAAACTCCGGCAGGTTTTAAATAATTTAATCAACAATGCCCTAAAATTTACCCATGAAGGAAATATTAAATTTGGGTATCAGCTTAAAAACAATGTCCTTGAGTTTTATGTAAAAGATACGGGGATAGGGATTGATGCTTCACTCCATAACAAAATTTATCAAAGGTTCTGGCAGGTGGAACAGGGTACTACCCGTTCGTATGGAGGAACAGGGCTGGGGCTTTCCATATCTCAGGGTTATGTTGAGCTTTTAGGAGGTGAATTATGGGTGGAATCTGAATTATCGAAAGGTTCGGCATTTTATTTTACAATTCCCTACGTGCCGGTGGATAAAACACTGATAAAAAGGGTTCACCCAAAAAACATAAGCTCCTTTAACTGGGAAACAAAATCAATCCTCATTGCGGAGGATGAATACATCAATTTTGTGTACCTTGAAGAACTACTCGGATCAACGGGAGCCAAAATCTTTTATGCGAAGAATGGGAAGGAGGCAGTTGATCTGGCTTTATCCACTAAAATTAACCTGATATTAATGGATATCAAAATGCCAGAGCTTAACGGCTACGAAGCTACTGCCCTAATCCGGAAGGAAAAACCCGATCTGCCTATTATTGCGCAAACTGCCTATGTAAATACTGAAGACAAGGAGAAAGCTAAAGCAGCAGGCTTCACTGATTTTATTACCAAACCTATTCAACAAAAAGATTTGATTAAAACGATGGAGCAACACCTGGTATAGCAAAATTCCTAATATGTTTATTTATATATAATGTGGATGATGAAATATCAGATTGGAATTAGAATTTCAAATTTACTCCACCCATAAAATGAAACTTTGCCTGAGGGAAATACCCAAAAATATTTCCTTCAGTACCGTCGTACACATAACGGTATACCCATGCATTACTTTCATATTCTTCGTTAAAAATGTTGTTCAGGCTTAACATCAATCCAATTTTTTTGAAAAACTTTGTTTCAAACTCATAATTAAGTTTGATATCACTTACAAAATAAGGATCAATGGATCTGAGATCATTTGAGGTATTGTCAATATACTGTTTGCCCACATATCTCGACACCAATGAAGCTGCAAAACCTTTTACAGGTTTGTAAGTCAGCCTGCTGCCTGCTACAATGTTGGGTGAAAATGAAATATCTGTTTCACTCAAATGCGCTTCATACTGATAAGGCTGGGTTTCAGGGTCATCCCAATAGCTCCAGTTGTCGACAAATGAAGTAAAGTTTTTGATTTTATTTTGGCTGAAACTGGTATTCAAATCCCAGCTAAGTTTTTTCGTAATCCTGAATCCGGCCACTACCTCCAGGCCTAATCGGTAGCTCTCCGGCACATTTACAAGGATAGGGTCACCCACATTGTTTATCTGGCCCGTTAACACTAACTGGTTCTGGTAATCCATAAAATACATGTTGGGTTGTATAGTTATGTATTGACTGCTATATTTATAACCTAATTCATAATCGGTAAGTGTTTCGTGCGTAATCTTCTGTCCCGGATCAGCATCGCGGTAAACAGAGCGGTTTGGTTCGCGGTTTGCCACCGCTACTGAGGCATAAACACTATTCGCCTCATCCAGGTTAACAGAGACCCCTGTTTTGGGATTAAAGAAATTAAAGGTATGCATTTGTGACAGGTCCCGAAGGTCGTCATGAACACCAACAATTTCATAATTGATTCCCCGGTACTGCATATCAGCATAAAGATTTACACAAGGGTTTAGCTCATAAATTATTTTACCAAATAAATTCAAATCCCTTTTATTCCCTGTATTTCGATACCAGGGGGTATCATTAAATGATTGTCCGGCATTTTGAGCCCAAACAATATAACCATAATGGCCTCCTTCATAAAAATTTAATCCACTGCCCAAAGTGGCTTTAAGTCCATGTTTGTTATATTTTAATGCCAGGTTTATACCATAAAAGTCATTATCAAGCCACTTTTGGTCAACCATATTAGTTTGGGTAAGGGTATCAGATCCAATGATCACATTCTCCAAACCATAACTTGAATAACTTTTATTATTGCGGTAGTTTTCATAATATCCTTTTCCTTTTGTATAAAAAACAGCCGAAGAAAGATTTAAATGATCAGAAATTTTTTGAGCTAAATGCAGTTGATAATAATCCTGCTGGTAGTTATCTGTTTGATTATGATAAAAACCTTCCAATTCACCCTCTTCACCGTACATTTCGCCGGCGGGGTTATACCGTCGGTCCGTTTCCAATTGTTCTTTTGAAATCCCATACCAGGCCTGATAGGTATTTTCTTTACCAGATGTAATGATTGCTTTTACAATGGTTTTCTCCCCATAATACCCCCCTGATAAATAAAACGACCTTAAGTCGGACCAGCCCCTGTTGATATAGCCGTCAGATGAAATAGAAGATAAACGTCCGTCGAATGCCCATTTTTCATCGATAAGGCCTGAACCAAAACTGACGGTATTTTTAAACGTATTGAATGAACCTGCCTGGCTGTTGACTTCTGCAAAGGGATCAGCCTGAAGGGAACTGGTTTGTATATTGATACTAGCCCCAAAAGCGGCTGCACCGTTGGTAGATGTCCCCACTCCTCTCTGCACCTGGATATTATCCACTGATGATGCCAGGTCGGGTAAGTCCACGAAATATACTCCGTGCGACTCCGCGTCGTTTATCGGCACCCCATTCATGGTTACATTTATCCTGCTGATATCCGTTCCGCGTATCCTTATGCCTGTATACCCTACCCCTGCTCCGGCATCTGATGAAGTGACAGTGGATGGGCTTAGTTGAAGAATATAAGGTAAGTCCTGGCCTGAGTTGTTTGCGCTGATCTGTTCCCTGCTGATGGAAGTAACAGTGGTTGGTGATTTTTTATCTACCCTCACTGCTTGTATGATCACTTCTTCGCTGATTATGGCTGTGTATTCAAGCGCAATTTCGAGTTCGGTATCAGCCTCAATCTGCCTGGTGATCACCATAGGCTTGTACCCCATAAAACTTACGGTTATACGATGAAGGCCTGCTTTAACTTTGTTAAAAATAAAATATCCGTTTCCACCCGAAGTGGCTGATAAATAAGAATCATCCAAAATGATATGCGCTCCCGGTAGAGGTTTTTCACTTTCTTTATCTATCACCTTTCCTCTGATGCTATACTGAGAAAAACCCAGAACAGGTATCAGCAAAATGGCCAGGATAATCCATGGATTTCTATATTGCATGGCAAAATAATTTTATATTAAATGATACGAATCATTCAGTTAAGGAATTGCCATCTTGATCAGAGAGATTTATTTTTCCTACGCCGGCATTACCCGGATCAGGTTCAAGAGTTTGATCTCAGCCCTCTCTATAACTTCAAACTTCAGAAGTTATTTGGGCACCCCTAAATGAATTAACCGCACAAAACTAGTGTATTTTTTTTAATGACTTGTGGATTTTACTTTTATCCTCAAAATTATTACCGCTTTTTTCAGTTTCAAAATCCCTACATTTGTGATGTAAAAAAGCAAATTTTATTTGGATGAAAATACTGATCATAAACGGGCCCAACCTCAATATGCTTGGCAAACGCGAAAACAACATTTATGGAAATATTTCATTTGAAGATTATTTTCTATCACTTAAAAGCAGGTTTGCAGATTTTGAACTGGATTATTATCAAAGTAATGTTGAGGGTGAACTGATTAATCAGCTACAAAAAGCTGATGGAATATTTGAAGGCATCATCCTCAATGCGGGTGGTTATACACATACGTCTGTGGCTATTTCCGATGCTGTAAAAGCCATAGAAACACCCGTAGTGGAAGTCCACATCTCCAATATTTTTGCCCGGGAAGAATTTCGTCACATCTCTTTAATTGCAGCCAATGCAAAAGGTTCGATCATTGGTTTCGGCCTAAAGTCGTACGATCTGGCCCTGCAAAGTTTTAGGAAAACTGTCCTGGTTCCAGGTCGGTAAATTTTTTCTTTCTTCTCAAAAAATACTCAAAAACCAGGTTTTTCTTATACACCTTTGTCACTTTATAGTGTATGACTTTCCGGCGTTCCCGTTTTAACTGAGGATATAATTTATAAAACTGCCAATGCGCAAGGATCACCGCGAAAAAATCCCGGAAGCCCCCATCCACTAAAAATTTCAGGGATGCAATGCCATCCAGGAACAGCCTTATAAAAAACACCGGGATCAGGTTTTGATCGGGTAGGTTTTTATATAACATGATGATGTTGTTGCGAATATTCAGATGGGTTTTTCGCCATGACTTCTTAGGCAGGGTACCTCCCCCTACATGATACACCACCGAGTCGGGGCAAAACATGATCCTGTACCCTTTGTTCTTGGCTCTCCAGCACAAATCAATTTCTTCCATGTGGGCAAAAAACCGTTCATCGAAACCACCCAACTGGATAAACACACTGGCTTTTATAAACAAGCAAGCTCCTGTTGCCCAAAATACTTCATGAATATCATCATATTGTCCCGTATCGGTTTCAAGGCTTTGAAATAACCGGCCCCGGCAAAAAGGATAACCAAAGCTGTCGACAAATCCACCGGCAGCACCGGCATACTCAAATTTTTCCCGCTCATAATATGACCTCAATTTGGGTTGCGCCGCAGCGATTTTTGGATCCGACTCCAATAACTCAATCACGGGTTTTATCCAACCGGGGGTCACTTCAATATCAGAATTCAACAGAATGAAATAGTCGGCTTCTATTTGTTTGAGTGCATCATTATACCCTTTGGCATATCCACCATTCGATTCGTTCAGTATTATTCTAACAGAGGGGAAATTGGATTGAAGAAACTCCACAGAGCCATCGGTAGAGGCATTATCAGCTACAATAACTTCCGCATCCTTTTTACTGTGCTCAATTACACCCGGTAAAAAATCTTCAAGAAATTTTTTTCCATTCCAGTTTAAAATAACGAGTGCAACGTGTAACTCCATCCGGATATTCAATCAAAAATTTGAAGAAGGTAAAATTAGATAAAAAATGGACTTGGAAAAATTAAATTGGCAATTTGAACATGAGATTATTTAATTTGGGGAGACTATCCCAAAGCAAGTATAATTTTTATAATTTTACAAAAATGGTATCCAGGCAATTATGAAAGAAGCATTATTTTACAGGCAGGAAAACGAAAAAGTAAAGTGCTTACTTTGCCCGCATATTTGCATTATACCGCAAGGAAAAAGAGGTTCATGTTTTGTCAGAAAAAATGAAAACGGAATACTTTATTCAGAAAATTACGAAAAGCCCTGTTCCTTGAGTTTTGATCCCATCGAAAAAAAACCGCTGTATCATTTTTATCCCGGAAAACTAATCTTCTCAGTTGGAAGCCTTGGGTGCAATCTCCATTGTAAATTTTGTCAGAACTGGCAAATTTCACAAACAGGCATTGAAGAATTCGGACATATTAAAATGGCCACGGCCAAAGAAATTGTATCGCTTGCCAGGCAAAAAAAAGAAAACATCGGGATTGCCTATACCTATAATGAACCCACAGTGTGGTATGAGTATATGTTTGATATTGCTCAACTGGCCTGCCAGGAAAACTTAAAAAATGCCATGGTAACCAATGGCTTTATCAATCCGGATCCCCTTGCACAACTGTTACCTTATATGCATGCATTTAATGTGGACCTCAAATCGTTTAATGATTCCTTTTATAAAAAGTTTACCAGGGCCAGGCTCCGACCTGTTTTGGAGACATTGAAAACAATCAGGAAATCAGGGAGGCATCTTGAAATAACGCACCTTGTGATTTCAAACACCAACGACTCAAAGGTAGAATTCAAAAAAATGATTGACTGGATATCAAACGAATTAGGATCAGAAACCATTATGCATATTTCCAAATATTATCCGGTGTATAAATTCACAGAACCGCGCACCAGAGACAATGTTATGTTTGATTTTTTCGACATAGCTTCTAAAAAGCTTGCTTATGTTTATTTAGGGAATATGGCCTCGGAAAAAGGACAAAATACCTATTGTAAAAACTGTAAAGAAGAAGTTATTTCAAGATCAGGTTATCATACCCAAACCGCCGGAATCACGGATACAGGAAAATGTAAATTGTGCCAGGAAACGATTTTACTTTTTTGAATGATCAATTGAAACACAACAATATATTATAAATGAAAAAATTATCAGATTTACCCAACATAGGCAAAACCCTGGAAGAAAAACTTTTAGCTGTTGGGATTTCTTCCCCCGAAGAACTAATGAACAAAGGAAGCGAAAATGCTTTAATGCAAATAAGGGCGATCGACAATACTGCTTGTTTTAGTATGCTTTGTGCCCTCGAAGGAGCCATACAGGGCATACGGTGGCATGGATTATCGGTTGAAAGAAAAGAAGAATTGAAACAATTTCTTAAAATGAAAAATATCCCAATCAACCCTATGAACAAATAAATTAATCGGGCACCTGAGAGCTGTTTCCTGAATTTGGCAACCAAATTACATTTTTATCTACATTATTCGATTGCCCATCCAAATTGATGTCGGAAGAAAGGTATCCCTGCATTCCGGCCTCAGAAGTCCAACTTGCAGAAAGATCTAAATCATCAACCATACCATCTGCATTGGAATCACCTCCATACATACCAAATGCCCCACCTCCCAGATCTTTTTGTGCATTGAGGCCATAAGCCTGACTGGCAGCTGTTGTAAAATCATAGGTATATTTCCCATTGCTCCCGCTTAAAGCAACCGATGACATGATATCAATATGGTTGTGGTGAGTCACCACGACAAAAAGTTGTTGTGTTATGTTATCATCAAACTGAAGGAAAGAATAGCCATCAGGGCCGACAACTGATCCATCCCTCAGGACAAATCCGGCCTGCTTATCCATCATTGTTGCTGGAATAGCAGCAGACGCGTTGGCTGCATCACGAAGCTCTATTAATACCCAGTCGACAACATTAGTATTGGGCAAACTGACCACCGATTCCGTTCCAGTGTAATTCCAGGGGCTCGTATTAAAAGGCTGGGATAGCGGAAAATCATTCAGCCCTTGTAATGCGGCATCCATATCAATTCCATTGTATGGCCCTTCGAGCATCACGGTAACATCAAGTTCAATTTGCCCATTGGTAATGACCACTGAATAATCCTCTGTTTCGCCATAGGTAGATTGCTGGCAGGGGCCGGGATTATTATTCCATAATTCGGTAATGCGCATACGTGTTTGGCCTGCAGCAGCATCCGCCGGAACGGCTATCATAAGGTTTAATGTACCTGTTCCTGTAACCTGCCCCAGGTCATAGGCTTCGCCGGTATCTTCAAAGTCGCAATCCTGGTTCCAGTCGAAATAAGCAAAACAATGTTGAACCCACGATCCATTAACTGTGATGGTAACCGAAAGATTATGGGAAGAACCGTGTGCCAGTTCAGTAGAGATTGACGTAAAATCTTCGTAACCCACTGAACCGCTGCTATTGTTAATGGTATTGAAGCTTACATTGCTGATCCAGTCATCGGAGGTGTTGCTATAAAACGATGCACAATAGCTACAGTTGCCTACATAGATGTAATCTGTTTTTGTGATATCATCACTTCCAAATGCACCAGTTATATTCAGGGTGACAGAATAATAACCCACAGCATCAAATTGTACTACAGGGTTTTGAGAATTGGTGTTGGTCCCATTCACAAAAACTGCATTGCCCGGGCCACTGAATGACCAGCCCCATGAAGTTGCTGTTTGGCATGACATATCAGTAAATTCTACATTTTGCCCCACTATAGCCGAAGTACTGTTGGCCGTAAAATCAGCTATTGAAGGGATAAGCTGAACATCAATGACAGTTGTGGTATAATTTAGTAAACTTACGTTGTTGAGTATCTGCGTTTCGTAACAAGGCGCCGAGAATCTCAGGTCATAAGACCCGGTATTAATTTGGCGGTGGTAGTTACCCGCAGGCAAAGAACTGTAAACCCATGTGGAATCCTCATCATGATTAAGGAGAAAAATTTCTGCTTCAATGGGCAACCCGGATGCAGCATCCGTAACAATACCCCTTATCCCATAGAGGCATTGCTCCATATAATTGAGCAAAGAGCGTCGGTTGTATTCCCAATGGGCTAAAAGTTGAGAGGCCGGTATAAGTTTGGTATCTGAAATTTCAATGGTTACTTCTTTGCATTGATGGAAATAGTTCATATAATCCTGCCGGCCACCATACACAAGGTACCAATCGGCCCCATTCGTTATACCGTCATCAAAACCATTCATATAGCCAGTAGGAGAGTAGGCCTGTGCCGTATCTGCATATTCGTGGCCTATTAGCTTCCACCAGTCATCATCAGGATGAAATGGAAATTTGTGGTCCCAGGGATAATTAAATACTTCAGCTCCGCCATGAAAATTAGCTGCCATAACAAAGTCCCTGCTTTCTGCAAAATTCATAAAATTGATGGTTTCTGGCTGCCAAGCCTTGTTGTCAGGGTGCTGACCACCTACCGGGTCAGGATAATTTCTATTCAGGTCAACCCAGTTCGCGTTATACCTCGTGGCACCAGAAACCGTATTGTTCCCTCCGGCAAAAGTACCGTCAGGATTTGCCAGCGGATTAATATAAATTTCCATCTCATTCACAAGGTTGGTAATCCGGGTATTGCTGCCATATTCAGATAATAATGAATCAATCAGGTTAAGCATAAGCGGGTAACCGGTAAGTTCGTCCCCGTGCATACTTGAGGTATAAAAAAATTCTGGTTCAGCTTCATCACTGCTAACGTTATCCGAAATTTTAGCTACCAGCAAATCCCTTCCGTTCACACTTTGGCCGATACTAAACACATCACAAATCCCGGGGTAGTTCGCTTCAAACTGGTACATCAACGCCACATAGGCATCATAAGTCGGATAAAAGCTCCAGTTATCGGCATTTTGGATTTGTTCGAATGTGGCCATTTGCGGGTTAAAACCTTCGTTGGGGTGGGGAAGGATTTTATAAGCTAAACCGATTTCCAAAAACTGCTTAAATTCCTTTTTATTTGCATAAGCAAATACTTTATTGTCTTGAATACCATCAATTGAAATAATTCTCGTTAACTTTTCAATAATCGTATGATCCTCAATTTCAGTTTGAAAATAAATCTCCCCTTTGTCCTTAAATATCTCTTCAATATCCTGGCTGTATAAAAGGGTAAATGAGAACAGGACAAAAAATAAAATGAATATCTTTTTCATACGAAGTTTTTAAATGTTTTTATCGACCTGTTTGCAAAATTAACTTAATTATTTGAAAGGAATATTATTCAGTTCTTTTGTTTCACAGCGCATCACCGGGAATGCTCAGAGGGTCACAGGGAATTATGGAGCAATGGGTTTTGTTTCATTCGAAATCTTCATACAGTAGATACTTTTTCCTGATAGTTTTAAAAGCATTCAAATCCTTTTTCCAGCTTTCCTTTATCTGGTCTTCCGTAAAGCCTTCTTCAATTTGTTTTTGGAGTAGTTCACTACCTGCAAGTTTACTAAAATAGGGCGTAAAAAATTCTGTTTTATCCTTGAGGAAGGTGTAGTAATCAATTAACCAGTTGAGGTGAAGACGCCGTTCTTTTGCAGCTACATTATTGCTAAACCCAGCAAGGGATTGCCCGAAACAGGTCTTTCCTAATTGAGGGGGATTATCAGATACACCTTTGATGGGTACGGGTGTAAAAGCAAAACTTCCCAACGCAAAAGAAGGGTGGCCTATCACCTGGAAAGGAAAAGCTGTACCACGCCCTACACTCACTACCGTCCCTTCAAAAAAGCAGAGGGAGGGATACAGATAAATGGCAGTCATATTGGGCAGATTTGGTGAGGGGGCAATGGGTAGATGATATTTTGTATTATGGCTATAATTTTTACATGGGATCACCACCAGGTCGCACTGCAAGCCATCTTTAAGCCAGGCTTCCCCATTTACCATTTTTGCATATTCGCCTACCGTCATTCCATGAACTACGGGAACTGGGTGCAGTCCGACAAAAGAAGAAAACGCAGGATCCAAAACAGGCCCATCCACATAATCCCCGTTGGGATTGGGACGGTCGAGGACGATCATTTTTTTATTATTTTCAGCACAAGCCTCCATCATGTAGGTCATTGCAGAAATATATGTATAGAAGCGGGCACCCACATCCTGGATATCAAAAATAACCACATCCACATCCATAAGCTGATCCGGAGTGGGTTTTTTGTTATTTCCATATAATGAAATGATGGCCAGTTGTGTTGCAGCATCTGTTTCATTAGAAACATGTGCCCCATCGGCTGCATTTCCCCTAAACCCATGCTCTGTGCCAAATACTTTAACAATATCTGTTTTAAGAGCAAGGAGGGAGTCTACCAGATGCGTGCCACCTATCATTGAAGTTTGGTTGGCCATAATAGCCACCCTTTTCCCAGGCAAAAGAGGTAAATACTTTTCAAGTCGCTCTGCCCCAACAATTACAGGTGCATTTTGGTCGGATAAAGTTATTTTATTTTGCTGTGCATTGCTGCATGCCTGAAATAAGAGTAAAAGGAAAAGAAATGATACCAGGTATTTTATCATGAGTGTTTATTTCGTAATAAGAAATGGACGAATGACTCCCGCTTTTTCTTTAGGGATAAAAAAGAAATCGTTTTCATCTTCACCTACCACATTTAATTTCTGTTGTAAAGTTACACCACTTTTATGAACCCTGCAAAATACATAGTCAAGGGATAGAAATAATGCTTCAAGTTTTTTCTCATGATGCCCCGGTAAAACTTCACATAAAATAATGGGCCTGAATTTTTTTAAGGCTTCTATCCCATTTGATAAAATCATAAACTCCGTGGTTTCTGTATCAATTTTGATAAAATCGAGGGATTCAATTTTGTGTTGAGTGACAAACTCATCAAGGGTTTGTGTTTTAATGTCAACGGTCTGATTGCGATTATCCTTAAAATTAACCATGCTGTTATTCCCGGCCAACTGAAGACCGCGGGGAAAATCGTCGTTGATACGGTAAAACAATGTATCCTCACCCGTCTTAGCTGCAAGTGCTGTGGATATAATCGAAATGTTCCCGAACATGTTTTGTGAAATATTTCTTTTCAGTGCTGCTATGGCATCAGGAAAGGGTTCAAAAGCAAAAATTTCTAAACCAGGGTTGACCTTACTTGCGAGTAAAGAATAATATCCAATGTTAGCCCCGATATCAAAAAACACCTTTGAACTTTTGATCAATTCAAGAAATATATCCACTGAATTGTACTCAAAACCAGAAATTCCTGACCAGAAAAGCTTCCGGGTTATAAAACTGGTATATTGGCCTTCGAGCTGAATATGTTTTCCATTTGGGATTTTCACTTTAAAAAAACCACAAACCGGAAAACGAAACCTTTCGGGGATCAAACTTCCGAAAGGTTTCATTATTCTGCTCAATATCCTGTTGATTACAGGATGAAATAGTATTTTAAATACCAGTGAATGCATTTTTTAATCCAGGTTCCACACAGGTACCCTACCTGGTGTCCAGGGCGCTCCCAGTTTTTCGAGTTCTGATTCGATCTTTGGCAGATCAGTTTCATAAATACCTTTCACTTCGGCCAATACCGGAGGGAACTCTTCTTTCAGGATTTCATACAAATCCTTTTGTGTTTGAGTAATGGGAGAAGTCGACCTCCAATGCACCCAAATGATTGCCCCTAACCTGTCGTTAATAGAAGGAATAGCCGGCCAGTTTTCCTCCTGTGAGGCTTTCGGTTCCTGTCCGTTAAACTTCCAGAGTATTTCGTCCAGCTGGCTTTCGGTTTTTGTTATACTGGCCATTAATTCAGGGGTAGATCCCATGGTTCTCTGAGCAGCTTGTTTAGCAGAGCGTACTCTATCCATCAAATCTTCAGTAAGACTTTCCGTACCACTGATAACCCTGTACATTTCAGCCATTTTATCCTGGAAAGCGACCAACTCAGCGCGGTCTTCAGCAGGCAAGGTAGTATTGTCCAATGATTTAACAACAAAAGGCTTGGGGCCTGCCAGTTCCGTAATTTCTCCACGGACCACCTGGCTTATCGATACAAAGTAATTGCCGGGGAGAACCAGCATACCGCTTCCTCCCATGGAAGTAGGATCAAATTTTCCATCTTTAATGTTTACAGGACGAGTTCCCGGGAACCTTAAATCCCAGTTTATCCTGTTTATGCCCTCACTTACGCCTTCAGAAAGTTTACGGATAACTTTACCACTTTCATCCGTAATTGTAAAGATAAGGTGGGGTTTTACTTCATTCTCTTCAGCCCTCAATTCATCCATGGTTGGAGTAGGGATAGGCTTTTTATCTTTAATTAATTCCTTTTCAATTTCCCTTCTTTTTTGTTTTAATGTTTTAGGTGATTCCTTGATATAATAGGTAAAGGTAGCTCCGAACTCCGGGTTATCCGCGATGTACACATTGGAGCCACTACCATACCCTCCCCTGTTTCTTTGTACATACATTAAGGCATCTTTTATGTCGAAGATAAATGCCGTAGAATCGAGCATTTGTTTATTAAAAGCCCGAAGTGGTGTGTAATCATCCAGGATGTAAAATCCACGGCCAAAGGTGGCCAAAACCAAATCATTTTCCCTTTCCTGAATGGCAATATCCCTGACAGCAATTGTTGGGATACCGGATTTAAGCTGTGTCCAGGTACCACCCATATCGGTGCTGAAGAAGATCCCAAACTCGGTTCCGGCAAATAATAAATTTGGATTCACGTGATCCTGCTGAATGGAATGAACCGTTCCGTTTTCTGGAAGGTTACCCGAAATGGATTTCCAGGTCTGACCTTTATCATTACTCATCAGTAAATAGGGTTTAAAATCATCCCGTTTCCTGTTGTCGAATGAAGCGAACACCAAATGATCGCAGTGTTTGCAAGCGAGGATATCGCTTACATAGGTATGTGCAGGAACTCCGGGAAAACTTTCGATTTTCCTCCATGTTTCACCATTATCTTCCGTTACCTGTATCAAACCATCATCTGTCCCCACATAGAGGATTCCCTCCTTAAACGGAGATTCATCAATGGAAACTGCCATGCCATACAAAGAAGTAGAAACATCTTTTACCACCGCATCAATTCCCCAGTAACGATCCATCACCGGCCAGGTATTCCTGTCGATTTTTGCCGTAATATCATCACTAATGACTTTCCATGATTGCCCCCTGTCGTCAGAACGAAAGACTTTGTTGGAAGCCATATAAAGTGTTGATGGCGAATGCGGACTAATAATAAACGGGGTATTCCAATTCCATTTGTAGGTTTCTTCACCCTTACGTGCACGGGGTTTGATATTAATGCTTTCACCACTTTTTTTATCGTAACGGTAGATGTTACCATATTGATATTCTGAATAAACGATGTTGGGGTCAGTGGGATCAATGGCCTGCCAGAAACCATCTCCTCCCAGGGTAGTTACCCACTCGCCTGCGGCAACGCCATCGCGGTTAATATTTCGGGAAGGACCTCCATAACTGCTGTTGTCCTGCGTTCCGCCATATACCCAATAAAAAGGCTGTGTATTATCCACTGCCACACGGTAAAACTGGGTAACGGGAAGATTGGTTTTATGAATGTAATTTTTACCGTTGTCAAAAGTTTCGTATACACCTCCATCGCCGCCAATCATAAAGTGGCCGGTATCATCAGGATCAATCCAGAAAGCGTGATCGTCCACATGCCTGTCATTATTCCCTATCCTATTCCAGGTTTTCCCACCATCGAGAGTATATTGCGAAACGGTCTCCATCGAATAAACTTTATCGGGATTTACAGGATCACAATAAATTTCGTTATAGTACTGGCCACTGCTGCTATGGTCACTCATTTTTTCCCAGGATTCGCCCAGGTCGGTGGAACGGTAAAACCCCCCTTTATCCATGGCCGCTTCAATGATTACATACACCGGGAAAGGAGCTACCGGTGAAATGGCTATGCCCATACCGCCTTTGTCAACGCCGGGTAATCCTGAGCTCAATTTCTTCCAGGTATTTCCTCCATCCACTGATTTATAGATGGCACTTTCGGGCCCACCACCAATTTTGGTATGGACATGCCTTCTGCGTTGTTCTGAGGTAGCAAACATAATATTGGGTGCATGGGGATGGATCACGACATTATTTACACCGGTATGTTCGCTGATCTCCAAAACCTTTTCCCAGTTTTCGCCACCATCGGTTGTTTTATAAAGTCCACGTTCACCGCCTGGTCCCCACGCAGAACCTTCAGCTGCAACAAAAACAATGTTAGTATTCCGTGGGTCAATAGCGATCATACCAATCTGCCTTGATTCCTTCAATCCCATATTTTTCCATGACTTTCCTCCATCCATCGATTTGTATACGCCATCGCCATAACCAAGGGCACGCTGGTGGTTATTTTCGCCAGTTCCAACCCAAATCACATTCGGATTATGTGGTTCCATGGCAAGGCAGCCAATGGAGTAAGATCCCTTTTTTTCAAAAACTGGTTTAAAGGTGGTTCCGTTGTTTTCTGTTTTCCAAATATGGCCACATGCTGCAGCCACATAATATTCTGAATGATTAAACGGGTTGACTGCAAAATCAGCTATCCTGCCCGAAGTAAAGGCCGGGCCTATACTTCTGAACTTTAAGCCACTAACATCCGACGACTTTATAGTGTCGGATTTAACCTCTTTTTCTTTTTTTTCTTTTTTTGCAAAAGTGCTTTCCGTTTGGAGTCCTATTGCAAAAACTATCATCACTAAAATTGTAATAAATCTCATAATACTGCTTTTTTGATAATTTTTTATTGCTTGTTATTTGTAAAATTCTAAATTTTAAAAGTGCCTAAACAGGCCCGGTTTCCTAAAGACGCTTTTGGATTTATATTTGGTTGCAAGGGATTTAATTAAAATGGGCTTTTGCTGAAAATTATCATTTTAGGTTTTGAGTTCTTGCTTTAATATCAATATGCTAAGTTCCATCCATTACCAATTTGGTGAAGCCAAATTACTAAAATTTTTTATTGGTAAGTCAATAGGTTTTATTGAATTTAAGAATCTATTATGAATTAACTTGCAAATCTATAGGTGGATGAGAAGGACTTTCGGATTTATGGAAAGGCAGTTCAAATTAAAAAATTTTACTTTTCTTTACGTTTAAATAAAATCCACTAATATGTTTACTAAAGAAACCTATTTAAAACGTCGTGAAAAATTAAAAAGAACTGTCGGTTCGGGCATCATCCTACTATTAGGTAATAACGAAAGTCCGATGAATTATACCGACAACACATTTCATTTTCGCCAGGACAGTACCTTCCTTTATTTTATCGGTTTAAATCAACCAAACATGGCGGCCATACTGGATTGCGACTCAGGCGATGAATGGGTCTTTGGTAATGATTTTAGCATTGATGATTTTGTATGGATGGGCCCACAACCAACAGTCTCTGAGCAGGCAGCCAAATATGGCATTGCTAAGACCGGCTTTTTAAATCAGCTTGAAAAAAAAATAGACTCGATAATTGATGCAAAGCGGAAGATCCATTTCCTGCCCCCCTACCGCCCGGAAAATAAAATCAAGCTATTGGAGCTCTTGGGAATAATGCCCTCCGAACAACACAAAGTAGCTTCCATTGAATTGATTAAAGCTGTGGTAGCACAACGAAACTATAAATCCGCCGAAGAAATTGATTTAATTAAAAAAGCGGCTGACATTAGTGTAGACATGCACACTCTTGCCATGCGACTGGCAAAACCGGGAAGTACTGAATCGGCCATCACAGCTGCAGTGCAGGAAGTGGCTGTTGCTGCAGGTGGGCAAACATCCTTCCCGATTATTGCGACCATCAACGGCCAGACGTTGCACAATCATTATCATGGCAATACCTTAAAAGTTGGCGATTTATTTTTACTGGATGCAGGTGCGGAGTTAGCATCCGGTTATTGCGCCGACTTATCAAGCACAGTGCCCGTAAGCGGGAAATTCACAGCTCAACAAAAAGACATTTATAGGCTATGCCTTGCCAGCCATAACCGATCCATTGAAATGTTAAAACCGGGTATCCCTTTTAAGGATGTTTATTATGAATCGGCCAGGGTAATTGTTAATGGCCTGAAGGATATTGGATTGATGAAGGGCAATACAGAGGATGCACTTACAAACGGGGCACATGCGATGTTTTTCCCTTGCGGACTTGGCCATATGATGGGACTGGATGTACACGACATGGAAGATTTGGGAGAAGTTTATGTTGGTTATGGTGGGGAAGAAAAAAGCACACAATTTGGGGTGAAGTCGTTACGTCTGGGCCGAAAGCTGGAACCTGGGTTTGTTCTTACCATTGAGCCGGGGATTTATTTCATTCCTGAACTTATCGATAAATGGAAAGCAAATAAGCATAATTCGGATTATATCAATTTTGACAAGCTGGAAGAATACCGGAATTTTGGTGGCTTACGCAATGAGGAAGATTTCCTGATCACAGAAAACGGATATGAACTTTTGGGGAAGCCAAAACCTAAAAGCATTGACGATGTTTTAACCGAATGGGCAAAGGGCCTTCAAAGTTAGGGTAATGATTGTTGGTGGGGATAGAGATAAGGTTACCATGAGTCTAAGTCCCCAATATTTCTTCAGCAATCAAATAACCGTGAGCCGAAGCATAAATAATGGAGCGGGTAAAACCCGAACAATCGCCTGCAAATTTCAGGTTCTCAAAAACTTCATTGCTGAGTTTGTTAGAGTAAAATTTAATTTCCGGTGCATATACCAGGTTATCGGGATGGGCAACCCCCGGCACCACTTTTTCAAGGTTTTCCACAAAATCAATGATGCTTTCGATGATCCTGCGGGGATAAGCCAGATTGATATCTCCTAAAATATAACTGTTTTCCGGGAGGGTGGGTTTTACGCGGTAAAGGTTTTTGGTCCGTTTTGAATCCACCAAGTGGCTGTAGGTTTGCAGGATCACCCTTTTCCCACTTAGCATGTTCGACATTTTGGCAATGCTTGAACCGTAACCAATGGGATCATTAAAGGGCTCGGTTAATTGCACCGTGGTTAAAATGGCAAAATTGGTATTTTTACTTTTCACCTTAAGTTTAGCATGGCCGTTTACCGTTGTAAAATCCCCATAGTTTTCCGTTACCACAAAACCGGAAGGATTATTGCAAAATGTGCGGACCATATAACCCGTTTTGCTTTTGTACTTGATCTTAAACTCATACATCTCGCGGTTAAGGTCTTCTACGATATGGTTCGGCAATTCAAAACGTACCCCAATATCCACCTTGGAACTGTCGAGCACCACCTCCGGGAAATCCCTGATAATGGATTTGATTAGTTTATGCCCGCTTCTGCCAACAGTCACCAATAGTTTATCAAATCCTTTATGGCCCTCGATTCCAAAAATTTTACCCTTTTTCTGAATGGCAGCCACAGGATGGTTAAAATGGAATTGGATGTTGGGGTGAGTTTTGTAATCTTCATAAATATTTAAAAGCACCTCTTTCAGCTGATCGGTGCCGAGATGATAAAAATCGGATAAAATGGGCATGAAGCCTTTGGCGTAAAACTGCCTGTAATAATCCTGGTTGGCAAAAGAAGAACCCGTTTCGTAGTCTTTGCTATTGGATTTATCCAGCCAAAAATCCACCTGTTGTTTTTGTAGTTCAAAGCTGATATCCAGGTCGCCACCCATTTCCCTCGAAACGAAAAGTTTCCCATCGGAACGTATTCCTGAAATACTGGAGGAGAAAATGTCTTTGCTTTTTTCAAAAACGTGAATTTCACATGTTTCGTTTTTGAGTCGTTCGATAAATCCGATGGCAGCGGCACCAAATCCTATTACAGCAATTTTCATTCAGTAAATGTTTATTCTGTATAAAAGTAAAAAAAAGGAGTATACATTAAAAATTTTTTCAATAAACATTTAAACCAGGCAGGTTATATCCTCGTCAATAGCTGATTCCTGAAAATGGCCAAAAAGCGAAACCGTAAAATCAATCAAAAACCCTTTCCACTATACACAAACTTTTTGGTAGTTAAATAACCATCCACCCACAATCCACAAATAAATATTGAATCGTGTGAAAAGTTTCTGTGGTCATTCAGATTGAATTTTACACTATAGGAATCTTTTTCCTGGGGTTGGTTTACCAATTCAGCAAGCTCACATCCCGTTAGATCGAAAATCTTTAGCTTTACCCATGCATCCTTTATTAATGTGTATTCTATGGTAGAAAAGCCATGCTTTGGATAACTAATCACAGTCAATTTAATAACCGGTTTATTTTCGGTTGAATTAATATTTCCAGTATTAATTTCAGTGTAAACATCCACATCAGCAAATTCGAGACCGGAGCTATAGGAACCTCCACCCGAAAAAAGAATCGTATTACCTGCGGAAGCGGCAGTTAGCTCTGATCTGGGCTGGGAGAGGCCAGCCTGGTCCCATGTGGCGTTATCGGTATCAAAAACATCCACCCTGTCCGACATAATAAGTTCGTTGTAATCGCTGTATCCTCCACCAAAGAATAATTTATTATTTAAGGAGGCAGCGGTAAGTTCCCCCCTGGCCTGTGAGAGAGTATCCGTTGTCCATTCGCCACTTTGCATATTATAAATATCTACGGTATTCAAGGCATTATATTGAGAATCATGACCCCCGCAAAACAGGATATAATCCCCGCAGGCTGAAGCAGCAAGGCCTCCTCTTGCAACCGATAGTGAATCTATCGACCAGGTGCCGCTTGCATAATCATAGATATCGACACGATTGGTGACTACGGAGGAATTTCCCGAATAACTTACAATGCCTCCGGCAAAGTAAGCTTTACCTCCGGCACTAACCGATGCAAAATATCCGCGTGGGACACTCAACTGGCTTACCGACCAGGTCTCAGAGGACTCATCGTAGATATCAACTTTTGTAGAAGTTGCCCCGGAAATAAAATTTTTAATGCCCCCGGCAAAAAGGGCAAACTGTCCGTTGGATGTAGCCGAAAGGGCACCCCTTGCTTCTGACAATGTCGCTGTTTGCCAGGTGTTAGACTGTGGGTTATAAATATCGACCAGGTCAGATACGTTAAACATAGTAATACTCAAAACCCCACCCGCAAAAAGTACCTTTTGACTGGTGGCGGCTGATGCCATAACGAAACGAGCCTGGGACAGATCCAGAACCGACCAGCCACCAGAACTTACATCATAGATGTCGATGGTGGATTTAACCTGATTTGCCGAATAGTTGGCGCCCCCTGCAATGTAAATTTTTGATTCATGGCCGGTACTTGTAGCAAGACTTCTTGGATTGCTAAGTTGGGTGGTAGTCCACTGACAGAATACGAATGATCCGGTCAGCATTAGGACAACGAATAGAATAATAAATTTTTTCATGATAATTGCGATTTGATTTTCATCAAAAGTATGCATGGGGTTTGAAGGAGAAGTACCGATTCAGGATGTGATACCCATTTTTATCCAAAGCAATAATTAACCGGCTACTTTTCTGCTTTTAACCAATTGCTGGCGATATTCTGTAGGAGTGCACTGCAGGTATTTTTTAAAGGCCCGGTTAAAAGCCGACTTGGAGTTGAAACCTGAATCATAAAATATTTGTTGGATGGTGAATGGATTTTCACTTTCCATGTCATGGAGCAAAATCTCCCGTGCTTTGTCTATTCTTTTTTTATTGATAAAATCGAAAAAATTGCACTGATAGGATTCGTTGATCACCTGGGAAAGCGGTTTTACGGAAAGTTCCAGTTTATCAGCAAGCTGGCTGATCGTTAAATCAGGATCGAGGTAGGGCTGATGTTTTGCAATAAAATTTTCCAGCTTTTCCTGTATGTGTTGTTTTTCAATTTGGGTGAGAGCAGAGGCGCTATATTTGGGAATATTGTTGCTAAAATTTACAATCCCAAATCCTGCCATACCCCGAATTACTGTCAATGTGGAAAATACCAGGAGCATCAAAAGCGAAACGGCATAAAACCATAAGCCCCCATCAAAAGGCAACCAACCCATCACCGTAAGGGAAAAACCTGAAACCTCGGCAAGCCAATGCAGGAAATATACGACAAGCAGGATACGTAACCAGTTCAGGCTTCGTACATCAATGCTTGAGGAATGGTCGGAAATTGATTTGCGATAAGCCCGGTATTCACGGACAGTGAAAAGAATATAGGCCTGTAAATGAGCAAAAGCGATGGCCTGGTAAACTATATATTGATTTTCATTTATAGGAAAAGTAGGCAATATTCCTGAACGGATTTCAATAACCCACACGCCCCCGAAAAGCAAAAAGGATAAAACAGCAGGAATCAAATGCAGGGAATATGATCTAAAACGGGCTGGTTTGCATAAAAATACTTCCTTAAAGAAAAAATAAAGAAAAGGGCCAAGAAGGAAAAACATAGAGAGGGAAACAAGCAGGACGGCATCTCCTAAAAAAGACTGTAAATAATTACTGTAAAAAAGAAAGGAAACCAAACTGATATATGCATTAATCAAAAGGAAAAAGACAAAGGTTTTGTTCCAGCTATTTCCCTGCCCTGATTTTATCCAGAGCCCCAGCGTCAGCACCAATAGTTGGAATACAGCAAGCAGGCTCAGGTTTTGAAAGATCGAAAAAACCATTGTTCAAATCAATTTTTGGTAAGGCAAATGTAAACAATTCAACAAAATACCACAAGGGAGATCAGCCTTGTTTGTTCAAGGGGCTTATAATTTTATTGTGGTTCGATACAACCGGGAATCATAAATATTTATTCAGTTATTTAATAATTAGTTTTTTTCGGGCAATTGCATTTTCAGTTATAATTTCTACAAAATATAATCCGGGTTCAAATTCTGAAAGATCAATGGTTCGATATTGGCTTTCTGAAGAATAAACTTCATTTCCCGTTTGATTATAGATCTTTACTTTCTGGATTAGGATTGTTTCGGGGCAAATTATCGATATTGAGTTTTTTGCCGGGTTGGGGAAGAGTATGATTTTTTCTTTAAGGTTTTTATATTCATCGTCCCCTGTCAAGCAATGTTCTTCAATTTCTGCCTGTGAATTGCATTCAGGTGCATTGTCATAAATTTCAACGTTTCCGTTTGGAGATGCGAGGTACTGACATATACTTAAAATATCGCAATTAAACAGGGATGCATTATAAGATATAGTTAAATCTGAAATTGAATTCGCGTCAATATTATCCAGGCCCAAAAGTCCTTCAATCGAATTGTTATTTTTAATGATTAATGCTCCGTCGATCATATCAAGGGAGCTTAGACCGGAAATACTTGAAAGCATTGGATTTCCTTGCAATACCAAACTTCCGCCTATGGTGCCTAAGTTATCTATACCCTGAAATGAAACCAAAGAATTGTTGTTTGAAATATGTAAACTACCTCCAATAAATTCTAAGGCCCCCAGGGTTTTAATGCCTGTTTTGGAATTTTTGGATGTCAAATTCATTAGTGATTCATTGTTTATAATCGCCAATGAATCCCCGACAAAATAAAGTGCGTCCAGCCCGGATAGGCTCACCAGTGAAGGATTGATTTGTATGGTAAAACTTCCAAGAATTTCGGTGAGGGATTCAAAGCCTTCAAAATTCAATATGTTGCTATTATTTTCTAATGTCATGTCACCGGCAATACTTGTAATCTCAGGCAATCCCTGCAGGCTGCTAAGGGAAACATTATTATAAACCAAAAGTTCCCCACCAATAATGGTCAATTCTTCAAGACCAGATAAACTGCTTAGGGTCGGGTTATTATAAATCTGCAAATTGTTTCCTATCGAATACAACAAGCTTAAGCCTTCCAAATCAACCAAAATATCATTATCGTGAATACTTAAACTACTCGCCATAGTTATAATTACATTCAGGCCCTGAAGGTTGGTAATATCATTTCCGCTAATTTCAACATTGCCCTGAATATTAAAACAATCAGGATAATTTATCTGAAAATTATCAATTTGCTCCTGCGATGTAAATATAATTCCCTCAGGCAAACATTGATCTCCGCAGGATGCTATAACTTCATACGGATCGTTGCAACCTGGAGCATTATCATGGATGACTACATTTCCATTCGGAGAGTTGATAAAATCACAAACGCTTTGAACAGCGCATATGGAAAGGTTTTCATTTTCATAAATTTCCAAATCGTCACCAATGTAGGCTATATTCTCTAATCCCGATAAACTGTTTATTAAATTGTTATTATGTATCTTCAGCTTCCCACCTACATAGGTCAGGTTTTGAAGGGCAGAAAAATTTGTAAAAGAAGAAGAATTTCCCCCTATGGTAAAATCATTCCCTACATACTCAAGGTTTTCAAGGCCGATTAGACCAGTTGGATTGCCGGTAAGCCAGATGGATGCACCGCCGATAATAGTAGTTAGGTTATTTAAACCCATGAAACTGTTAAGCAATGGATTTCCAAAAATAGAAAAACCCGAAAGTGTTGTAATATTTGTCAGGCTGCTTATACTTGTCAATTGGTCATTAATATAAATGGCGAGTAGTCCTCCAATAGAACTAATATTTTCTAATCCATCAAGACTAGTAAGGGATGCGTTTTCAGTAATTTTAAGATCCTGTCCAACCGACGATAAATTATTTAATGCAAGTATATTTGCCAATGTATCATTTTTTTGAATGCTTAGGTTTAAACCGATTGTGTTCAGATTATTTAATCCATCAAGACTCATAAGTAGGTTATTCCTTATTATTTCTACGCTCCCTCCCACATAGCTTAAATTATTCAAACCTGCCAGGCTGATGAGCGATTGATTATTTGGAAAATAAGAATCTGATCCGATTTTCAGGTCACCGTTTAGGGAGGTAATATTTTCCAGTCCTTCCAAACTTGAAATATAATGAAGATAATCTATTGTTAAATCTCCTCCAATGGAACTAAGGTTCCCAAGATCCGATAAACTGGGAACATCAATGGCAGCCAGTTTAAGATCACCACCAATAAATGTTAAATTATTTAAGCTTGCTATGTCAGTAAGGTTAGAATTTGCATCCAATATCAGGTTTCCTCCAATATGGCTTAAATTATTCAGGCCGGCTATACTCGAAAGGATATTATTCGACATAATTACTACATTTCCATTTATTGTTGTAATTCCTTCCAATCCTGTAAGGTCCTCAAGGAGGTGGTTAGTTTGTATCTCAATATTTCCTTCTATTGCTTCTAAACCATCCAGGCCAGCAATATTCGTTAAGGCAGAATTTGACTGTATAATCAAATCTTCGCCAATGGAGGTTAGGATATTAAACCCATCAAGGTTTGTTAGTAAGGAGTTCCCCCCAATTTTTAAATAATCACCAATTGCAGTGAGGTTTTCTAATCCCTCCATATTCGTCAAGTTATCATTGTCGTATATGTATAAACATCCACCGATTGTTGTTAAATTGCTTAAACCTGTTAAATTTTCAAGGGAAGGGTTACCACCAATCCATTGCTGGCCTATAATAAGATTTCCATTAATAGAAGTCAGGCTTTCCAATCCCGTTAAATTTATTAAAGAATTGTTTTGCCTTATTTCAACATTTCCACCAATATAACTAACATTACCCAGACCGGTTAAATTTACCAAACTATCATTGGTTCTAATTAAGAGATCTCCCCCAATTGAAGTCAGATTACTGAGCCCCGATAAATCAGTTAACATCGGATTATTGTAATATTCATCACCCAGGACAAGGTTACCCCAGATTGCTGTGATTACACTTAGCCCATCTAAATTTGTAATATCACTTGTGTCAGCAAATGAACCTATATAAACATTACCAGCAAATTCGGTACATAGTGGATTATTTTCATGAAAGCTGTCAATTTGATACTGGTATGTAAAGGCAATGCCTTGAGGGTGACAGGAAGAAAAAGCTGCCTCACAGGCCTGCTCCAATTCGCTAATGCTATTGCATCCCGTGGCATTGTCATATATTTCAACGGTACCGCCAGGACTGATTAAATACTCACAAATACTTTTTATTTCGCAAGCAGATAAAGAGGTATTTCCATAAATGTAAAGGTCGGTAATAGTATTTGGCTCAATATCGCTGAAGCCTTCAATATAAATTAGCGAAGTATTGTTTTCAATTCTTAAAGCCCCTCCTATCGAAGAAAGGATATTAAATCCAGCTGCATAAGCTAAATTAGAATTTCCAATAATCGAAAGATTTCCCCCGATAGAAATTAATTCATTTGATCCATATAAATTTACCATTGAATCGTTATCCGAAATTTCCAGGGCTCCCCCGATATGGGTTAAACTGCTAAGTCCTGATATACTTATTAAAGAATCGTTGTTAGTGATTGTCAGTGATCCACCAATGGCGGTTAGAACATTTAGTGCAGTTAAATTATTAATATTCTGACCAGAAATAATAACATCTCCCTGTACCTCTTCACAGCCCGGATAGTTAACCTGGAAACCATCTATTTCTTCCTGTGTCGAAAATGTAATGCCATCGGGCAGACAAGGATTTAGGGTCAATCCGCAAGCTATTTCAATTTCAACTACACTGTTGCAGCCAGGGGCATTGCTGCCCACATAAATATTCGCATTGGGACTGGCCAGAAAATCACAAATAATTTGAATATCACATTCAGATAATAAAGGGTTGTAATAAATATTCAGATAATCAAGTGTACCCGGATTAATATTGGCCAAACCAGATAAACTGTTTAAATTATCATTCTCGAAAATCCTCAATGAAGTTCCCATTGACGTGAGGTTGGAAAGGGCTTCCAATGAAATTAATGAAAGATTATCTTCAATCCAGAAATTCCCACCGATGGTAGCTAAACTTTCAAGACCTGACAGGTTTGAAATCAAATCATTGTTTATTATTTCAACATTACCTCCAACTGAATTCAAACTTCCCAGGCCGGATAAATTAACTAATTCCAAATTATTGATAACTTCTAAATTGCCTGCGATGGCAAAAAGGTTTTCCAATCCTGAGAAATCCGTTAGCAATTCATTTGACTGAAAAGAATATTCGCCTCCAATTATAAAATCCAGACCTATAGAGATTAAACTTTCCATGCCCATGAAATTAACGAGTGAATCATTATTTCTTACTGTAAAGTTACCTGCAATTGTCTGCAAATTGTTTAAACCAACCAGGTTTTCAAGACTTAAATTATTTTCAATTTCCAGGTCCATCTCAATTGCAGTTATACTCTCCAGGCCTGCTAAGTTGAGCAGCAAGTCATTATCCCTGATTTTTAGCTCCTCCTCAATAAATGATAAATTATCCAATCCACCTAGATTAACCAGCGCATCACAATTTTGAATACGTAATTCACCACCCACTGCTGTTAAACTATCTAATCCCGCAAGGTTAATCAGGTTGTAGCAGGCCATAATGCTCAACTGTCCTCCGATAGTGCTCAAACCATCCAGATCAGCAATACTTTCCAACAAATCGTTGCCAGTAATAGAAAGCGAACCACTAAGATTCACCAGGTTATTGAGCCCTGAAAAATTGATAAGTGATTCGTTATCGTATATACTTAATAAGCTTCCAACCTGGGTTAAGTTTTCCAGTCCGATAAGGTTTATCAGGGCAGGATTATCATGAATCCAAAAAGCAGAATTAACAGTATTCAAATTATCGAGACCTGATAAATCTGTTAAAAGCGCATTTTCACTTATAGACATATTTCCACCAATATAAGTCAGGTTCTCTAATCCATTTAAGGTTGAAAGGATTGGATTTCCTGAAATAATAAGGTTTCCATAAATACTTGTTATATTGCTTAATCCATATAGGTTGGTTATAGAATTTCCATCAATTTCAACATCCCCCTGGATTTGTGAGCAATAGGGGTAGTTGGCCAGAAAATTATCAATTTGTTCCTGATTATTAAATGTAATTCCTTCAGGAAGACATGGGGCACAATTGTCCTCCACCTCTAACTGGCTGTTACAACCGCTCGCATTATTATATATTTCAATGTTACCCATAGGATCGGCCAGGTAAGCACAAATATTAAGGATTTCGCAGGTTGCTAAAGAACTGTTATTGTAAATAGATAAGTTTGCGATTGAAGCAGGATCAATATTATCCAGGCCTGACAGACTGGTCAACCCGGTAGTACCATTAATTTGTAAATTCCCCTCAATAGTTGAAACTACCGATAACCCACTTAAGTCGGTAATATCTGGTCCGTTAATAATTAAATCCCCACCAATTTCTGAACATGCCGGGAAATTGATTTGAAAATTATCAATCACCGCCTGAGAATTGATTGTAATACCACCAGGCAAACATTCGTAAAATATTGAACATTCTTCTTCAATTTCAAATTGACTCATACAACCTGTAGCATTTGAACCAATGTTAATATTTCCTCCTGGTGAGGCAAGATAACCGCAGATACTCAATACTTCGCAGTAAGAAAGAAGGGGATTTTGAATAATGATCAAATCGTCTATTGACCCGGGATAAATATTATCAAGGCCTGCCAGGCTGGTTAATGCAATGTTTTCCTTGATCAGGATATCTCCTCCAATGGAGGTTAAATTTATTAGAGCCGTTAAATCAACTAAGGATTCATTGCCTGAATATAATGAATTTTCATGGCCAATTAGCAGACCGCCCCCAATGGTATTAAGGTTTTCGATCCCTGATAAGTCCTGTAAAAGGCTATTCCAATAAAACTGAAAATCCCCTCCAATAGATGTTAAACTGTTTAATCCTTCTAAGTTTGATAAATTATCGCAACTAATAATTTCTAAATTACTGCCAATTGAGGTTACGTTTTGTAAACCACTTAAACTTGAGATACTATTGTACATTAACTTTAAACTGCCTCCAATACCAGTTAATACTTCGAGGCCAATTAAGTCTGTTATATCATTTCCCATAATAGTAACACTTCCTTCTATAACTGTGCAACCAGGATAATTGTATTGGAAATTATAAATTTCAGACTGATTATAAAAGCTAATTCCTTGGGGCAGGCAGCCTTGCGAATAAGTAAGTTGGTGAGAAGTTAATAAGTGAAGGGAAAAAAGGATAAATAAAAGAAAAAATGGATTTTTCATGGTTAGGTTTTATAATGACGCATTTTTGGGTATTTTTTGTTGGTTAAACATCCCCTTCACCAAGCCTCCTGCTTAACAAAAATAAGAAATCAATCGGAGCAATCAAAATAAGACGGAAAGATTTGACAATTTAGAATGAATAAACAATTTGGAGATATCCTGAACCGAAACTCAAATGACCAAGCCCAGGTTTTATATTTGACCCATAGAACTTCTAAGAAGTTAGTTAGTAGATTATTCTTTCTTTTATCTTTGCCATCCATGATTATAATTGACGATATAATAGTTTCAGACGAATTCCGCGATGCCCGTTTTTGCTGCCACCTTCAGAAATGCCTGGGTGCTTGTTGCGTGGAAGGCGATGCAGGAGCGCCCCTCGAAGAAGAGGAAGTGAGTACCCTGGAAGATGAGCTGGATATGATTAAACCCTATATGCGGCAAGAAGGAATTGATGTAGTGGATAAACTCGGGGTATTCGACTATGATGCCCACGGCGATTTTGTTACACCTCTGATAAAGGATAAGGATTGCGCTTTTGTTTATTATGAAAATAATAAAGCTAAATGTGCCATCGAAAAAGCCTGGGAGGAAGGTAAAATTGATTTTCAAAAACCGGTGTCCTGTCACCTTTATCCCGTTAGGATTACAAAAAGTAAAAACTTTGAAGCCGTGAACTACCACAAATGGTATATCTGTGAACCGGCAAGGACTTATGGGAAAAAGGAAGGGGTTTTGCTGTATCGTTTCCTGAAAGATTCTCTCATCAGGAAATACGGGATTGAATGGTATGAAAAATTGGTAAAAGAAATTGAAAGAAAAGAACCCATGGTTTGATTTTTGTATGTTTTGAAGCATTCAAAAAATTATCCATATAAATAAACCCCAATGAAAAAAATCTTATTAAACCTGGCGATCGTCTCCCTGATTTTCGGCGGACAAATAATGGCCCAAAACCGGAAGGTAAGCCAACAAATTGAAAAACAAAAACCAAATACCCAAAAAATCAAAAAACTTCACAGTGGGCGCTATGATTCTCAAATTATAGCGCAATCGGCAACATCATTTAAAAAACTGGAAGACGATACCCTTAATTTTCCTTTGGCCGGGGAATACTCTATTTATTTGACTGACTTTGGCTACGTTTCGGGAAACAACGAATACGAAGACCAAGTGAAGGCCAACTATTTTAATTACGGACAGACGGCCTTTTTAACAGGGGTTTTATTTGATTTTGCTGTAGCCACCAACTCCGGTATTCCTATCGAAATAGGGGTATGGGATAATGCAGGTGCGAATGGTTCTCCGGGGAGTAAAATCGGTTCCTCCCTGGTAAACCTGGATGATATTTTTATTGATGTGCTCAACGAGCAAATGACCTACATTGCATTTGAGGTGCCGGTGCAAACTACAGCAGAGTTTTATGTAGGAGCTGTGCTGCCTCAATCACCCGGCGACACCCTGGTGGTTTTCAGTAATACGGATGGGGATACCGACCCGGCAACAGCCTGGGATTTATGGAGTACCGGTGATTGGTTTCCCTATGATGACCCCGACAACTGGGAGTTAAAAGTGGCCCATGCCATTTTTCCAATTGTGTCATCTGAAATAGATCTTACGGCTAATTTTTCAGCCAGCCCTTTAACCCTTACACCCGGCCAGGAGGTACAGTTTACGGACCTGTCAGTGGGTGGCCCGGTGAACTGGTTGTGGACTTTTGAAGGAGGCGACCCGGCACAATCTAATGACATGAATCCAACGGTGGCCTATGCAGCGACAGGGGAATTTGATGTAACACTGATTGTTGGTCTGGGAGCGGACTTTGACACGATCACGAAAGTAAATTATATTTCCGTAGTTGAAGAAATTCCTCCTGATGTAGATACCTTGTTATTCCCTCTTCCCGGAAATTATGTGATCTTTACCATTATTGGCGACGGAGGCTATGTATGTGGCACAAATGGTTATGGCGACCTGGCAAAAGCAAATTATTTTTACAATAACCAGGAACTGAAAATCACGGGAGTACTTTATGATTTTGCATGGGCAGATGGCGGGAATCCCAATTTAGAACTTGCAGTTTGGGACGACAATGGCCCAAGTCATTCCCCCGGAACTAAACTACAAAGTCAGATGATCAGTCTCAATGCAATAAAAGAGGATATATCCAACCAGGCAATGACCTACATCGAATTGAACCCACCAATAATTACAAGTGAACCCTTTTATACTGGTTTTTATGTGCCACAATCCGGAGGTGATACGATTGTTTGCTGGTCGAACGATCATTTTGATATCAACCCCGGTATTGCCTGGGACTTATTTGAGGATAATACCTGGCATCCCTTTAATGAACAGGGTAACTGGGAACTGGAAATAGCTATGGCCATCCATCCTATTGTAGAGTACATTACTGGGATAGAGAATAATCAAATTTCTGAATCAATTCAAATTAATCCTAATCCGGGATCAGGGATGATCACAATAAATACGGGTAAATTCATAGGGAAGGAGGTAGAATTGGAAATCTTTGATTCAAAGGGCCTGTCAGTTAAAAGTAATGACAAATTCTTTGTAGCTAATTCTACCACGAAAATAGACCTTGGAGATCAATCTCCTGGATTGTACTTCATTAAACTTTCATTTGAAGGCAAAAATTATATGCAGAAATATTTAAAGAAATAGGTGATGGTTCATAAAAAAACCTCCGGAAAATTCCGGAGGTTTTTTTATGCTTTTGGAGCAGGGGCTATTGCCAGCCCATCCAATTCTTTGTCGATATGGAATAGTCCTCCCGGCTGATTTCCTGCCAGTCTAAACTTATCCAATATACCTTTAAATGTGCTTTCCTCTTCTATCTGTTCCTCGATATACCATTGTAAAAACTGGCTGGTGGTGTAATCTTTTTGTGTAAAAGCCACTTCATACAGTTTATTGATCGACTCGGTAACAAATTCTTCGTGTTTCAGAATCTGCTCAAAGACATCCAAAAGGTTTTTAAATTTGTTCACAGGCATTTTAAGTGGTTGAAGTACCGCATACCCGCCCTTATCGTTCAGGTAACTGATGAGTTTAGTCATGTGCATGCGCTCCTCATCCGAATGGGTATAAAGGAAATTTGCTGCACCCGGATAACCATTTACCTCACACCATGATGCCATCGACATATATATTCTTGAAGATTGTTCTTCAAGTTGAATTTGATTGATTAAAGCTTGTTCAACTTCTTTTTTGATCATAATAGTAGTTTTAAAAATTGATAATTCTCCGAATTTGATTTCCTGAAATTCCTAGCCTTTTAATGCTTCCGCTCCACTCACTATTTCCAGAATCTCGTTAGTAATTGCAGCCTGTCTGGCTTTATTATAAGTAAGGTTAAGTACCTTAAGAAGTTCCTGTGCATTATCCGTGGCCTGGTGCATGGCAGTCATCCTGGCTCCGTGCTCAGCGGCATATGAATCAAGTAATGCTTTGTAAAACTGAATCTTTAAAGTCTTTGGGATTAAATCGTTCACGATCTCTGCTTTGTCAGGTTCAAAAATGTAATCCACATTGCTGACGTGTAAGGCCCCTTCCTCTACTTTAAGTTTTTCGACGGGGAGAAACTGTTCACATACCAAAATTTGGGTAGCTGCATTTTTAAACTGGTTAAAAATGATCTCTACCCGGTCGAATTCTTTTTTCGCGAATAGATCCATAACCTTTTGCGAAATCTTACTTACATTTTCAAAGTTCAGTTCATCAAATATCTGGTCATTTGTATCAAGTATCTGGTAATTCCTTTTACCAAAATACTCCGACACTTTTTTTCCAATTGTAAGCATACTTAGATTCCCACTATTGTACTGCTCCTGATATTTATTGTGAATGGTCTTTTCGGCCAGTTTAATAACATTGGCATTAAAGGCACCACAGAGGCCCCGGTTAGAGGATATGGTTACAATAAGCACTTTTTTAGGTTCTCTTTGCCCGGTATAAATACTTCCCCCATCCTGGCTATCAAGACTTGAACTCAGGTTCTGCAATATTTCCTTAAGCTTGGCAGCGTATGGCCTCATTTGTACGATAGCATTTTGCGCTCTCCTTAATTTGGAGGCCGCAACCATTTTCATCGCACTGGTAATTTGTTGCGTTGATTTTACTGAAGCGATCCGTGTTCGTACCTCTTTTAAATTTGCCATTTACCTAAATTATAATGTCAGCAGTTACTCGTATTTAGCAATAAGATCCTTTGCAAGTTGTTCCAATTTTGCCAGGATGTCGTCATTCAATTGTCCGGCTTTTAGCGTTTCTAATACCTCTTTATTTTTAAGCTCAAGCTGATGCAGAAAATCTTCCTCAAACTGGCTGATCTTATCCACAGGCACTTTCATTAATAAGCCTCTGGTACCACAATAAATAATGGCAATTTGTTTTTCCACATCCATCGGGGAATATTGTGGCTGTTTTAAGATTTCCACATTCCGCTTTCCTTTGTCGAGTACAGCTTTAGTAGCAGCATCCAGGTCAGAACCAAACTTGGAAAAAGCTTCCAGTTCACGGTATTGAGCCTGATCGAGCTTAAGTGTACCGGCAATTTTCTTCATCGATTTGATCTGTGCATTACCCCCTACCCTCGACACGGAAATACCCACATTAATAGCAGGTCGTACCCCGGCATTAAAGAGGTTGGTTTCCAGAAATATTTGTCCGTCAGTAATCGAAATTACATTGGTTGGGATATAAGCTGAAACATCACCCGCCTGCGTTTCAATGATCGGAAGTGCAGTTAATGAACCACCTCCTTTAACCACAGGTTTGAGACTTTCCGGTAAATCATTCATCTTGGCGGCAATATCATTGGATTCAATAATCTTGGCAGCACGCTCAAGCAACCTCGAGTGAAGATAGAATACATCCCCTGGATAGGCTTCCCTTCCCGGAGGACGGCGAAGCAAAAGTGATACCTCACGATAAGCCACGGCTTGTTTCGAAAGATCATCAAAGATAATTAGTGCAGGACGTCCGGTATCCCTGAAATATTCGCCAATACATGCTCCGGCAAAAGGTGCATAAAACTGCATAGCAGCAGGGTCAGAAGCCGTAGCTACTACAATAACGGTGTAGTCCATTGCCCCTGAATCTTCAAGGGTTTTCTGGATATTTGCTACCGTAGATCCTTTTTGTCCAACGGCCACATAAATACAATATACCGGTTCTCCCTGGTCATAATATTTTTTCTGATTGATGATAGTATCAATGGCAATGGCGGTTTTTCCTGTCTGCCGGTCGCCAATGATCAGTTCCCTCTGGCCCCGGCCAATCGGGATCATGGCATCAATTGACTTAATACCTGTTTGTAAGGGTTCATTTACCGGTTGCCTGAAAATTACACCGGGTGCTTTTCTTTCCAGCGGCATAGGAAATTTTTTACCTTTAATTTCACCTTTTCCATCGATGGGCCTGCCAAGTGTATTTATCACCCTTCCTAACATTTCTTCACTTACATCAATAGAGGCAATATTGCCGGTCCGCTTCACTTTGTCGCCTTCAAGAATATTGGCTGTATCACCCAGAAGTACCGCACCCACATTGTCTTCTTCAAGGTTAAGCACAATCCCTTGTAAACCTGTTTTTTCAAATTCAATCAATTCTCCTGACTGAACATTATTTAAACCATATATCCTGGCAATTCCATCCCCGATTTGTAAAACTGTACCGATTTCCTCCAGTGTTGCTTTGTCATCGAATCCGGATAATTGTTGCCTTAAAATAGCGGAAACCTCTGCTGGTTTAATTTCTGCCATGTTTATCTGTTTTATTTAATTAAAATCCTTTTATGTATAAATTCACATCAAATTCCTTTCTAAGGTTTTTGATCTGGCGCATAATGCTGGCATCGTATTGTTTGTTATCAAAAGACAAAATAAATCCTCCGATAAGTTCTTCCCTGACCTCTTCTGACAATTCGATATCTGCTTTCGTTTGATCCTCCAGGAGTGTAAGTAAATCTTTTCGTGTAGAAGGCTCAATTTCATGTGCAGTTTCCAGGTGAGCAGTAATAATGTTTTTAAATTCCCTGTAAATTATTACAAACTGCCTGCAAATTTCCGCAATAAGCTTTTCTCTTTTATTTTTTGTAATGATCACTAAAAACTTATAAGTAAGTTTGTTGATCTTCTTTTCAAATATCGCGCTTAATATGGAAAGCTTTTTCGCATCTTTGATCACAGGGCTATTCAGCATTGCCACAAAATCCCTGTTTTGATCGCATACACTGGTAATTAAAACTGCATCCTTACGAATCTCTTCCAGAATTTCCATTTCGAGGGAAAGTTCGAACAATGCTTTTGCGTACCGGTTTGCTACCCTGGTTTCTCTCATGCTGAAGCTATGCTTAATTATCTTTAACTTCGCTGATCAGCCTTTCGATCAAAGCTTTGTGCTTATCTTTCGGGGCCAGCTCAACTTTTAATATTTTTTCTGCTATTTCAATGGAAAGATCACCCAGTTGATTTTTCATGTCGGTAAGGGCGGCCATTTTTTCAAACTCAATGCTTTCCTTGGCATTTTCAACAATGCGGTTGGCTTCCTCATTCGCCTTGTTTTTGGCTTCCTCGATAATGTTTTCCTTCACATGACGGGCATCCCTTAGAATCGCATCCCGTTCCTCTTTAGCTTCTTTCAGCAATTGTTCATTACTGAATTTAAGCTCTTTCATTTCCTCACGGGCTTTGTCGGCCTGGTGCAATGCCTCATCAATTGACTGTTCACGGTCTTTTAGTCCCTGCATGATAGGTCTCCATGCGAATTTTGCCAGTATCCATAACAAAATAGCAAAGGCAAGGGTCATCCATATGATTAATCCTAATCCGGGTTGAACAAGTTCCATGTTATTATTTTCTGTTTATTATTAACTCGATAATCTTTTTAAATAAACCTTTATGTTTCAGCCAACCGCTGAAACATAAAGGTTGTAATTGTTTGTTTACAAGAAAAGGATAAGCAAACAAACAACAATAGCAAAAAACGCTACCCCTTCAATAAGGGCAGCAGCAACGATCATGTTCGAACGGATATCACCCACTGCTTCGGGCTGACGGGCGATGGATTCCACCGCGCCTTTACCAATCTGTCCGATTCCGATACCTGCACCGATAGCTGCAATTCCAGCTCCGATTCCGGCACCCATTTTCGCAATTGCTACGTCTAATAAAATCGCCAAAATTGTCATCATAATAGTTTATTTAAAGTATTAATAATGAATAAATTCTTTTTTCCAAAATCATATTCGTCATTCGTTATTCTTCATTCCTAATGGTGCTCTTCCGTTGCCATTCCAAAATACAACGCAGATAGCAAGGTAAACACATAGGCCTGGATAAATGCTACCAGGATTTCAAGCAATCCCATAAATACGGCAAAAGCTATAGAAACCACCGAAACACCATATCCAATTCCAGGGCTTATATTCCCAAATATAAAAATCAAACTCATAAAACCAAGCACAATAATGTGTCCCGCAGTAATATTCGCAAAAAGACGGACCATCAATACAAAAGGCTTGGTAAAAACGCCCATTAGCTCAACTATCGGCATTAGGGGAATGGGTATTTTCAACCACCAGGGAACTCCGGGTGTATTCACAATATGAACCCAATAATTTTTATTTCCGCTGAATGTGGTAATAACAAAAGTAAATATGGCCAAAACTCCGGTCACAGCAATATTTCCTGTGAGATTAGCCCCACCTGGAAAAATTGGCACCAACCCCAGTAAATTATTAAAAAAGATAAAGAAGAAAAGAGTTAATAAAAAAGGTAAGTACTTCTCATATTTTTTTTCGCCAATAGATGCTTTTGCTACATCATCGCGAATGAAAATAATGAGGGGCTCGAGCAGTGATTGTAATCCTTTTGGAGCCATTCCTTTTCTTTTTGAGTATGATTTTCCGATTGAGATAAAAATAATGCAGATCAGCAACATACTGAACAACATGGCAAAAACATTTTTTGTAATGGAGATATCCAGGGGTAATTCGCCGCTTTCAACATGTACTATTTTCCCTTTATTTTCCCCTTCCAGTTCCAGTTTATAGCCTTTATATTCTGCATGGCCATGTTCAAATTTACTTGACATAAAAACCACGAGATGGCCGTCGTGAAACAGTATAACCGGAAGCGGTACAGAAACATGCGTATGGCCAATATTCATTATATGCCATTCATGGGCATCAATGATGTGTTCGACGATCATAGTGCCTGGATTAAATCCTTCATCCTCATGATGGGTTTCGGCCTCCGTGTTATGCACCTCTTCTTCTGCCAGTAAATTCAGTTGAAAACTAAATAATAAAAGCCCAATGATGATGGAGCTTTTTAGTAAAAACCTGACTTGTGTTTTATTGATAATCATCTATCTAATTCAAGGTTCTGAAATCGGGTGCAATTTTACGAATAAATCCGCAATTATTGAAATAAATTTATTAAACATTGTTCTACTGAATTGCTAAAAAGATAATAATTGAAATAATCCTTAACTTTTTTTTAAAATTATTTGAATAATCTGCGGATCTGCGGCCATACTTTCAAATTTATAAAGGCAGTTTTATAAAGTGCCAGGATCATGGATATTCGTTTAAATCTTTTTCAAAATAGCATTGTGAGTTTTATAGTGGTTTTTTAGATCAATTCTAAATTTTAAAGATTTCCCCTCTTTTACTATTTCAAAGCCCAAAATTTTTTATACTTGCAATGAATCTTCGAAAACAACCAATTACATGAAAAAATTAATCGCTCTATCCTCCTTTATCTTATTATTTATTTCTTTCCAGTTATCTGCTGAAAAGCCTCCTATTAAGTTTGGAAAGGTTAGCCTGGAGGAAGTACAAATGACCTCCTATGAAGCTGATACCAGCGCTCCAGCTGTAATATTATGTGATTATGGAGAATTTCGGTCGACCACGTTTCAATTTACCCGGGTTTTAAGAATAAAAATTCTTAAGAAAGAAGGCTACGAGTGGGCCAATAAAAAATTTAAAACCAGGGAAAAAACAAGTGTTCATGGTTATACTTTTAATTTAGTCGATGGGGAAATAGAAAAAACTAAACTAAAATCTGAATCTATTTTTAAGGAAAATGTGACGGATGATGTTTATAGATTAAGGGTCTCGATGCCTAATGTTAAGGTAGGGTCAGTAATTGACCTTGAGTTTATTCATGGAGGAATTCCATGGGAGTGGTATTTTCAAACTACCATTCCGGTTGTTAGAAGTGAGCTAATAATTGAACCAACTGCCTATATAACATTTCGAACAAATTTTTCGGGGTTTGAACCTTTATCCCTTTCCTCCAGTACACATTGGCTAGGTGAAAACATGCCTGCTTTTAAACCTGAGCCCTACATGAATTCTACTGAAAACTATTTAACCAAAATTGATTTTGATGTCCTTGAAATCAGTTTCCCAGGATATTTTTACGAATCTTATACCACTTCCTGGGAAGATCTAAGTGATTACTTGAACGATCATAGTTTTTTTGGAGAAGCACTCAGGAATTCAGGATATATGAATTCTCTTGCCAAGGAGATTAAACTCATGAACTTAACCAATAAAGAGGATTTATTACTGGCAGCTTATGAAAAAATAAAGGATTTTAATTGGAATGGGAACGAGAGGTTGTATACATCACATACAAGTATAAATGTCGCCTACAAAGAACGGACAGGAAACTCGGCAGAAATTAACCTGGCCCTTGTTCAACTTTTAAGAAAATTGGATTTTACAGTAACTCCTGTGGTCATGAGCACTCGTGACAATGGAATCCTCTCCTTAGTGAATCCCAGCTTACAAAAGCTTAATTACGTTATTGCAAAAGTTGAATTAGGCGATAAAACTTACCTAATTGATGCCACCGAAAAAAATGGAACGTATGATATTTTACCTTTTAGATGTTTGAATTGGTTTGGATATGAGGTTGATGAAAAATTAAGTGAGAAAGTTGACCTTACAGCTAACAAAAAGGAATGTGAACAAATTCAAATTTCGTTTGATCTTACTGAAGATAATTCACTGAAAGGCAAAATCAATTGTGTGCGAAAAGATTATGCAGCCCTGAACTTTAGAAACTCGTATGAATCATTTAACAGCCTTGATGAGTATATTGATGAGTTTTCTGAAAATAATCCCGGGATAAGGGTTCAAGAATGCACTATCGATAATCTTGACAGTTTACATTTACCAATAAAAGACAGCTACGAGGTTATAATTAAAAATCAAGTTGAAAGAATAGGTGATGAATTCTTTTTATATCCAGTAGTTTTCAACCGTCTGGAAGAAAACCCTTTTACACTTGAAACAAGACAATATCCGATTGATTACGGGCATTGTTATGAAAATACGGTATTGGCAACTATTAACATTCCAGATAATTATTCGATTGTATCTACCCCCAATCCATTGATACTAAAACTTCCTGATAATTCTGCTAATTTTTCATACCAGGTTTCGGTTATGAATAATTCAATTCACCTTATGTACAAATTTACAATTAATAAAGTTGTTTTCGTAGAGGATGAATACCCAAACTTGAAAGAGCTATATAACCAAATTGTACAAAAACATGCGGAACCAGTTATTCTCAAAAAAATATAACGTCAGGTATAAGATTATTCAATTAACTTTTTTTACAGGACTTATTTTTCTAATCCATCAAGCCAATTTAGTTTGGGGCCAGGAATACAGCGTTGAAAGCATCCCACAAGAGCTAAAAGATAATGCCAAAGCTGTTATTAGATCAAGTGATATTGTATTAAAGCTGATTTCAACTAATAAAGCGCAAATGCAGATTCATAAAGCAATAACTATTTTAAACGAAAATGGCCTTTTAGCAGCAAACCTGGAGCAACATTTTGACAAGTATTCAAGGGTAAATCAAATTGATTTTGTTGTGTATGACGGAAATGGTAAAAAAGTTAAAAAAATTAAGTCTGATGATATTAAGGATATCAGCGCAATTTCGGGCTATTCCATTTATGAAGACAATCGGATGAAATATATTGATCCTAATTATCAAACTATTCCTTTTACAGTTGAATACTCCTACAATATAGTTTATACCGGCATTTTAGATTACCCTGATTTTTATTTATTTAATGATTACAATATCTCGGTCCAACATTCAACTTTTACAATACTTTCTGAAAACGACCATTTGAAGTATAGAGTTTTAGAAAACAACATTACACCTGAAAATAAAATATCAGAAGATGTAAAGATGCGAAAATGGTCATTCTCCCATTATAAACCTTTAAAAAACGAATCTTTTGAAAGCCCTATTATAGAAATTATCCCCGTTATTCAGGTTGCACCTAATCAATTTAAGCTAGATGAATTTACCGGAAATAGTAAAACGTGGGAGCAATTTGGGAAATGGATATACACATTAAATGAAGGAAGAACAGCTTTGGACGAAAGCACCCGAAATACAATAAAAGAACTTGTAAAATTAGCTTCCAACAGGTATGACAGTGTAAAGTTTATATATGAGTTTATGCAAAATAAAACAAGGTATGTAAGTATTCAAATTGGTATCGGTGGTTGGCAGGCCTTTGAAGCCTCAACGGTAGATAAACTGGGATATGGGGATTGTAAAGCACTAACAAACTATACCAAGGCACTTCTGGAAACTGTAGGAATAAAATCTTATTATGCCCTGGTAAGGGCAGGAAGAAAAATAACTAATATAATTGAAGATTTTCCTTCAAACCAATTTAATCATACCATATTATGTGTGCCTTCAGATACAGACACGTTATGGCTTGAATGTACTGATCAGAATATACCTTGTGGCTACCTTGGAATATTTACTGACGATCGAAAAAGTTTGCTGATAACCAAGGATGGTGGTAAACTGGTAAATATTAAAACAATAGACCCGAATGAACATTTCGTGAGCAAAAATATCGCAGTTGAGCTTTTCGAAGATGGTTTTGGAACTGCCGAAATTAATGGCAAATATTCAGGGTTGTTTTTTGACCTCCTCTACCCTGTTTTAAAAATGGATGATCGGGATAAGAGAAAAGAAATTTTATCCTTAATTGAAATTCCTTCTTTTGATCTGATTAACTTTAGCCATTCGACAAATAAAACGATAATACCTACTATCGATGAAAATATCAATTTATCCCTTAAAAACTATGCAAGCCTAATTAATAACAGGTACATTTTTCGTTTAAACTTAATGAATGTTGCCGAACCATTACCTTATGAAAGGCATAAAAGAAAATCAGATATTGATTTACGGTGGCCCTTGCTAAGCTTTGACACGGTTTTATATCAATTTCCAAAAAACTATAAGCTTGATGTGATACCTGAAAAAATAATTATTCAATCTGAATTCGGAGAATATATTTCAACTGTCGACATTATAGATGGCAGCATTCAATACACTAAGAAGTTCAGGCTTAATAAAGGTTCCTACTCTCCTGAACTTTACAACGAATTTATTGATTTTTTTGATGCAATTTCTGCGGCAGATGAACGGAAAATATCTTTATTAAAGATTTCAGAATAAAACAAAAAAGCCTGTAACCACGATGATGCAATTACAGGTTTTAATAAACATTTAAATTCTTTATATCTCCTCCGTCTCTACAATCTTTGCCAGCAGATCAGCGTAGGGGACGAAAAGAAACTTGCGTCCTCCAAAGTCCACCTCTGTTCCTGCATATTTCTTGTAAATTACCGTATCGCCAACAGATACCCCAGGATTTTCAATATTTCCTATGGCATTTACTTTGGCCATCTGTGGTTTTTCCTTGGCTGTGTCGGGGATGATAATTCCTCCGGCTGTTTTAGTCTCCGTAAATTCATCTGTAATTTCCAAAAGTACATTTTCATTTAAGGGTTGTAATTCTTTCATGATATCTTAGTTTAATTGTTGAGTTATTGATTTAATTTTAAAAATGTCTTGCTTTCTGATTCTGGATACTGGATACTTGATTCTGGATTCTTGATTACCTAAATCCCCAACAGGGCATTGATCCTGGTTTTATCAAAACCAACGATCATCTGGCCTCCAATATCCGTCTGAGGTACGCCCATTTGTCCACTCCGGTGTTGCATTTCCTGGGCTGCATTTTGGTCGCGTGAAACATCAATTTCGGTGTACCTGACCCCATTTTTTCTCAAATGGGTTTTTAATGTAGTGCACCAGCTGCAGGTAGGAGTTGTGTAAACGGTAACTTTCTTCTGCTGGGTCTCGCTCTTCTCTGCCATTTTCGCAGCATATATGGCATTGTCAAAAAATGATTTATAAAAACCGGGTTCGTGGCAGCCTTTTAAAACATTTACAAAGCGGCCCTTTTCAAATTCCAGCATGGTAGGCACTGTCGTTATATTATACCGGGTATGGATGTCCCTTACAGCAGTAACATCTGCCAGATATATCTTTAGCTCACCAACATCAGTGTTTGATTTTTGGAGATTATTAAGGGCGCATTCACTCTGTTCGGAACCCTTTTTATAAAGTAGTACAAATGCCCTCTCAGTATTCGACATATGCTTCATTAGGTCGTCGTGAGAAACTATTTCCTGTCCTGTCATGATAATAAAGTTTTTAGATCGTAATCAAGGAATATGCCATAGCATTTAAGGAATAGAAATGGTTCATTTTTTATATGCAATAATGTCAATATGACATTTGATATTACATTTTAAAAATACCTACTTTTGAAAATAAATTGCTAATCAAAAAAAAACAAGTAAAATGGAAGATAATAAAAAGCCCGGAATGTCATTACTAACCAAAATTTCGATTGCAGCCAATATACTGTTGTTCGGAATTACAGGAGTGATTTATCTTATCGAGGGGAATAACATAATCGGGTATATCCTGCTAGCTGCTGGTGCACTAAATATCATATATTTATTATTCACCTTGAAAACCAAAAACGTTTTTTTTGTCATTCTTAATTTTCTGTTTGCAGCCGTTTCGTTAATCGTTTGTTTCGATTATTTTATCGGCAATGATTCAAATACAACAATTGGCCTTATCTGGATGGTAATCACATTGATCTATCTTGTAGTTGGGTTTATACTTTTACTTCAAGTAAGAAAGAAAAGCCAAAATAAACCGGAGACTACTCCAGAAGAAACAACTTAAGCTTTTTGTTTCATTTGTTGAATTTTTGTGAATAAACCAATAAATACCCTGATTTCTTTTCTAAATCATTGTGTTGGGGTGATAATATAGTTTGTAAATGAGACCCGTCGCAAAAGGGCTGATTTTTACTTTTACCGCATGAACAGCGGCAAAAATCTTCCGACTCATTTATCCCCTTTTCTTCATTACTTCCTATTGTTCTTGCATTGTCCATGTCAATATATTTAACATAAAAAACAGCAAGAAAAACTTTTTGTTCAGTTTTTACTATAATTTATTAAACAAATAAATGCTGTAAGTGCAGACTAAACCAGGTTAGAGAATCCCATAAAAGCTAGTGCAAGAATACCAGCTGTAACAAGGGCTATAGGAACTCCTCTCATACCTTTGGGGACTTCCATTAAGTCAAGATGCTCGCGGATCCCTGAGAATATCAATAATGCAAGGCTAAAACCTATAGCATTGGAAATTGCATAAACAACTCCCTCCATTAGTGTAAATTCCTTCTGAACGGTCAAAATGGCCACACCTAAAACGGCACAGTTGGTTGTGATAAGCGGAAGGAAAATACCCAGGGCCTGGAATAATGAAGGAGACACTTTTTTTAATATAATTTCCACCATTTGTACCAGAGCAGCAATTACCAGGATAAAGAAAATAGTTTGAAGAAATCCTATACCCAGGGGATCAAGGATGTAATTTTGTATTAACCACGTTACAATAGTAGCCAGTGTCATTACAAATAATACAGCTCCACCCATCCCAACAGCAGTGTTGATTTTTTTGGATACTCCCATGAATGGACAAATTCCGAGGAACTGGTTCAGTACGATATTATTTACAAATATGGCCCCGATTATAATGATGATATATTCCATTGTTCGTTATGTTTAAAAATAAACTTTAAAATTCATTTTATCTATACTTTAAGCTGCCTTTGCTTTTTTCAATCTATTTATCAAAGCAATTAAAAAACCAAGGGTTATAAAAGCACCTGGTGATAATATAAATACAAGGATACCATCCCCATCAATAAACTTCATACCGAAAATGGCACCACTTCCAAGGATCTCTCTCACCACACCAAGAAGGGTTAAGGCAAAAGTAAATCCAAGGCCCATTCCCAATCCATCAATAATAGAAGAGCCCAAACTGTTTTTTGAGGCAAATGCTTCAGCCCGTCCTAAAACCACACAGTTTACCACAATCAGTGGAATAAAAATCCCCAATGATTCAAACAAAGCCGGCACATAGGCCTGCATAGTTAATTCCACTATGGTCACAAACGAAGCAATTATTACTATAAAAGAAGGTATCCTGACTTTATCAGGGATGACATTTTTAACCAGGGATACAACTAAATTTGACATTACCAAAACGAAAGTAGTGGCCAGACCCATTCCCATTCCATTTATGGCCGAACTGGTAACAGCAAGTGTAGGACATAACCCAAGAAGTAAGACGAATACCGGGTTATCTTTTATAAATCCTTTGGTGAAATTTTGAATTTGGCTCATAGCTAATCTTCTTTTTGGTTTTTATAAGAATTATAGGCTCTGTTCACTGCATCACAAAAAGCTCTTGAACTAATTGTTGCGGCAGTAATAGCATCCACTTCACCACCGTCTTTCTTTACCTTAAGATTGGTTTGCGCTAAATTTTTTCCGTCAAACTGAAGTGACCAATCAGATTTTGATTTATTCATTTTATCGCCCAGGCCAGGAGTTTCTTTATGTTCAAGTACAGAGGTTCCCGAAATAACATCTCCATCAACAAAACCAACCATAATCCAGAATCTTCCGCTGAATCCGTTATCTGTATATGTTCTGATGGCCGTACCTACTTCTTCTCCTGCATTGGTAGCCGTATAAAATGTTAAAGAATCTTTGCCCCCTTCAGGCAGTCTTTTATACTCAACTATGCTGTCGAAAGCAGGTAAAACTTCTCCAATTGCTTTTTCAATTTTTAATCTTTTGGCAAGGGCAATGGGCTCTTTGGTAGCATTGTATACCCCTCCCAAAGCCAGTGCAGCAATGGCAGTAACTACAAAAAGAGTTAGTACCATATTTGTGAATGTTGATTCTTTTTTTGCCATAATTAATTGCTGTAAAGAATGTTAGTTTTTAACAATTTCACCAAAACGTTTAGGTTTCATATACCTGTCGATCAACGGAACAAATCCATTCATAATAAGGATAGCAAAGGAAACCCCTTCAGGATAAGCACCAAATACCCTTATTAATATGGTAAGGATACCGGCCCCGGCCCCGAAGATAAGTTGGCCTTTCCCCGACATGGGGGAAGAAACCATATCCGTGGCCATATAAAATACGCCCAGCATCATTCCACCGGTAACCAGATGAAATAAGGGATCCACATACATAGTGGGATCAATGAGCCATAAAATACCAGAAAATACGACCACACTGCCAATATAAGCTCCGGGGGTGTGCCAGGTGATGATGCCCCTGTATAGCATATATATTGCACCAAGTATCAAAGCCAGCGCCGAAACTTCTCCCAGGCTTCCCCCTTGAAAACCAGTCATTAAATTTTGTACGTAATCCGGAATCTGGGGCATGATATCCTGAACAGTCTTTCCTGCCGCTAGTCCTTCTTTCATAATACCAAGAGGTGTCGGACCGGTAACCGCATCTGTTAAAGCAGTTCCGCCAATGGCCTTCGGAACTGGCCAGCTTGTCATTTGCACCGGAAACGAGATTAATAAAAAGACCCGACCCACGAGTGCAGGGTTAAAAATATTTTTACCAAGTCCGCCAAACGACATTTTGCCAATCCCAATAGAAACAATGGCCCCTACCAATATAATCCACCAGGGTAAATTACTGGGCACATTAAAAGCCAGTAAAATACCTGTTATTATGGCCGATCCGTCGGTAACGGTTACCGCAGATTTGAGTACATATTTCTGAATTAAAAATTCAACTAACATACACAGGGCTACCGATAAAAGGACTACCCTTACAGCATCCAATCCGAAAAAATAAATGGACACTAACAAAGCTGGGACCATGGCATATATCACTCCATACATGATCGACTTAATTGAACTGTCGGTATGTACGTGCGGTGATCCTGAAACTTTTAATAAATTCATACGATTGGTATTATTTCTTTAAAATTCTCCGAATATTATTTTGACCTGGTCCGTATAATAAAACCTACCTTGTTCTTTCCGAGCCTGAGATAATCCAATAATGGCCTGGCTGCCGGACAGGTATAATGACACGAACCACATTCAATACAATCCATCACCCTTTCCTGTTCGGTGCGGTCATAATCTTCAAACATAACCAGTTTTTCAAGAAGGTATGGTTCTAATCCCATGGGGCAAACACTTACACATTTACTGCATCGGATACAATTCTGAACAGTATACCTTGCAGCTTCGCTTTCAGGCATTATTAAAATACCCGATGTTCCTTTTACCACAGGTACTTCAAGTGAGTTTAATGCTTTACCCATCATTGGGCCTCCACCAATAACTTTGCCGGTATCTTCAGGCAAACCACCTGCTGCTTCTACTAATTCAGCAACCGGGGTTCCTATCCTGACCATAAAATTACCCGGATTTTTAACTGATTTTCCTGTGATTGTGACCACCCTTTCGATGAGTGGTTTATTTTTTTGAATGGCTTCATACACAGCAAAGGCAGTCCCCGCATTGTTAACTACTGCGCCCACTTCAATAGGAAGTTTACCTGACGGAACTTCACGGTTTATTACAGCTTTGATCAACTGTTTTTCAGCCCCCTGTGGATATTTTACCTTTAATCCCTGTACTTCGATTCCTTTATAACCATTGGCAATCTTTGTCAGATGTTCTATCGCATCAGGTTTATTGTTTTCAATACCAATAATGGCACGGTTCACTCCTAAAGCAATTTTAAGAATTTCAACCCCAATCATCATTTCCTCTCCTTTTTCCATCATCAGCCGATGATCTGAGGTAAGATATGGTTCGCATTCAACACCATTAATAATGAGTACCTCTGCCCTTTTACCCTCAGGAACCATTAGTTTCACATGAGATGGAAAGGTTGCACCCCCCAGGCCAACAATACCCATTTCATTGATCTTTTGAATGATCTCTTTTTGTGAAAGGGATATTTCCTTTTTCAGTTCAGGACTTTTATCAATGGTTTCAACCCATTCATCACCTTCAACCTGCACTACCACCGCAGTTCGCTTATATCCACTGGCATCAATAACATTGTCAACTTTCAGGACTTTACCTGAAACCGAAGAATGAATGTTTGCAGAAATAAATGCCTCTCCTTTAGCAATTTGTTGTCCAACTTTTACAATATCACCTTTGTTCACAAGGGCTTTGGCTGGAGCCCCCAAATGCTGTGATATTGGAATGTAAGCCATTTTTGGGATAGGAAGGATTTCAATTTTTTTATCCGCAGAAATTTTATTCTCCGCCGGGTGAACTCCTCCTAATTTGAATGTCTTTAGCATAATAAAGAAAGTTATCTGATAGCTATACTAAATTTCTTTTACTCTTTTTCAGTTGATTCATTTTCCTGTTTTTGGTCCGGAGATTTAATCTCTACCTTAACAACCTCTTTGGGTTCAGGGACTTTTTGTTCACCAGATTCAGCAGCCGGGGTTTTAACCGCTGCGGAAATATTGGGCCTTTCCTTCCTTTCGGGGAAGTTCAACTCATGAATCGCATTTGTCGGGCATTCCGGCTCACATTTTCGGCAAAGTTTACATTTTTCAGGATCAATGTAGGCAAGGTTATTTTCCATGGTAATGGCATCAAACTTACACACTTTGAAACATTTCCCACAGCCAATACAAGCCACCTCACAATTCTTTTTGGCAGGCCCGCCTTTTTCTTTATTAATACAGGAAACAAAAATTCTTCTATCCTTTTTCCCTTTTGGCCGGAGTTCAATGATATCTCTTGGGCAAGCCTCTACACATGCGCCGCAGGCAACACACTTGTCATTAACTACCGGTAAGCCTGTTTCTGGATTCATATGAATGGCATCAAAAGCACATGCTTTTACACAGTCGCCAAGACCAAGGCAACCAAACGGGCATCCCCCTTCACCAGAGAATAGATTATGCGCAAATGCGCAACTTGAAGCTCCTTCATAATTAACCTTTTTGGGAGAGTTAGCAAGGGAACCATTACATCTTACAACCGCAATTAAAGGATCCTGCTCTTCCACAGTCAGGCTAAGAATTTCGGCCACCTGTGCCATTACATCATTTCCCCCTACCGGACAGTTTAGTCCTTCGAGGTTTCCCTTTTCCTCTCCCTGTTTTACTGAAGCTTCGGCAAAAGCACGGCAACCTGCGAAACCACAACCTCCACAGTTGGCAGCAGGTAATGCCTCTTCTACTTCATCAATTCGGGGATCTTCAATGACTTTAAATTTTTGGGCCACAAAATACAGGATCAGCGAAGCTGCTATCCCAATTGCCCCAAGCGATGCTACTGCATATATAATTACATCATTCACAATACTAAAATTTTATTGTTAATTCAATAACGGTGGCAAATGTATAAACATTTAGTAAAGACAAGAATCTTTTGAGGGAAAATTTATTTCGAAGTAAAAGATGGATATTCAGGCACTTACAGCACAATCGCATGTAAAAATCTAATTTACGGCATCGAAATATACTGATTGTTAAATATTTAGCACTTTAGTTTAAAAAGATTCTAAATTTCTCAGACAGATATTTAAAAACGATATGACTGAATAGTAAAAGAGCGGTGAATCCAGGGATTCACCGCTCTTATTGTATTGTATGAACTTCTTCAGGAATCTACTCAATAATTATCTTTTTCACTTTTTTAAAGTTGTTTCCAATAACTTCAAGGATATAAATCCCATGTCCTTCCCGTGAAATGTCGATCACCTGCGAATAAGGGTCGGAAACGTTAATCTGTGTATCATAAATCACCTCTCCTATCAAATTAGAAATCTTAACTTGAAAATCATATTCTGTGTTTCCTTTCAACTCAATGGTAAATATCCCGGCAGAAGGATTAGGTATCACATTTACCGAAATCTGCTGTGCATTTATATTATTTACCGCCGTAGTTTCGGTAATAAACACGGTTAAAACATCTGTATCAGAATCGGTGCATGGTTCAAGGGAGTAAGCTGTTAAAGACAATGTTACTTCACCTCCCGCAATATCGCCACCTCCGGGAATATATTCTGCATCCAGGGAATTTGGGTTATTGAACGAACCATCTCCGTTCGTCGTCCATTCCACGGAGTTATAATTTAAAGCAGTGCCATTAAGTTGTACCAGATCATTAATCAAAATTGTAGTGTCGTTTCCGGCAAATACTTCGGACTCAGGCTGAATCATTACATAAACTTCATCCGTTGCTTCCCACCCGGTTTGGTAACCATAAGTGGTAAGTGTCAGGATAAAACCTCCATTGGCAATATCGCCATTTCCTCTCAGGTATTTCGCATCAATGACATTTGGATTCTGGAAGATTCCATCCCCGGAAGTCTCCCAAAGTAAAGAACTGTAATAAATTGCATTAGCCTGGGTTTCAAATATTGAGCTTACACATATGGTATCATCAATACCGGCATTAGCGGTGGGGGGTTGAATATCTTCAAAATCGAAGGAAGCGATACGTGTTCCCCATCCATTGGATTTCATGTATTCAGTAGTAAACCAAAAAACGCCGTCAGAAGAGGGATCGACAGTCAAGCTGCTGTAATCCCCCCATCTATCTATCCCGGTTTGAGAACTACCACCTGAAACGATTTCCACTTCCTCAATATTCATTTCACCTAAGGGTGCTTCCGGCGTCCTGCCAGTATAGCGGATCGATGGAAAAGTAGAACTGCTTGAAACAGAATAGCCCATTGCAATAGAACCGTCCGCTCCCATGGCAATACTTCCCATCCAGCGATGTTCGTTATCGGGTTGGTATGTCCCTTCCTGGTATATTTCCCAACCATTTCCATCATCTCTTAACTCATACCACCGAATACCAGTTATTGCTCCTACGCGCACTGAATGATTGGCCACCATAGAGCTATGGGCTCCAAAGTAACGGAAAGGTAAGCGATACATTAGTACATTGTTGAGTGCAGAAAGTTGATTACCCGTTCCCGGTTGAGGGATTCCATTAATGGTAGAATTGAAAGAGGAGGTATTGAGGGAAACATCCAACGAAAAGGTAGAATTCGACGTATTGTTCCAATCTGGAATCAGCTTCCATATTTCCATATTCTGGTTCGACCAAAAGTTTACACCTGTAATATAACAAGGGGTTCCCGGAGGTGGAGCTACACCATCTACATCTGCAGGGAGGTAGCCAAAACGGGATGCATACTCTCCAAAATAAACCATTTGTGCGTCAGGATCTCCTGTTAGCATTTTTTCTCTTTCAAAAGCCACTGCAGCCATGCCGATAAAATTTCCTGAAAACATATGGAAAGTAGCATAATACCCATCGGGCCACACAGAAAGCTTGGGGTAATCAGGAAAATCATCAAATTCGAATGCATAGCGGTACCATGAACCAAGAGGGTCGCCTGTTTCAGAAACTGCGATCAACTCATAATACTTACCATTGGAGGTATAAATGGCAAATTGCGTGGCTACCCATCGATCGGCCAGTTCATCATACATAATGATAGGATCGCCATCATTGGTTCCTGCCCATGGGCCGGGAAATCCACTCCACAAGGTACTGTTTGCTACAGGGCCATATAACTTACTTCCTGATTTATCATAAATAGCAAACGACAGGTTGATCATTTGAAAATAATGATTTGGGCCCACATCCCCGTCTGTATCCGGAGGATAAACACCATTCACATTTCCTGTGCCATCAATATTTACGATAGGTCCTTTCGTATTTTTTGAACCCATCTTTTGTTGAACTGAAAGGGGATCGGTGACAGACTTCCTGTTTTTATTCTTACCAAAATTTACCGTTTCATTTTCAATGATGTCATCCTTCCAACTATTATCTCCTGGTTTCGGTAAAATTACCGGCATATCTTTTAAAGCGATTGTCTTATCAAAAAAAGCGGCTTTAGATACTTTTTTAGGTTTGAAAGTGTCCTGTGTAATTCCGCCAATAGAAATTGCGCAGGCGATGAGTAATAAAGCAATTGTTCTCTTCATATTTTAATTATTATATTTAAACCAGGGGTTTTATATACCTGTATCATTTAATTTTTTAAGTCGGGGCATTTATCTTAGCCTTACAAAAGATCAATAAAAATGTTCGATTCAGAATATATTTTTAAGATATCCGGAATACAAATTTCCGTTTCATCAGATCGCGGTTTTTATAAAGAACGAGATAATAAGGAATTAGAATAAAAAGTGAAACGAGCCCCGCAAATCCCTCATTGGAAGTAAAAAATAATGCAATAATTAAAGATGTCAGTACCAATATAAAAGGGAGTAAATACCCGAGAAATACAGCCCTTGTCCCCAGCGATTTTTCCATTGAAATGTTTACCTTATCACCTGGTTTAAAAGGGTGGTTATCCTGCGCAGGCACTTCCACTATTTCTTCATTCAGGTCGGTGATGTTGCAGGCACCTTTTACCTCGCATGAAGCACATGCCGACTGGGCCACAATGGACACAAAGATTATATTATTTTCTATTCGATGTATAATACCTGCATGTTTAATTTCATCTGTTACACATGTTGCATCTGTGGTTAAGCTTTTCATTTTATCAGGGTGTAGAAAGTGATACGGGCAAAATTTTGCCGTTAAAAAACCGATGACCATGCAGCGCAAAATCAGTAATAAATTTTGCCATTTCATCCGGATTTAATGGGGCCTTATATCCTGGAAATGCCATGGCCAACATATCAGTTTGGACCGCACCTATAGCAAGGCAATTTACAGCTATGCCCCTGTCTTTAAATTCTTCGGCCATACATTCTGATAAAATGGCCAGACCTCCTTTACTGGCGCTGTAAAGCGAAAGTCCGGGAAATTTAGCACTCCCCTGAAAACCGCCCATCGAACTGATATTCAGTATATGGGCCCTTTGAGGCATTATATCCATTAAATCACGGGTCAACTTAAAAATACTTTTAAGGTTAATGTTAAAGAGTTTGTCGAAATCACTATCCGACAACTTCTGAAAGGGTTTAACAATAAGGAGCCCCGCATTGTTTATCAACACATCAACCTGAGTAATCTTATTTTGGGTTAAAAAGTCTTTTAACTTTTTTGTATCAAAATTTTCGAGGTCAAAAGAGAAAGGAATGATATGCGCCTGAGGATTAATTGATGCACAATCTGACTGCAACTTAATAAGCTGACCTTCATTTCGGGCAATCGCGATGATCCGATGATTAGAAATAGCAGAGAAGGCCTTCACTATTTCAAATCCCAGCCCCTTACTTGCTCCGGTAACAATGATATTCATTGGTGATACTTTCAAATGATTTAATAAATAATATCGAATTCCGGGCAAAAGTAAGTACATTTATCCTTTTATCTAAAATTCATTTGTAATTTTGGGGCGTACAGATGATTTTGAATTTTCGGATTAATTATTGTAAAGAAAAAACATTAAAACATGAAATTCCATATTCTCATATTGTCCTTTAGTTTTATATTCCTTGCCGGGTTTAAAAGCAACGGACAGGATGATATTACAAGCAGGATAAATAAGGCGCTTGAAATAGCTGATGCAAGTAAATTGGCATCATCTTTTAGTTCCACCATCGACCTGGAAATACCGGGCACTGATGGGAATTTCAGTAAAAACCAGGCCGAAATAATTGTCAAAGATTTTTTTAAAAAAAATCCTGTCAAATCCTATAAGTCAAATCATCTGGGTTCCTCCAACGACGGCTCAAAATACATCATTGGGACGTACTCCTCTTCCAATAATAAAACATTCAGGGTGTATATTTTATTGAAAAAAAGGGATGAAAATATTTTGATTAACCAATTACAATTTGAACAGGAATAAGCCCGGATGACCATTGATCAAATCATACAACAGGCACTTATTGAGGATGTGGGAAACGGTGATCACACCTCTCTTGCCACAATTCCCGAAGATATACAAGGCAGGGCTAAACTTGTGTTTAAACAAGACGGAATACTTGCCGGAGTGGATGTTGCAGAAAAAGTGTTTAAAACAGTAGACAAAAACACCGGGTTTCGCGCCTATAAAAAAGATGGGGACAGAATTGTCACCGGCGAAGTAGGGTTTGTGGTGGAAGGGAAAAAAATTTCACTTCTTACGGCCGAACGTCTGGCTTTAAATTTTCTTCAGAGAATGAGTGGTATAGCGACTTTTACAAACAGCCTGGTTGACAAGCTTAATGGTTTAAATACAAAGTTGCTTGACACCCGTAAAACAACCCCCTTAATGAGGGAGCTGGAAAAGCATGCAGTAAAAATGGGGGGAGGGTTTAACCACCGAATGGGATTATATGACATGATCATGATCAAGGACAATCATGTTGACTTTGCAGGAGGAATAAAAAATGCAATCGAGAAAACTAAAATGTACCTCCAAAACAACAACCTTGATCTTAAGATCGAAATAGAGGTCAGGAATTTTCATGAACTGGAAGAAGTAATGCATAATGGAGGTATTGACCGAATTATGCTGGACAATTTTACGGTGTCGGATATGAAAAAAGCGGTTGAAATAATTGATAAGCAGTTTGAAACGGAAGCTTCAGGTGGAATTACAGAAATAAATATCAGGGATTATGCTGAAACAGGCGTGGATTATATTTCTGTGGGTGCATTAACCCACCAGATCAGAAGCCTTGACATGAGTCTTTTAGCGCTATCCTGAATTGAAGTTTAATTATAATTTTGCGCAAGCACAATCTGAATCAAAGAAATAAATGGCATTTAACATCCTACGATATAAACTTGTACTTAAGCTTTTAAAGCTTAGCAAAAAAATAGTACTTCCTGGTTTTGACGGTTTACCACTTTATGATGTGGCCAAATTTTTCATCCAGGGGATTTTTAAAGGCAGCATCACTACCAGGGCATCATCCATATCCTTTAGTTTTTTTCTTGCCATATTCCCCATGATTATTGCATTTTTTACACTTATCCCCTTCGTCCCTATTGATAATTTCCAAAACATCCTTCTAAACTTCATCGAAAACATAACTCCTGACTCTACTGAGAAAGTGATCCGAACCACGCTGATTGATATTATTGAAAGGCCCAGGGGGGGATTACTTTCACTGACCTTCTTCCTTGCGATTGTTTTTGCAACCAACGGATTTGACAGTATTATTGAGGCTTTTAACAGCACCTACCATTCTATTGAAACCCGCTCATGGTTTAAGCAAAAACTTGTTTCTTCCTTTTTATTTGTGATCATCAGCATCATTATCATCATTTCCATTTCTTTAATAACGGGAGGTACTTCCTTGTTTAAATTTCTTGTCGACAAGAATATTTTGGGGGACTGGATTTCATTTTATCTTCTTGAGGCTATTAAGTGGATTGTGCTTATTGCCATGTTCTTTTTCACCATTTCCTTTATTTTTTACTTTGCTCCTGCAAGGGCAAGTAAATTCAGGTTCATTTCCGCAGGATCTTCTCTGGCTACCTTCCTGGCAATTATAGCTTCCGTGGGATTTAATTATTATGTCCAAAATTTTTCAAGTTATAATGCCTTGTACGGGTCTATAGGTACTTTGCTCATCATTTTAATGTGGATTTATTTCAATTCAATTATCCTGTTAATTGGCTTTGAACTGAACGCCAGTATCCAGCATGCCGGATTAGAAAAAAGTCATTAATCCCAACCCCTGATATTACTCATTTTAATTCTGCCCAAACTACTTAATTTATTAATGAACAGTTAATTGATTAGGATTGTTATAAGGATAAAAAAATACGTATATTTGTCGGGGAAATAACATGGGAAATTTTACGCACAATGCTTGCAAAATACAGGCAACCTTTTACTTACAACATATGTCTTACATTTTATATGTTGACTGATTGTGCAACCCAAAAAAAAATAAATTAAAAATTGCCACTGATGATACAATCCTACACAAAGAATGTTTCGTTTTTTTATAAAAGTTTGTTAGGCATCTTTATACTGCTTAGCTGTACTGCTGTGAAGACTACTGCTCAGCTATTTATAGCACCTGGCCCGGATGTTACGCCGATGGATATGGTCGAAAATATTGTGGGCGATGGAATAATATTCGATAATGTCCAATTCCAGGGTGCTGATCCTATGCGTGGTATATTTACCAATGGTGCCACAACCAATCTGGGGATCAATAGTGGTATCTTTTTGTGTTCAGGTTCAGGTTATCTGATACCAGGCCCTAACTACCAATCCAGTGCTGGATCAAATATGGGTTTACCCGGTCACCCCTCACTGGATAATATTACCACTTCTACAACTTACGATGCAGCGGTACTTTCATTTGATTTTGTTCCGGAATCTGACACCCTTCGATTTAAATATGTTTTTGGTTCAGAAGAATACAATGAATACGTAAATTCCTCTTTTAACGACGTTTTCGGATATTTTGTAACTGGCCCAAATCCTGAAGGAGGAACATATAACGATAAAAATGTTGCTGTTGTCCCCGGAACTAATATTACAGTAACTATCAACAATGTGAACAATGGATGGTCTCCTTCGGGCGTGCCACCAACCGGACCTTGTGAAAATTGTGATTATTATACGGATAATACCAACGGAGTTACCCTTGAATATGATGGAAAAACTACCGTAATGACAGCCTGGTTACTTGTAGTACCCTGCGAGACTTACAGTATAAAAATCGGGGTTGCCGATGCCGGTGACCATATCTTTGATTCAGGCGTATTTATCAAGGAAAATAGTTTTGAAAGTCCAAAAATTGAAGTTGAAACCGATCCTTATCCGCAAGGTGTATCCGATAACATGATTGAAGGTTGTGTGGAAGCTGACATCATTTTTAAACTTCCCGATCCTGATTATGCCCCGGTAACTGTATATTGGGACATGAGTGAAAGTACGGCCAACCCTGCTGCTTTTATCCCTGATGGCGGTGATTTTGAAGAAGAAATTCCCGACTCACTTGTTTTTGAAATGGGACAAGATTCAGTAGCTATTCATGTGATACCGGTTTATGATGAACTTTTGGAAGGAATTGAAAACCTCAGGTTGATCATCACCAATACCCTTGGATGTATTGTAAGATATGATACGGTCGACTTTATTATTTCTGATTATATCGCGATGGAGGATACAATAAGCCCACCTACGGTAATTTGCCAGGGGCAGTCCATCGATATCTGGGTCAATACATTTAACGGGATACCACCTTATACATTCGAATGGGAAGATATTCCGGAAAATAACGATACCATTACAGTAATGCCTCTTGAAACAACGACTTACTACGTTGAAATAACCGACATGTGCCTGGATTCCATCATTGACTCAACCACTGTAACGGTGTTCCCTTTGCCAGAACTGGATCTTGGGCCTGACACGGGCTACATGTGTAATGGCGACACTTTGGTATTAAGTGCCGGAGCCGGTTATCTGGGTTATTTCTGGCAGGATGGGTCGTCAGATACTGCCTTTGCAGTAGTAGAAGAAGGACTCTATTTTGTGACCGTTTTTGGTCCGGGTGGATGCGCAAGCTCTGACTCAGTATACGTGATTGAAACTTTTATTGATATTGACCTGGGCTCGGATACCACAATATGTATAGGCGATTCTGTTGTCTTTGATCCGGGAGGTGGTTATCCTTCCTATGTATGGCAGGATGGTACAGAAAATCAAACCTATATGGCAACACAAACAGGTACCTATTGGGTGGAAGTTTCGCTCGGGGCCTGCTCGGTTATCGACTCAGTTTATCTGTATGTGGACGACCCGTCCATTGCACTTAGTCTGGGGGAAGACACTATAAAATGTATTGAAGATGCCATTACACTATCACCGGCATTCGGAATATTTAATTCCTATTTGTGGAATACAGGAGATACCACTATGTCGATTACTGTTACCCAGCCCGGAACATATACACTTAATGTAATAAGTGGTTGCGGTGAAGCGTCAGATGAGATCAGTGTATCCAACTACCCTTATCCAAATCCCGGACTGGGCGACGATCAGTACCTGTGTTTTGGACAATCCGCTTTTCTTGAAGCAAACTTTGGCTTTGCTACTTATCAGTGGCAGGATAATTCTACCCTGAATTTTTACACCGCATCTGAAACCGGCTATTATTATATCGATGTAGAGGATAGTCATGGTTGTTTTGGTACGGATACAGTTTATGTTGAGATTGGAGATATCGTTGACCTGGGAGAAGATTCACTTATCCTTTGTGAAGGCGAAACCATTACCTTAAATGCAGGTGCGGGTTTCGATACCTATGTTTGGGAATCAGGATCCAACAGCCAGACAATCGATGTTACCACCGGAGGCTTATACAAAGTTTTCGTGAGCTATGTATACGGATGCCAGTCAGAGGATTCAGTTCTTATAGAACAATTCCCAATACCCGTTGCTGAAATTACTGGCGACAATGCCCTGTGTACAGGTGATACTGTATGGCTGAATGCCGGAATTGGCGATTACGAATATTTCTGGAACGGTGTACCTTCTAACGAGATGACTTATATGGTTTCAGGCGCTGAAAATGTGACCTTGAAAGTTTCCAATGTTTGCGGCGAAGACACGAAAGAATTTGAAGTGGTGGAACATGAACTACCTACCCCTGACCTCGGACTGGATATAGTCTTGTTCCCGGACGAAAGTGCGGAGTTTAATGCCGGCAACTATGAAACCTATACATGGTGGGGTAATGGTTCTGAGAACGGACAATATTACACCATCACCTTTAATGATATTTCCACTGCAAAAGATTCTGTGGTTGTTGAAGTCTTCGACGGTTTCTGCAAAAACTCCGATATCGTGTATATCGAAGTCTTTAAAGTAGAAGTACCTAATGCTATGACCCCGAACGGCGACGGTGCCAACGATCGTTTTGAACCATTGCAGGAATTATCAGGAATTAATGATCATACTATGGTGGTATTCAACAGATGGGGCGAAAAAGTTTGGGAAAGTACTGATTTTGCGTCCGGTTGGGATGGAAAAAAGGATGGGAAATACGTAGCTGACGGAACTTATTTCTGGATACTGGATGTATATTATGGCCCCGGAAATACGAAGAAAGTTTACAAAGGAACCTTAACTGTTTTAGGTTCCAATTAAAAATTCGTTTTCAACGTTTTTAATTGATTACTTGAATATGAAAAAACTACAACGGTTTATTATTTTTGCTTTTCTGTTTTCCTTTCTCAGTGTAAGTGCTGAAGATTATTTTTGGTTTGGAGGCCAGGGTCTCTGGTCGGACTTAAATAGCTGGCGAACGAGTGTTGGGTTGATCCCTCTTACACCTCCTGATGAAGAGGATAATGTAATTTTTAATGCCAATTCATTTACCACTGAGTATGATACCGTGTTTATTAATGCGAATAATCCCGTTTGTAAAAACCTGGTATTTACAAATCTTAGTTTTCCTGTAGTACTTGCTGGTGGAACAGGGAACTCGTCTTTTAAAATATTTGGATCCGTTACCCTCCATCCGATGGTCATTAATAACTATTATGGAGCCATCCGTTTTGAATCAAACCAGCCGGGCAATACCGTAACCTGTGCCGGGAGCAAATTTTCAGGAAGCGTTTATTTTGAAGGTTCCGGGGAATATATTATCCAGGATACCTTATTTGTTTATGACTCAACCGACTGGATGTCTGTAATTTTTGATGATAGTACCACAAGTTTTACTCCTCCCATTATTTTTCACACCAACGGAACATTAAATACAAACTCACAAACAGTAATCAGCCGGGGGTTTAGAACGGATGGAAGTTTCCCCAGGGTACTCATTGTTGATAATTCAGACTTTTATATCGACGGCAACTGGTACTGTAAAAATACACCGCTTGATCTAAGCTCTGAGAACCTCGACATTATCATTCGCGGGAAAATAGAAAACCTGAACGGCGAAACCATTTTTATAAATGATATTACTTTTTTACCTCAACTCGGTATTCCGAATGCCGGGTTTAAAGGAAATATTATTGAAAATACAGGGGTAAGGACAGATGTGAGAAAGATTCATTTTTTGAGCAGTGGTAAGATAGATGGGCTAAAGCAATTTAATAACCCTGGATTTTTTACCATCGATACGGTTATTTGGGAAGGGGGCTTTGACCTGGAAACGGGAGCACTGATCCCCTGTGAATTCAGGGCTAATGAAAGTGATGTACACTATTCGCAGGTAAAAGTAGCGCCGGGTATTTTTCTTCAAAATCAATCCTACTTTCACCGGGCTGACTTTGACGGAGCATATGGGGAATTTACAAGTAAAATCAACAACTCTATCGACAGCTTGATGTTTAATAATCCTTTTGCCTATGGAAGGCTTGGTGGAGTAAACACAATTAATAATTTACTTTTTTACGCCTATGAAGGCACCATTGCCGCTGGCAAAGAAAAATTTAATACAGTAAACCGTTTGGTTTTTAGCAATGATGGGAATTTTTTAGGGAATAATTTTATTGACTCTCTGCAGCTAACCACTGGCCACTGGTATCGTATGCACGCCGATTCATTGATCCATCCCGGCAGCATCCATACGAATGCCTTTATCCAAACCATTGACTATATTGAAGTTGGGGGTGAATGTGGAGATGGGGTATGCATTATCTCATCTGATAATATTGGCACACAAGCCATCATGAATTATACTGGCGGCACTTACCCCAGCGAATACCTGCAAATAAGGGATATTTTTAATATGGGCGATGATTTCACCATCATCCATGGGATAGATGCCGGTAACAACAATGATAAATTTATCTTTACCGAAGATGATGCTCGTAATTTATTTTGGGTTGGTGGAAACGGATACTGGAACGAAACAGCTCACTGGTCACTTACCGACGGAGGTCCTGGTGGTGAATGCCCACCTACCCTGAGGGATAATATTAAGTTTACCCTCAACTCAGGCTTTAACGCTGATCCGGATTTAGACCCTGATACCGTATACACCGAAAATAAGCATGTATGGTTTAACGACATGGAATGGGAGGATGGATTTCCTGTCCCTCCGGTTTTATTAGGCTATGGAGATACTTATATGCATTGTTGGGGCAACTTTAAATTCAGCCCTGATATGGAAAACCTCTTTTTCGGGCAACATTATTTTGAATCACAAGATGAATTAAATTGGAAAACTCTGGACTTTACCCACATGAATGGCCCCTCACTGAATTACAGAACACTTTTTTCAGGCCTGGGAGGCAAATGGCGGCTCGAATCCGATTTTTATAACCTGGCCGATACGGTGAAGCTAGTCGCCGGTCATCTCGAAATGACAGACAAACTAATGGGAGCAAGATGGTTTACAGCAACGGATACACTCGTAAAAGGCTTATACTTGCTTGGAAGCACACGCGTCGAAATTCATGCGGCAGGTGACTATGGCTGGGTATTCTGGTCGTACGATGTCATGAGCGAAGAACCGAACACCTTTTTTGAAATGGGGCCTAAAAACTCCATTATTGTCATGTTAGGGGATATTCCTCCCCCACAACCCGGAGCCCCTTATGGCCCTTGCCACTTCCGTTCGTGGGGCGATAGCATTATTTACAATAACATTCAATTTCACACTCCGGAACAATTGACTTTTCCCGGAGCAGTCAATTCCATTATGCAAAGTGATGCCAAAAATGGTTTCGACCGGGTGGACTATTATTGTTTGAAAGGCCAAACTGTGGGTGCAGGTTATATCGATACGCTGCGATACCGCTATTTAGGTGGGGGAATAGGTGCTGACAGTTGTATGTTGACTTCGAATATGTACGATATCAATGTGGCTCTTGCTGAAGCAAGTGGAATAACGGTATCTGGTAATCACAGCATTGACACCTTAATATTTAACCAGGACGGCTTGCTGGAAGGAGGAAATCAAATCAGGAAATACATGGAAGGACAGGAATATTGCCGGATAAAACTATTAAATACAATAGAAGAATGTGTATTACTTGACAATGGGGAGATATCAGGGAAAAATACCTTTTTCCGGTTAAAGTTATCCCCTGACAAACGTTATTTATTTGGTCACCAGGTAGGAGAAATGGATACTACAGTGATTGTAAACGATTGGGATGTGAATGGCTATTGCGACCAACCCATACGCTTGCAGTCTGACTCGATTGGTACGAATGCACAGATCATGTATTTTGCTCTTGATCCGACTTATCCCGACTTTACAGTGAATAATGCCTCATTGAGGGATATTATGATGCTTGATGCCAATGGCGGAGGAAGTTATTATGCCAATAATTCTGTTGATTTGGGTAATAATTCCACCAACTGGGAATTTATTGGTAATTCAGGAAATACCTATTATTGGATTGGTAGCACGGGTTATTGGGGCGATTTCTCTAACTGGTCATATACCAGTGGTGGGCCGCCTCTTTCTGAAGAGTGTACTCCAAAGGAAAACAATACCGTAGTATTTGATGATAATTCTTTTTCCAGCGCTAATGATACTGTTACAATTGCGGTATCCAATGCTTATTGCTATAATATGTACTGGGTTCATAACCCGGCAAACTTCACCCCAACTTTTATGGGAAGTGATACTACCTTATTATTCGTGTATGGGAGTATAGAGCTTAATGAGAGTATGGATTATAAATATTATGGCATTATCCATTTCGACCAGATTCTGGGTGATCCGGAAGAAAACTACCTTTTCTCCAAAGGCAATGAATTGCAAAATGGAATTGTACTGGAAGGAATTGGCGACAATGTAAGACTTGAGGATGATTTATTCATTACAGATACGCTTACCGGTTATGTAATTCTTGAGCACGGGAATTTTGATTTGAATCAAAAAGTAATGGATGTGCCCGGGTTTAACTCCATTTATAAAAATCCGAGGGGACTGGATATTTCCGGTGCAGAGGTTCATGTGAGGGATAATGAAAACAGAAGCTGGTGGTTGGATGCTTCAAACCTAAGTTTTATGGGAGATGATTCTGAAATCCATATTGATGGGGAATCAGGAACCATGCTTACACAAAAAACCGGGACAGCTGGATTAACCTATCACGATGTATATATGAACAAGCCCACCGACTCTATTGCTAACATTTTTGGTAAGGTTAGCTATAACCGGGTGGTTGGAAACAGAAACAGCGGGGTATTAACCAGTGAAACAGAAGATGCTTCCGGAACTTTTGCTGCAGATAGTGTGGAAATGAAAGGAAATGGCTGTTGGATCGCTGGAAATTCAGAAACCAACGTGATAATATTTACAGGGAATTCGGGTGTTATTTATAAAAACCACACCGTGAATGATTGTTATTTTTATGCTCCTGGTCAAATTACTGCTACACCTACTACCACGAATACTTTCCAGAAATGTGAATTTTATTCGAGTGGTACCTTCCTTGGCAAAAATGAATTTAACTATTTATACCTGTATGCCGGAATTGCAGAAGAAGGCACCAATGGAGTGGGTAACACCTATGATTTCCAGGCAGGAATAGAGCAAATAATTTATGATTCACTTTTCTTACGGGGGAATCAATGTGCCCGAATTTCTATCAATGCTATTCAGGGCTCAGGCGAGGCATTCATCCGGAAAGATTTTGGAAATGATATTCAATGTGATTTCCTTATCATTAATCGGGTGGGTTTTGTTGGCCAGGAAGCAGAATGTTATGCCGGACAATTCACCATTGAACCGGTACCCCCTCCTACAGGTTGGATTTTTGGAAACCTGTCGGAATATGTTTATGGCTTCCAGGGTGAAGAAGCTTATTTCTGTGAAGGCGATTATATCACCTTAAATGCAGGTAGTTTTAACGGGGACCCCTTTACCGAGTATTACTGGAATTACAGCCAGTATCCTGAAGGGCCAACCTATATAACCAATACTACAGATCCTGTACATATTCTTGTAAAATACTTTGAGGGTTGCTATGTAGAAGATGTGATTTATCCGAGTTTCGATGAAGCTCCCCAGGTGACTATTGAAGAAGGGCCATTCTGTGAAGGAGATCCCATTCACGTTACAATTAACCCTTCAGATAATGATTACAGTTATGAATGGTTTAACCAGGACGATACCCCCATCATAATTTCAAAAGTTGGGTATACAGGTGATATATGGGTTAAAGTGAAAGATTTATCGGGCCCGGCAGGATGTGTGGGTACAGGTACTGAAAACATTTTAGTAAAACCCTATCCTGATCCCGAAGCAGAATTAGGTGATGACATATGGCTAAAGTATGGTGAATCCACTTTACTGGATGCCGGTGAAGGGACTATATATGCATGGACAGCCGATGATGCTTCCGTTATAATTAACCCCGACGACCAGCAAGTAATTGAGGCCCCCTGGACTGAAGAACCGGTAGAATATACGGTGGATGTTGATTTGGAGGGCTGTGAAAAATCCGGTTCCATTATTGTAAATGGCTGGCCTTATAGCTCAATGGGTGTGCCTACAGCGTTTGCACCCCAGGGTGAAAATAAGGTGCTGTACGTGAAAGGGAGCGGCTTTGCTGAACTCGATTTCAGGGTTTATAACCGATATGGTGATTTAATGTTTGAGACCAACGATATTGACGTAGGATGGGATGGTACCTATAACGGCAAACCACAGGAAATGGATGTGTACACTTATTATATTAAAGTGGTTTATCAGGACCATGGCGTAGCGGAAGAAACGGGAAATATTACATTGATCAGGTAGATGAGACAATTTATAGCAAGAGTGGGGATTTTCTTCCCGATTTTATTTATCAGTTTGCTTACTTTAAACGGACAGGACGTACACTATTCCCAGATGTACGCTACCCCTTTGTATATTAACCCGGCATTTACGGGCAATCATGATTGCGAACAAAGAGCAGGGGTAAACTACCGCCAACAGGCAGCCAGTTTTACCATACCTTTTACTACGTATACTGCCTGGGGCGACACCCGGATCATGCCTGACTTTTTGAAGCAAAGAGGTTGGTTTGGGCTGGGAGCCCATATGTATTACGACAATGCCGGCGACGGTGACCTGAAAAAAGTACAGGCCATGTTAATGGCGGCTTACAGCCAGGGGTTTAATGCGGATAATTCGTTGTATGGTACTTTAGGCGTTGGGATAGGTTATACCAACCGGAGTATCAATACTGGTAACCTGATTTTTGGGGACATGTGGGACAATGATAATAAAATTTGGGATTTGGATATTACTTCCGCCGATATCGGTCTTATAAGCAATAGTTCCATATTTTATTTGGACTTTAACATTGGAGGCCTGGTACATCATTATGTGAATGAAGACTGGATGTATGAGGTAGGCGGAAGCATTAGCCATATCAACCAACCCACAGAATCCTTTTTTGGTGAAGCTGATTCCAATAATAAATTAAGGATGAAGTATATCTCCCATTTAAGTGTGCAACGTATTCTTTCCGATTATTTTATGATCAAACCGGAAGTTTACTTTGTGATGCATGAAGGAACAGAAGAACTAATACTGGGGGCAAACCTGGTATATAGTGCAAAAGAATTAAACCTCCATGGCGGATTATGGCACAGGCTGGGGAGAGATATAATCCCGGTTGTTGGGATTGAATACAACAAACTTACTTTTCTGTTTTCGTATGATGTGAACATTTCAGACCAGCGCAAGGCTTCACTATACCAGGGAGGATTTGAATTATCCATTGTAAAGAGGTTCTGTTACCGTCGTTCGACGAAAAAAAGGCCATGTAAGTACTTAGAGTTTTAATTTTATGAGAGCTAAGATGAAGAAGTTATTCTGCCTGTTTGTTATATTCCATTTATTGATTTCTTTCAGCCATGCTCAATGGTACTGGCAATATCCGGTTCCACAGGGAAACCGGGTTAACGATATTACCCATAAAGGAAATATGGAAAAGTTTTATGCCGTGGGGAATTATGGAGCCATTCTGAAAAACAACATTAGCGATACTTTATGGACAAAACTTGACTCCATTACAGACCTGCATCTTAATGCCATCACCTTTACGGAAGCAGGCACCGGATACATCGTAGGAGAAGAAGGCTTAATTCTCCAAAGTACAGAAGAAGACATTTGGAATGTAAAAGAATCATATACCCATTATAAATTAAACGGGGTTGATTTTATAGATGAAGAAACAGGATTTGCGGTAGGCCATAAGGGAATTATCCTGAAAATCCTGCCGGATACCTGTATACAGGGATTTCCGGTTACCTTTAAAGAATTAACGGCAATTCAATTCGTGAGTGCTACCCATGGTTTTATAGTGGGGGATAGCGGTGTAATTTTGCGAACTATTAACGGGGGAATCAGTTGGGAAGCAAAATACATTAATGATTCCCTGCATTTTACAAATCTTCATTTTCCTTCTGAGAGCATAGGCTATGTAATCGGGAAAAAAGGGAAAATATGGAAAACGATAAACGGGGGGGATAGCTGGAATAATGTATCATTTCAGAGTGTTGGTGACGACTTGCATGGAGTAAGTTTTATTAACGATACAATCGGTATGATATGTGGCCGGAGTGGAAGGATAATAGAAACAGTAAACGGAGGCTCCACATGGGATTCATTTGACACGCTTACGAATGCCGATTTCCAGGATTTATTTGTGTATGATTTTGATAAAATTACGATCAAACCTATTGTAGTGGGTGAGTATGGATCGATCTTCAGAAAGTTTGAAAGGGAATATGTGAACATTTCAGGGGCTACGCACTATTCTTTAAGTTCAATTAATTTTAGCACGGCTACCGAGGGATATGCCGTAGGTGGTGACTTTTTCGCCAATATTCCTATTGTACTTTATACAAACGATGCGACAAACTGGATTGATATAACACCAGATACTTTGGACAGGTATATTACTGATGTTGAATTATCAGATAACTTCAATTTTGTGTGTGGTTTTAAGGGCAGGATTTTCAGGTTTACCAGTGCTGGAGGCAGCTGGGAACAATTGGTTACGGGCACCACTAACGACTTTTATGATATTGACATTGTAGAGGGTAATTATGTATTTGCCTGTGGGGAAAAAGGAACCCTGCTTAAATCAGCCGATTACGGAGATACCTGGGAACAATTAAACCTTCCTTCGAGTGTAGCCACCAAAAACATCTACTCTCTTGATTTTAATAGTTACAACCTGGGATACGCAGTGGGTGCCGGAGGTACTATCCTTAAATTGAAGGATGGGGGTTACCAGATTTCAAAGGTAGACTCCCCAGTAACCGCTTCACTTTATGATATTGATCTCTCATCCCAAAATGGAGAAGGTTATATTGTAGGGTCAAATGGTGCCTTTTTGAGGTTAAAGCAGGATTCGGGATCAGATTTAGTTACGATGCTTACAAGTGGCTTTACAATACCTTTTAACAAGGTAAGGTGCACATCAATTGATTCGGTTTATATAGCCGCCGAAAATGGCATCATTCTCTTTTCAGAATATGCGGGGGATACATTACACAGACAGTTTGGGAATACTTCCAATCATTTGCGGGCATTATATATTCAAAATAATATGAATGCCTGGGTAGGTGGAGCAGGATTAAGCATTTTAAAAACCACCAATGGTGGTGGAGGTGCCTACTGGCCTAACGACATCGAAGAAATTGAACTGGCAGAACCAACCTTTGCAGTTTACCCCAATCCTGCCTCAGGGAAGGTTTCAATAGAATATGAGCTCACATCTGATGCCCAGGTAAATCTTTTCATGTATAATCTTACAGGGCAGCTAGTCAGCCATGTTTTCTCTCAGAAACTATCACCAGGGATCAAACATTCCGACTTTGATGTTTCAGCAATCCATAAAGGGATTTACATCCTGGTATTAAGGATTAACGATTATGCCATCTCTGAAAAATTGATTATCCTGGACTAGTTATTTGGTCTTGATCTTTTCACTTTAGTATTAACTTTCATTTCTTTATATCAAAATTAATATGTCCATTCTTCCGATAAAGAAAATGTGTAATATTGCATAAAACAGCCAAATTGCATGGATACGGGTATTAAAATAGATAACAAAGAGTTTTTTAAACTATCCTTCCTGTATACTGCTGTTGCGGCACTTCCTCCTGTTTTAAACCTTTTTGTAAGGCCACTGATTGAAGGGGAGAATAAGTTGGTTCCAACTGATTTTTCACAAATCGAAATTACAGAAACCATTATTTCATTGTCGTTTATCATTGCCACCTTTGCAATGAATAATGCCATTTCCCGCTTTTATTACGATCACCTGGATAATAAAAAGAATTTTAACCGGCTGATATCTACCGTTTTTAATTCAATCCTTATTCGTGGCGTTTTCATCTTTCTTATTGCCTATATTTTCAGGAACCAGATCGGGAAATTGTTTAGCCAGCCTGAACTTCAGGACTTTAGTTCATACGGGTTTACAGCTCTATGCATCGGGATTTTCAGAGCCATTAATGTTACTGCTTTTGCTCTTTTCCGAAACGATAAGAAAGTACGCCTATACCTTATTATTGGTTTTTTAGTAGGGTTTCTGCGCTCAGGCTTCCAACTGTTAGGGGTATTTTATTACGACATGAGCTTTATTGGATACATCTCAGGAAGCGCAGTTGGAAATGGCATCGTAGCAGCAATTATCCTCGTCTATATTTATAAGCGTGCCGGAATAAAATATGATATAAAAATTATCAGGCCAAGCAATAAATTTGCTTTTCCTCTTTTTGAATTTGCCTTTGTGGTTTGGGGTATAAACTTCGCTGATCGTTATTTTCTTGAAGGCTCGCCGGATATTCTTGGTATCTACAGCCAGGCCCTGCTTCTGGGAAAGGGTATAGAAATAATTATTCAGGGGATACAGGGCGCATCGCAACCGGAAATCTTCCGATTAATGAAAAACGGCATCCAAAAAAATGTGGAGGAGATCAAAAAGTTGTCCAACCTGTTTATTGTTCAAAGTCAGTTGCTTATTGCCGCAGCTATTATTCCGGCCATGCTTTACTGTTATCTTTTTAAAACTGATTTGCGGCTGGCCTCGGGATTGATAGCTATTATTTTTATCCGGTACATTTTTCGAACCCAGTATATTATTTTTTCCTGGCCTGTTTACTTTGAGAAAAAAACCCAGAGTTTTTTATATGTAAACCTTATTGCACTTTTTGCCAATTTGATTTTGCTTTACCTATTAGTTCCTCTGTGGCAGGCTTACGGCGCCATCATTGCTTACTTTGTTTCTCAAATCATCCAGGTTGGGGGGATTTATATTATCCAAAAGAAATTAATGCAAATTAACTGGAACCTCAACAAATTATTGCGGTTCCCACTATTTATTGTTGGACTAACAGGTTTTGCCGAAATTATTAAAGTTCAATTCGGGATAAATCCTTTTATTCCGGCTTCTTTTATTGTTGTTGCCATACTTGTCAGTTTAACCTGGCTTTATAAAAACGAGATCAGGGGATTACTGATAAAATGGAAGGTTATAGGTTAATTTAATCAGGTTTGACCTTAACCTCCTGAAGAATTTTCTGAATAGAATCAAACTCCGCATTTCTTTCAGAAATAATATTATTAATTGTATTTTTTTCTTTATCGCTTAAATACTTTTTCCATTTTTCAAGCGAATCTCCTATGGTATTTGTGTTTTTAAACTTTGTGATCTTCTTACAAATATTATCTACTTTCTTCTGGTGTTTTTCTTCCAGTTCGAGGAATTCAAAAATGGATCTGAGCACAATCTCCTGATTTTTGACAAGGTCGTTGTAGTCCAAAACAAGGAATTGGTCTTTTGGAAGCCTTATCAATTCATTTAAAACCAAATGATTTAGCCGTATCCACATGGCAGGTATCAAAGAAAAATCCGGGGGGTAGCATAATTTATCAGTGGGTTTTTCACCGGGTTCCGACCTCGACCAGCAGGCTTTTTCATCTTCAGGGAAAATGTAAACTTTGTCGTTTTGCTTATAATATTCATCAAAATGGGCTTTCATACTTGATGAATGGGCAAAAATATCTCTTATGATAAAGATGAATTTTGATTGCGGAAACATTGTATGAACATAATTAATTTTGTTCATCAGGTGTGGCGACTTGTTTACCGGAATAAGGTTATCCCAATCATATGTTATTCTTCCCTGCTGCATTTGCAGCCAGTTTAAGCTACGCATCAAATGCCTTTTCACCGATTTTGATTCCTGGACAAACCTGAAGAAATAAGAATTCATATTATAAGCAAACTCATAGCGGCTGTCACCAGCATCTTTGTAGCTGCAGTTGTCCATGCAATCTGCCCCTCCAATTTCGGTCCAGATCTCATTGAGTTCAGAACCTATTTTAAGCAGCTGGGGGTGTTGTGAAATTTTATTGACCAAAAGTGTAGTTCCACTGCGCATACTACCCAAAACAAATATGGGCATTCTGGGTTTTGTGGCCTCAATTTGTCCATGAGTTCCCAATATATTCCGCAGTGCAGGGCTAAGTTTTATCATAACAGCCCGCGAAGTTATAATAATTCTTGTGAAAAATATCATACTTTTGCCCAATACTCTTTTAACATTTTTCAATGAAGCCTATCATCATAATTACCGGGATACCTCAATCATATACCTCCCTTGTAAGTAAGTTTTTAATTGATAATGGGGGTTACAGCGATGACCTCATGGGCGAACCCAATGAAACCCTGCAATACGAGCGTTTTGAAAGTAAAAACCTGGACGAGTATATTCAAAAAAGAAAGTGGTTTAAACATGCAGATCTAACGGAGTTTTTTAAATCTCTGCCTACGGATCAGGTGATTACATTGAAGATGCCATTTATCATTCAATTTATCAATGACCTCGACAAATATACTTCAAGAGAAATCAGGGTGATATATATTGTGCGCAATCCCCAGGATGCCATCTTAAGTTCAATGAAAAAATCAGGCAGAAGTTTTATTTATTATTTCGAACGGCTCGTGTGGTACCACAATTTTATAACTAATTGTAAATTCCCTGTTTTCACTTTGATCCCTGAGCACATCTTACTAAAAAACAAATTTACAGCTCAATCCTTACTTGAATTTTGTCAGTTGAAAACTGAAAAGATAAATTTTAGTGGAGTGGATAATACCAAAATCCAGGAAAGGAAGCCCACCTATCTGAGATATCGTTTCGCGAATTTCTTCTGGAAAAAACTGAGTTTTCTTTTCAGGGTTTATAAAGTATAACCGAAACTATAAATTATTCAAGAAGGAAATCAGGTTCTTTTCCCTCACCGAAACATCAAACCGCTTTTCTATCGATTTTTGTATTGGCACCAAATCAGCATCCGTTTTTTGCATTGCAGCCTGAATGGCAGTTTTTCCTTCTTCCACATCCAACTTGTTGATCATAATACCTAAACTTTCAGTAAGGATTTCAGCGGTACCACCATAATTATAACCAACCGGGTAACAGCCCGAACTAATACCCTCAAGTAAGGCGATTCCAAAAGCTTCATACCTGGAGAACTGGCAGATAACTTTTGACTTGCATAAAATATCCTTTAATTCCGGCTGAGGAATCCTGTTGATCAAGACCACATTTGGTGGGCTTATCGACTGAAGATACTGATACGCCTCCTTCATCACACCAACAACATAAAACTTAATATCAGGCATCGATCTGGCCAAATCAATATAATAGTCCACACCTTTTCGGAAGATTGTCACCTTTGATCGGGCGAGGCAAATGGTAACAACCTGATTTGCTCTTGGCGACTCCTCATCACAATGAAAAATATTACTAAAGCAATTGTAAATTATTGTACTTTTCTTTTCCAGGCCAGGATTAAAATTTTTCAGCATATCCTGAAAAGTGAACTCCGTTACAGGTAACAAATGGGAGGCAAATCGAAAAGAGATGTTGGCGCTGATTTTCCCGATTATTCTTGTTTTTACACCATAGTTTAAATCTTTTCTGTCTGCAGCATCAAAACCACCAACCACAATAACCACTTTTTTACCTACCAAGCGTCCAAAGAAAGCCGGAAACACGGCATGAAAATCTGCAAACCATATATACACTATGTTGGAAGACCATATATGCCAAATCACATTAAAGAATTGCCGGAACATTTCAGGGATCAGCCGCCATCCTTTCTTATGCCTGAATTTAAAGGAAAGCACATCAAAGTACCTGCGAAGTATAACCTCATCCAGTTTTATAAATGAAGTGTCAGCAAGATTGATGAAAAGCACTTTTTTCATGCGGAAGTTAATCTGTTACGTTTAATCTGTACTTAAAACGTTAATATTTGCTAAATAAATAAAAAATCCCTTCTTTTCCATGGAATCACTTAAATATTATCCAATTTATATTACTTTGAATGATTGGGTTTCGACTCGCATACTTAAAATACTAAATTCTATTTTACTTATTTTTGCAGGAAAGGTATCCCATGAACTCTGAACTCAACATAGCTATCATCGGCGCCGGTTCCATTGGTACTGCACTGGGGAATGTAATTGCGCGTAAACGACAAAATCCTGTGACCATGCTTTCGGTAGAAAAAGATGTGGTACAGTCAGTCAATGACAGCCGTTCGAATTTTAAATATTTCCCTAATATAAAGCTTAGTAAAACTTTAAAAGCCACTACCGACCCTGCCATTTTGCAAAATGCAGAGTTGATTTTTCTGGCAATTCCATCCAATGTTACGGTGGATTATGTGTTAACACAAAAACCCTTTATACCGGACAATGCAATCCTGTATAATATGGCTAAAGGATTTAGTAACCAGCTTAAAACCATTACCGAAACATTATCTGCTAAAATACCTAACCCTGTTTGCTCATTCAAGGGCCCGACTTTTGCCAGGGAACTTATTCATAAGCTTCCAACCGGGTTTACCGTTGGGGCAGAAAACATAAAGAATTATAATGTTTTAGAGGAAATTTTTGAAGATACACCCGTACATCTCGACTATTCAAATGATGTAAAGGGAGTTGAACTCCTGAGTATTTTAAAAAACATTTATGCGATTTCGATGGGAATCGTTGACGCCCAGTTTAATTCACCCAACTTAAGGTTTCTTTTTCTTACCAAGGCATTTAATGAAATGAAAAATATTCTTTTGGAATATGGAGGAAAAGCAGACACCATGTTCAGGTATTGTGGTTATGGTGATTTCTCCTTGACTGCATTAAATGACCTAAGCCGTAATCGTACCCTGGGCTTACTTATCGGGAAAGGATTTTTTACAAACGATATTTCTGATAAACTGGTACTTGAAGGTAAGATTGCTGTCAGCGCGTTTTGCGAACAAATATCCAAAAAGAAAAAATTAAATGGAGATTATCCCATCATTTCCGAATTACATAAAGTATTTAATGAGGATTATGATGTATCAAGTTTTGTAAACAAGGTGATTTAACCAATTTCTAACTTTTCCAATTCTGTCACTATCCGCAAGGCGGTTTCTCCATCCCACATAGGAGGTACACTTCCTTTTTTCCAGTTCCCGGAAATTATCTTCTCTGAGAGCTCAATAATTTTTGTTTTATCGGCACCAGCCAGTTCATTTGTTCCCTTGCTCACGGTTATCGGGCGTTCGGTATTCTCCCTCAGCGTAATACAAGGAACACCATATACTGTTGTCTCCTCCTGTATGCCACCACTATCTGTTAATACAAAAGAAGCATTTTTTACCAGTTTACCAAATTCAAAATATCCCAGTGGAGCAATCCTTATCAGGTTTTTCATTGCATCAAGTTCTTTCTCAATTCCAAATTCTTGAAACCTTGTATGGGTTCTTGGGTGGACTGGGAAAACCACTTTCATTTGTTTCTGAATATGGCCTATAGATTCTGTAATATTTCTTAGGTTTTCTGCATGGTCCACGTTGGATGGACGGTGGAGGGTTAACAGAGTATATTTTCGGGGCTCAAGGTCCAGCTTTTCCAGCACATCAGAAGAATCAATGGGTAATTGCTGCTGTTTTAAGGTGTCTATCATTATATTTCCCACAAGAAAAATATCCTTTTGGTCGTGCCCTTCATGGAGGAGGTTTTCAACTGCATCCTGACTGGGTGGGAAAAAATAATCGGAAATAGAATCAGTAACTATCCGGTTAACTTCCTCCGGCATACGACGGTCCCAACTGCGAATGCCTGCCTCTATATGCGCTACCTTAATCCCTCTTTTAACAGCCACCAGACTGCAGGCCATGGTGGAATTGACATCCCCAACCACAACAACCATGTCAGGCTGATACTTATCGCAGAATTGATCAAACTTTTGCATGATAAGAGAAACCTGCTTCGCATGAGATGCAGATCCCACATTTAGATGAACATCCGGTGAGGGTATCCCCAGTTCTTTAAAGAAGCTCTCCGACATACTGTAATCATAGTGTTGGCCGGTGTGCAGTAATAAAGGGGTGATCACTTTTGACTTTTTCATCTCAGCCATTAAAGGTGATATCTTTATAAAATTTGGCCTCGCCCCTACTACGTTAACTACTTTTATCATAATTGGCTTCTATCGGGATATGTCATTTAATAACCTGGCAATATCACCGGCTAGTTTTTTCCTTGAAAATTTTTCTATTTCAGCACGATCAGGATCGTAAAATATGCTGGCCTTGCAAAATTCGTTGTACAATTTTTCCATGCCTTCTTTAATTTTGTCCCGGTCATTAAATCCTGCGATATAACCTGTTTGGGTTTTAATAATAATCTCAGCTGTATCGCCGTCGATTGGTCCAATACAGAAAATTGGTTTTTCGAGTGCAAGGTATTCAAATAACTTACCCGGGATTATTCCATCCACATTAGGTGTATTATTTAAGGGCAATAACAGCAATGTGGAAATTGCCGCCTCAGTCATAAGCTCATTGTGTGGAAGATAAGGCACAAAAGTGGTGTTCTCCAATAATTGATTTTCTTTCAACGACGCCGTTACACTATAATCCACGGGCCCGATCAAATTAATTGAAAGACGGGATTGAAACTTCTTATCCAGGCACATTTCCTTTAGCACCGACCAAAATACATGAGGGTTACGGTCTTTATTCATCGAACCGATATGAGTGATCGTAAATTGATTGGTCGGGATTTTTCCTTTATCCTGTGAAACAAAATCGTCAGGATCATAGCCATTTGTGATCACTTCCACAGGTTTCGAACCTATTTGGAATAAATCCTCTGCCCAATTTTTACTTACGGTAACAATTTTATCTGCTTTAGATAAAACCTGCTTTTCCAGTTTTTTATGTTTTTTATCTGAAGATCTGGTTAACATCAACTGATGGTAAAAATCTATATTGGTCCAGGGATCCCTGAAGTCGGCTAGCCATGGGAGATTGATTTTTTTCTTTAATCCCAAAGCAATCAAATGCATGCTATGAGGAGGGCCGGTACTGACCATGGCATCTACAGGATTTTTTTCAAGATAACCTGCTAAATATTTGACCGAAGGTTTTATCCAAAACTTTCTTGCATCCGGGATAAATAAATTGCCTCGAATCCACACAGCAATTTTCTCAGTAAATGAGATGGTCTTATTTTCAGAAAGAAATCCAGACTTAATTTTATCTTCCTTTTTCCTTCCAACAAACTTCTTATATGCGCCATAAGGTTCCCAAACTTTTGTATTAATTACCGCTAGGTTTCCAGGTATATCTTTAAAAAGAGAAGGGTCATTTGCAGGAGATTCAGGATTTTCAGGTGTATATACAATTGGCTCCCAGTTGTAACTCCTAAGATACTTTACAAATTTAAGCCAGCGTTGTACTCCTGCCCCCCCTGAGGGTGGCCAATAATATGTAATGACCAGGACCTTTTTCATCAGGATTTTTTCAGAAAATTCCTTACCTCAAAGGCCACATAGCCCAGAACCATCAATATTAAAAGTAAGGATGAAGCCAATGAAATTTTTTCTCCTACATAATATACTTTAGGTTCGAACTTAAACTCTACCATATGTTTACCGGCAGGAAGAATCATTCCCCTTAAAACATAATCTACCCTGAAATGCGGAATTAATTCCCCATCCACATAAGCATTCCAGCCCTTTTCGTAATAAATTTCAGAAAAAACGGTCAGCTGGTCTTTGGTCGTATTACTTTGGTAAACCAGTTTATTCGGCGCGTATTCTATCAACTTTATTTGTCCGGTTGAATCGCGGCCCGGAGTATAATTTTCAATAAACGATTTGAAACGTTTATCAATTACAGCCACGTCAGCAGGTTTAATTTCTCCTACTTTTTCGAGTTCTTCATCTGCATTATCCACAAGGAGATAATCATTTACAAACCAAGCATTACCAAGTGCTTCCATATTTGGCACAGCAACTGGTTTTTTATCTTTACCAGGCTGAATAAAATATTTTGTATTCAGCATATTTAAAATTTCCATATTAAAACCAGCCCCGACATGATGGTCGTACAATTCCTGGTATCGGCGCAATTTAGCCCCATGATACCCACCAATGGATTTATGGAAATAGGAGGTCTGCGCATCTTTGAAAGGATCAGACATCACATTTAATACCCGGTAGTTGGGATCGGTATCTTTTAATATAAACTCATCTGCCAATGATTTTGTAAAAGGTTTTTCCATGGAAGACTTTTTAATAAAATCACTTTCGTCGACATACCGCCTGTCAACCGGCCACATATCTATTACGGCAATAAGAATAATTAAGGCTAACAAATAACTCTTTTTCAGTTTTCCGCTAACATATGCCCAAATTCCTCCGGCGGTGATCAAAATAAATGATAATGACCTGAGAGCATCCAAACGCATGAGTTTACCGCGATCAAGGATGATGGCATCTAAAAGCCATTCAGGATAGCCCTGCTTATACTGAATATCATTCGGGCTGGTAAAGTCAAAGAAAATTCCGGGCAGGAGGGCAAATATCAAGCAAAATCCACCCACGATATACAAAGCATATGTGAGATTTTTTAATATGGATTTTTTATCAATTGAAGATTTAAAGATTTCATTTAAAGCCACGAAGGCTAGTATTGGCATCGCCACCTCTGCAATTACAAGGGTCATGGATACAGCCCTGAATTTATTGTAGCCGGGAAAATAATCGAGAAACAGATTGGTTAACAATGGGAAATTTTTTCCCCAGGCCAGCATAATAGAAAGTAAGGTAGCCAAAAGTAACCACCATTTAAACCGACCTTTTATAGCAAAAAGTCCAAACACAAACATAAACACTACAATAGCACCAACATACACAGGCCCTGATGTAAAGGGTTGGGTTCCCCAGTAGGTTGGCATAGCTTTGATATATTCTTTAGCTTGTTTCGGTGGAATATTGTTTTGGATCAATGCATCGTAAACATGAGAACTTTCTGAAAGTTTTGCCTGGGAAGCTCCTCCGTGAAAATTAGGGATAAGCAAGGTTCCTGTTTCTGCAATCCCATAACTCCATTGCGTAGCATAATCTTTATCCAGGCCTGAGGTCCGGTTTTCTTTTTCACTTGTAAGCTCCGACTTACCCCGTATGGTATATTTACCATATTCCCAGGTCGCCCAGAGATTAGTGATATTGGTGAGCAAGGCAATCAATACTGCAACAAATAAAATTCCCGTAGCTTTCGAAAAATGCAGGTAGTGTTTTGATTTAACAGCTTCATACAGTTCAAGGATTCCCAGGACAAGGACCAACATCATTAGGTAATAGGTCATTTGCGGATGTCCTGCCCTGATCTGCAAGGCCATAAATAAAAGAGTAATCACTCCTCCAAGTAAATACTTCCCCCGGTATGTAAGAATTATCCCTGCTAATGCCGGAGCCATATACCCAATGGCATGGGCCTTTGAATTATGTCCGGCTTCGAGGATGATAAAAAAGTAAGAAGAAAAACCATAAATAATTGCCCCAGCAATACTTAACCACGGATTCACGCCCAGTGCCACGAGCAAAATAAAAAATCCGATCATATACAAAAACACCATATCTGCCGGACGTGGCAGCCCAAGTCTTAGAAGTGAATCGATATACTGAACAAGGTTTTTTTTATACTGAACAGAAATCTGATAAGCCGGCATTCCACTGAACATGGAATTGGTCCAAAGGGCTTCCTGCCCTGTAGCTTCACGAAAATCAACGATCTCTTTTGCCATTCCTTTGTGCCGGATAATATCATCCTGCCTTAATACTTTTCCTTCAAACAAAGGACTGAAATAAGCCATGGTTAAACCCAAAAAAATCAGGACGGCCACAACAAAAGGAAGTAGTTTTTTAAATTGAATATTTTTCATGTGAAAATAATTTTATTTCTATTCATCCACTTCTTCATAATCCACATACTCACCCAGGCTATCTGTCTGACTTTTCTTTTTAGGAGCAGTTTCAATGGTTATTTCCCCTTCCTTTTTTTGGGCAGGTTTTCCTTGCTTTTCAAAATTTGTTATCGTTTTGCGAATAAAGTACCTGGCAATTAAAGGCATTATATACCTCATGAACAATTTTGCAAGGTAATAAATCAGAACGATGATTAAAATTGTGCGAAGAAGTTGCATATGTGCAATGGAATTCTGTTATTTTTAAATTACAAATTTATTACAATTCCTGAATATTCCGCCGAAAAACAAAAAGGAGATAATGAACATTATCTCCTTGTATATTATTGTCCTAAAAAAGGGATCTATCTTTTATCCAGATTTTCGTCAGAAACAGTTAATTTTTTGCGGCCTTTGGCTCTTCTTTGTGCAAGTACCTTGCGCCCGTTTTTAGTAGCCATTCTGGCCCTAAAACCATGCTTGTTGGCTCTTTTTCTTCTCGATGGTTGAAATGTACGCTTCATTGTCTACTTAATTTTTGGGAGTGCAAAAGTAGGGTTATTTTTATTATATGCAAAACTATTTTTCATTTTTTTAAAATAAATTATCCTCTGTTAAGCCAGGGGTACCCGAACAGTTGCAACTGTTCCACTCCCGGGGCTAGGTTCGTAATTGATCTCCCCGTTTACGGTATCAATCCGGCTGGCAATATTCAACAACCCTATGCCATCTCTCTTTTCTTCAGGTTTAAAGCCTTTTCCGTTATCTTCAAGAATCAGTACCAGGTTATTGTTATTCCGCAGAAGTTGTACCGAGACAAATTTTGCCCCTGAATGTTTCACCACATTGTTTATTAGCTCCTGGCAAATCCGGTAAATAGAAAGTTCAATTTTTTCATTAAAACGTCCTTCTGCTTTGAAGTTTTCAAACCGATATTCAATATCCGAATATTTTAAGCTTTTTGCCAGTAAATCCTCAATGGCTAAAATCAGTCCGTTAGTGCTTAAAGTTTTAGGCATCATTTGATGAGAAATGTTCCGGACTTCATCTGCTGCCTGGTCAAGTGTTTGGGTAATTTCGTTCAGTTTTTCGGCAGTTTCGCCCTCTACTTCCTTCATAATGGCTTGCCATGAAAGTTTTAAGCCACCTAATTGCTGAGCCACACCATCATGTAATTCCCTGGCAATTCTTTTCCGTTCATTTTCCTCCACCTCAATAGAAGCATCGAGTAATTTTTTACGGTACTTGTTTTTTTCTGCTTCTAATCTGGCTTTCTGTTGTAAATGTTTCCTACCGATCAAAAGCGTTGAGAAGAGAATGACAATAATTATTCCTCCAATTGCAGCCAGAATAATGGCCCGTTGCCTCCGCAATTTTAATTGGTTAACCTCATCCTGAATGGACAGTATTTCTATTTGCTGTTCCTTTTTTTCCGTATCGTATTTGGTTTGGAGCTCTGAAAATTGCTTATACTTTTCAATGTTGTAAATAGAGTCTCGGGTATCGTATTGTTTGATTTTATATTGATAGGCCAGTCCGAATTTACCCAATTGAGCATAAAGGCCGGCCATTCCACGGTAACATTGGTGCTCCAGCTGAATTATGTCCGAATCAATGGCAATAGCCAGGGCTTGCTTATAAAGTCTTTCGGCTTCTTTATATTCCCCAGTTTCTGTATAAATATTTGCCAGATTAGCTGAAGCAACAGCCTGTGTATGGAGGTCTCCTGTCTTATTGGTTAAATCAATCGCCTGAAGATAATAGGATATGCCGTTTTTCAAATCACCGCGCTTGCGATAAAGCTGGCCAAGATTAAGTAAAACAGTGGCAATATTAAAGTTATCTTCAACTTCAACAAACAAATTCAGGGATTTAATAAGGTTATCAATAGCCAGGCTGTCCTGCTTTATCTCCTGGTAACAAAGTGCAAGGCTCCCATAAGTTGTGGCCAATCCATAGGTATAATTATATCTTTTAAAAATCTCCAATGCCTTGTTATTATATTCTATGGCTTTATCTATTTCATGATTTTCATAATACACCCTGGCAAGATTAGTATAACCCTGCGACATGTGGATACTATCGTAGTTACGTTCATAATAGGCAATAGACAAAAGCTGATGTTTTACTGCAAGGTCAAATTTTCCCTGCTCCTGGTAAACCGCACCTATCTTATTGTCAGAAGCAGCTATAAGTTCAGCTTTATCCTCCTTTTCCCTGATCCTTCTGGAATCTATAAATAAGGACAATGCTGAATCATAATCCGATTTCCTGAAGTAAACAGTACCCAGGTCGTTATATACCTGTGCGATAAGCAAAGAGTCGCCGATTTCTTTTGAAAGCGCTAAAGCGCTTAGCCCAAATTCTTCTGCTTTTTGGATATCTATGGTTCCATATAGCCAGCAAAGTTCATTCAACATATTCACCTTATCAGCTCCGGATAAGCCTGGCAGCAAATTTTCAAGGCTATCAAGTTTTGATTGCTGACCGGTTAAGATCATTGTAAAAAGAATGAAAAACAATAAGAGAAATATCCTCATAAAATACTTTTTGGTAAAATTAATAAATTATAAACTACCTGATTGGTCATGAAAGGTTCCAAAACTTTTCTTAGTTTTGCGACAAATGAAAATCTAAAATGAGAACACTTTACCTCCACGGGCTCGACAGTCATCCTACACCTGAAAAAAACGCCATTATGAAGAAAGCCGGGCTAAAACTTACCGCACTTCATATAAGTTACCGTGAAAAACTTGGTGTGTATGAAACCTTAAAGGATACCGCTATTCGTAAAAATATTGAATTTATTATTGGGAGTTCTCTGGGTGGATACCTTGGGAATACACTCGCTGAAGACCTGGGCCTCCCCTGCCTCCTTTATAATCCGGCAATGCATTATACGGATGTATTTTATTCAAAAATTCCGGTGATAGAAAACTCCAAATGCCCATTGAGAATGGTTGTCCTTGGGAAAAACGACCCGGCTATAAATCCGCATTTTACAGCGAAAGTTTTTTCTGAAAAAAATGATACGGACATAAACCAAAGAATCATAACCTGTCATTGGCTAGAGCATGAAATTGACTTACTCACTTTCGAAGAAATGTTGCATTGGGCGATGTTTCACCTTAAAAGTGCGAAGTAGCTTATTTTTTAAGCGCTGCCCTATCCACAATTCCAATAATAAATTTCCAGGGAATCTGAAAAGATAGCTTTTCTCAATTTCAATTATAACCTCCTTAGGTTTCATATTTTTAATCATTCAAAATTAAGTTAAACTTAAGCTTTTACCGGAAAGCAAACAGGTTTTTTTCGTAATATTGCACCCTCAAACGAATTTTGCTAAAATTCATAAAATCAAGTAATAAGTTACTTAATAATATAAAAAATATTTAATTATGGCTAATAAACATGTCTATACTTTTGGAGACAAAAAAGCTGAAGGCAATGCCTCAATGAAAAATCTTCTCGGTGGTAAAGGTGCTAACCTTGCCGAAATGAACCTTATCGGAGTTCCGGTTCCTCCGGGATTTACAATCACCACTGAAGTTTGCACTTTATACTATAAAGAAGGCCATGACCAGGTGGTAGAACTTATTAAACCTGAGGTGGAAAATGCAGTGAAAAATGTTGAAAAAATCATGGGCACCAAATTTGGCGACAAAGAAAATCCCTGTTTACTCTCTGTTCGTTCAGGTGCCAGGGCTTCAATGCCGGGTATGATGGATACTGTGTTAAACCTGGGCTTAAATGATGTAGCTGTAGAGGGAATCGCTAAACGAACAGGAAATGACCGTTTCGCATGGGATTCATACCGCCGGTTTGTGCAAATGTACGGCGATGTGGTGCTGGAAATGAAACCCGAATCAAAAGAAGATATTGACCCCTTCGAAGAGATTATCGATAAAATGAAAGAAGAAAAAGGGGTTGATCTTGATACGCAACTTACCACAGCTGACCTTAAAGAATTGGTTAGAAGGTTTAAGAAGGCAGTTAAAGCAAAAACCGGAAGAGATTTTCCGGACGATCCATGGGAACAATTGTGGGGATCGGTAATGGCGGTTTTCGGAAGCTGGATGAATGACAGGGCGATATTATACAGGAAATTAAACAACATTCCTGACGAGTGGGGAACTGCAGTAAACGTTCAGGCCATGGTGTTTGGTAACATGGGTGAAGGTTCAGGTACTGGCGTAGCTTTTACCCGTGATGCCGGAACAGGTGAAGACATTTTCAATGGTGAGTACCTAATTAACGCCCAGGGTGAAGATGTGGTGGCAGGGACAAGAACTCCCCAGCAAATTACCCTCGAAGGTTCAAAACGTTGGGCCAAATTAGCCCAGGTTTCTGAAGAAGAAAGAAAAAACTCCTTTCCATCCCTCGAAGAGGTTATTCCTGCAGTTTACAAGGAATTAGACGATATTCAGCAAAAGCTTGAAGACCACTATTCAGATATGCAGGACCTGGAATTTACAATTCAGGACAACAAACTGTGGTTACTCCAAACCCGTAATGGAAAACGCACCGGTGCGGCTATGGTAAAAATTGCCATGGATATGTATAAGGCGGGTAAGCTGGATAAATATAAGGCTGTTATGCGTGTTGAGCCCAACAAACTCGACGAACTGCTCCACCCTGTTTTTGATGGCGATGCAATTACTGCTGCAAAAGTTGTGGCTAAAGGTTTACCTGCATCACCGGGAGCAGCAACCGGACAGATTGTATTCCATGCGGATGAAGCTGAAGACTGGGTTGCCGATGGCAAAAAAGTAGTTTTAGTCAGGATTGAAACTTCTCCGGAAGACCTGGCAGGGATGAACGTTGCTGAAGGTATATTAACTGCCCGTGGCGGGATGACTTCACATGCTGCAGTTGTGGCACGTGGAATGGGAAAATGTTGTGTTTCTGGTGCCGGTTCTGTAAAAATAGATTACAAAGCAAGGACAATTACTGCTGGAGGAGTAAGCTTTAAGGAAGGGGATTGGATCTCCTTAAATGGAACTACCGGCGAAGTGTATGAAGGACAGATCGGAACAAAAGAAGCGGAGTTGAGTGGCGATTTTGGAGATCTAATGAAACTTGCTGATAAAATTGCCAGGATGAAAGTCAGGACAAATGCCGACACTCCGCATGACTCGAGAGTAGCAAGAGAATTCGGGGCAATTGGTATCGGGCTTTGCCGTACCGAGCATATGTTCTTTGGTGAAGGAAAAATCCAGGCTATGAGAGAAATGATCCTTGCCGAGGATGTTGAGGGAAGAAAAAAAGCCCTTGAAAAATTACTTCCTATCCAAAGAGAAGACTTTGAAGGGATCTTCGAAGCGATGCATGATCTTCCTGTTACAGTCCGGCTGTTGGATCCACCTCTTCATGAGTTTGTCCCCCATGATGACAAAGGCCAACAGGAGATGGCTGACCTGATGGGTATTTCACTAAAAGAGGTAAAACAAAAAGTGGAAGATCTCTCAGAATTTAACCCCATGCTTGGCCACCGTGGCTGCCGCCTGGGTAATACATATCCCGAAATTTCAGAAATGCAGGCAAGGGCAATCATCGAAGCGGCCATCAACCTGAAGAAAAAAGGAATTCATGCACATCCTGAGATCATGATCCCTCTGACAGGAACCTATGCAGAAATGAAAATGCAGGAAGATATCGTTCGGACCACTGCCGAAAAAGTAATAGAAGAAATGGGCGAACGTGTGGAATACCTTGTAGGTACTATGATAGAGATACCACGTGCCGCTTTAACGGCGGATGAGATTGCCAAATCAGCGGAATTCTTCTCCTTTGGAACAAACGACTTAACCCAGATGACCTTTGGTTATTCAAGGGATGACGCCGGTAAATTCCTGCCTGTTTATTTACAAAAGAATATCCTTAAGGTAGATCCTTTCCAGGCACTGGATCAGGAAGGTGTTGGACAATTGGTTAAGATGGCAGTAAAGAAAGGCCGGAAAACACGTCCTAACATTAAACTCGGCATCTGTGGTGAGCATGGCGGAGAGCCTTCATCCGTCGAGTTCTGCCACAGGGTTGGCCTACATTATGTAAGTTGTTCGCCCTTCCGAGTACCTATTGCACGATTAGCTGCTGCACAGGCTGTGGCCCGTAAAAAAGTTGAAAAAGCCGCTAAGAAAGCAGTAAAAAAAACATCAAAAAAAGACAAGAAAGCAAGTAAGAAGAAATAGGCTTCTTTTTGAATTTCTTTCGCGATAGGAAAGGCAGTTTGGAAACAAGCTGCCTTTTTTCTGTGTATTGAAACTTTTGTTCTAAAAGACTAAGTCAACCCGCTTCCGGCATAAACGTATTTTAGGATAATTCTAAATTAGATATATGTCAACAAAAAGATAAGTTTTTTACTACTTTTGTTAAGCATATTTTCCAGAGATAATTGAATTAACAATACAAATCAAATCACATAATTATGGCTGAAAACATCGAAAAAATTCGTACCGACCTTAGCAGTTACGGTATTCATGATGTAGAATCAATTTACCACAATCCTTCTTTTGAAGTATTGTTTAAACACGAAATGGATCCCTCGCTCGAAGGTTTTGAAAAAGGACAATTATCAGAACTTGGAGCAGTGAACGTTATGACAGGAATTTTTACCGGCCGCTCGCCCAAGGACAAATACATCGTTAGGGATGAAAAAACCAAAGATACCGTTTGGTGGGCCGAACAAGCCAAAACATCCGACAATAAACCGGTTGATCAGGAAGTTTGGAAACATTGTTATAAGCTGGGTTCCGAACAACTTTCAGGTAAAAAATTATATGTTGTGGATGGCTATGCTGGTGCCAATGCAGACACCCGTCTGAAAGTTCGTTTTATCCTTGAAGTTGCCTGGCAGGCCCACTTTGTGAAGAATATGTTTATCCGGCCATCTGACGATGAACTTGAAAACTTCGAACCTGACTTTGTTGTGCTCAATGCAGCAAAAACGGTGAACCCCGACTGGAAATCGATGAAAAGGACTGATGGTGTTCCTTTAAATTCAGAGGTATTTGTGGTATTTAACCTTACTGAAGGGAGAGCAGTAATTGGCGGTAGCTGGTATGGTGGCGAAATGAAAAAAGGGATTTTTTCGATCATGAACTATTATTTGCCATTAAAAGGGATTGCGGCTATGCACTGCTCTGCTAACGTAGGTAAAGATGGTGACACAGCTATTTTCTTTGGCCTGTCCGGTACCGGCAAAACAACCTTATCCACCGACCCAAAACGGGCACTGATTGGTGATGATGAGCACGGCTGGGACGACGATGGTATTTTCAACTTCGAAGGAGGATGTTATGCAAAAACTATTCATCTTGATAAAGATAGCGAACCTGATATTTTCAATGCCATTAAACGAGATGCACTCTTAGAAAATGTGACCGTAGCCGCTGATGGTAAAATTGATTTTAATGATGGATCGGTTACCCAGAATACCCGGGTCTCCTACCCCATTTATCATATCGACAATATTGTAAAACCTGTTTCCAAAGCCGGGCATGCCAAAAAAGTGATCTTCCTTACAGCAGATGCTTTTGGTGTGATGCCTCCGGTTGCGAAACTTACCGCAGAACAAACCAAATATCATTTCCTTTCAGGATTTACCGCTAAGCTGGCTGGAACAGAAAGAGGGATTACAACCCCAAAACCTACCTTCTCAGCTTGTTTTGGTGCAGCATTCCTTACGCTTCACCCAACTAAGTACGGACAGGAACTGGTCAGGAAAATGGAAAAGCATGGTGCCACCGCCTACCTGGTAAATACCGGTTGGAATGGAACAGGTAAAAGAATATCCATTAAAGATACCCGTGGGATTATTGATGCCATCCTTGATGGATCGATTGATAAGGCTCAAACAAAAATGATCCCGACATTTAACCTGGAAGTTCCTACTTCCCTGCCTGGTGTTGACCCCGCTATCCTTGACCCGCGCGACACTTATGCCGATGCTGCTGAATGGGATAAAAAAGCGAAAGAACTGGCTCAATTGTTCATCAATAATTTTGAGCAGTACACCGACAATGAAGAGGGAAAAGCACTGGTTACTGCCGGACCTCAATTGTAAAAAAAACGATTTCAATATACAACCCTGGCCGAAACGTCAGGGTTTTTTTATGCCATTTAATACCTACCCATTTCAGTTTTTTGTATCTTTAGGTTTCAAAATAAATGTTCAACCATTAAAAACCATAAGTTATGCAAACGTACATTCTGCTTACCAAACTGTCACCTGAAGTATCGAAAAAAATGAAAGACCGTGCAGCCCTCGGCCATACCTGGCTCGACCAGGTGAAGACCAAATGCCCAGAGGTTAAGTTCCTGGCACATTATGCCATTCTTGGCCAGTACGACTTTATCGACATCTATGAGGCCCCGGACAATGAGACCGCTGCCAAAGTCAGCATTATCAGCCAGGCCAACGGTGCCCAATCAGCCGAAAGCCTTACCGCAATACCATACAAGCGCTTTGTGGAGTTAACAAAGGAAGTTTAATCAGGGTAGAGGGCAAGGGCTGGGTGCTAAAAGCTAAAAAAACGATGAAAAAATGGGTATTTTTAGCGATATATACAAGTTAGCCCTTATTTAAACAAAATGGCAAGTAGAAATTATAAAGAAGAAAGTCTAATAGAAAGTTATATAAAAGGTCCAACGCTTGGATACTCTGATAATTTTCCGAATAGAAATATGTGGTTAGAACTTTCAAAAGAATTAAATGCAGAATTTAAGATCAAAAGGAATTCAGGGCAAGAACTTGAAACTCATATATTAAGAGTGCCTTATAAAAATTGGAAATTAATATTCAGTGTATCTGATAGTAGACCATGGAAATGTCAAGCTGAATTTAAGATTAGTCAAGATTTTAATATGACATTAAGTTGGGAAGGTTTTGTTGAGAGATTCTTAAAAAGATTCAGAAAACCGGAAATTGAAGTTGGTTGGAAGAAATTTGATAATCATTATTTAATCGAAAGTGATAGAGCCGATTTAGTAAAAAAAGTACTAAATGAAAAAGTTCAAAAAACTTTACTTAAACACAATATATACTCGATTTCATACCAGACAAATATTGAATACAGGACATCAAGTTTTGTAAGTGTCATTAGTCGGAATGTAGGAGAAAAAGAAAAAATAATAGAACTATTAGAAATGTATAAGGAGTTTATAGATAAATTATTTGAAAACAGAATTATAAAATAAACAAGGGCTAACAAAAAATATAATGCATACCGCAGTTTCATTTTCAAAGAAAATGATTTAATAAATTTGAAAATACGTAAACCAAAGAAACTTATTGAACACGATGCGGCACGCATCATATTCAAACCGTTTGTACAATTAAAAAAACAAAAACATGAAGCGATTAACAATTTACCTTACACTTCTAATTTCCATATTTTCCATACATCCACAAAAAGGTTTAGCCGACACTATTCCGGATAGTACCCAGATTTTCGGGAACTGGAATATTTCAGGATCTCCCTACGTTGTTATGGGCCTTGCAACGATTCCTTTCGATTCAACGCTTACAATTGAATCCGGCGTCCGGGTGGAGTTTAAATCATCCTCCAACGACAGCGCCTTTATCATTCAGTATCTGGATATCGGCTGGATAAAAGCCAACGGAAGTTTGATCGCATTGGGATCAGAAACCGATTCTATCGTTTTTACATCTCTGGGAGAAGGGCGCTGGGGAGGGATCCATTTTGAAAATGTTTACGATAGCATTCAATTGAACTATTGTAGCATCGGGAAATGCAAATCAATAAGCAATGAACAAATACCCGGCGAAGCCCATGCGGGAGGATTGACTTTTCATTATTCCCAGGCAATAATTGAAAATACAAACCTTTCAAACAATCATATAGGAATGTTTGCCTGGAGTTCAGATGTTTTTTTAAATCAAAATAAAATAACCAACAATTCAGATGGTGTAGTCTATTTTGAATCATCCGGAAAAGTTTCATCCTCCCTTATAAGGAATAACTATAATGAGGGAATTAGTTCCCACACCTCGGCCACAATCATTGAGAATAATTTAATTGAAGGGCAACTACAAGGAATACATTCCTATGAATCATATGATACCATTACAGGCAACCTGGTGCGGGATAACTTATGGGGTGGAATAGAAATTTCACGCTGCAATCCACTGGTATACAAAAACATTGTTTACGGTAGTAATTCGGGTATCCGCTGCACCGGCAGTCCGCGGATTATCAATAACACTGTCGTTAATAACAATTATTTCGGTATCTATTGCGGTTGGCAGGCCCGGCCTTACCTCATTAATAATATCATTTATGGAAACAGCAGCCTGATTCTTTACGATTCTGATGATACGGTTGTTTTTGCAAATAACCTCTTACAGCTAGATACTATTCCTACCGGCCTGACAAATGCCGGAGGGAATATATTTAATGATGATCCTATGTTTGCAGATCCTGGCAATGATGACTTTTCATTGGATGCCGGTTCACCCTGTATCAATACCGGTATTGCTTATTTTGAATGGGAGGGTGCGGTTATACTGGAACTGGAACCCGGACAATATACCGGGATTGCCCCCGACATTGGAGCCTCGGAATCAACTTATGTAGGTGTTAATAATAACTTCTCAATGTTGCAAAGACAAAACATGGTGCTAGTATACCCCAATCCGGCTCATGCCGAAACAATTAATTTTTATTTTGTCGGAACAAAAACCGAACATGCGTACATTGTTATTCAAAACATGATCGGAGCTATAATACATCAACAGGAAATGCAAAATGACAGAAATGTACTAAACATCCGCAACTGGACCCCGGGAATTTATCTTGCTGTAGTTTGCCAGGGAGGAAGGGCCATTGCTCAGACAAAGGTCATAGTGCAGTAATTCCTATACTTTAGAAACATCATTGAAAAATAATAACAAAAACAAATGAAATTAAGAATGCCTTACTGGGAAGTATGAATTCAGGCCATATGTATGACATCCTGTGTCCCCAGGGAATGCAAATTCCGGGCCCGATAAAATTAGGTAAAGAGAAAAATTGTGGTAAAGCTTTAACTAAAAAATCATCAAACCGATTGAACAGATTCTAGATATTGCTTAATCCGGGCCGCATGTTCAATATCATTTTTATTAAATTCCTTTATCTGGGCAAAATCCTCATCCCCGGCAATACTAGGAATAAAAGTTTGGCAATGAACTTCGCCCGCAATCAATTCAAGCTCATAAGCAGTTTTTAATGCATCGAAGCGTGTATAATCCCCATGTTCATATTTTTCAAGTTCCTTTTCAATACGCTTGCGGGAATTTTCAATCATTTCAACTCTTTCAGGTACAATCGATTTAGGATACTGACCGGTAAGCTCGCCCAAATAGGAAATACCTTTGATTAAGGAGGCGTGATTTATTTCTTCCAATGAAAGCTTCCACCAGAATTCGACATCTTCCTTGAACATCTCTTTAAATAGAAGATACAAATGTGCCATTTTCAATTCGAGCAAAATGGCATTTTTAAATAATTTTTCTGCAGCCTCATCGTACACTTCCATAGATACTGAATTTTCAGGCAAATATATACTATTCTGTTATAAATCCGTAAAGACGTAGATTATTAAATGGATGATAAAGAAAATGAATGATTTCGGGTATCAGAATGAGAATGGCTAATTAATTGTTAAATTCCAGAATCGAAAAAAGAAGTTGGCTGATATTACTATATTTACGCTCATAAAAATGACATAAAATTAAAAATCATCCTCCATGAATCCAATCGTAAAAAACATTTTAGCTGTTATTGCAGGAATAATCCTGGGAAGTATCGTAAACATGGGAATCATCATGATCAGCGGATCGGTGATACCGCCTCCCGAAGGTGTAGATTTAACCACTACGGAAGGCTTAAAAGAATCGATGCACCTGTTACAACCCCAACATTTTATCATGCCCTTTTTAGCCCATGCCATAGGAACATTGCTTGGGGCGCTGGTATGTGTGTTAATCGCGGCAAACCACAAAATGAAATTTGCTTTGGGGATTGGGGCATTTTTCCTGGCGGGTGGGATAACTAATTTATTTTTGCTTCCCTCACCTACCTGGTTCGCGATTGTGGATATCGCACTGGCATACATTCCAATGGCATGGATTGGAGGGAAATTTGCTCTGGGATTTGCTAAAAAATAAATCAGAATAAAAATTTTACCAATGACAAAAATAAAACTCTTGTTACCTCAACAACAAGAAGAACTGCTAAGTACTTTAAAAACACGTTTTGAAAAGAACTATTCCGATAATCAGAAGGGCCTTTCGGCAATAGCAGAAGGTCGTAGGAACTTTAGTTGGATTGCTTTACAGACAAGGTTAAACTCCGGTCAGGTGGGAGACAAACTGTGGTCGCTTTATGAAATGGAAAAAACCGGTGGTGAACCCGATGTTGTTGGCTATGATGACAAGACTGGAGAATACATATTTTACGATTGTTCGCCAGAAAGCCCTCATGGTCGTAGAAGTGTCTGTTACGACCGTGAAGGTCAGGAATCGAGGAAGGAACACAGGCCTGAAAATAACGCGGTTGACATGGCAGCTTCTATGGGCATCGAACTTTTAACAGAAGATGAGTACCGGGAATTGCAAATGTTTGGAATTTTTGATATCAAAACATCAAGCTGGGTGAAAACCCCTCCAGTAATCAGGAAACTTGGCGGGGCACTCTTTTGTGACCGACGCTACAACCATGTTTTTATGTATCACAATGGGGCCCAATCCTACTATGCAGCCCGGGGTTTTCGGGCTTCGTTAAGAGTTTGAATTTTGTACTAAAGATTTCCAACTAACTGGCCTGTTTCCTTTGAACTAATATATAGGATAAAATGTTTAGGGGTAATGAGCAGACCAGGTATGATTGATTAAACTATTTGAAAATGAAAAGTCTTGTAAAAGTTGAAATAAAAATCCCGGCCGATATAAACAGGGTATGGGAATACTGGACAAGCCCTGAACATATTACACATTGGAATTTCGCTTCCGATCAGTGGTGCTGCCCTTCAGCCGTGAATAACCTCCAGGCAGGCGGGGAATTAAACTGGAGGATGGAAGCCAAAGATGGAAGTATGGGGTTTGATTTTACAGGCACCTATGATCAGGTAATAGATAAAAAAATGATTGCCTGCACTTTGACAGATGGACGAAAGCTTAATATTACTTTTTCCATTCAAGGGAAATACGTAATATTGACAGAAACTTTTGAAGCCGAAGGAACACATTCGTTAGAACAACAGCAAGCTGGCTGGCAGGCCATATTGGAAAACTTTAAAAAGTACGTTGAATCATAAAACAAATAATATCATCTGAAGGCAGATATCAACCAGGCACTATTTACCTATTTAATCTGCGAATGAAGGAGTTCGATTGATTTTTGACCTGTTCCGAATATACAATCTGTAAAAGGTGTTATATTTAATGTTTTTATTTAAAACTATATTTCATGAAAACCACTCATATATTTATTGTATTACTTCTTATTTCATTCACTAGTATGGGACAAAATAAATATCCGATGAAAATAGCTATGGTCAGCGTTTTAGTTGAAGATCCGGTCAAAGCATTTAAATATTACACCGAAGTCCTGGGATTCGAAGAAGTAATGTATTCTCCGGAGAATTATATTGCTATTGTAAAATCACCACTGGATAGCAATGGTGTTAGCATTCTTTTAGAGCCCACAGAGCCCGGCGGACTGGAAATAGCAAAAAAATTCAAGCATGAGTTATATACATTGGGTATACCGGTAATATCCTTTAGCGCAGTGAACATTCAGGAAACTGTAGGTGAATTAAAAGGCAAAGGGGTGAAGTTTAAAAAAGAAGTGGAGAAAACGGATTATGGCTATGAAGTTATTTTTGATGATTCAAATGGGAATTATATTCAATTATATCAATTAAAGTAAGGCTGTTTGAGAACAGCAGAAAGATAGGCCAATCGATAATAGTACTCAGCAATATGTGAAAAAATAGATCATCAAACCGGTTTTAAAACAGGTTTTCTTTTCCCCCTGAACAATTCCAAAAACGTTACATTCATCATAATCAACAGAAGGCCGTAAACACTGTCTTCAACAGGGATAGTAAATAACCTGATGCCCAGGTTTTGTGTATTGTCGTACCATACAACTTCTTGTTCAATAAATGATCCGGTCAGAAGTCCATTAACTATAAAAAAGGGAATTAGTATAAATAGATAGGTAAAATAAAATCTGCCCAAATAGTTTGATTTTATCACATAAATATGAACCAGGATAAATAGTGCCGTAGAAATAAATGTTACCGAAGTATAAAGCCTTTCATAAAACAATATCCCAACAGACATTAAAATCACAACCAAAACCCAACTAATGGTATTTGCTGCTTTCCCGAAATAATCCTTCTTTACAAGGTAGTTTAAAGCTTCGTAGGTAAATACACATGCATAAGGAATGGCTATAAAAAACATCCATTCTTCAATGGGTAGATTCACCAGGTTGATCCCACTTAAATGTTTAGGGTTAAATCCCCAAATGCCCAGGTAAGTGAAATAAATATCCCAGACGATAAAAATCAGCAAAGTGAGCAGATTGGCAGGGATAAAAAATTTCCATTGTTTATAAAAGTTCAGCCGTTTGTCGAAACTTGCAATAAAAGGAATGGAAATAGCGAGTAAATTGATAAGCAAATAAGTATACATAACCGACTTGTTTCGAGCAATGATTATCTCTTTTTAAACTCTTCGACGTAATATTTTATCGGGGCTACTAAAAATCCATAGTTATAATGTGCGTGCGGGTTGTGATGTTCTTTATGAGCTTTGACTGTTGCACGTAAGTATCGGTTTGAGATTTTACTCAACATTTTTACCCTTTGGTGAACATATACATCGTGAAACATAAAATAAGCCATTCCATATAAAAATACACCGATGCCCAACCACATGCGGTAATCCATATCAGCATAACCGAAATAAATTAGCATAATACTTGGGATAGCATAGATTACGGCAAAAAGGTCGTTCCATTCAAACTTTCTGCCATCGCGGATATGATGGTCTTTATGCAAGACCCATAGAAACCCATGCATGATATATTTATGTGAAAACCACGCCATAAACTCCATAAAGAAAAAGGCGCCTATAACTGATAATGCTGCAATAATCCAAACCATTTTAATCTATTTTTCTGTTTACAAAATTCGTTTTTAAATAATGATCTACTTCTTCAAAAGCAATCCTGAACCATACGGTATAATTTCCAGGATTCTTTTGCATATCTTTTTTAATCTCTTCCATTCCCATATATTTCCAATCATGCACTTCGTCAGGATTAATAGTGGGTTTTGCTTCACTTCTACCTATAAACACATGATCAAATTCATGCTCAATAAGGCCATCACCAACATCAGCCCGGTAGGTAAAATGAAAAGCCTTTTCAAAATCACAATCAAATCCCATTTCCTCCATCATCCTCCGGTGGGCTGCATCATTTGTTTTTTCGCCCTGCCTGGGATGACTGCAACAGGTATTGGTCCATAATCCCGGGGAGTGGTATTTTGATAAAGCCCTTTGTTGCAACATCAATTCATCGTTTTCATTAAATATAAAAACAGAAAAAGCCCGATGAAGTTCAGGATGAAGATGTGCTTCCATTTTTTCTTTAATCCCAATTTCTTTATCGTTTTCATCCACCAGGATGACGTATTCCTTATCACTCATTTGTTAACCTTTTGCTATGTTAAAATCCAGTTGTTTTTTTTCAGCTTCACTAAGGGCTTGCGAATGTTTCAGGTAATGATAGATCCGCTCTGTTAAATCCTTATTAGCCTTATTAATGGTTTGCAAATTTAGCTGTTTCAGAATAAAAGTTTTATCCTCATTAATATTATCATATCCAAGGAAAGCGGGAATATTGGTTTGTATGGTAAAACGGATAAAACGAACTTCCAGATTTTCGGGTTCATCGCGCACCGCCGACTCAAGGTAGTGCCTGCCCTCATTAAAATTTTTTAATTTTTTCCAGGGTAAAAATTCACAATTGGCCGTGGTTGCAATGGCTGCCCCTTTATAAACCCTAAACAAGGCATCATTTTTATGAGTAATATCCGATAGGTAGTCAGTCAGGGCTTCCGCCCCGCATTCACCTATCCATTTCTCAAAATACAACATACGGACCTTTTCAATTTCACGCTTTTGACCCACTGAAATAAATGAAACAAACACAAACAAGCTTAGCACAAATACTTTCATTCTACAATAAATTAAAAGCATGTTTAAATGCAGATGAAAGCAATAAGCCATATTTTTCCCGGTTTGGAATCCTTACCCTTTTCTTTAGAATTTCGGAACTATGTGTTCTTTTTATTTTCCTCAACAAGGATAGATAGTAAATGTATGCCACGTAGACCCCAAATCGTGCCCCTTTGGGTAGTTCTTTAATTCCTGTATAGGCATGTTTAAAATCGGCTTCAATATCCTCAATAATTTTTGCCTTTGATTCTTCATTTAATTGCAATACATTCAGGTCAGGGAAATAAGATCTTCCCAGCTGATTTTTATCGGCATTCAAATCACGCAGGAAATTTACTTTCTGAAAAGCTGATCCCAGCGACATTGCAGAGGGCCTGAGCTCTTCATAACGTTTTTCGTCGCCTTCAACAAATACCTTCAAACACATTAATCCAACGACCTCCGCCGAACCAAGGATATACTTTTTAAATGAATTATCATCGTGTACCTTTTGTTCAAGGTCCATTTCCATACTTCGAAGAAACAATTTGATTAATTCATGATCGATGCTGTATTTATTCACCACCCATTGAAAAGAATTCAAAATGGGGTTCATACTTATGCCGTCTTCTATTGATTCCCATGTATCCCGTTCGAATTTTTCAAAAAGTTTGACTTTATCAAAACCATGAAAAGAATCTACGATTTCATCTGCAAAGCGGACAAATCCGTAGATGGAATATATAGGATTGTGATACTTTTTCCTGAATACCCGTATCCCGAGTGAAAAAGAGGTGGAGTAAGTTTGTGTTGTCAGCTTACTCGACTTTTTGGATATGACATCAAAAATATATTTCATTGGTTTAATTTTTAAATTGTTTAACTACCTCCGTAGCGGCAACCTGTCCGGAAATGATGGCAGGTGGTACTCCGGGGCCCGGAACTGTAAGTTGTCCGGTGTAAAATAAATTTTTAACTTTCTTTGATTGCATTTTCGGTTTGAGGAAAGCCGTTTGCATAAGTGTGTTGGCCAGCCCATAGGCATTCCCCTGAAAAGCATTGTAATCCTCTTTAAAGTCGGCATGGGCATACGATCTTTTATAAATCACATGCTTTCGGATGGATTCTCCGGTAAAGTTTTCAAGCTTGTTAATTATGTAATCGAAATACCTGTTACGGGTTTCTTCATCATCTTTCAATCCGGAGGCAACCGGGATCAACACCATTAAGTTTTCCATTCCCTCAGGTGCTACTGTTGTATCCGTCTTTGAGGTTGCACTAACATAGATACTTGGTTTTTCGGGCCATTGCGGATCATCGTATATTTCTGCGGCATGTTTCTTAAAGTCTTCGTCGAAAAATAAAGTATGATGCAATATACCAGGTATCCGTTTGTTGATCCCCAGGTAAAAGATTAAAGCAGAAGGCGACATCGTTCTTTTGCCCCAATAAGAAGCATTGTACTTTCTGAAATTTTCTCCGATCAATTCCTGTTCAATATGGTTGTAGTCTGCACTCCCCACAAAAATATCGGCATCAAGACTATGGCCATTCACCGAGACATTTTTAATCAGGTTATTTTCAATGTTTATCCCTTTTACCGCATGATTGTATTCAAACTTTACACCCAATGATTTTGCAAGATTAACCATGGCTTCAATCACACTATAAATGCCACCCTCAGGATACCAGGTACCAAGTTTGATGTCACCGTAATTCATCAGTGAATAGAGTGCCGGGGTTTCTTTGGGGGTAGCCCCCAGGAATAATACCGGAAATTCAAGCATTTGAATAAGTTTGGGATGCCTGAAATATTTTCTTACATGCTGGTGGAATGAGTTAAACACATTCAATTTAAACATCCCTGAAAGCAATTCTGTATCCAAAAACTCCAGGGGTGAACTACTTTTTTTATAAACCAGTTTATTGATCCCAATTTTGTATTTGTATTCGGCCCCTGCTAAAAATTTGTCAAGTTTTAAGGCAGCCCCCTTTTCAATGGATTCGAATAACTCACGCATATCTGTGTAGCTTGCAGGAAGATCAGTAGCATCCCCTTTCCTCCAGTAAATGCGATAGGAAGGGTCAAGACGAATAAGCTTGTAATAATCTTCAGTGCGTTTTCCAAACTCATTAAAAAAACGATCAAAAACATCCGGCATCCAGTACCAGCTGGGGCCCATGTCGAAGGTGAAGCCGCTTTCGGAAAATTGCCTGGCTCTTCCACCCGGAGAACTGTTTTTCTCAACAACAGTTACTTCGTAACCATCGCGAGCCAGAAAACAGGCCGCTGAAAGCCCCGAAAATCCTGCTCCTATTACAATTACTTTTTTTTGGTTCATTACTTAATTACAATTACTACAAATAAACAGCGAGGATTTGTTTTTGTTTAAGTTTAAAACTTTTTTTTTAAACATTTGAAAATATTTTCGAAAAAACTTGACAAATTAATTTTGGCATATTACTTTTGACCGACCGTTCATTCAAAAATAATCAATATTATATTTGTACTATCATGGCACCCAGAACAACAGAGCAATACGAAGAGATCAGAGAAACAAGGAAACACCAGATCATGGAAGTTGCGCTCAAAATGTTTGCTGACAAAGGCTATGAAAGCAGCTCAATTAGCTCAATTGCCAGGGAAGCAAAAATTTCGAAAGGCTTATTGTACAATTACTTTAAGAGTAAAGAAGATTTATTGATTCAAATTGTTGAAGGCGGTTTCCAGGAAATGTTATCCTACTTCGACCCCAATAAGGATGGTATCCTCACCAGGGATGAATTTATATATTTCATTGAGGAAATGTTTGGCCTAATGAACCGTAATGTGATCCATTACAAGCTTTACTTTTCATTAATGTTACAGCCTATGGTATGGGAACTCTTTAAACCAAAGTTTGCAGAAGCCATTGCCCCTTTTATGGTCACCTTAGCTGAATATTACAAAAGAAAAGGATCAACAGATCCTGAAGCTGAAGCCATTATGGTAGGGGCAATGCTGGATGGAATTGGATTCAATTACATTTTTAATCCGGACATTTACCCACTCGACCGGGTAAAACAAATGATCATTGACCGTTTTGTATAAAACTATGAATACTATGAAAACATTAAAAATTGCAAGCATTTTTCTTTTTAGCTTTTTTATGTGGGTACCTACGAACAGTTTGGGCCAGGAAATGTCAGCAAAAGAAATAATAGATAAAGCCGATAAAAAAAATCGCGGCGAAACCCAACAAGGAAGCATGCAAATGAAAATCGTAAGGCCGGACTGGGAAAGAACGGTTGAATTGAAAAGCTGGTCGAAAGGTGATGATTACTTTATCATTTATATAACTGCACCAGCAAAGGACAAAGGCCAGGTTTTCCTAAAAAGGAAAAAAGAAATGTGGAATTGGGTGCCATCGATAGAGCGTATGATTAAAATCCCTCCATCCATGATGATGCAGTCGTGGATGGGTTCTGATTTTACGAATGATGACCTGGTGAAACAATCATCCATAGTTAAAGATTACAAACATTCCTTACTGGCAGATGAAGAGGTTCGTGGACAACTATGCTACAAAATCGAACTTATCCCCTTACCGGATGCCCCGGTGGTGTGGGGAAAGATTATTAGTTGGATAACCAAAGATGGCCTGAACCTCTGGAAATCGGAATACTATGATGAAGACGGTTTTTTAGTAAACATCGAAAATGCTTTTGAATTAAAAAGTTTTAATGACCGTACACTTCCTTCCAGGGTGGAAATTGTTCCGGCTGATGAACCCGGAAAAAAAACAGTGCTGTTAATGAAAGACATCCAGTTTGACAAACCTATCGATGATAACTTCTTTACACAGCAAAATATGAAAAAGATCAGGTAGTGGTCCATGGATCTTTGGTTTTAAATAAACTTGAATCAGCTGTTACTAAATACGTTTTATAAATGAAAACATACCTTAAACTGGCCTGGAGGAATTTATGGCGGAACAAACGACGCACATTAATAACAGTTTCTTCCATTCTTTTCGGGGTATTTTTTGTAGTCATGATGACCTCCTTGCAGCAGGGATCTTTCGAAAATATGATCGACAATATGGTCCGTTTTTATTCAGGTTATATTCAAATACAGGAAGATGGGTTTTTTGAAAACAGAAGTTTGAATAATAGCCTGAAGTTTACAAATGAAATTGAAGACATCATTAATAATACTGAAGGAATAACACAATATACCCAACGCATTGAATCCTTTGCCCTGGCATCTACCGGCGATAAAAGTTTCGGGGCAGCCATTTTCGGAATTTTGCCTCCGGAAGAAGATCAGATTTCGGGTCTATCCAAAAAAGTTTCCCAAGGAGAATACATAGCATCCGGATCAAAAGGAATTATGATAGGAAAAGGACTGGCTGACAATTTGGGAATAGGCTTAAACGATACCTTAATTTTACTGGGGCAGGGTTATCATGGTGTAACGGCTGCCGGCAAATATCATGTAGCTGCACTTTTAAATTTTCCGATAAACGACATGAACAATAAACTCGCTTACCTTGATATGGAAGCGTGCCGTGAGTTATATGATTTACCTGGCCGATCGACATCCATTGTTATTATGGTAAAAAAACCAAATGATGTTAATAGCATTATTTCTAACCTGCAAACAAAAGTCCCGGAAGGCTTAATGGTTTATTCATGGGAGGAGATTCAAGCTGAATTAATGAGTCTAATTTCAGGGAAAAAAGCAAGCAGCAAAATAATCAAGGCTATATTATTTATGGTTATCGGTTTTGGTATTTGGGGAACAATTATAATGCTAATGGCCGAGAGGAAAAGAGAACTTGGGATAATGGTAGCTGTGGGGGTGCGTAAAATCAGGTTAATTTGGATCGTAGCCATTGAATCTTTTTTAATTGGTATTCTGGGAATTGTATTTGGGTTTCTTTTGAGTTTTCCTTTGGTTTATTATTTGTACTCAAACCCAATCCATGTTACAGGTAAAGTAGCGGAAACCTATGCACAAATGGGATTTGAACCGGTAATCAAATTCGCACTGCACCCGGATATATTTAGCAGCCCGGCAATAACCGTATTTGCCCTCTTTGCTATCATCACCCTATATCCCGTGTGGTTTATAAAAAAACTAAAGACCGCAGAAGCATTGCGTTCATAAATAACGATATATAATAAAAAAAAGCAGTATAGAATGAGAGATTTAAAACTGGCATGGCGGAACTTATGGCGAAACTCAAGGAGAAGTCTGATTACCCTTGCTTCCATATTTTTTGGAGTTATCCTTTCAGCTTTAATGACCTCCATACAATATGGATCTTATGATTCGATGATTAACAATGTTGTAAAATTTTATTCAGGTTACGCCCAGGTATTTAGTGAAGCCTACGATGAAAACAAAACCATCAACAATACATTTGAATTGTCTGACTCGCTGGAGGAAACAATCTTAAACTGTAAGGAGATCACCCGTACAACACCCCGACTTGAATACTTTGCCCTGGCTTCTTCAGAAAATAAAACAAAAGGAGCCATTATTATTGGTATTGACACAGAAAAAGAAGACCAGGTCACAGAGATCAGTAAATGGGTGAATTCAGGAGAATATTTAAGTGGTGACGATAAGGGCGTATTATTATCCATTAACCTTGCAAATTACCTCAGACTTCAGATTGGCGATACACTGGTTCTTTATGGCCAGGGTTATCATGGTGTTACTGCTGCAGGGTTGTATCCCGTTAAAGGTATTCTTAAATTTCCTTCGCCCGAATTAAATAATCAAATGATTTATATGAATATCCAAACAGCCCAGGAACTATTCGGAGCAGAAAACTTGGCAACCTCTATGATCGTGATGGTAGAAGACCATACCGACCTTTCAGAAGCTATGGTCTATTTGCATAAAAACATCCAATCTCCACTCATGGTAAAATCCTGGGACGAACTTCAACCTGAATTAGTCCAGATGATCGAAGGGGATCGTGCTGGTGGAATAGTAATGAAACTGGTTTTATACATGGTGGTTGGGTTCGGCATATTTGGAACCATAATAATGATGCTTGCTGAAAGAAGTCGCGAATTGGGGGTCACCATTGCTGTAGGAATGCAAAAACGGCAATTGGCGTGGATTGTATTTCTTGAAACAATACTAACCGGTTTCATTGGTGCTTTGGCAGGAATAATTGGAAGTATCCCGGTGATCAGTTATTTTATTTCAAACCCTGTCAAATTATCTGGGGATGCTGCCCAAACGATGATTAAGATGGGGATGGAACCCTATATGTATTTTTCGAGGGATTTACATGTGTTTTATACACAGGGCCTGATTGTATTTTTCTTATCGGTAATAATCGGTTTTTATACTATTTATAAAGTATACAGGGTGCGGGTAAATCAGGCATTAAGAGCATAAAATGAATATGAATTAATTTAATATTTAACGTAAAAACAATTTAAAACAAAATAATATGATCTTCTCAGTAGCATGGCGGAACATCTGGCGAAACAAAGTACGAAGCCTCGTAGTTATAATTGCCGTGGCCATTGGATTATACGCCGGAGTATGGTCTGCAGCCTTTATGAAAGGGATGATGAACCAGCGGATTGATAAGGTAATCAAAACCGAATTGTCCAACATCCAGGTTCACAATCCCGAATTCAGGAAAACATCTGAATTTTCCAATTACATCCCCAATGCATCGGACTTGCAGAACGAGATACTAAAACTGGATAATGTAAAAGGAGCCTCCAATCGAATTGTGATCCAATCGATGGTGGCATCAGCTGAGACTGCTGCAGGAGTATTAATAATGGGCATTGATCCTGAAACCGAACCGGATGTAACCAACCTCAATACGAAAATAATTGATGGGCAATATTTCGAAGGAATATCAAGAAACCCGGCAGTCATTGGTAAAAAACTGGCAGAAAAATTAAATGTAAAGGTTCGCTCGAAGATCGTAATTACCGTGCAGGATTTAGACAACAATATTACTTCGGGAGCCTTCAGGGTAGCCGGTATCTATACTACTAATAACAATATCTACGACGAAAGCCATGTATTTGTAAGGTATGACGACATACAAAAACTCAGCAGTTTTCCAGCTGATGCAGGCCATGAAATTGCTGTTAGTATTCATGACAACGAACTTCTTGATGGAGTCCAACAAAATATTAAAGCTTTATCTGGTGATCTGGAAGTTTTAAGTTGGAAAGAGCTAAGCCCCGAAATGAATTACCTCACCGAATCGATGGATTTGTATATGTATATCTTCATTATCATCATTCTACTGGCTCTACTTTTTGGAATTATAAATACCATGCTCATGGTGGTAATGGAGCGAACTAAGGAAATAGGAATGTTGTTGGCAATTGGAATGCAAAAGCTCAAGATATTTAATATGATCATTGTTGAATCCATTTTATTATCACTGGTTGGTGGGGTAATTGGAATTATTATCGGAGCTGCTGTTGCAAGAATAAGGACCACCCACCCGCTAGATTTATCAATGTGGGCAAAAGGATATGAAGCTCTGGGTTATGATGCTTTTGTATATTTTCACCTGGATCCCGTTTTATTGATCAATGTGGCAATTTTAGTAATACTAACTGGAGTAATCGCCGCACTTTATCCGGCATATAAAGCCTTAAAAAATGATCCGGCTGATGCGTTGAGGATGGAATAGAAAGAAATTGGTTAATAGTTATTGGTTAATAGTTATTCGTTATGAAAAAGAGAATAGTAAGATTTGAAGATTTGGAATGTTGGAAGGCATACAGAGAAGTCAGAATATATGTTATGAAAATAATCAAAAAGTTTCCTCCTGAAGAAAAATATGCACTGGTTGATGGCATGAGAAGATCTTCCAGATCAACTACCGAAAACATTGCTGAAGGATTTGGACGATATCATTATGGGGAAAATATACAGTTTTGTAGAATCAGCCGAGGATCACTTCATGAATTAATAGACCAGTTTATCAGTGCCTTCGATGATAACTATATCAATGAAGATGAATATAAAAATGGAAGACAGCTAATCGAAACCGCGTTGGCTATATTAAATGGTTTTATTAATTATTTACAAAAAGCAAAAAGTGGTAAATACAATGAACCTAAAAACTCAATCAATGAAGATTTAATTGAATACGAAAATCAATCAACCTAATCTGCAACAAACAACAGATAACAGATAACAGATAACACTTAACATATAACACTTGACCAATAACACTTAACATATAACAAATAACACTTAACTATAAAACGATGAAAGTAATAGAAATCAAAGACCTTTATAAAATCTACAACAGTAGCGAAATTAAGGTCAAAGCAGTAAACGGTGTAACTGTAGACTTTGAAGAGGGAGAATTTGCTGCCGTTGTCGGGCCTTCCGGTTCGGGGAAAACAACATTATTGAATATGCTGGGTGGATTGGACAAACCCACTTCAGGAGATGTTAAAATTGCAGGAGTAGATATTTGGGGGTTGAACTCCCGTAAATTGATAGACTTCCGCTTGCACAACATTGGGTTCGTTTTTCAAGCCTATAACCTTATCCCTGTTTTAACGGCCAAAGAAAACGTTGAATTTATTATGCATTTGCAAGGACGTGCAAAACACGAACGGGACGCCCGGACCAAAGAATTATTGCAGGCTGTTGGACTTGGCGACCGGCTGAACAGCAGGCCTAACAAATTGTCAGGAGGACAACAACAAAGGGTGGCCGTAGCCAGGGCATTGGCTTCCAAACCAAAGTTTATCCTTGCTGATGAGCCCACGGCAAACCTGGATTCAAAATCTACCGGAAACCTGCTTGACATGATGGAAAAGCTCAATAAAGACGAAAACATCACCTTTATCTTTTCCACGCACGATCAAAGGGTAGTAAATAAAGCCAGAAGGGTAATAACCCTGGATGATGGTAAAATAACCAGCGACAAAAGATAATAAAGAATGATGCATACCTGGCGGATTATCAGTATTACCTTCTTTCTTTTTTTTGTCCTATTGGCCTCCGGACAGGAAAGGAAGATTGATTTTTCAGGACACATTCAAAACCTGAACACGGTATGGATTCAGGATGTGGAATCACAATGGTATACAATGGGCTCTGTTTATAACCGATTGAACCTGAAGTATTACATCGATAATAACTGGACATTTTCGGGGAGTGCACGGAACGTATTTAATTTTGGGCAATTGCTTTATTTAAGCCATCCTGTTTATGCTGATCTACTAACAAATGATAATGGCTTTATGGATTTAAACTGGAGAATAGCCAGTGATTCATCTTACGTACTTTATTCGGATATCGATCGGGCAAACCTTCAATTTACAAAAGGGAAAATGGATGTGAGGGTTGGCCGCCAGCGAATAAATTGGGGAATAAATATGGTATGGAATCCCAATGATATTTTTAACACCTTTAATTTTTATGATTTTGATTATGTGGAACGGCCAGGATGTGATGCAATCAGAATGCAATATTATACCGGTATATCTTCTTCAATAGAAATGGCCTTTAAATTAGATTCAGATCAGAAGATCACAGCTGCAGCTATGTATAAATTTAACAGGTGGAATTATGATTTTCAGCTTATGGGAGGTTTGATGACCGGGGATATAGTGTTAGGTGGTGGATGGTCGGGTAACATCGGGGGGGCAGGATTTAGTGGGGAAGGTTCATATTTCAGAGATAAAAACAATTTCGCCGACACTACCGGAATTTTTGTTTTCTCAGCCAGTGCCAATTATACCTTTAAAAACAGTCTTTTTGTACATGGATCATTTTTGTTAAATAGCAATGGAACCACTGATAAAGCAGGATATGATGATAATTCACTGATAGTGGTTCGGAAGCTTTCACCCAAGACTTTTACACAAGCAAGATATTCCCTGTTCGGTCAAGTCTCTTACCCGCTATCCCCGTTGATAAGTGGCGATCTATCTGCAATATTTAACCCTAATGACAATTCGGCCTTTGTCGGGCCCAATGTCAGCTTTTCTTTATCCGACAACATAAGTCTTTTGCTTATGTCGCAAATATTTATCGGAGAGAAGGGTTCTGAATTCGGAGGGATGGGTTCCTTATACTATATGCGATTGAAGTGGTCGTTTTAAGGCAATGATATAAATGTATCTGAACTAATTTACATCAGGGAATAACAGGAAAAAGGTGGCTCCTTCGTCTATCTTGCTTTCAGCCCAGATATCACCCCCATGTTTATATACTATTTGCTTCACATTGGCCAAACCTATACCCGTTCCTTCAAATTCCTCTTTTGTGTGAAGCCTTTGAAAAACACCAAATAAGTTATCTGCATGGCTCATATCAAATCCTACCCCGTTATCTTTGATATAAAAGCTACATTTATTCTTCTTTGCATTTATTGATCCAATCTCAATTATTGTTTTATCTTTTTTGGATGAAAACTTCAATGCATTTGACAACAGGTTTTCAATGACCAGCTTTACTAAAGTTTCATCCGCATTAATTTTGGGTAGATTTGCAACCTTCCATTCAATTTTCCTGGTAGTAATTTCTTGATTAAGCAGTTTAATTTCTGAGGCAAAAAGCTGGTCTAAATCAACTTTTGTTTTTCTTATGGACTTTCGCCCAAGCCTCGAAAATGAAAGCAAACTATCAATCATTACCGCCATATTTTTTGAAGATTCAGAAATTTTATCATAATATCTGTTCGCCTCAGGGGTATCCAGGGTAATGATTTTTTTAAGCATTTTGGCAAATCCATCAATATGCCTTAAAGGTGCCCTTAAGTCGTGTGATACGGAATAGGCAAAACTTTCGAGATCCCTATTGGCAATTTCAAGTTTCATGTTTGCTTCATGCAATTCTTCTCTTGATTCATTCACATCCTCAAGCAATAAAGCTAAGGATGCCTGCGAATTTTCAAGGGCCTCTGTCCTTTTTTTCACAAGGTTCTCCAGATTTCCACGATGCATTTTAAGCTCCTCTTCTGCTTTTTTTCTTTCTTCAATTTCTAAATTGAGATCATCCAGCATATTCAATGAAGCATCCTGTGCAATTTGTAATTGGTACAGTGATTCCCTCAGCTCCATCGATCGTTGTTTTTCAAGTTCAACCAGTTCATTGATCTTATCTTCGGCTTTTTTTCTTTCATTAATATCTTCCACAATACCCAAGCCTGCAACAATAATATTCTCAGTATTGGTAATACCTTGCAGCAAAACTCTTATGTAGATTTCTTGGCCAGAAGTCACCGTTGAATATAAATCCTCATAATAGCCATCGCCCGATTTTAAAGATTTGCGAACAGCTCGTTTTAGCTTATCATCTTTCAATAAACGGATCATATCGAATCCAATAAGATTTTTTCTGTTGGATCCAATTATTTCTGTAAACTTGTTATTGCATTCAGTAATCACCCCATGTTCATTATAATAAAAAATACCCAGAGGGGATTGGTTAACTATAGCCCGATACTTCATTTCGCTTTCACGTAAGGCATTTTCTGATTGGGTTTTTTCATTTAAATAATCAATTCTGGAAATTACGGTTGCTGCATAACTTGCAATTGTTGCAAAATATTGAAGTTCCATGTCATTGGTCTTATATACCCCTTCGTCACCAAATGATCCGGTTACAATCGCTCCGTGTATCTTATCGCCAATAAATACAGGTAGGTTTATTAGGGTTCGTACACCCATGTCTTTTGCCGGCTTCCCAATCATCCTGGGATCAGCCTGAACATCTTCAACTAAATGAAGATGATTGCTTGAAAATAAGTCTTCAAAATAAGCATCTCCTTTTATCCGGATAGTAGGCAATTTGTCATCCAGTATTTCACTTATCCGCCCAGCAGCTGCTGCTATACTAATGTTTTCAAATTTTTTATCAATCTTAGCATACCAAACACTCTTGAATCCAAATACATTGCCGACTTCTTCCAAAAGAATATTTACTATATCATCATAATTTTTGCAGTTTCCCAGCTTTTGGTTAAGCTTTAACAATGACTGCACTTTTTTCTCGCTTTCAATCGATTCTTCTTCAGCCATTTTACGCTGCGTAATGTCCATAATAAATCCTTCAAGAAATTCAATTTTCCCATTACCTTCAAAAATGCCCTGACCTTGCTCCCAAACCCATTTGGATTCACCTTTTGCTGTTTTAATCCGATAAGTCAGGTTAAATGATTTTTTTTTACTTACCGCATTTTGAATGGTTTTCCACACCATTTTCCTTTCTTTAGGGTGAATGAGATTGGCAAACTTTATTTTTTTATTTTTAACTAGCACATTTGGTTTGTATCCAGTTAGTGCATATGCCCCTTCACTTACAAACTCCATGGTCCATTGCGAATCATTTTTACATCGGTAAGCCATTCCGGGTAGGTTATCCATAAGGGTAGCAAGCTGACGTTGGCTTTCTTTGAGGGCTTGTTCTGTTTTGACATTTTCAGAAATGTCTTTTAATATTCCTATGGTCAGATCGGAATAAATTAGTCGCTGGGAATAAATTTCAAGTATTTTATCTTTATAATTTAAGGTAAATGGTTTGACGTTTTTATTGACAACTAATTGCTTAATATTGGATATCACATTAAAAAGTTCCCCCTTAGAAACAAATTTTTTAGCCAGGGCAAATCCGGTTTTACCGACAACTTCATTTTTTGTTAAACCTGTCATGTCAATGAATGACTGGTTAACCCCAAGAACTTTTATATTTTTATCTAACAGGATTATTCCATCTGAGGTTCCACTAAAGATATCCTGGAAACTCTCCTGGTCTTTTTTTAAAGAATCTTCTAATTTCCGTAATCTTAAGTTTTCTTCTTGAAGCTTTTGAAACTCTTCAATTAATACATCCTTGTCGATATTTTCAGGTTTCAACATTTTATAAGCCAGCTAAATTTCATTTTTCGGATTAACTTATTTTTGATTCGATGGTATTTTATATTTTTTCGTTCTCCCCATTTCCAGCAACAATTGGTTAATTTCTTCTTTTAACTCAATCATTTTTAATTCTCTACCAATGGTTAGTTTATTCCATTTTTCCAACTTTTCTATTTTTTCATTTAATTCATTTTCCGCAATTATTCTATCGTTTTCATCTATCCAAAAGCCGATGATTTGCCTGGGTGATCCATCCTCATTTTTCAATAATATTATTTTATCCTTGAACCATTTATAAGATCCCGAGGCAACCTTCCACCTATATTCGGTTTCTACATAGTCATTTTTTATCACTGAATTATACTCCTTAAGTGTTCGATCTCTATCTTTCGGATGAAGCCTGCTGGTCCAGAAATCAGAATTGGAAGTTATCTCATCCGCTGAAAATCCAGTGATATTTTTAACCTGGTCACTGATCCATGTGGTTGGCATTTTCCCTGACGGATCGACTGTATAAAACACAACCGGAAATGAATTAAGGACAAGTTTTTGCCTCTCAATATTTTCCTTGAGTGTATTTTCATTATGCTTTTGTAAAGTTACATCCGTAGTAATGCCAAAAATTTGCCTGGGATTTCCAGCATCAAAACGATTGAAAACAAACTCCCTGGAATTTAGCCAACGCCAGGAGCCGTCTTTGTGCTTTATACGGTAATCGTGCTCTATAAATTCCCCATCCTTCAATTTTGGGTATGCAGGCAGTATTTTTTTCTGATATTTAATAAAATCATCTACATGCATTAGTTCTGCCAGAAACCGGTCACCCATCTTTTGAATTTCATCAATTGAATACCCCAGCATTGAAACTATTCCCTCGTTGCTATAAATATTCTTCCTGGCATCAAGGTCATAAACATAAATTATATCTGGAGAGGCATCTAAAAGGGTTTTATTGAATGTTTGTGCGTCATGCAATTCTTTTTCCGCTTTTTTTTGCTCAGTAATGTCCTTAAATACGCAATAAGTTTGTTTAAAACTACCATCATGATTATATCCAATACCACCCTCAAAAGCTATATCAAGAAAATGGCCATCTTTGTGCCTGACCTTAAATTGTACATTGCTTATATATCCCCGCTTCTTAAATGCTAGATAATTTTTCTCAAAAGAGGCCGTCCAGTCAGGATGCAGAAAGCTACCAAACCATTGTCTAGTCCTAAAATAAGTCTACAGGTTAAAAAATAAATTAGGCGACCAATTTATACACATGATCAGGTGTTTTATAGTTCAAAGATAAATGTAATCTTTTATGATTATATAAATGAATTGCATCTTTAGTAGCTCT